>DATKNW010000047.1:0-101673 GCA_035541135.1 Verrucomicrobiia bacterium
CCTGACGAGCCGTGCTCCCGACGTGGCGGTATCGACGCCGTGCCGATTATGGCGCGTCGCCGAGTTATTCACAACCTCGCTTCGTTTCGTGTGGGGGCTACACTCCGCTCGGTTGCGAATAACGTCGGAAACGGTATCAGATGTGACCCCATTTTGCCCTTACGCTTGTGAATTCTTTACGTCGTTAACTGTGAAAGGAGTAGCGATGAAGATAGATTTCATGAGAATCGTAGGAGTTCTGGCAGTGGGCGTCTGTACGACACTCGCCCAAGCCGCCGACAGCCAGTTGATCGAGAAGAACACCAACACTCAAGGTATAAGCGCCGCTGAGCAAATAAAGGCTCTCGAAAACTTGGATGACCAGGCGTTTCAAGCCTTGGCCGTCGGCGTCTATAAGAGTCTGCAAGAGATTCAAGGGACCCTACTGAGCCAGCTCGAATCATCGGACAAAGAGGCGAGGTGTCGCGCAGCCTACCTCCTGGGCGAATACAGGCTCCCGGGGGCGACGGCCAAGCTGTCACAGGCCATTACCCTTGAGGCGAACCCTCGGTTGAACGATAGGCAATGGTTCTGGGACAGGTATCCCGCCGCGGAGGCCCTCGCAAGAATTGGAAGCCCATCGATCCCCGCGATGACTCGGAATCTGGAAGAGAGCGATGACAAGCTTGCACGAGATCTGTCACTGAAGGTTCTTTGCAGCGTTGAGGGGGACAAGGAGGTCGTGAAGCTCCGGTTGCAGCGCGCCTTGGACGCACAGAAGGACGCGAAAAAGCAGGCCAGACTGCAATCCGCATTGAAGTCGCTATCGGAAATGGCGGCTGACCCGATGCCGTAGTCTACGGGGTCAACTCCTGACACTTGACAAACGTGGTGAGTTTTCATCCCTGAGTCGCTTCGGCTCGTCCGGCTACAATAGCCTCACCATCAGCAACGGCGGACTCCTCGTCGATATCGATGGGAATATCGGCAGCGACTGCAATGACGGCAACCCCTCCAATATCGTGCTGGTCACCGGCGCCAATTCGACCTGGATCAATCGAGGCAACCTCCACGTCGGTGTCCCCGATTGGACTTACGGCGCCACCGCGTTCATCAACGGCGGCAGCGTGATCTCCTCGAACCTCTACATCGGCGAGGGCACCTGGGGCGCCAGCAACGGCGTTGTCACCCTCAACGGCGGCGCCCTCACCGTCGCCAACGACGAGGAAAACGGCCAGCTCGACATCAGCGGCGGCACACTCACCCTCGCCGCCATGGAATTTCCTTGAATTCCAGCATAATGCTGGGGTATACGGTGCGTGAGCCTGTCTGGGACCGCTGAACCCGGCCCCTGTGCGCGTGCTATCCACGCCGAGGCGGTGCGAGTTGTCTGCGAGACTATCATAAACGAAAGGTGAGATGAAGCTCCTCGTCCCCTTGGCTTGCCAGATGCTATCTCATTGGCCACCCCGATGAACCCTGTCTCCCCAAGAGAACGAAAGGCCATGACATCGTCTTTCATCGGGGCGGATCGTCGCCTTCTGGTGCGCCTGTGCGCGTGCCTCGTATGCGCGCTCGCCCCCAGTTTCACCGCGTCGGCTTCGACGAATGGTCTGTGCCTTACGCCCCCGATGGGGTGGAACAGTTGGAACCGGTTCGGTTGCAGTGTCAACGAAACGGTGGTCCGAGGAATCGCCGATGCCATGGCCACCAACGGCATGAAGGCGGCCGGGTATCAGTACGTCAACATTGACGATTGTTGGGCCTCGTATCGCGATACGAACGGAGTGATTGTGGCCGACACCAACTCGTTTCCCAGCGGGATCAAGGCGCTGGCCGATTACGTCCACGCCGACGGGCTCAAGTTTGGCATTTACTCGGCTCAGGGAACCATCACGTGCGCGGGCCGGCCCGGGTCTTGCGGATATGAAGACATCGATGCCAACACCTACGCCGCCTGGGGCGTCGATTACCTGAAGTTCGACAACTGCGGCCGTTGCCCGCTGGTGAGCGACTACCCGGTTAGCTTCGGCCTGATGCGCGACGCGCTGTCGAATTGCGGACGGCCCATTGTCTACAGCATCTGCGTTGGCGACTTTGAGAATTGGATGCCCGTCGACGGTAATCTCTGGCGGACAACCCTGGATATGTACGATCAGTTTTCCAGGGTGCTGGCCATTCTGGATGAAAACAACCTGTCGGCGGCGTACGCCGGCCCTGGAGGCTGGAACGACCCGGACATGCTGGAGGTCGGGAACGGCGGAATGTCCGACACCGAAGACCAGTCGCAGTTCAGCATGTGGTGCGTCGTGGCCGCGCCGCTCATTGCCGGGAACGACCTGCGGAACATGTCGCCCACGACCCGGGGGATCCTGACAAATCCAGAAGTCATCGCCGTCGACCAGGACCCGGCCGGTATCCAGGGGACGCCCGTGGCCAAAACCCCCGGGGTCGGAGGAACACTGGAGGTGTGGTGCAAACCGCTGGGAACAAATTCGACGACCAAAGCCGTGGCCCTGTTCAACCGCAGTCTGGCAAGCACGAACATCACGGTGACGTGGAGCGAGATCCTGCTCCCCTGCGGCACCGCCTCGGTGCGTGATCTGTGGGCGCGAAGCGATTTGGGGACATTTGCCAATTCCTATTCGGCGGTCATCCCCTCACACGGCGTGCAATTGCTGAAGATTGTGAGCACCCAGCAGGGGCTGCTGGCCTGTTTCACGGCGTCGCCCACCAGCGGCGTGGCCCCGTTGGCCGTGACGTTTACCGACACCTCGGCCGGCGCCATCACCAATTGGTATTGGGATTTCGGTGATGGCCATATGACCAACACCACGGCCAAGAGTCTGGTGCATACGTACGCCACAGGGGGCGTTTATACCGTGACCGAGATCGTCACCGGCTCCGGCGGATCGGCCACGAACACCTCCCTGGATTACATCACCGCCCTGGAGCCATCCGCCGATTTCACCGCGACACCGACGTCCGGCGTGATCCCGCTGACGGTGATCTTCACGGACGAGTCGGTCGGCACATTCACCAATTGGTATTGGAGTTTCGGTGATGGGAGCACGACCAATGTTGCGACCCAGGCCATCTCGCACGTCTATACCACGGCGGGAACGTATACGGTCACGGAGATCGTCAGTGGCCCCGGTGAAACGCTGACCGATACCGAAACGAACTACATCACGGCGACGTGGCCGCCGCCGGTGGCCGGTTTCACCGCCAGCCCCACCATCGGTCTGACTCCGTTGACGGTGATCTTCACCGACACCTCGACGGGTAGTCCGATTACGAATTGGAGTTGGGACTTCGGCGACGGCGCGATCACGAATGTCACCACCACGACGGTGTCCCACACGTATTCGGTGGCCGGTACGTACATGGCGACGGAGGCCGTCAGCGGCCCCGGCGGCTCGAGCGCAAATCCGGCGAGCTGGTATGTCACGGTGCTCGGGGCCGGCCAGTACCAGGCATGGCAAACGCAGTATTTTGGCTGCGGGAGTTGTCCCGCGGCGCAGATCGCCGCGGACGCCGATGGGACGGGTCAAGACAATGCCTTCAAGTACGTGGCAGGGTTGGATCCCACCAACCCGGCTTCGGTGTTTGTGGTGCGTCCCGCCGGCGCATCGAACGCGCCGGGACAGTTCACGTTCCAGTTCGCCCCGGTCGTTGCCGGCCGGGTTTATGCGCCGCAGTTCTGCACGAACCTGTCCGGCGGCGTGTGGTTCCCGCTGGCCGATTACGCCGGCCCGACAACCAACAACGGCCAGGTCACCATCACCGACCTCGCCGCCACGCAACCCAGTGAATTCTACCGGGTCGGCATTGCGATGGCAGCGGCTCCCTCGCTCGCCCAGGAACTGTCCAAGACGAATCTCAACGACCTGACCCATTTCTGGACCGCCGTCCAAACAACGAACCGGCCCGTCACTGTCGTTTCGTTCGGAGATTCCGTGGCCAACTCGTATGCCTCCCCCTCGTTCTCCGTCATGAACATGCTCGTCGCCAGCATCGGTGTCGCCGGATATTCCCTCAACAACTACGGCAACACGACCCTCGTTACGGTCACCAACGGCGCGCAATTCGTCACCGGCCCGACGGCCCTGTGGTTCTCGGATTACTACGAACTGCCCCCCGGCGGCGGCCTGTGGTTTTGGAACAACAACCTTCCCGGCGGGGTTTACTCCGACAAGGTCGGCGTTTTCTGGGTGGCGCAACCCCAGGGCGGCACGATGACGTTCTCCGTGTCCACGGAAGCGGGACCCTGGGTGCCCATGCTGACGCTCAATGGCTACTCGCCAACGGCCGTCGGCGAATACACCAACGTTGTGATCGCGCCGGACTTCCACCGCCTTCGGCTCGACGGAGTATCGGGGACCAACTATGTCATCGGCCCGCAATTACTGTCTCAGACCTCCAACGGCGTGCACGTGGCCTTCATGGACAAGGGCGGCATCGCCATCAGCGATGTCACGAACGTCCCCTCGGCCATCCGCGCGCCCATCTTCGCCGCCCTTTCACCCGACCTGTTGATCTGGCACATGAAGGAAGACGGCACCACCGTCACCAGCAACGGATTGATGTACTGCGAACAGTGGTGGTCCAACGCCGCCCCGTCCTGTGACGTCATCTACATCGGCACGCCCTACACCGCCTATGACACCAACCCCGCCACGCCCGTCACCGTCGAGCAAAACACGCTCGTCCGCTACATCGCCCTGCAGTACAACCGCGCCTACTGCGATCTGATGAACCCCAGCGTCAGTTGGCCATGGATGAACTCGCTCGGGTTCATGGCTGATCAGGTTCATTGGACTTACAACGGCGGACAGTACCTGGCCGGCTTCCTGTGGAACGAAGCGTTCTTCGCCCTGGGCACTAACTCGCCGCCGGCGCCAGGCTATAACGGGAGTTTCACCGCCGCCCCGACCGACGGGGCGATCCCCATGACCGTGACCTTCGCTGACCTTTCGGACGGCAGCATTACGAATTGGTCCTGGAGTTTCGGCGATGGCGGCACGGCCAGCGGCACCAACAAGAGCGTGTCCCACACGTACTCCACTGCCGGCACCTACACGGTCACCGAAATCGTCAGCGGCCTGGGAGGAGCGACGACCAACACGTTCGTCAACTACATCACCGCGCTGGTCTCATCCGCCAGTTTCACGGCGACTCCGACGAGTGGTGTGGCGCCGTTGGCCGTTACGTTTGCCGACGAGTCACTCGGCGCCATTACGAATTGGTATTGGAGTTTCGGGGATGGCGCCACCACGAATGCCAGCACCACGGTCGTCCGTCACACCTATGCCGCGCCGGGCACCTATACCGTGACCGAAATCGTCAGCGGCCCGGATGGAGCGATCACCAGCACGGTGCCCAACTGCATCACGGCGACGTGGCCGCCTCCGTTGGCCGGTTTCACCGCCGCCCCGACCGGCGGCGCGGCTCCGTTGTCCGTCGTTTTTTCCGACGCATCCAGTGGCGGCCCGGTCACCGTCTGGTCCTGGGATTTCGGCGACAACAGTACCGGAATCCTGGCTACGTCCACGGTTTCTCACACCTACTCCGCCGCGGGCAATTACACCGTGACGGAAACCGTCAGCGGGCCCGGCGGCACGAGCGCGGTGACGCGCTACAATTACATCACCGTCCTGAGCACGTCCGAAGCTCCCCAGTTCCAAGCGTGGCTCACCCGCTATTTCAACTGCACCAACTGCATGCAGTCGTTGATGAATGCCGATGCCGATGGCACCGGCCAGAATAACCTCTTCAAGTACACCGCCGGACTGGATCCCACCAACCCGGCTTCGGTGTTTGCGGTCAGTCCCGCCGGCGGTCCGAATGCGCCGGGGCAGTTCACGTTTCGGTTTGGTCCGGTCGTTGCCGGCCGGGTTTATGCGCCGCAGTTCTGCACGAACCTGTCCGGCGGCGTGTGGTTCCCGCTGGCCGATTACGCCGGCCCGACAACCAACAACGGCCAGGTCACCATCACCGACCTCGATGCCACGCAACCCAGTGAATTCTACCGGGTCGCCATTGCGCTGGCCCCCAACTTCCCGTCCTTCGCCATCACGTCAATCACGCTCACGGGCCAGACCGTTACCCTCGTCTGGAACGCCCCGCCGGGTACCAATGTCGTCCAGGTCGCCGACGACCCTTCCCCGGACAGTTTCGTCGACCTGGCATCCATCATCATGCCGGCGTACGGAACCACCAACTACATCGATCCGGGCGCCGTCACCAACGCCGCATCCCGCTTCTATCGGATCAACCTTCGGCAATAGCCAGGGCGCGGTTTACCACCCGGCCCCATGCCGTTCACGGGCAATGGCCCCTCTGCCACAAAAAAGAGCCGCCCCGAATCTCTCCGGGGCGGCCTCGTCGTGCTATATAATCGGTTCACTCAGAAGTTCGTGCCCGCTGTCAACGTCCAGCCCGCCCACGACGTCTTGATGCTGAACCCCTTGCTCCGGGTCTTGCCTCCGACGGTCTCACTGCCCTTGCCCTTGATCGTGTCGGAGAGTTTCGCCGGCAAGCCCGACGTCTTGGCCAGCGTCATCTTGGTGAATTTGGCGCTTGAGTACGTGAGCGTGACCCCCGGGAACTCACTCGATAGCCAGTCGTTCGCGTCGTTCTCAATCCCCCCCACCCCGTTGGTATCCAGTATCAACGCGACCCCGCTCTTGGACGCCGTGTAGGTTCCCGTGAACACATTGGTCCCGAGCACCCCGGTGAATGTGTTGTCGCTCAGAAACGCGATGGTCGCCGACTCCGTTTGACTCAACTTATGGCCAGCGACGGAAAGTACCGATGTCGCTGTCACGTCATACGCTGCGTTCGTGCTCGCCCCGAACGCGGCCACCTGCCCCATCCAGCCCGCCAGACCCGCTGCCAGGCAAAAAACAACCCAGGAACGTTTCGTCATGGTTCCATCTCCTTTTGTGATTTGCGCTAGATAACAAGCCAACGTGTGCACGCCACACACCGCCGCTGCTGACCCAGCACCTGGTTCAGTTTACTCACGCCGGTAAAAACCCTCTCACAAACCCAGGATGCCGTCAAGTGGTTGCAGGGAGCGTGATACAGCCCCGGAAGCCGCGATACGTCAAGGCACCGAGACTGAGGCGAGGGCCATCCGCCGCGGCCGGCGTCACTGATCGGTCAGCGAATCGAGAGCGGACTGGGCCGACTCGCGCACGTCCTGATCGCGATCGCTGAGAAACGGCTGGATCAGCGGGATGGCCCGCTTGTCCCCCAATGAATCCAATGCCTCGATGGCGGCGTCGTGGATTTCATCCGGCTGGTGCGGATCCAGCCCCCGCACAATCGGATCGAAGGCCGACGGATCCTCGAGATCGCCCAACGCGCTCAGAATGTCCACCTTGACGTCCACACTGTTGTCACTGCTGTACAGATAACCCAGGGCGCTGGCAATCTGCGGCTTGGGAACGCCGGCATCCACCAGCTTGAGCATGTCGCCGGCCATCGTCGACCGATTCATCCGGTTCGATGCCGTCTGGAAATTCCGGATCGTGTCCTGCAACCGGGAATCCAAAAACTGCATCGGGATCTCGCCCGCCAACGGCGCCGCCGCGACCTCTTGTGTCGCAGTATCCGTGCTGGTTTGCTGCCCGGCGTCCGGATTCTCACCGGCCGTCGCGCTGGTTCCCCCGGCCTTCGATTCCATGTCCGCCGCGGACGGGGCGTTGTCCATCCGGGCTGCCGCCGTCGCGTTCTTCGAAGAAGGACCCGCTGTCTGCGTCTTGCCACAGCCGCTGGCAAGAAACACAACCACCACCAGACCAGCAATGAAGGACTGTAATCTACCCATCGTCTCTCAAACCTCTCCGCCACGTCATGCTTTGGCAGACCCGACCAAAGCGTTCGTCGCTATTTCACCGATACTGGCCAACATCACACTCCGTGTCAAGAAGTCGCCCACCGGAAGTGGCCGGCGCAAAAACGCCGTCCCGAATCGCGCATCTCGGCTCGGGTCTTGCCAAAAGACGCTCGCCTTGCCTCGCGAGTTCGCTTATTGTAATCATCCGGAGTGACCCAAGTGATCAGACACACGCTGGACCGAGACGCCCGGCGCCCCGTCGCTGGCCCGGCGACTGGACCGCCCGTCCTGGGCCAGGAGCCGGCCCGTGCGGGAGGTTCAAGGAGGCCCCTTTCGCCGTGATTCCCGACGCCTTCTGGCCTCCGCACGAGGCGTTTCGAGCCCTGTCCGTGGCGGGTCAAATCAACGATGGAGCCGCCCGTTGCACGGGCGTCGCGGTTTGCGATGACGACGGACACCCTACGCGCCAGTTCCATCAGGGCCAGCGCGCGCATGTATTTTACGAATTCGACGTCAGCACGACGCTGGCGGTGTCCGCCGGCGGAGTCGAGTTCTGCGACGAGAGAGGTTGGATTGTTCATGGCAAAAATGGGTTCCAGTGCGACGGCCCCCTGCCATCCAGCGTGGATGCCGGGATGCGTCTGCGATGCCACAGCGTGGTTTCTCTGGAAGTCGCCACCGGCGAGTACTGGCTAACCGTCGGACTGGCCTCGGTTGCCAGGTCCGCCTATCAAGATTACCGACAGGGGCGATTGCCCCATCCAGAGTTCGCCCGCCTCATGCGCGAGCACTGCCGCGTGCAAAGGGTCGGGAACTTCATGGTCGAGTTCGCCGCCGACGGCAAACTGCTGCATCATGGCGCCGCGAACCTCCCGGGCTATTCCTCCGTGACCGTCCAGCCATCCGCCTCCCCCTCCCCGGGCGCGATCGCCAGCGCCGAATCCCACCCGGATCTTCCCACGGTCTTTCACGTGACACATTGGAGGGCGGGCTCCCAATGGCTCTACAAAATCCTCGCTGCCGCCTCCCCGGGGTCGATCGTCAAACCGGAGCCGGGAAACGCCCAGTTCCTGCACTGGCCGCTACGCGCCGGCAGGGTATACCCGTCCGTCTATGTCACCAAACAAGATTTCGACGCTGTCCCCAAGCCGGCGGGCGCCCGCCACTTTGTTGTCATCCGTGACCTGAGGGACACGCTGGTCTCCGCCTATTTCAGCGCAAAATTCAGTCATCCGATACTCGACTCGGACGCCGCGAAACTCCGTCGCGTCCTGCAGTCCACCAGCTTCGAAGACGGCATGGTTTACATGATGGATGAATGGCTTCCAGAATGCGCCCGGATCCAGACGTCATGGCTCGAATCCGGTGAGCCCCTCATCCGCTACTGCGACCTGCTCGATCGCGATGCCGAAATCCTCCAACGGGTCCTCGTGGATGAGTGCCGGCTCCCGGTGGACCATCAACGCCTCCGCCACGCGATCCTGACGAACCGCTTCGAGCAACTCACCGGTCGCCCACGGGGTCTGGAGGATGTCACCGCCCACGAGCGCAAAGGCGTCGCCGGCGACTGGAAGAATCATTTCGATAACCGGTTGAAACGCGCCTTCAAAGCGCGCTTTGGCGGTCTCCTGGTCGCGACCGGATTCGAACGGGATCTCGCCTGGTGACGCGCCTGTCACCGTGCCCCCGCCGCCTTCCAACTTCTCCACAAAAAAAGAAGCCGCCCCGAATTGCTTCGGGGCGGCCCCGGGGTGAAACCTGTCAATCGGACTTGTCCTCCGTAGCCCTTGTCCGCCGCACCATGGTCTCGACAACGGCGGATGGGCGAAGGAGGATCAGCTTGCGCTGGCCGCCAACTGATTGAAAACCAGTTTCTCCTTGTCGTCGCCGACGCTGACTTCGATCGTCTCGTTGGGCTTGATGTTGCCCCGCAGGATCTCCTCCGCCAGCGGATCCTGCAGATATTTCTCGACGGCCCGCCGCAACGGCCGCGCGCCGAACTGCGGGTCGTAGCCCTTCTCGATCAGGAACTCCGTCGCCGCCGGCGTCAGCGCGATCTCGACGTCCTTGTACTTGAGCCGGCTCTTGACCTTCTCGACTTCGAGATGAACGATCTGGCCCATGTCGCCCCGGTTCAGGTTGTGGAACACAATCACGTCGTCGAGGCGGTTCATAAACTCCGGCTTGAACGCGCGCTTGGCCTCTTCCATCAGCTTGCCCTTCATGTCGCTGTAGGTGTGCTCTTCCTTGACCGGCGCGAAGCCCAGCTCGCCCGCCTTGCGGATCATCTCGGCTCCGATGTTCGAGGTCATGATCACCACGCAGTTGCGGAAGTCCACCTTCCGCCCGAGCGAGTCGGTCAGATGCCCGTCTTCGAGAATCTGCAGCAGCATGTTCATCACGTCGGGGTGCGCCTTCTCGATCTCGTCGAACAACACGACCGAGTACGGCCGCCGCCGCACCCGCTCCGTCAATTGGCCGCCTTCCTCGTAGCCGACGTAGCCCGGCGGCGAGCCGACCAGTCGCGACACGTTGAATTTCTCCATGTACTCGCTCATGTCGAGCTGGATCAACGCGTCCTGATCGCCAAACATGAATTCCGCCAGCGCCCGCGCCATCAGCGTCTTGCCCACGCCCGTCGGCCCGAGGAACACAAACGAGCCGATCGGCCGGTTCGGGTCCTTCAGGTCCGCGCGGCTGCGCCGCAGCGCCTTGCTGATCGCAATTACCGCTTCGTCCTGGCCGATCACCGTCTTGCGCAGTTCGCCTTCCATCGCCAGCAGCTTCTCGGCGTCCTTCTGCTCCATCCGGCTCAGCGGGATGCCCGTCCACTTGGCGACGATCTGCATGATGTCGTCTTCGGTGATCACAATCTGTTTCTCGTCGCGAGCCTGGCGCCATTCCGCCAGCGTCTGTTCGAGACGTTCGCGGGCCTGCTTTTCCTTGTCCCGCAAGCTCGCCGCCAACTCAAAGTCCTGGGCCTTGATCGCCGATTCCTTCTCTTCCTTGATCTTCTCGATCTCGCGCTCGGAATCCTGGATGTTCGGCGGCCGCGTCATCGATTGGATGCGCGCGCGCGCGCCCGCTTCATCGACCACGTCGATCGCCTTGTCGGGCAGGAATCGGCCCGTGATATAGCGGTCCGAAAGCCGCGACGCCGCCGACAACGCTTCGTCGGAGAACTTGGCGCGGTGATGCTCTTCGTATTTCGGGCGGAGCCCCTTCAAAATCTCGACCGTCTGCTCGACCGTCGGCGGTTCGACCACGATGGTCTGGAACCGGCGCTCCAGCGCCGCGTCCTTCTCGATGTACTTGCGGTACTCGTTCATCGTCGTGGCGCCGACCACCTGCAGCTCGCCGCGCGACAGCGCCGGCTTGATGATGTTGCTCGCGTCCATCGCGCCCTCGGCCGAACCGGCGCCGACGATCGTGTGCAATTCATCCACGAACAAAATCACGTTCTTCGACCGCTTGATCTCGTCCATCACGGCCTTGATGCGTTCCTCGAACTGGCCGCGATATTTCGTGCCCGCCACCATCAACGCCAGGTCGAGCGTGACCACGCGTTTGTCGCGCAGAATCTCCGGGACATTGCCCTTGGCGACTTCCTGCGCCAGGCCCTCGACGATCGCCGTCTTGCCCACGCCGGCTTCGCCCAGCAGCACCGGGTTGTTCTTCGTGCGGCGGCACAGAATCTGGATGACCCGCTCGATCTCGTTCTGGCGGCCGACCACCGGATCGAGGTCGCCCTTGCGGGCCAGCTCGGTCAGGTCGCGCCCGAACATCCGCAGCGCGGGCGTCTTCATCTCCTTCTTGCCGCCACCGCCGGCGGCTTCGGTCTCCTCGGTCTGTCCTTCACTGGGGGTGAAATTCGGATCGAGCTCCTTCAAAATCTCGTTGCGGCACCGCTCGATGTCCACGTCGAGCGATTTCAGAATGCGCGCCGCGGCCCCCTCGCCTTCCCGTAGCAAGCCGAGCAAAATGTGTTCGGTGCCGACGTAATTGTGATTGAGCTGCTTGGCTTCCTTTTGCGCCAGCGCCAGGACCTTCTTCACGCGCGGCGTGTAGGGAATGTTGCCAACCATCTTCGTCTCGGGTCCCGTGCCGATCTGTTTCTCGACCTCCATGCGGACGGTCTCGAGATCGAGTCCCATTTTCTGGAGAACGTTGACGGCGACGCCCTGGCCCAGCTTGATCAGACCCAGAAGCAGATGTTCCGTGCCCACGTAGTTGTGGTTAAACCGGTCCGCTTCCTTGCGGGCCAACGCGAGCACCTGCTGCGCTCGCGGTGTGAAATTGTTCATTTCCATCACCGTCCTCTCATTCTGCCTCGGCTCGTCCCCCGTCCCCTCGCGGACGGTCACTCAAATCCGGCTTCGAAATCGTCCCCAACTGTGTGCGAATCAGCTCCGCCCGCAGCACGTCCCGTTCCTCGGCGGTCAGCTTCTTCGCGGCGGCGCGTTGCACATGGGCCGGCTGCGACAGAATGAACATCTCGTCCACCGTTCCACGCGTTGCGACCGGAAACATCTCTAAATCTACCCCCATTCTTACCAAACTAAGCAAATTCAATGCCTCTTTCGAACTGATTGTATGTGCATTGGTTAGAATGCCATACGCACGCCCGATCTGATCATAAACCAACTTTGGCTTCTTTTCAAGCAGCGTGATCCGCGCGTTCTCCTCGTGTTCAATAATTTGCAGGATGACCTTGTTGAGACGGTCGATGACCTCCATCTCTTTTTCGCCCAGCGTCGTCTGATTCGACACCTGAAACACATTGCCCAGCGCCTCGGTCCCCTCCCCGTACAACCCCCGCACGGCCAGACCCAGTTTGTTGACCGCCTGCACCACCTGGTTGATCTGGTCGCTCAACACCATCCCCGGCAAATGCAACATCACCGACCCGCGCATCCCCGTCCCCACATTCGTCGGGCACGCCGTCAAATAACCGAGCTTCGGCGAAAACGCGAAGTCGAGATGCTCCTCCAGCTCGGTGTCGACCCGGTCAATGATCTTGAAAATGCTCTTGAGCTGGAGTCCCGACTTGATCGCCTGCATCCGCAGATGGTCTTCTTCATTGACCATCACGCTGATGGTTTCGCGGTCGTTGATGACCACGCCGCTGCCAACGTTCTTGGCGGCGTGCTCCCGGCTGATCAGATGGCGCTCCACCAACACCTGCTTGTGGATCGCGCTGATGTTATCCATCGAATCCCCGAAATGGTCGGCCATCTCGGGCAGCGCCTCGACCACCGGCTGGATCATCTCCAGCAGCTTTTGTCGCTCGGCCTTCTTCGCCCACCCCGGAAACGGATGATCGCGGATGTTCCGCGCCAGCCGCACCCGCGATGACATGACAATCTTGCTGTTCGGCCCCTCCGCCTTGACCCATTCACTCGGACTCTTCAGCAAATCGTCGATCTTCATGCCCGTACCCCTCGGCCCCGATCACACGGACGGATGCGCCGCGCTCGCCACCTTTTTCCACTTCGCTTCCATCTCGCGAATCTGGTCGCGAATCTGCGCGGCGTCCTCGTACTTCTCCTCCCGCACGGCCTTTTCCAGTTGCTCCGTCAACTCCTGCATCTTGCTGCTCAGCGCCAGCGTGTGCATCGCCCGCGCCGGAATCTTGCCCACGTGATGGTCCCCTTTGTGCATCGCCTTCAACAGCGACGCCAGCGACGGCTCGAATGTCTCCCAGCACGCGCTGCAGCCCAGCCGACCGGTCTTCTTGAACTCCGCCTGCGTGAACCCACACACCGGACACGGCGCCCCCGGCGCCTCGATCCTCGATTCCTCCCCCGCCCCGAGCTCGACCAGCAGGTTCGCCAGCGAAAATCCCGCCGCCTCCTGCACCCCCTTCTCCTTCGCGCAGGATTCACACAAATCCACCTTCAACATCTTCCCGTCCACAATCTGGGTCAGATGGACTGTCGCCTCCGTCTTCTTGCAAATGTCGCAAAGCATGGTCTGGCTTCTATTTCGCGCCGATCAACACCCCGTCGCTCCGGGTCAACTTACGGAAGTCCCCGGTCAATTTCAAGGTGAGCGCGCCCGGACGCCCCGAGCCAATCACCCGGCCGTCGAGGTTCACCACCGGCACGATTTCCGCCGCCGTCCCCGTGAGGAACACCTCATCGGCCGCCCACAAATCGTATCGCGTCAGGTTCGGCTCGCTCACGTCGATGTTCCGCTTGGCCGCCAGTTCGATGACCACCTGCCGCGTGATCCCGATCAGCGCGCCGGCGCTGACCGGCGGCGTTTCCAGTTTGCCGCGCCGCACCACAAAAACATTGTCGCCCGTGCATTCGGCCACGTGTCCCTGGCTGTTGAGCATGATCGCTTCGTCCGTCCCCGCGTTCACGGCCTCGATCCTCGCCAGGATGTTGTTTAGATAATTTAATGATTTGACCGCCGGATTGACCGCCGCCGGATTCGTCCGTTGCGTGCTCGCCGTGATCAGCTTCAATCCCTTGTGGTACACCTCCTCGGGATACAATTCGATCCGGTCGGCGATGATGAACACCGTCGGTCTCTTGCAGCGGAACGGATTCAGCCCGAGGGAGCCGATGCCGCGGGTCACGACGAGGCGGATATAACCGTCCTTCAGCTTGTTCTGTCGGCAGGTCTCGCAACACGCTTCGATCAGATCTTCCTTCGTCATCGGAATTGGCAGCATGATCGCCTTCGCCGAATCGAACAGCCGATCCAGGTGCTGCTCGAGGCGGAAAATCCGGCCGCCATACAGCCGGATGCCCTCGAACACCCCGTCGCCATACAGCAAGCCATGGTCAAAGACCGATATCTTTGCCTCGTCGTCCGAAACGTATTTGCCGTCCAGGTAGATCTTCACAATTCTTCCTTCACATTGGTCTCTGTATCTACAGCAGAAGCGCACCCGCTGCAATCTATATGTCAGCTTGCCGACTTCGGTGGGAAATCCGCGCCCGCGACGGCAGGCCGTCAAGACCAGCACACGAAACCGGGTCACCCGTCTAGTGCCTGGAGTTCACCCGGTACCGTCGCTTCGGCTCCGCAACCGCGCGAGTCGTTTCAGTCGCCAATTCCTTCGCAAGATGACCGTCCAACTCTTCCTGGCTGCACACCCGACCGAGCTTGCACCAGTAACGCAGAACACTCGGGCCGATGTCAGCGCCATCCGGCCCACACCAGCGCGCCGTCATGCACCTCGACTCTGCGGAAACTCTCCGGCCGCCTCAATGCGCCGAACACCCGCCCGCGCAATGCCGGTTCCAGATTCAGCGTGCCCGCCCAGCCGTTACGAAAAGCCAATCGCACGGTCGTCGGAACGACTACCGCGCATCGAAATGACTTCTGGGAGCGGCTTCTTCATGTCTGCATTACGGCAGGCGGCATCGGCGTTTCCTACCGGATCACTCCATCCGCAATTTCCAACACCCGTTCGCCGCGCGTGGCCACGTGCTGGTCGTGCGTGACCATCACCAGCGTCGTCCCTGATTCCTCGCGCAGCCGCCAGAGCACGTCGAGTATCGCTTCGCCTGTCCTGGCATCGAGGTTGCCGGTCGGTTCGTCCGCCAACAACAACGCCGGCCGATTCATCAACGCCCGCGCCACCGCTACCCGCTGCTGTTCGCCGCCGCTCAATTCCGCGGGACGATGTTCCAGCCGCCCGCCCAACCCGACGGCTTCCAGCAATTCCCTGCCCCGCTGGATCACGTCGTTGCCCCGCCGTCCAGCCACGAGCGCAGGGACGCAGACATTTTCCAGCGCGTCGAGTTCCGGCAGCAGATTGTAGGATTGAAACACGAAGCCGAGCTGTTCGTTGCGCAGCCGCGTCCGTTGCGTGCCGGATAGCGAAAACACCGACTGGCCGCCCAGCGTGACCTCGCCGGACGAAGGTTCGTCGAGACCCCCGAGCAGATGCAACAACGTGCTCTTGCCCGCGCCGGATGGACCCGTGATGACGACCGCCTCGGCGCGTTTGACTTCGAGGTTGATGCCCTTGAGCACGTCGACGCGATGTTTCCCGAGTGTGTACGCTTTCCGCAGGTCGCGCGCCGCCAGAATGTTGTCACTCATGGCGCAGGGCCTCCACCGGCTCCAGCAGCGCCGCCCACAACGCGGGCAACAGACCGCCCAGCGTCGAGATCACCATCGCCGAGCCGATGATCATCGCGAGATCACGAGCCGCCAGATACACCGGGATGCGCGGGAAATTGTAAATCTCCCGCGGAAACACTTCCACGTGCAACACGTTCGCCAGGAATTCGCGGACCGCATCGACGTGGTCGATGGTCAGGTATCCAAACGCGACGCCGAGCGTCGTGCCGAGCAGGCCGACGACAAAGCCCTGGAACAAGAACATCCGCGCGATCCGTCCCGGCGTCGCGCCCACGGCCTTGAGCACGCCGATCTCGTTCGTCTTCTCCGCCGCCACCGTGATCAGTGTGCTCGTGATTGAAAACGCCGCGACCACGCTGATGAAGATCAGAATGATGAACATCGTGGTCTTCTCGACCTCGATCGCCCCGAGGAGCTTGGAATTCATCTGGGCCCACGTCTGCGCCACCAACGGCCGCGGCAGCTTCCGGTCCAGCGTCTGCGCCACCGCCTGCGCGCCGCGGATCGGATCGTCCGTCTTGATTTCGATCCCCTGCACGGCATTGCCCAGGCCGTAGAGTTCCTGCGCCGTCTCCAACGACGTGAAGATCAGGCCGATGTCGTACTCGTACATCCCCGATTCGAAAATGCCCGTCACCGTCAAATCCATCGGCAGATCGACTTCCTGCCCTTTCTTTTCAAAGTAGCGCGGTGAAGACACCGTGATTTTGTCCCCGAGAAAAATCCCGTACTGCGAGGCCAGCTCGCGCCCGATGACCACCTTCTCCCCGTCGAGATCGAGGCTGCCTTCCTTGATATACGTGCCGAGCTGACTCACGGTCACCTCGCGTTTCGGGTCGATCCCCTTCAAATACGGCGTCGCGACGTGATGCTCGAATTCGAGAAACACCAATCCCATGTCGAATGGCGTGGCCGCTTCCACGTGCGGCGTGGCCAGGACCGTCTTCAGCAACTGGTCGCTGTGCTCGATCACGCCGCCCGTGACCGTGACGTGCGCGTGCATGCCCATCAGTTTCTCCCGCAGCTCGCGGTCGAACCCGCTCATCACGGCGATCACGACGATCAGCACCCAGACACCGATCATCACGCCCGCCAATGAGATCAGGGTGATAACGGAGACGAACGTGCGCTTGGGCTTGAGATAGCGGAGCCCGAGAAACAGTTCGAAGGGCAAACGAGTCATGATCGCGACAAACTCGAAGCTCGAAATCCGAAATCCGAAGAAAGCGGGCAAACTCGAACTACCAATACTCCAGTAGGAAGCGCGGCGGCCATTTGGGACATTCGAGTCTTGTGAATGTTTCGGATTTCGAGATTCGTATTTCGGATTTTCCTCTATGTTTGTGGCCTTAACAACGGGAACAGGATCACGTCGCGGATGCTTTCGGCGCCGGTGAGCATCATCACGAGCCGGTCGATCCCCATGCCCATCCCGCCGGCGGGCGGCATGCCGTGTTCGAGGGCCATCAGAAAATCTTCGTCGAGCTTCTCGTCGTGTCCGCGGGCCTGCATCAACAGCCGCACGCGTTGCAGCACCGGGTCGTTCAACTCGGAATAGGCCGGCGCGATTTCCTGCCCGTTGATCACCAGCTCAAAAACGTCGACCACATGCGGGTCCTGCTTGTTGGGCTTGGCCAGCACGACGAGTTCCGCGGGCAAATGCGTCACAAACGTCGGGTTCATCAATGTCGGCTCGATTGTCTTCTCGAAGATCGCGTTGGTCACCTCGTAATCGGGCGCGCCCGGCGGAAACTCGACGCCCATGTTGGTCGCCCGCGTCCGCTGCTCGTCCGGTGACAGTGTGAACCACTCCTTGCCGATCCGTTCTTCGACCAGCTCGTGGTACGTCACCCGCCGCCACGGCGGCGTCAGGTCGATCTCCTGGCCGTCGGGGCGTTTGATCAGCAGCGAATCCACAATGTTCTCCGCGACCGACACAATCAATCCTTGCGCCAGGTCCATCATCGTCTCGTAGTCGCCGTAGGCCTGATAGACTTCGAGCATCGTGAACTCGGGATTGTGACGGCGCGAGATGCCTTCATTGCGGAAATTGCGGTTGATCTCGTAGATCCGCTCGAACCCGCCGACCAGCAGCCGTTTCAGGTACAGCTCCGGCGCGACGCGCAGAAACAGATCGATGTCGAGCGCTTCGTGGTGCGTCTTGAACGGTTTCGCGACCGCCCCGCCTGCAATGGGCTGCATCATCGGCGTTTCCACCTCGATGAACCCGCGCGAGTTGAGAAACTTCCGGATTTCCGCGACGATCCGGCTGCGGGTCAGCAGCGTGTCGCGGACGTTGTCGTTGAGAACCAAATCGAGATAGCGCTGGCGCAGCCGCGTCTCGACGTCCTTGATGCCGTACCACTCTTTGGGCAACGGCTGGATCGCCTTGCTCAGTAGCGTCACGTTCTCCACTTTGACCGTCAGCTCGCCCGCGTGGGTCGTGAACAGTTTCCCGACCACGCCGATGATGTCGCCGAGATCGATGTAATTCTTGACCAGATCGAACTGCTCGTCGCCGATGTCCTGCTTTTTGACGTAAATCTGGATCTTCGCCGTGGAATCTTTCAGGTCGGCGAACAGGCTCTTGCCCATGTCGCGATGGCTCATCACGCGCCCCGCCAGCCGCACCTCGCGGTCGGGTACCGGGTTGGCCCGCGCGGTGGCGATCGATTCGCTCACGTCGAATCGCCCGCCGTAGGGGTCGATGCCTTTGTCGATCAGCTTCTCGCGTTTTTCCAGACGCGGCTTGATAAGGTCGTTTTGTGGTTCCATCCCGCCCGCAGCATAGCCTCTCGCTCGTAGCGGAGCAACGGAAAACACCTTGCTACGGCACGCGCAGAACCACATACTACAGTTGAGGTGCAGTGAATAGGTTTACGCACACTTCCATTTGGACCCAACTTGCCGGCATTCTCGCTGCCAGTGTTCTTGTGGGTGTTGTCCTCGACCTGCGAGGGATTCGTTTCGTGATTGTTAGGCTGGTCGTAGCGTTGCCGCTGATTCTCGCGCTGGATACCCTCTGGCGGTCGGTCAGCAAAAAATAACGTCCGTGTCTACGCCAACCCTTCCATCCCTTGATTCTCCCTGCTGGAAATATGCCCGTGCTTGCGCTATGGTGCAGCCGTGAAATTCAGGACTTTGCTTGCCCTTCTGGCCGTGACGACGGCGACCGTGATCTTCGCGCAGGACACGGGCGCGCCCAACCTGGCCGACTTCCCGCGCGTGGGCGACACCAACAGCCGCTATCAGGTCCTCTGCCAGAGCAGCCGACAACTGGCCTCGGAAGTCAACCGATTCATGACCGCCATCCTCGGCCAGTACGAGAAATATTTCCAAAACTGGTCCGGGAAATCCGGGGCGCGCGTCGTCGTGTTCGACAACGCCGATGATTTCCGCAAGTACGCGGGCGGCACGGTGTCCCTGACCCATGCCGGGCTGGCCGGTTATTGTCATCTCAAGACCGACGAAGCGGGCAACACGTTCTACGAGCTGGTCACGTTTGAGAGCCCGAATCTCTGGCGGGTGCTGGCGCACGAAGGGTTCCATCAGTTCATCGGGTACGAACTCGGCCAGCGGATTCCGATGTGGCTCAACGAAGGCATGGCGCAGTACTTCGAGACCGCGTTCATCACCGGCTCGCAATTCCACGTCGGCCAGGTCAGCCGCGGCAAGCTGCTCTACGCCCAGGCGCTGATCGCCAATAAACAGGCGCCGCCGTTGTCCCAGTTGATCCAATGGGACCGCAACACGTTTTACGCCAACGCCAACGTCGCCTACCCGATGAGCTGGGCACTGGTCTATTATCTGGTGAACTCGAACGGCGAGCGGTTCGGGCAGAGCGAATTCCGCCGCTACATGCAGGACCTCAAATACGGCCAGGATGACTACCGCAGTTTCCAGCGCCGGTTCGGGGCGGACATCGACCGCTGGCAGTCGGACTTCGAGAATTACATACTGCATCTGCAGCCACAGACAAATTGAACTGGAGTTTTTCGGGTTCGTGCGCTAGACTGCGCACCTGAAAAGGGGGATACATTGCGAGGCGAGTTAGAATCGAAGCGGAACCGGCTGTCGTGTGCCATTTCGCTGAGCTAATTCGCCCTTCCAATCAACCGTGGCCTGTATCATTTCCCAACCCGTTCTGGAGCACATTCGCCAAAACAACGACGTTGTCGAGGTGATCGGCTCGTATTTCCCGTTGAAACGCGCAGGAGCGAACTTCCGCGCCTTGTGCCCGTTCCACAAGGAGAAGACCCCGAGTTTCAACGTCAATCCCCAAAAGCAAATCTGGCACTGCTTCGGCTGCGGCGCCGGCGGCGACGTGTTCACCTTCGTGATGAAGTACGAGAACCTCGACTTTGTCGGCTCCGTCCGCCGACTGGCCGAGCGCGCCGGGATCAAGCTCGAGTACGAAGAGCGCGCCGGTGAACCCACCCGCGACGTCAAAGAATCCCTGCTGAAACTCCACGAACTGACCGCGAATTTCTTCCACCACAACCTCATGAAGGAACGCAGCGCCAGCGTCGCCCGCGAATATCTGAAGAAACGCAAGATCACAGCCGAGGTCGCCAAGAAATGGCGGCTCGGTTACTCGCCCGACAAATGGGATGGACTGATCCGACACGCCGCCGGCAAGAAGTTCTCCGCCGAGTTGCTGGAAACCGCCGGGCTCGCGTTGCGGCGGGAAAGCGGCGACGGCTTTTATGATCGGTTCCGCGGACGGCTGATGTTCCCGATTTGCGACGAGCAGGGTCGCACCGTCGGCTTCAGCGGCCGGATCCTGACCGACGAGAAGGACCAGCCCAAATACGTCAACTCCCCCGAGACACCGATTTTCCAGAAAGGCCGCATCCTCTTCGCGCTCGACAAGGCCAAGCGGGCGATCATCGAAGAGGCGTTCGCCGTTGTCTGCGAGGGGCAGGTCGACACGATCTCGTGCCACGAGGCGGGGATCGAGAACGTCGTCGCCCCGCAAGGCACCGCGTTGACCGAACAACACGCGCGCATTTTGAAACGCTACGCCGAGGAAGTCGTGCTGATGTTCGACGCCGATGCCGCCGGCCAGAACGCCATCGTGCGCAGCGCCGAGCCGTTGTGGGACGCCGGCGTCGTGATCCGCGTCGCCGTGCTGCCACAGGGACATGACCCCGACAGCTTTGTGAAGGCGTTCGGCGCGGACAAGTTGAGAGAGCTGATTGCCAACGCTCCGAGCTTCTTCGCGTATCTGCTGGACCGGCTCTGCCGGCAACACGATCCTCACTCCGAGCGGGGCAAACTCCAAATCGGCCGGCAAATGGCCGAGTGGCTGGCGCGCATTCCCACGCCGATTTTACTGGCCACGTATGCGCAACGCACGGCGAAGCAACTCGATATCAGCGAGGACGCGCTCCGCCGCGAGGTCGCCAGATTGTCGAGCGCCCGCCGCGGCCAGCGCAACGCCGCCGAAGGCGAAGCCGTCGATGAGGAGACGCCGGACATCGGCGCGGGTCGGCCGCGCGGATTGCCCGAGGAGGAAACCTTGCTCCAGGCGATGCTGGCCAGTCCCGAGGTGATCGATCTGGTCATGGGGACGCTGGACGCGGCATGGCTGAGCCGCAGCGTGGCTGGGGAAACCATTCAGCATGTTTTGGACCTTCACCGAGGCGGTCGATGGAACGGGCCGCACTCGCTGCTCGCGGACGGACAGCGCGAAGAATCCGAGCGCCTCGTTTCCGAACTCCTGCTGGCGCGGCGGACGATCAAAGATCCCGAGAAGGAAGCGCCCAACTCGCTCATGCTGTTGCAGCGCCGCTGGTTGGAGGGGAAGGTGCACGAGATTCAGCGGCAACAACAAACCGACGGGCTGGCCCCGGCCGAGCTCGTGGCGCTGCAGAAACAGTTCCTTGACTTGAACTCGAAATTACGGCATATTGGCGCGCTCTTGAGGGGAAAATAGTAACTACCCGGCGCTGCAACACACTATGGCGAAGGACAATCATCATCGGAAGAAACCTGCCGTTCCCGAGCCTCCCAAGCTCGACCGCGAAGAGAAAAACGAAAAACTCAAGGAGTTGATCAAGCTCGCCAAGGAACAGGGCTACCTCACCTACGGCGACCTCAACGATATCCTGCCGGAAAACATTCTCTCCCCGGAAGAACTCGAGGCGATCATCATCCAGCTCCGCGGGATGGACATCGAGATCATCGACGCGTCGGAAGTCGACCGCTTCAAGCGCGAAGCCGAGGAGGAGAAGGAGACGGCCAAGGTCGATTCCCGCCTCGACATCCTCGACGACCCGGTCCGCATGTACCTCAAGCAGATGGGCCAGGTGCCGCTGCTGACGCGCGAGCAGGAAGTGGAAATCTCCAAGCGCATCGAGACGGCCGAAAACCACGTCAAGCAGATCATCAACAATTTCGGGTTTACGGCCAAAGAGCACATGGGCCTGGCCAAACGGCTGTTGAGCGGCAAGGAGCGGTTCGACCGCGTCATCATCGACAAGAAGATCGACGGCCGCGAGCAATACATGCGGGTGCTGCCCCGCCTGCTGGCCCAGGTGGAAAAGGCCGACACGACGGTGGACGGGAAATACGAGAAGTTTACCCGCTCGGGCCTGAGCAAGCGCGAAGCCGAGAAGTTGCGCCGCGACTTCAAGAAGTCCGATACCGCCCTGCAAAAGCTGTTCGAGAAGTTCTATTTCAAACAGAAGGTGCTCGAAGAATTCGTCGAGAAGGCCAACGAGGTCCGCGAGCGGTTCGACGACACGCTGTTTCAAATCGACCGCATGGAGAAGCTGCGCAAATCCCCGGCCCTCGAAGCGGATCTGCGCAACGAGGAGCGCAAGCTCAAGAAGCTCGAACTGACCGCGCGGATGAACACCGAGGAGTTCATCAAGGCCCACGACGAGCTGAAGTCGTGGATGAAAAAAGCCGTGCAGGCCAAGGCCGAAATGGTCGAGGCCAACCTGCGTCTCGTCATTTCCATCGCCAAGAAGTACACGAATCGCGGCCTGTCGTTCCTCGACCTCATCCAGGAAGGCAACATGGGCCTGATGAAGGCCGTCGAGAAATTCGAGTACCAGCGCGGCTACAAGTTTTCGACGTATGCGACGTGGTGGATTCGCCAGGCCATTACCCGCTCGATCGCCGACCAGGCCCGCACGATCCGCATCCCGGTCCACATGATCGAGACGATCAACAAATTGATGCGCGTCCAGAAGCAGCTCCTCCAGGAGTTCGGCCGGGAACCGACCCCCGAGGAAGTCGCCGAGGAAATGCAGATGCCCGTCGACCGCGTGCGCGCCGTACTCAAGATGGCCCAGCAGCCGATTTCGTTGCAATCCCCGATCGGCGACAGCGAAGACACCAGCTTCGGCGATCTGATCGAGGACAAATCCGCCGAGAATCCGTCCGACATGGCGTCGTACTCGCTGCTCAAAGAGAAGCTCAATGACGTGCTCGACACGCTGACCGAGCGCGAGCGCAAGGTGCTCCAGTTGCGGTTCGGTCTCGGCGACGGCTATTGCCGCACGCTGGAAGAAGTGGGCCGCCAGTTCCGCGTGACGCGGGAGCGCATCCGCCAGATCGAGGCCAAGGCGTTGCGCAAGATGCGGCATCCGACCCGCCTGCGTCAGGTTGAGGGCTTCCTGCAGGCGCAGGGCTTCTAACTTCCGCGATACCTCGGGCAGCGGATCCGGTTTTCGGAACGAACAAACCGCTGCCCAACTACTGGAGATCCCAAAGCGCCAGCGTCCCGCGGGGATTACTCCCCGCGAGACGCCGGCGCAATCTGCGGACGCGATTAATAGTCGTGGCCGAACCCATCGAACCCATCAAACCGGAAGTCATGACGCACCGGCTTGATGATTCCAAACAATCCGTGACCTTCCCCGCCAATGCCCGCGGTGAAATACAGCTTCAGCTTGTCGATGTCTTCGACCTGCACCGTGTGATGCCCATATCCAACCGTGATCGTCGGGGGAGTGTTGAACGCCAGGCCCCACAAGCTATCGATCGCGATCACGTTGCCCCAGGCATCGGTGAGCTGACCCAGAAATGTGCCGTTCGTCGCGAACGCGTTGATCGTCCCGTCGCCGAAATTGCCCACCAGCACCGCGCCACTGAATTCACCGAAGCCGTCCGGTGCCAGTGCGATGCCCCACGGCGAGTTCAACGCGCCGTGCGCCGCAAATTGCCGGAGCAGGTTCCCGTTCACGTCGAATACACCCACGAAGCCGTTGCCCGGCCCCGCCACATCGTCATGCTTCTCATCGTCCTGCACGGCAAACGTCACATACAGGTCTCCGTTCACGTTCTGAATCCCAAACGGCGCGTATCCCGCCGGCAAACTCGTGTCCGTAAACGACGCCACCACATTGAAGTTCGTATCGATCTTCTCGACGATCCCATTATGAAAATCCGTCACGAACAAAAACTCGTTGGACGAGCTGTCCGTCGCCAGCGCCAGCCCCTTGAACACGGCGTTCGACGCCGACTGGTCCACCATCAGAATCGTGTTGGTCGGGTCCACCGACGGACTCCAGCCGGATACCGTTCCATCTTCCGTCGAGAAGATGAACAGGGCCGCCGCGGAATTCGTCCCCTCGCTGATATGGAACCGGCCGAGACCGTCCAGCACCAGGCCGTCCGGCGCCGCGGTATTCGTGCTGCCCGCCGGCGGCGCGACCGTCACGACCAGCGACTGCACCGTTCCGCTCGGGCTGTAAATCGTCGACAAACCGGTGCCGTTGTCCGCCACCCACACCCGGCCCGAAGACGGCACAATTGCAATCCCCCACGGATTCACGAGGTTCGGATCGGTAAACCGCGCCACGCCGTTGAGATCCGAAACCAGATTCACCCGCCGGTACTGCGTGGTGAATGGCGGAGGGGTCACTCCGCCATGGTCTTTCTCCGATTTCGCGCTCGCGCCTGATACGATCCACCATCCCGCCGCCGCACCCATCCCCAACAAGCACACTGCCATCTTGCCATTGAACGACTTCATGCCTTGCTCCTTTCGTCTTCTTGTTTGATTGACTCGCCTTTCAATTCTCCGAAGCGATATCTGTAAGAGAAACAGATCGCGTGTTTGTTCCCTGACGAATCTCGTAGTCTCCCGTCTCGAGAACCTAACCTGAGGTTACTTTAGGCATGAGCGAAAGCTCGGGCAATGAGGCGAAGTCCGATTCTGACCCAGGCCACTTTCCTAACCTGCCGTGCCACGATGAAGCGCCCCACGCTTCACTCCCCGCCGTCCCCTAATACGGTCCCCAATCGATTCCCACCCCGGCGAGGCTGTTCTTGGTGCGTCGCGAGATGGCGACCTGGTTTGTGCCGACCGTGCGGATTCGAAACGTGTTGCCCAAGATATCTTTCGCCGGCCATGCCGCCTTCAAATACGTAGCCGCCTGCGTCGTATTGACGGTCGCGCCATCGGTCTGCGTCGTTTCGAGTGCCCACTGGCTGATGGCCGCGTCCATCTGGCGCGCGTCGTTGAGCACGCGACGGCCCTGGGATTGCTTGCGCGCCTTCGCCATGCTCGGCATCACCAATGCGCACAGCAGCCCGATCACCGCCACCACGATCATCATCTCCACCAGCGTGAACGCCCCGCGGGCCGTTCCCGTGGCGCGCGCCGTGTTTTTGCCGTCGATCACGCTTGAGATGCACACAGCACTCCTCAAAAAGAGCAATCTTCATTCCGGCAGGCACAAACGCAATCACTTGCGGCTACGCCGGTTCCGCGTCAGTTGGCGATCGCTTCGCGAAGCTCCGGCCATCGGGATGCCGGCAGAAAAAATCATTCCCATACACCAGCACATACGCGCATTGCTGCGGCGAATCCACCAGACACTCCACCAGCGCGACGGGTTTGAGCACGCGGGTCCGACAGACATTCGGGTCGGGCAGAACGCTCGGCTGTTTCTTCATCTGGTCATTCATCGCTCTGGCTCCCCACGCCGCCCCGTGGTACGATCCATCCTCGTGCTGGTCGCGCGCCATCGGCCGGCAGAGCCTGTCCGATGCTGGCCCCGGCGGCAAACACGCCAGGCGCACGAATTGCTCGGCACATACGCAACCGCGGGCGTTGATTTATGCACGTTTCGAAAACATTCTGGCTGGCGTTTGGGTTCATCCTGATTCTCGCCGGGATCGGGACCCGGGCCGCCGACGCGCCCCTCTCGCCCCCGAAGCATTTCCCACCCGAGGACCAGCGCTTCGCCACCCAGGCCCGCAACCTCCAGCTCCGTAATTGGAATTTCGACAGCATCTTCGCCGCCCTTTGTCGCACCGCCCTCACCAACGCCGCGGTCAACTCCAAACTCAACATCCAGGACGAGGTCCGCTCCATCTGGGGCGGCCTCTGGCTCTGGACGAGCAAGAACGAGGAGCCGCTCCCGCTGTTCCACGCCGGCGGACTCGCCCCCCGCGTGCCCGCGCCCGACGGCACCATCGAGCACGGTTACGATCCCGTCACGCTCCAGAAACATTATGCCCAACACTTCATCGCCGGCGGCATGTTCGAGGCCTACTTCGACTCGGGCCGCTGGGCCGGCGTCCGCAAAGAACGATTCAACGCCCGCACCGGCGACTACTTCGATTTCAACAAGGTCGCCGTCGCCAGCATGGGCGCCCGCTGGGTCGATGTCGCCGTCCAGGGCGACGCCGCCCATACCCGGCGCTGGCTCGAACTCTGGGCCGGCGGCCGGTACACCCTCAGCAAATCCATGCCCAAACTTCACTGGCGCAGCCTCGCCCCGTTCGCCGACGCCAACCCTGATGAGATCAAAGCCGTCGAAGACGAAGTCGACGCCGCCATCACCTTCCCCACCGACACCTCGACCAACGCCCCGCCGGCTGCTGCCTCCAAGCCGCACTAACTCATCAATCGTCGGCGATCCTCTCTCCAGCACTCTCCTCGCCCCTTGAGGGAGAGGATTGAGGTGAGGGGTGCCTCCGGTAACCATGTTCTCGGGTTCGTTTTCCCTAAACTTGGGTTCGTTTTGGGTTCGTTTTCGGGGTCCTTTCTCAAGAAACCCAAGCCGGCATGCAAAAACTTGGGGGATTATATACTTGACTCAAAACGATTCTCCTGTTAGATTTGCACCATGAAAGAGAGCAACGAATTTCCCGAGACACTCAAAGAGGCAATCCAGTACTTCGCGGATGCCGATAACGCGCACAACTTCATGGTGGCGATTCGCTGGCCCGATGGCAAGGTCACTTGTCCCCGCTGCCAGTCCAGTGACACGGTATACATGGCCGAGCGCCGCTTGTACCGCTGCCGCGCCTGCCAGAAGCAATCCTCTGTGAAGATCGGCACCATTTTTGAGGAAAGCCCTCTCGGTCTGGACAAGTGGTTGCCCGCATTCTGGATGATATGCAACGCCAAGAACGGCATCAGTTCTTGCGAGCTTGCCCGCGCTCTCGGTGTGACACAGAAAACCGCATGGTTCATGCTTCACCGCATCCGTCTGGCTCTCCGTGACGGTTCGATTGGCAAACTCTCTGGCGAAATCGAAGTCGATGAAACCTACGTCGGCGGCATTTCCCGCAAGATGAACAACAGGCAGCGACGGAAACGCGCTACCGGCTCCGGGATGGTCGGCAAGGCCGTTGTGATGGGAATCTTGGAGCGCAAGGGCCGCGTGATTGCCAAGGCCGTGCCCAGTGCCAAACTCACAACACTGAGCGAGCACATTTACAGGCACGTTGAACCCGGCTCCGCCGTCTATACCGACACGCTGCCCTCGTACCACAGGCTTCATTCCCACTATGCACACGAGACAATCAATCATGCTGTTTGCTACGTGAAAGACCGTGTGCATACCAACGGGCTTGAGAATTTCTGGTCGCTGCTCAAGCGAACCATTCGCGGCACCTACGTTAGCGTGGAGCCTTTTCACCTGTTTCGATACCTCGATGAGCAAGCCTTCCGATTCAATGAGCGCAAGAACACCGACGCGGGCCGGTTCCTGATTGGCATCATGGGTGTCATTGGCCGTCGATTGAAATACGCCAAGTTGATCTCCGAAGCCGGTAGCCACGAGGAAACGGCGACAGGGACGCGGGAAGCGAAAACGGTCAAGCGCCACATGAAGCGGAGGCCGTTCGCTGGATTCGGTTTGAACTAACACAATCAGGCCGTTCCTTGCGAAGATCGGCGGCGCAGACGCTTCCGTGCCGCCTTATATGCCTTCTCTCGCCGGTCGATCTCAGCCTTCGGGACTGAGACGACCCGGCGTGTGAACTCGCGGAATTTCTCGAATGGTGTTGGTTCATTCGGCATTGAGCCTCTCCTTGTTAGTGAACAGAAGCCCACCACATATTCAGTTGGGCCATGAATCCTACGGTGTCCATAAAGAAATTTGGATATGCCTTTTTCAGCGCGGCCACTGAGTCTACAGAAACAAGAACGGCCTGCATGTGCGGGTTGTCTTTGTTGGCTTTCTCCACCTCAAGATACCGATCTTGGGCTTTTTGCAGTTGCTCTTTCGTAAACGATTCTATCTTCAGTTTTTTCTCTTTTGAATCGAGGAGAATCAGGAAGAACCGCGCATAGATGGTTTTGAAAGTCAGTATGTCCGTTACCTCTCTCAGTCTGTTTAGCGTATCAATTTGATCTTTGTGTTTTTCCAGTTCTGCTTTCAATTCCAGAAGAACGGAGGGCGTACCCGGCACCAGCGTTTCTGCTTCGAGGCTGGCAAATGCACTGGAAACGAGTGCAAAAAAACGCTGCCAACTCGCCGCACCGAGGTTTGATTTGAGTGCTTGGCCTGTGTACGTGTCTACTGTTTCAACGGCGGTCGCCCAAAGATGTTGGATGTATGACCGTATTTGAATTTCGATTCTTAATCCGTTGTATACCGCCAGCTTCTTGGAGGTGGTGCGATATTTGTAGACAAGGTGAATACTGCGATACCCATCGGCCTTTGGCGAGGAGATGTAATCAAACTTTTTCACAAACTGCATACCGCGTTGGGGATTCCTGCTGTCCGCCTTTTCGTACACTTTTACCAATTCTTCTACCAACCAGCTAGGAAACAGGATCGCTCGACAACCGCCAATGTCGTGCATTTGCGATAGTTTCATGTGTGGATTTTTTTGAAGCTTCGCTTGAATTGCGGGGATACGCTTGATGCGTTGGGCGACAACAGCCCCCCCGTACACGCTTCGCGCACGCTGTCGCAATGTGGTTCTGATCGAAAGCAGCGGATAGGCGTGAGAAGATCGCCAGTTATTCACCACGGTAAGCGCACCGTCACGTTCTTCAGGCGTTGCAGATTGAGAGGCCAACACATGCCCTGCTCGATCCACATCTGCACGTTTGAACTGCGGTTTTGTGAAAGCCATCCCATCATGAAACAAGACCAGCGGTCTTGAGTCAAGTATATAATCCCCAAAACTTGGGTTCGTTTCGTAAAAACATATAATGGGGGGGGGGCCCTCCTTGTCGCGCCGACCCGTCCTCCGTAGCCTTGGCGAAGGAGGAAGCTCGAAGAGCGCAGACGGACGCCCCCCGTAGGGGCAGGCTCCCACGCCCGCCCTTCATTCCCTTGAGGGTGTCATCCTGAGCTTGTCGAAGGATCTCTTCTTTCCTCCTGTCTCCGGTATTCGTCATTCCGATACATCATATCTCCACTCCGATATATTTGTCAAATCCAAAATTGATTCTCCGAATAGTGGCGTGGACGCCCCTGTCCTCCATAGCTCTTGTCCGCCATAGTCTCGACGACGGCGGATTGGCGACGGAGGATCCCGCCCGTGTGGTATGCTAAAACTCTAGCATAGCACGCCAAACACCCTGTCGTTCGCCACCCCCCCCCCGCCTGCCCCGAAACCATTCGGGGTTGCGCACTCCGTGCCCTCTGTGTCTCTGTGGTGAATTCTTCGCGCCCATTCGTGTCCATTCGCGGTGAACATCCGCACCCAGGCACTTAGACACTCCGGCACTCTAACGGTTCCCCGCCCTCAAGCACTCAGACACTTAGACACTCAGGCACTTCGGCACTCCGGAATCCCCCCCTTGTCCCACCGCCCGCCCCATTTACCATCAGCCATTTACCATCCGCTACAATCTGCCGGCTCCGGCCGGCCTTCTCCTTCTCCGCGCGCCGTTCTGGAGCCTACCGCGTGAACTTCCACTTTCGGATTCCCAGAAATGGCAGGACTCCGACCGTCAGCAGGGCAACCGTGGATGGCTCCGGAATGGCCGTGACAATCACATTGTCCAGCGCCGGCCCGTCATACGGCGTGCTGGTGGTGGTGCTGTACAGTTCCAGCGTCGTACTGCTGGCGTTGGCCGTGAATGTCCAGCTATCGGTGACCCATCCCATGCTCGTGCTCGTATGCCCGGTCGAATTGAACGAGAAATTGCCCGTTTGACCGGCGGCTTGCGTGCTCATGGTGTAAACCTTCTGGCTGTCCGGATTCCCCGCCAGCGCGAACGTGACCAGATACTGCTGGCTGGGTACCGTCGCGAACGTTTGCTCCACGCCGCCGACACCGGGAGAACCGTTCAGATCCAGACTGGCGAGCCCGTCAGCCGCCTGCCAGCCCGGGTCGTAGTCAATCTGGCCGTTGATCACGACCCAGCCCGTGATCCATGTTGCACCGGGATTGGCGGTCGCATATCCTCCCGGACTTTCGAAGCTTCCGTTGGTCAGCAAGTTGGCGCGGGCGGACGTCAGCGCCGACATACAGATGCAGACAATGGCGAATTTGGTGAGCGTAGTTGTAAGGTCTCCCATGACTCTTCTCTCCATTCTTGGCGCCCCAGTGGGCTGTGGTTCGTTGACCGCCGGCACTGCGCTTCCAGCCGAAAGCGCTATTTCCTCGGCGGGGAAGCACCCGGCGTTGCCTCCCGGCCCAGTATCCTCAAGGCCGGGGAGGAGTCAAGCCACTTTTGACGTGGATTTCCCCGACGAATGACCATCGACCACCGGCCATTTACCCGATGCTCCGTCCCCCTTGTCGCGCCGCCTGCCCCAGTAACCATCACCCATTGACCATCCGCCGCTTAGGTCTTCGCCCTATCCCAAACTCATCCCTTCTTCCAGTTGCATCTGCAGCCGCAAGGACTACCTTTTCTCGTGGTGGCGAGGTGTTCGATGACGTTCAACACTCCATCCGAAGACGAAATCCGCGCCCGCGCATTTGAGTTGTATCGGGAACGTGGCGGCCAGCCCGGCCATGAAATCGACGACTGGCTCCAGGCCGAATTCGAATTGACTCACCGGCCGTTCCGCATCGCCCAGTTGCTGCCTTTTCGCAGGCGCGGGAACCTCTCGCCGCGTCGGCGTGCTCCGTTGTCCGTGCGCTTCTCCAAACACTAGCGGGCATCCCTGCCCGCGCCCTCACACTCACGGATAATCGACGCGCCGGCGCGGTGACGAGTTTTCGTCGTGCGACACACTTGATCTGACGCGTGACAGCCCGTCACCAGCAAGAACCGCAACGCAAGGAGGAAGATCTCCTCGCCCCTCCGGGGGAGAGGATTAAGGTGAGGGGGCAGCCCAAATGGTGGGTTGTTGCGCCACTGCGCCAGCTACCGCACGATGCGCGTGCCGGCCCGACCATCCAGCGCCAGCGCCAGCGATTCGGGACAGGTGATCAGCGATTCCGATCCGCCGTTCTCGATGAACTGGATGCAGGCCTGGATTTTCGGCAACATCGAGCCCGGCTTGAAGTGGCCTTCCGCTGCGTATTGTTTGGCTTCCGCAACGCTCAGGCGATCCAGGCTCTGCTGATCGGGTTTGCCGAAATTGAGACAGACTTTTTCGACCGCCGTGGAAATCACCAGCAGGTCCGCGCCGATTTCCCTGGCGAGCACGGCCGACGCGAGATCCTTGTCGATCACTGCCGCGGCACCATGCACGTCGCCCTGTGCGTCCTGCACCACCGGAATTCCCCCGCCGCCCGCCGCCACAACGACGTAGCCGTCACCGACGAGTTTCTTGATGACATCAGCCTCGATGATCCGCACCGGCTTCGGCGACGGCACCACCCGCCGCCAGCCGCGCCCGGCGTCCTCGACCATCGTCCATTTCTCGACGCGCATCCGGTCGTCCGCTTCCTCTTTCTTGTAGAACTGCCCGATCGGCTTGCTCGGCTTCTGAAACGCCGGGTCATTCTGGTCCACGAGCGTCTGGGTGACGACGGTGGCGACGGATTTTTTCAGGCCGCGCCGGCGAAACTCGTTCTGCATGGCCTGTTGGATCTGGTAGCCGATGGCGCCCTGCGTGTCCGCGCCGATCGAATCCAACGGCACCTCGTGCAACAGGCCGCGCGAGTGTTCGCTACGCAACAGAATGAACCCCACCTGCGGACCGTTGCCGTGGGTGATGACCACGCGGAACCCGCGGGCGACGAGATCGGCGATGTGATGCGCGGTCTCGACAATCGCGGCGTACTGATCGGCCACGCTGCGGTGCTCGTCGTCCTTGATCAACGAGTTGCCGCCAATGGCGATGACGATGCTCTTCATGAGTTGCATTCTGTGCGCGCCGTCAGAATATCCCTTGACAGGAATTTTGCCCAGCGAATTATGGAGACGAGCCGGCAACGCCGGCCGATCTCCGGCAGAACGGCGCCTGGCCACTCCCTACTACCTATTGCGCGAGCCGGACGCGATAGAAGAGAATCCTTCCGGGGAGAACGCTCAACCTGGCCGTGTCCGTGAACGTGTAAGTCTCACCCCCCACAGGAAGGCCGATAGTCAACGAACCACCATGCGCACCGATGACAAAATCAGTCACGTCTGCGAGGTCGATGTCGATTTCGTCTCCATCGGCGGGGAACACCCATGACGGTGCGGTATAGATTCCCAGATGAGTCGCCGCCGCCAGCGCGGGTTTATCTGTCGCGAGCACGTAAATCTGTTGGCCACCGAACCCGGCAGCACTTTGCGAAGTGTCCCAACTCGCAGGAAGTCCGGTTCCGTCACCAACCTTGAACGGCGTACCGTAAACGGTGAAGTTCGACATAATCGCGCTGGTATTCCCCACGAGGAAGTTCGACTGGATGGTCGGTTCGCTCATACTGAAGGTTCCCAGCATCACAACGCTTCCTATCGGCAGGGCGTTGCTTAAGGAATCCTCAATCCCGCGTGTGCCCGCTGCCAATATGGAAACCGTTGACGGCACAACTGAGGTTGTGACCATGGTGCCGCCCGGCGCTGTGACCACGGGAGCGTATGCGGCCCCCGCGTCGAGGTAGTTGGTGGCGGTAGGGCCAAGACCAGAGACAAGAATTGCCGGGCTGACATCCACAAAAGTCGTGTTGTACCCAGCAATCATCGCCGTGCTCTTCGTGCTTTGGAGAACATAGCTGTGGCCACCCACCGTCGTCCAGGTCACCAGGACATCGTTGCTCTTCTTTGTTACGGCCGTGATCCGCATATTGTTCGAATTGAAGAACGTGCCGGTATTGGTGAACGTGGAATGGAAGTGGACTGTGCCAGCGAGCGCATCCATCACACCGTTGTTGACCACGGGGCCGAAGAACTCGATGTCTGTACCCCCGCTGGCGAGGATCACTCCCTTGTTGGTGACGATGCCCGTGAAGCTTAACGTGCCACCGCAGTTGGCCAGCACCGTGCCGCCCGGATCGATTACGACATTGCCGCTGACTGTGCCGCAACCCGCGAGCGTGGCATTGTTGCTGATTTCCAGGTTGTCGGCAAAGGAATGGACGCCGCCCAACAGGTGAAACATCGCCGCATCGGTGCCGTCCCCGACCCTGAATACGGAGCCATTGGTCACGGATGTTCCCCCGCTGTTGAGCAGCCCGCCGTTGAACAAGACGAGATCGGTGGCACCGGTGCCATTGGTCACCAGGAGGAGTTGATCCACGGTGACCGTGCCACCGTTGAGTGTCAGGGTGCCACCCGACATATACAGTTCGCCATTGCCGAGCGCGTTTGTCACGTACAAGGAGCCGCCTGAAACAGTAATTGTGTTTTGGGCAGAGGGATATTTCGGACGTTCAAAGATGTTGCTGGCGAGAATGATTCCGCCTCCGCTAATCGTAAGTTGCACCCATGACGACGCCACAGAATTTCCTATCGAGAGATTCCCGCTGTTTTCCCAGACTGAACCTGGCCCGCTAACCCCCACCGTTACGCGGCCATCACCGACTGTGTCCAGATTAGCGTTTGCATTGTACACCGCGCCTCCGCTAGCGATGGTCAGCGAGCCCCCACCATCGTTCGCACCTATGGTTAGGTCGGCACTGTTACTCCAAACCGAACCCCTGCCTGTGACCACTATTGAGCCGCCCCCCTCCCACGTGTCGCAGCTCACAGTGCTGCCACTGCTAAATACAGCCCCGCCATTTGCGATGGTCATCTCGCCGTAAACGCCGGAGAAGGTTATGCTCCCACTGTTGTCCCAGACGGAGCCAGGGTCCGTAACCAAAACCTCCGCAACGACGTCAGCATCCAGCCAGCCGCCGTCACTGTACAGCACCGCGCCATCGGAGATTGTCACTGCCCCGCCGTCAATAAACAATTCCCCACTGACGCTGCAGACCGAGCCCGTTCCGGTGACCGTGGCGTAGGATAGGACTTCGTCCGACCACACTTTCATCGTGCTGGCGAAGGCAGCACCCCCATCGGCGACCGTCAATGAGTCGTCCGAGAAGGGTCCGCTATAGTAAGTACCCACCTCCAGTTCCTGGTTGTTAAACCACACCGAGCCACGACCGCTGACCAAGGCCGTGCCCCACCCCGGCCCGGGCCCTCCTACTTGTCCATTGTCGCTGTACACGGTGCCGCCGTTGGTGATGATCAACTGGTTGCCATTTCCGTGGAGAGCAATACCGACATACACGGTGCCGCTGTTGCTCCAGACCGAGCCGGGATCGGAGATGACAGCCGAGTTGTCGCTAGCCCAGCCTGTATACCCGATGTACGCGTTGGCGTCAGACACCGCGCCGCCGTTGGTGACGGTCAGGGTCGCGCTGTTGGCAGTTATACCCACAAACAGATTGGTGAAGATCTGCACCGCTGAGTGGTTGACCGCCACGGCGCCATTCGCGTCGATTGATAGTGTATTGAGAACTGCCAGCGGGGCTACCGTTCCTTCGTTGTTCAGGAATAGTGTGTTGGTAAACCCGGGCGGCGCGGACACAGTCAAATTACTGATCGACAGACTGGCGGGGGCATTGCTGGCGGTTGCAGCATCAATGGTCACGGTGCCAGTATTGGCGTTCGTGATAAGCTCGGCGGCATCGGGTGTGGACGGTGCCACACCCAACGACCAGTCCGCTGTGTTCTCCCATTTTCCACTGCCATCCGTCCAACTGTTGGTATTCTGAGCCTCGACGACCTTCGCAATGATCAGAGCGGCGACAATGACCGTGACCATGCGAAATCCGTTCATCGTACTCCTTCCCTTGGAGAAGCCACGGAGGCAGTCGAGTTTGCCGGCGGCAACACAGTTGGCAAGCGGGATGGTCGAGAAGCTTTCTGGCATCCTTTGTTCATGATTGCCTCCGGAGCCGACTCGCAACGCCTCGGCGCGGACAGGACGCTTGCTCCGGCCAGAGGAATGGCCCCAACCGGGGTGAACAACGGGCCTTATAGACCGGAGTTTCACTGAAAAGCAAGCCATTCCACGCTCACACGACAAACCGGCAGGACATCGTCGCCCCTCCGGCGAAGCTGCAGGCGCTGAGCGCGCAAAGAATGAAGGCGCATCCTTGGCGCCAGCGAAAATGAGGTTGCATGCCCGGCCACAAGGAATAGACTGCATCCCTCGTCGTTTCGGAGGCATCCAAAGAGAAATTTGCCATGAGGCGATTCAGTGTCGTTGTACTCGCAGGTTACATGTTGGTCTCGGTGCTGCCGGCTCGGAATTGCCGGGCGGACAGCCAGGCCTCCATCGTGACCCCGGCCGAGCCGAGCGGAGACCGGCAAGGCCCGCTCCTCGCCGTGACCGAGGAGAACGATCTGTTCTCAAATCCGATTACAGCCGACCACACCGACCGGCATTACACGCAGGGGTTGAAGCTCACCTGGCTCAATGGCGACAACGAGCTGCCGCCGTGGGCGCGGACCGTCAGCGACGATCTGCCGAAGTTGGGGCTCGGCATGACCGCGCAAAACTTCGGGTACGTCCTTGGCCAGAACATGTACACGCCGGCGAACCTTCAGACCAACGCGTTGATCACCAACGACCGCCCGTACGCCGGCTGGCTCTATGGCGGCGCGTTCCTGCAGCGCCGGGGTGAAGTGGGCGATGCCCGCATTCCCGTGCAGGAAAGCTTCGAGGCTGATTTCGGGACGACCGGACCCGGCTCGCTGGCGGGCTGGATCCAAACGCATTTCCATCAGACTTTCGACAGCGCCAGCGTCCCCCACGGGTGGAAGAATCAGTTGTCGGGCGAACCCGGCCTGCTGCTCAAGTATCAGCGGTTCTGGCGGCTGTCGCCGGATGCGGCGACGGCGCGGTACCTCGATCTCATCCCGCACATGGGCGGCGAGCTCGGTAATATCATGATCTTCCAGAATCTGGGCGGCATCCTCCGGGTGGGCTACAATCTGCCCGACGATTTCGGCCCGCAACTGATCGATTCCCCCGCATCGCTCGGCGGTGGGACCACGTCGAACTCATCCCCGTTCGCGTGCTACCTGTTCGGCGGAGTGGACGGGCGGGCGGTCGAGCACAACCTGTTTTTGGATGGCAACTCGTTCCGCAGCGGGCCAAGCGTGGAACGGATCCCCTGGGTGGCCGACCTGAGCACGGGTGGCGCGGTAAGGCTGTTTGGCCATGTGGAAATCAGCTACACGCGCGTCACGCGCACCCATGAATTCGTCGGCCAACGGCGCGCGGACCAGTTTGGGTCGCTGGAGGCGAAGGCGATGTTCTTATTCTAGGGGCGGGGCGGTCTTTCGAGCCGTCAAGTTTGGCTAAGCGCTTCATCCGGAATGGGTTGGAGCATCGTCTGGATGCCGGCAGCCGAACTTCGTGGTTGACGAAACGAGGCTTTCCGGGTTGAATACAGCATTGTTGCAATGCCGCGAGCCGTGTGGTAGACTGTTTGGGAGAGAGATTGTGAGCGTGTCTGGGTAGGGCACACGTGGAGAGGGTACGCAGGGTATTTAGGGTATCGGTATGAGAAAACTGGCGAGCGCCTTTGTCACTCTGATTCTATTCACATTTGTCACGAACAGTCGGGCGCTGACTTCGCCCACGAGCGTGACGTACACGGGCAGCGCGAATTCCAACGTCAAGGGCGAAAAAGGCGTGGTGCTCAAGACGATCGCCACGTTCACGGTTTCCAACCTCGACCTCGTCATCACGCTATCGAATCTCAGCACGAACGACGCGAGAACCCCCTCGGATATCCTGACGGCGATCTTCTTCGACAGCAACACCCCGTTGAATTTGACCCGCGGCTCGGTGACGGTCCCCAACCCCGGCAACAACATCATTGGCCATCGCCTCCCACTCGGCTTCGATTGGGATGTCAGCGGACAGTGGGCCTACAATGGAGACCTGCCCGATAGCGCTCCCGGCGATTATGGGCTTTCCAGCACCAAGTTCACCTACTTCAAGAAGGGGAGTCTTTTCTCCGACATAAAAATCCCCGGAACCAGCCCGCTCAGCGGCCCGCAATTCGGCATCACGACCCTGAATGATATGATGGCCAATGATCAGGGGAGCATCAAGAATGTGGGGCTGATTCAGAACACGGTCCAACTCGTTCTCGACGGGCTGCCCCAGAACTTCACGCTGGCGGACATCACGGACGTCACCTTCGTATACGGCACGAACATCAAGAAGGGCATCAGTGTCGCCGGCCAAATGGTGTCGCAGATTCCTGAGCCGAGCACGCTCAGCCTCGTCGCCACGGGTTTGGTGGGAGCGCTTGCGCTCGTGCGGTCCCGCACGCGTCGTCGGTAGCCCGTTGCCAAACGTCTATCCGACGTTGGCTGGCTTCTCCGGCGCGGCCTTTTCCACCACCACCGCGCGCCCACGCTGCATCAGCCGCATCACCAGATACCCCACCACGAGTACGTTGACCGCCAACAGCCAAATCCGGTTGGCAGTCGTCCGTCGAATCAGTTCGTACACCTCAACGGGGATGAAGGTCGCCGTGATCCACGCCGTCATGTATTCCGCCCACACCTTTTCCATCAGCAGCCCGATCCCTTCCGTCAGCAGAAGCGCCGAGTAGAAAAATGAGACGCCGGCGATCAGCGCCGCATCGCGCCTCCTCGCCACACCGATATACACCAGGCAGCGCTGGACCACGCGACTATGCACGCCCACCTGCAACTCGGTCGCCCAATGCCGGAAGATCCGCGCCGCGTCCGGCTGAATCAACGACAGCGCTCCGACGCCCACGAGGAACAACAGCACGCCTTTCACGAGCTTGAAAATCGCGATGGCCAGAAACCCGATGTCGTGGTGTTTTTTCGCTCCCATGCGGAAGGCCGTACTATCGCAGCAGTTCGTCTGAACGTCGAGAAGAGTCTGGTGCGCGGCTCCTCCCGGCCCGCATCGCCCAAAAAACGAAAGGGCCGGGTTCATTCCACCCGGCCCTCTCGATTCCCAATTCCGTTACGGCCGGCCACCCATGACCAGCGACAGGATCGCCTTCACCGTGTGCAGCCGGTTCTCGGCCTGGTCGAACACCACTGATTGCGGTCCGTCAATTACCGCATCCTCGACCTCCGCCCCGCGGTCAGCGGGTAGCGGGTGCATGTAGCACGCTTCCTTCTTCGCCATCTTCATCCGCTTCTCCGTGCAGACCCAGCTCTTGTATTTGTTGAGGATCTTCATCCCCTCTTCCTTGCGCTGGTCTTCGGGCACACCATGGTCGGCGAGATACTGGTGGCAACCCCACGACTTCGGATAACACACGACCGCATCCTTGAACCCGTCATCCATGTCGTGGATGACTTCGAACTTCGTCCTGTGCTCCCTGGCGAATTTCTTGGCCGCCTCGATCGTCCGTGGCATCAAATTGAATTCCTTCGGGTGCGACAGCGTCACGTCCATCCCGAACCGCGGCAGCAGCCAGATCAGTCCCTGCGGCACGCTCAACGGCCGCGCATACGCCGGCGCATAGGTCCACGACACCAGGCATTTCACGCCGCGCAGGTTGTTGCCATACTTCTCCCGCATCGTCATCAGGTCGGCGATGGCCTGCAGCGGATGATCGACGTCGTCCTGCAAACTCACCACGGGAATGCTTGCGTACTCGGCCACTTCCCGCAGGTATTTGTTGCCGATCCCGTAAAAACAATTCCGAATCGCAATCCCATGCCCGTACCGCGACAGCACCTTGCCCGTGTCCTTCGGCGTCTCCCCGTGGGAAATCTGCATCTTGTCGGGCGTCAGATCGTGCGCGTGCCCGCCGAGCTGCGTCATTGCCGCTTCCGTCGAATTGCGCGTGCGCGTGCTCTGCTCGAAAAACATCATGAACAGCGTCTTGTCCGGCAGCAGTCGATGCGGCTCGCCCAGCGCAAACCGCCGCTTCAGGTCCCCCGCCACCTCCAGCACGGTCTCCAGCTCTTCCTTCGTCCAATCCGGCGTCTCGATGTAGTCTTTGCCTCGCAACAGCGTCTGCATGATCGATGCGGTCTCCTCGTATGGGTTGATTCAGGCAAGAAATAACACCACGCCATCCGCGGGGCAATCAGAAATCCACCCCAACGAATCGGCGGGCTCTCTTCGCCCTTGCCTTTTGCCGGTTCTTCCGCTAGGGCTTGTACCCGAAAGGAACTTTTTCCCAATGAAACGTATGCTACCCTGGCTGGCCATTACGACGCTGATCTCGCTCCTCATCGTCGGCTGCGCCACAAGCTCCAAGTCCAGCGCACAACAGCCGGCCCCGGAAGTTGTCTCTCCGGCCGTCGCCGCCCCGTCCAGTCACTGAGGCGCAGTCGTCGTCGCTTGAATCCGGAGGGGGACGGTGCGTCGCGGGGGATGCGGTTTGGCGGGGTCGCTCCCACCGGCGCCGCCGCTCGTCGAAGAGCGCGAACAAGTTCAATCTATCGACCGAGCGCGTTGCCGGCGGAAACACCCGGCTGGGCGGTCGTGGCGAGTACCTTCAGCTTCCGTGGGGCGGCATCGACTTGCCGCAGTAGCGCCAGATCCTTGGTCTCCAAATCAAACCGCCAGTCTTGATCGACGGTCTTCACGGGACCGGCCCAGCGGTGGGCCGTCTGGTGTCGCTCAATGGAAAACTCCAGGCCCGCCGCGGTTTTTTTCCACGACGCAGCGCGCGCCTCAATCCGGCTCTGGGATAATTTGTCGGGCATGCCGCCCGCCGGATAGAGTCGCTCGACATAACGGCTGAACAAATTCCTGAATTTATCCCCTGGCTCGTCTGCGCCGTCCCATCGGGCGTAGGCTTCCAAAAACGCCCGCTCCAGTCCCGGGAAATAATGCGGCCCGCAATAGTACGCGCCGTGTACTTCCCATCCCGGGCCCGCCAGTCGGCCACAGTTCGGCCACTCACATAGCCTGTTACTCATGCCTTCTCCTTGGGCTAACGGCTTTCGAGAAGGATACTAGACCGCTGGTTCCGCGAGTTCAATCACAATTTGCTGGCTGGGCGCAAAGGTTACCGCGCTGCGAAAACAGTTACCACCTCTACTCCGCCAGCAACGCCTTGACCTGCCCCGCAAGCGCCGCCCCCCGCACCTCCGTCGCGCGAATGTACCCCTTCTTGTCCACCAGCCACGCCGACGGAATCGAGTTGATCCCGTACCGGCGGCTGATGTCGTTCGCCCAACCCTTGCCATCAAAATACTGCGGCCACGTCATGCCCGCCTGCTGCGTGTACCCGACCAGCTTCTCCTTGCTCTGGTCCAGCGAGATGCCCACGATCTCAAATCCCGCTTTGTGATACTGGCTGTACGCCGCCACCACGTTCGGCATCTCCATCCGGCACGGCCCGCACCACGTCGCCCAGAAATCCACCAGCACCACCTTCCCACGCAGCTTCGCCAGATCGAAGTCGCTCCCGTCCACCGCCTTGAACTTCAAATCCAGCGGTTCCTTGCCCAGCTTTTGTGTCGCCTGCAGCGTCCCCAACTCCTGCTGCGCCACCGCCGCCACGCGGATGTTCTGGCTGTTTCCCAACTCGCGAAACATCGATTCTGCCGCCGCCGGATCGCGCACCTTCAAAAACATCGCCAACTGCACCCGGATAATATCCGTGCGCGTGTCGCCAGGATAATCCTTGCGGAACTGCGCAATGTCCGCCTCCACCGCCGCCCGAGCTGCGGGATCGATCGTCGCACCCGATGAAGTCAGTGCCTGCAAATGGATTTTGCCGGCGAGAAACCTCGCGTCGGACTTTACCGACAGCGAGGCGTCCGCAGCGCCGGCGATCTCTTTGGCCGCCGCAAGCAACGCCGCGCTGTCTGTGGATACGCCACTCATTCGCGCGAGTGTGTCCTCGACCTGCACCCGCACCAGCTTTGCATCCCATCGCCGTGGATCCGTGGCAAACCGCGTCTCGAATTCCCACAACCCGCTGCTCAGCGCGTTTAACTGTTCCTCGTACCGCGTCCGGTCCGTCGTCCCCGGCGTGTTCTGCAGCGTTTGCAGCCGACTCCACAACTCGTCCGCAGTCTTGTACTGCGACCAGTCCTCGCCGCACGCCAACCACACCGGCAGCAGCGTGACCAACCCAAGCAACAAAACCCGTTTCATTGACGCACAGTATACCACAAATCCATTCCCCCTGTCTCCTCCTCAAATCCACCCGCCCGCCCCTCCTCCCATCCCCCTGTAAATGAAGGCTTACCGCGCGCTCAAAAGAGTGGAAAAGCTACCATCATTTGTGCTATCATACTCTGACAGTAGCGCATGGGAACTGGGAAAGGGCCTTCTAATGAATTACTCACCTCTGGACGGGTGCGACGATAACGAAATCTCGTACGCGAAGTATCAGCTTGAGACTGTGATCCACCAACAGGCGCTGCTGCTCGGTTTGGTCTTGGCCAGCGTTGCCCTGCTGGCAGGATCCGCCAACGCCGATCCCGATCTCCCGATTATTTCCAGTCGAATAACCAATGTCGTTGTCAATTTCAAAGCGATTGGCAACGGCTCGACCGACAACGCCGGATCGATCAACGCCGCCATCACCGCGATCAGCAAAGCCGGCGGCGGCACCGTCGAAATTCCCGCCAACGGCACGTTGAGCACGTACCTGTCCGGCCCGATTACCTTCAAGACCAACGTCAACCTGCAAATTGACACCGGGGCGACGCTGCAAATGCTGCCGGAGACCAGTTGGCCCAACGCCTCCACGCCGTTCATCTATGGCTCCAATCTCCACGATTGCGAGATCAGCGGCGGCGGCACGATCGATGGCCAGGGCTCCGCCTGGTGGGCCTGCTGTAGCTGCGATTCCTGTTCGCGGCCCAATTTCATCCAGTTCGATCATACCCAAAGACTCCTCATTCAAGGTGTATCGACCAACGTCCCGCTCAATCTCCAGAACCCGCCGACGTTCCACATCTATTTGAAGAGCAGCGACGGCAACGTCACGATTCAGAATATCAGGATCAATACCTCCAGCGGTTCCCCGAACACCGACGGGATGGATATCACTTCGACCAACGTGTTGATCCGCAACTGCTACATCAGCGACGGCGACGATAACCTGGAAATCGGGGGCAGCAACCCGGCCTACAACATCACCGTTTCCAATTGCACCTTCGGCAGCGGGCATGGCGTGTCCATCGGCAGTTATACCAGTGGCGGCGTGAGCAATCTGGTGGTGAGCAATTGCACCTGGGTCGGCACCCAGTACGGTATCAAGGGAAAATCGGACACCGACCGCGGTGGCGTGTGCCAATACCTGACCTATTCCGATCTGATCATGTCCAATGTGAATTTTACCGTCGCCTTTTACAGCTATTACAACTCCATCGGCTCGCCCTCCAGCAGCTTTGCCACGACGCCCTCCACCGCCGCCACGACCTCGGACTCCGGCACGCTCGTTCCGATCTGGCGCAATATCACCATCAGCAACTTGACCGCAACGGGGATCGGCGGCGATGTTGCCGGCTTCTTATGGGGCCTGCCCCAGGCGCCCGTTACCAACCTGACACTGTGCAAAGTCAATATCTCCGCGCCGAATAAGACCTTCTGCATGTACAATGCCCGCGGCGTCAACATCATCGACTCCAATCTCACCGCCCCCAATTCCAGCACGAACACATTGACGCTCTACAACGCGGAGTTCTCCATCACCAACAGCGCGCCCAACACGAATTTGGTGACGATTATCGGACTGGGTTCGCCCTCCAATAGCGTGCTCTCCCTGTTTAACAGTCGGGTCCAAACGCCCGATGCCAGCGTGCTGGGCACCAATCCGCCGCTCACACTGGTCGCCAGCACGTTCGCGGTCAGCAACAACGCCAGCTTTGGCGGAAACTCGACGCTGAATTTCGGCCTCGGCACGAACACCACGGGAGTCATCGTCAGCAGCAATCTGACCTTGGACGGCACGCTCAACATCGCCAACGCCGGCGGCTTCATCTACACGACCTACCCGCTGTTTACCTACGGCGGGACGCTCACCTATAACGGCTTGGCCATCGGCACGACGCCCAACGCCAATTTCACCTACACAGTTTCCACCAATACACCGGGTGAGGTGGACCTGGTCGCGTATTGGAGTAATGCCCCGCCGATCGCCAGCTTCAGCGGCAGTCCGGCCCACGGACCCGTGCCCTTAGCTGTGACCTTCCTGGATACCTCGATCGGCATTATCAGCAACCGGTTCTGGGATTTTGGGGACGGCAACACGACCAACATCGCCGCCACCAGCGTGGCCCACACCTACGGGGCCGGCGCCCATACCGTGACCCTCATCGAAAGCGGTCCCTACGGCATCAGCACCAACATCCAGCCCAACTTCATCGTCGCCGTCATCACCAACACGATCAGTACGGCTTCGTCGCCACCGGTCGGAGGTACAGCCAGCGGGAGCGGCACGTACTCCAACGGCGCCACAGCCACGGTGTGCGCAGTCCCCAACCCCTGCTATGGCTTTGTCAGTTGGACCGATCAGAACAGCAATGTGGTCAGCACCTCGGCCTGCTACGCATTCACCGTGACCAGCGATCAGAGCTTGACGGCCAACTTCAGTCTGGTCTCCTACACCGTCACCACCAGCAGCTCACCCACGGACGGCGGATCCACCAGCGGGGGAGGAATCTACATCTGTGGCTCCAACACCACGGTGTGCGCGACCGTCAACCCCTGCCACAGCTTTGCGTATTGGTCCGATCAGAACAGCAACGTGGTCAGCACTTCGACCTGTTACGCGTTCACCGTAACCACCAACGAGAGCCTGGTGGCCAACTACAACACCTTCGGTCCCTACACGATCACCATCAGCAACTCGCTGGCGGGAAGCGGCACGATCACCGGTGGCGGAACCTACGCCTGCGGCTCCAACGCCACCCTGTGCGCGACACCCAACTCCTGTTCCCTGTTTCTGAATTGGACGCTGAACGGCAGCGTGGTCAGCACCTCAGCCTGTTACTCGTTCACCGTGGCCGGTAACCAGACCCTGGTGGCCAACTTCAGCGTGTACTCCTATACCATCACCACCAGCAACTCGCTGGCGGGAAGCGGCACGATCACCGGTGGCGGAACCTACCCCTGCGGCTCCAACGTCACGCTGTGCGCGACACCCAACTCCTGCTACAGCTTCGTGAATTGGACCGATCAGAACAGTAACGTGGTCAGCACCTCCACGTGTTATTCCTTTATGCCGACCACCAACCTGGCAATGGTCGCGAATTTCGTGGTAAACGGCAGCCTAGGAGGCAACGCCACCCTGACGAATCTCTGGTCGTTCACCGGCGGCGTCGACGGAGCCAATCCTGTGTCGGCGAGCTTGATCCAGGCCACTGATACCTGTTTCTATGGCACCACAGGCTACGGCGGCGCCAATGGCTTCGGCACCGTGTTCCGTATCACTCCGGCCGGTGTGCTGACCAGTCTGTGGTCCTTCGCCAACGGCACGGACGGAGCCAGTCCGTTCGCTCCACTGGTTCAGGCCAGTGACGGCAATTTCTACGGCACAACCTCCGGCTCCGGCTCCGGGTCCAGTGCCAATGGAACGGTCTTCGTGATCACTCCGAGCGGCGCCCTGACAACCCTCTGGTCGTTCAGCGGCGGATCGGACGGATCCATTCCCTTCGGCGGACTCCTGCAAGGTGCCGATGGCAACCTCTACGGCACCACATCAGCCGGAGGAGCCAACGGCAATGGCGCGGTCTACCGCGTCACCACCAGCGGCACCCTGACAACCCTCTGGTCGTTCAGCGGCGGATCGGACGGAGCCGCTCCCTTCGGCGGACTCGTGCAAGGCGCCGATGGCAACCTCTACGGCACCACATCAGCCGGAGGAGCCAACGCCGATGGCACCGTCTACCGCATCACCCCGGGCGGCAACTTGACGAATCTGTGGTCGTTTACGGGCGGCACCGATGGCGCCAACCCGAATGCCGGACTGGTTTGGGGCACCGACGGCAACCTCTATGGTACGACGGTGGCCGGAGGAGCCAGCGGCAACGGCGCCGTGTTCCGCATCACTCCGACCGGCACCCTGACCAATCTCGGCGCGTTCCAAGGTTGCCTGGACGGAGCCACCCCCTACACTCCACTGGTCCAAGGCAGCGACGGCAACTTCTACGGCACAACCTACGGCTCCGGCTCCGGACCCAGCGCCTACGGTACCGTTTTTCGAATCACTCCGACTGGGGCCCTGACCAGCCTCTGGTCCTTTGCGGGCAACAGTGACGGAGCCAACCCGTACGCCGGGCTGGTGCAGGGCGTTGACGGCAGTTTCTACGGCACGACCCTGGGGTCCGGGTCGGGACCAAGCCACATCGGCAACGTATTCCGCCTCTCGGTTCCGCTTGCTCCACCGGCCAACCAGGTCAGCAGAATCCAGGCGGCTGCCGGCAATCTCATCTTCACCATCCCGTCCGTCGCTGGCGAGACCTACCAACTGCAGTACACCGGTTCGCTGACTCTGAGCAATTGGGCCAACATCGATGGCGTATCCCTGACCAACAGCATCGGCGGGCGGCTTTCCTTGACCAACTTCGGGGGAGCATTGCAGCCACAAGGCTTCTACCGCTTCGCCATTACACCTTGAGAGGTCGGGCGTCGCCCCGACACTCGGGCTGTGCGCTTCGCATCCGTCAGCACGCGGAAGCGTCGCGCTGCCGCACGGCTTGTCAGCCGCCGCCGGTTGCTCCGCCGGGGCAACCGTAAAGCCAGCCTCTTTCGACAGGACAGTCCCCGCATTTTTTTACATATCTTTTACTTAACAAATCCACGGATCGCATTAGACTCGGCTCATCAGCAGGAGAACGCGCGGGAGGAGATCGTGAAGCTGCAACCCAAGCTGTTGCTGGTTGGTCTTCCACTGGGGCTGGTCGTATTGTGCTGCGTCATACCCGCCGCCAGCTCTCAAACAAATCGCCCGACAGACCCGAATTCGAGCGACACCACCGCCACGACAATCACACCGGACCGAGGTGTCGGCGGGCTCGCCGTCCTGTCCGGCAACAATGTGTGCGGCACGCTTCAAGGTAGCAATCCCGGAGGACTGTCACTCGGCTCGGTCACGGCAGGGCACGCCTACAGCTATCAGGCATCCGGTTGCATCGTCTACATCGAATCGTCCGACGCGGACACCGCCGATCCGGACGGATATCAATATCAGGGCACCTGCACCACCCTCGTGGGAACCCAATGGGTGGCGGGCGCCGGCTTTGTATGTCCGGGACTTTACGCCTGGTCCCTGATCGGCAAAATCTCCGGCTCAACTTGCGTCCAGCTCGGATCTGCCGGCACGTTCACGGCCCCGTCCTCCGGGTCGCTCACGCTGTTCTTCAACGACAATGACTACATCGACGACAGCGGTTCGTGGACTGTTTGCCTGGCAACTTACACCAATCTCGTCTCGAGTGGACCGATAGGCGGACCGTTCTCGCCCTCCAGCCAGCTCTACACGCTCACCAACACCAGCTCCGCCCTCTTGAGCTGGGCGGCCACGAACAGCCAGCCGTGGCTCAGTCTCTCCGCCGCCAGTGGAACGCTCGCCGCGGGCGCCGCCACCAGCCTCACTGCCACGATCAATACCAATGCCAATACATTGATTGGTGGCAGCTACTCCGATACCATCCTCTTCACCAACCTCACGACCGCCATCGGCACGACCACCCGAAACGCCAGCCTCACCGTCATCGGCGTCGCCTCTCTGTCCGTCAGCCCCACCAACGGATTGATCTCCAGCGGCGGCGCGGGCGGACCATTTAGCCCGGTCAGCCAGGTGTACTCATTGACCAACAACGGCACCGGCCCGCTCAACTGGTCGGCCACCAACGCTCACAGCTGGTGCAGCCTGTCCGCCACCAGCGGGACCCTGGCCGTCGGCGCCGGCACCAATGTCACCGTGTCGATCAACTCCAGCGCAAATGCGCTGGCCTTGGGGACCTACGTCGACACGGTCGTGTTTACCAACGTGACCAATGGTGTCGGGACCACAAATCGGCCCGTCACTCTGACAGTCGGTACTGGCATGCTTGCCGTCTTGTCCGGCATCAATGTGTGCGGCACGGTTCCATCAACCACTTCCGGAGGACAGTCGTTCGGCTCGGTCACAGCAGGACAAACCTACGGCTATCAGGCATCCGGGTGTGTCGTCTACATCGGTGGAACCGGCGCAGTCACCGCCGATCCGGACGGCTACCAATACCTGAACTCCTGTACCACCCTGGGGGGAACACAACAGGTGGCTACCAGCAGTTTTGCGTGTCCGGGTCTTCACTCCTGGTCCCTCGTGGGCAAAATCTCCGGCTCGACTTGCGTCCAACTCGGAACCACCGGCACCTTCACGGCCCCATCCTCCGGATCGCTCGTACTCTGCTTCAACGACAACGTCTACGATGACAACAGGGGCTCGTGGGATGTTTGTCTTAATGCCCCCACCAGTCTCGTCTCGACGGGCATAGCGGGCGGACCCTTCTCGCCCTCCAGCCAGGTCTACATGCTCACCAACACCGGCTCCGCTTTCTTGAGCTGGGCGGCCACGAACAGCCAGCCCTGGCTCAGTCTCTCCGCCGCCGGCGGAACGCTGGCCGTAGGCGCCGCCACCACGGTCACCGCCACGATCAATACCAATGCCAATGCGTTGATCGGTGGCAGTTATTCCGATACCATCCTCTTCACCAACCTCACCACCGCCATCGGCACGACCACCCGAAACGTCAGCCTCACCGTCATCGGCGTCGCCTCTCTGTCCGTCAGCCCCACCAACGGATTGATCTCCAGCGGCGGCTTGGGCGGACCGTTTATCCCGGCCAGCCAGGTGTACTCATTGACCAACAACGGCACCGCCCCGCTCAACTGGTCGGCCGCCAACGGTCAAAGCTGGTGCAGCCTGTCCCCGGCCAGCGGGTCGCTGGCCGTCGGCGCCAGCGCCAGCGTGACGGTGTCGATCAACTCCAGCGCGAATGCGCTGGCCTTGGGCACCTACACCGATACGGTCCTGTTTACCAACGTGACCAATGGCGTCGGGACCACGACCCGTCCCGTCAGTCTGACGATCCAACCCCTTTGTACCATCACCACGAGTTCGTCCCCCGCAGCCGGGGGCACAAGCACGGGCGCCGGCACCTATCCGAGAGGGAATACGGTTACGGTGATCGCCACCGCAAACAACTGCTATGGATTCAACAATTGGTCGGTCGGCGGAGTCGTTGTCAGTACATCCGCGACCTACGCCTTCACCGTCCTCACCAATGTGGATCTGGTGGCCAACTTCAGCGCCCTCGGTCCCTATACAATCACCACCAGCAACTCCCCTGCGGCAGGCGGCACGACCAGCGGGGCGGGAACCTACAACTGCGGCTCGAACGTAACCGTGTGGGCCACGCCTGGCTCCTGCTATCACTTTGTCAATTGGACCGATCAGAACAGTAACGTGGTCAGTACATCGACCTGTTATTCCTTCACCCCCACCGTCAGCGAGACCTTGGTCGCGAACTTCGCCGCAAACGGCAGCCTGGGCGCCGCCACGGTCACGAATCTCTGGTCGTTCACCCGTGGCGTTGATGGAGCCAATCCCGCGTTGGCGAATTTGATCCAGGCCACGGATACCTGCTTCTACGGCACCGCGGGCTACGGCGGAGCCAATGGCCACGGCACCGTGTTCCGAATCACCCCGGCCGGCGCCCTGACCGGTCTGTGGTCCTTCGCCAATGGGACGGACGGAGCTTATCCATTCGCTCCCCTGCTGCAGGCCAGCGATGGCAACTTCTATGGCACCACCGCCGGATCCGGCTCGGGATCCAGCGCCTATGGCACGGTGTTCCGGATCACTCCGCAAGGTACCCTCACGACCCTCTGGCCGTTCACCGACGGCTCGGACGGAGCCACTCCCTACGGTGGACTGATGCAAGGCGCCGACGGCAACCTCTACGGCACTACTTCCGCCGGAGGAGCGGACGGTCATGGCTCGGTCTACCGCATCACCACCAGTGGCACTCTCACGACCCTCTGGCCGTTTACCGGCGGCTCGGACGGAGCCACTCCCTACGGCGGACTCGTGCAAGGTGCCGATGGCAACCTCTACGGTACCACGACCGCCGGAGGAACCAGCGGCGATGGCACGGTCTACCGCATCACCCCGAGCGGCACCCTCACGAATCTGTGGTCGTTCACCGGCGGCGCCGATGGCGCCAACCCGAATGCCGGATTGGCCTGGGGCACGGACGGCAACCTCTACGGAACGACCGCCGCCGGAGGCGCCAATGGCGACGGCACGGTGTTCCGCATCACTCCGACCGGCACCTTGAGCAACCTCTGCGCGTTCCAGGGTTGCCTGGATGGAGCCGACCCCTACGCTCCGCTGGTGCAGGGCAGCGACGGCAATTTCTACGGCACCACCTATGGCTCCGGCTCCGGACCGAGTGCCCACGGCACCGTGTTCCGCATCACCCCGAGCGGCACTCTGACCATCCTCGCGTCGTTCACCAACGGAGCGGACGGAGCCAATCCCTACGCCGGGCTGGTCCAGGGCGTTGACGGCAGTTTCTACGGCACGACCCTCGGCTCCGGGTCAGGCCCCAGCGGCAACGGCAACGTCTTCCGTCTCTCGGTCACGCTCGTCCCACCGGCCAACCAAATCAACAAGGTCGCGGTCCAAAGCGGCAACCTGATCCTCACCATCCCGTCCGTCGCGGGCGAAACCTACCAACTGCAGTACACTGGTTCGTTGACTCTGAGCAACTGGGCCAACATCGCCGGCGCATCCCTGACCAACAGCATCGGCGGTCCGCTTTGCCTGACCAACTTCGGCGGCGCCTCCCAGTCCCAGCGCTTTTACCGCTTCGCCATCACGCCCTGAGAGGTCGGGCACTGCCCGTCACTTCGGCTCGGGACCGAGGCTCTCCTGCACCAAGTTCTCGGGGTGGACCCATTTCGCAAACGCCGCCTGCACGTCCTCCGCCGTCAACGCCAAGCACAGCTTCGCGGCGTGGATCGTTTCGTCGAGCGGCAGATCGTGCGTCGAATAGTACAACAGCTTCGTCGCGATGTCCCCCGTGCTCGATTCGCTCAACGGAATCCCCCGCAGCCATTCCGCCTTCGCCTGCTGCAGTTCATCCGCACCCACGGGCCTGGTCTGCATCTCCGTCAGGTCGCGCACGATCATCTCGCGGGCCTTCGACACATTCGGCGGGTCGCAGCCGTATTCCACCTGGTACATCCCCCGCGTCTCGTGAATGTCGAACGACGATTCCACCGAGTACACCAGCCCGTTCTCCTTCCGCAAATCGCGGTACAACCGCGTCGCGTAAAATCCTCCACCCAACACAAAATTCCCCAACCGCAACGCGTAGAAGTCCGGGTTCGAGCGGTTCAATCCCAGCATCTCCGCCAGCGTCACCTGGTCCTGCACGCGGCTCTTGTCCGGCACCGCTGTCACCGCCGGGCCGTTCGTCGGAACCGGCGCGGGCAACACCTCGGGCTTCGGCCCGCTCGCCGTCCAATCGCCAAACCATTTCTCCACGACCGACCTCGCGTTCTCGGGCGTGACGTTGCCCACCACCACGATCGTCGTCAGATCGGGACGGAACACGTGCCGGTAATAATCCCGCACATCGCCTAGCGTCAGCGCGCTGACGGTCGAGGTCGTCGCCTGACGCAACGCCGGGTCGTCCTTTGGCAGCAACGCCATCGCCAGTGCGCGGTGCGCCAGATACTCCGGCGTCTGCAGCTCGCCGGCCACCGTGTCCGAAACCTCGCGCCGCACGGTCGTGAACGCCTTCCCGGGAAACGCCGGCCGCAACAAATTGTCCGCCAACAGTTGCACGCCGCGGTCGAAGTAGTTTGTCAGCACGTTCAGCGAAAACTCCGTGCCGGCCGACTCGGTCGCGCCGATGTCGTCGAGCGCCTTCTGAAACGCCACGCGATCCAGCGACTCGCTCCCAAATTCAAATAGCTGGTCCATCACCTGGTCCACGCCTTCCCGCCCCGGCGCCGCTTCGAGGTTCGGATTGTTCCGCACCTTGCCGGACAGGCTCACTGTGCCGCTCATCGTTTCCGGCTGCACAATCAGCTGAAGCCCGTTTGTCAATGTCGTCACCACGGGATTCAAGCTCGAAGTCGGCACGGGCAGCTTGGCCAACTGTGCCGCCGCCCAGTCCGGCAACGGGACGTTCCCCTTCTCGCTCGACGCGAATGATTCGTGCCCGCCGTAGCTCGATGACGATACTGGTTTGCCCGATTCCTCCGGCGTCACAATCGCCGTGATCGTCCGGTCCAAATTCAGATGCTTCCGCGCCACGCGGTTCACGTCCGCCACCGTCACCTTCTTGATCGCCTCGACGTCGTCATCGGGCGAATGCCGTCCTTCCCCCGCCAGCGCTTCCGCCCAGCTCATCGCCAGGCCCTCGATCGAGTTCCGCTCGAACTCCTTGCCGGCCAGCCGATGCCGCTTCGATGCCTCCACCAAATCCGCCGGCACACCGCTCTTGATGTAATGCCGGATCACGTCTTGCAGTTCCTTGATCAATATCGCGCCGTTGCTATCCTTCGGGAACGTGGCCGTCGCGTAGGCCAGCCCCGCTTTCGGCAGCGTGTCCACCGAGAAATCCGTCGAGAGCGCCTTGCCCGCCGGCACCAGCGCGTATAAATCCGCCCGATGACTTCCCAGCACGTCCCCAAGTACCTGCAACGCCGCGTAGTCGGCGCTGTCCGACCCGGGCACGCGGAACGTGATCACCGCGAGTCCGTAAGCCAGGTCGCTGGTCAGATGGAGGCTGTCCGGTCTCACGGATTGCAGCTCGATCGCGGGCCGGCGCGGTAGCTTCTTTGCAGGGATCTTTCCGAACAGACGGTCAATGCTCGCCAGCGTCGATTGCGGCTCCACGTCGCCGACCACGATCAGGATCGCGTTGTTCGGCGCATACCAGCGTCCGTAAAAATCCTTCAGCATCGCCCCCGTCGTCTTGTCGAACGATGGCCGCGTGCCCAGCGCGTCGTGCTCGTAGGGCGAACCCTTGAACATCGCCGCCAGCAGTTTCTCGTAGAGCACATACTCGGGATTGGACAGGTCCTGCGCCACTTCCTGCTCGATCGCGCCGCGCTCCTTGCCCCACAATTCGTCCGTCGCCAGGATCCCGCTCATCCGCAGCGACTCGGTGTGCAGCGCCAGCTCCAGATCGTCCGCTGGCACCGTGAAATAATACTGCGTGATCGTCTGCTGCGTGTCGGCGTCGAAATTCCCGCCCATCGCCGCGGAGATCTGTGCCAGCTGATCCGCCGACAGCCCCGGGTTCCCGCGAAACATCATGTGCTCCAGCGCATGCGCCATGCCGGGGAATCCCGCCGGCGCTTCGTCCGAACCAACCTGATAATTCACCACCGTCGTCACCACCGGCGCGATCGGGTCCCGCACGATTACCACCCGCAACCCGTTCTTCAGCGTCGCCCGCAACACGTCCTTGTCCGCGTTGAGTTGGGTGCCCGCCCGGCCTTCGCCCGCCGTCAGCATGAGCACCGTGAAAAACAGTGCAACCGATAGTTTGTGTTTCATGATTTTGAATCGCAAGCCGCATACCCTCCAGATCATTCCCGCACTTTCTCCTGCTTGAGATACTTCTGCAAGTGCGACACCACGGAATTCGAGAAGGAAGCGTCAGGTGGGGCCAAGGCAGCAACGGCTTTCTGTTGTGTAGCAACCGCGACATCCCATCGTCCCTCCTCCGCGTAAGCCGCGGCTAGTGTGTCCAAGTACTCCGCCGATTTCCCGCCATCTTCCTTGCTTAGCTTCTCGGCCCACGTTACCGCTTCCACGCCGTCACGGACGCTGTCGTTGGTGCTCGTCGCCAACGTCCACGCCAAGTTGTTCATTCCCGGCAAGTATCTCTGCTCGGCCGATTTTCTCAGCCACGACACCGCTTCGCTCGATTGTCCCTTCTGTTGCATGATGAGTTGGGCGTACATCAACTGCGCCTCGGCGTCTCCCGCCCTCGCTTTGGCGGGCGCGTCGAGGTACTTGGCGGCGATTTGCCGACCCGCCCAATAGGGCGACCACGGCATATACACCGAGGACAGCACGACCACGATGCATATCACGATCAAACCGGCCACGCTGGCGGCAACGTAGGCGCGCGCCTTGAAGGCGGCGGCCACTAGACAGCCATACAGAAAACCGCCCAGATGCGCAGCGTTGGCGATTTGCCACACGTTGGCAACCGTCAGAACCATGCAGAGAACAAGCCATCCCAGCAGCCAGGCAATCGTCTGCCTGGTGATGAGCCTTTCGTACCGCGGCTCCACTCGTCGAGCCACAAGTCCGTAACCAAACATGGCATAGAGAACCCCCGAAAATCCGACGCCCGTGGTGCTCGAAAACGCCAGTTCGGCGCCGCTGCTCGCGACGGCAGCACCGAGGATGAACAATCCGTACCACCCTCGCCCCATGGTTGGCTCCAGAACGCGGCCAAACTCTCGGGCCCACCACATGTTGAACAGGATATGCCAAAACGCGAAGTGCACGAACGCCGACGTCAGCAATCCCCAATACGCTCCGGACCAAATCCTCACACACGATGGCGCCAGGATTGCGCCAGCACCCTCGTAAAAAGACACACCGGTTGCCAGGTTGAAATAAGCGAAAATCACCCCGCAGATCCCAATGATCCCGTACGTAATCCATGGAAGGCCGAGTGGAGGCGGCGGTGGTGTGGCATGAGGCGCAACGGGTTGCGGTTCACCTATCTGCTGCGGCCGTGGTTCAGTCACACAGCACATCTTGGAGCGTCGGACGAGATGGAACAAGACCAAAGAGATACTGGGGCTGTCCGACTACGCGCGAGGACAGTCGTGTAAAACTCGGCACGTTAACGGGGAAGAAAAGAACCACGAACGAAGGCTTATTTCCCCAGCGCCAGCATCCGCTCGATGGGCACGAGCGCCCGTTTCCGCACGTCCTCGTCGAGGGTAATCTCGGGCGTGAGATTCTCCAGCGCGGCAAGGGCCTTCTCCAGCGTGTTCTTCTTCATGAAACTGCACTCATTGCAATGGCACGAATCCGTCGGCCCGGGGATGAACACCTTGCCGGGCACTTCCTTCTGGAGCCGGTGCAACATCCCCGCTTCGGTCACGATGATGAACTCCGGCGCCGGTGAATTCCGGCAATAGCTCACCATCTTCTCCGTCGAGCACACTTCATCAGCCATCATGCGGACCGCGGGCACGCATTCCGGATGCGCGACAACCTCGGCCTCGGGATGTTCCTGCCGCAACCGGAAAATCGCCTTGTGCGTGAACAGCACGTGCGTGGAGCACGCCCCCGGCCACAAAATCATCTGCCGACCCGTCTGCGCGATCACCCATTGACCGAGATTCTGGTCGGGCACGAACAGGATCTTCTTGTCCGGCGGAATCGAGTTGACCACTTTTACCGCGTTGCCCGATGTGCAGATGATATCCACCAGCGCTTTCACCGCCGCCGTGCAATTGATGTACGCAACAATGGTCACGTCGGGATGCTCGTCCTTCCATTTCGCCAGCGACTTCGCGTCGCACGAATCCGCCAGCGAACAGCCCGCGTCGAGGTCGGGCAGAATCACGGTCTTGGACGGGTTGACGATCTTCGCCGTCTCGGCCATGAAATGGACGCCGCAGAACAAAATCACATCCGCATCGGTTTCCTTCGCCTTGAACGACAACCCGAGCGAATCACCAACGAAATCCGCCACGTCCTGCAGCTCCGGCACCTGATAATTGTGCGCGAGGATCAGCGCGTTCTTGAGCTTCTTCAGCTCGCGAACCCGTTCCTGAAGTCCCGCAGTGCCCGCTGCTGTGATCGTCGTCGCCATTGCCTACCCGAAGGTTATCGGATTCGCCCCCATTGTCAACGCAGGGTTGACCCGCGATTCGATTTGCTCGCTTCGTGTGGCACGTGATAAAGTTCAGCAAGTGGAACGGCCCTGCGTATGGAAGCACCTAGCGTAGAAGAGATAAAGCGTGATCGTTACTTCACGTCTTATGTCGCAACTCAGAAGAGGATATTTGCGGAGTTTCTTGGCTGGTCGGAGGCGGAGACAATGGCGCTTATCGAGCAGCAACTGCAGAGTGGTGCGTTTAGAATCTGGTTTGGCCATGATACGCCCTGCGACAATGCAGTTTGGCTGCTGATTCCCGATTCCATTCGCCGCAATGTTCAAGGGTCAGACCTCGTCAAGCTGAGCAACCGCATTTGCGGTGCTATCGAAGGAAGGGGAAGGCCTGAAACCTACAACATTCATCCGGACACAGATCCCAAATTCGACTGGCAGTCGACGAAGCAGCGAGTCGCACAGATTTTGAGAGAACAGGTGGAGAGTTCAGGCCTTCCTGACTAATCACACACGTCAGCCAACCGCGACCCGCCGCGTAGCAAATAACATGATCGCGTGCCGCCCGAATCGAACGCACGGATTCCTCCTGAATGACACTTGCCGGCTCGCTTGATTTGAGTGATATTCGGGCGGTGGCGATGGCACGCCTAATGCATACCAAGGTAGCGAGGCATTGAACGGGCCCGTGTGAGACGGATCAAAGGGGCATTGTTTATGGACAAACAGCAGCATCTACACAGTGGTTTTCGCGCCGCCCGGCGGCTTGTGGTCGCGCTCTGCGCCGTCGTCGCGGCATCGGTCTCTTCCCGTGGCCTTGCCGAGACGACCCTCGCCGCCGCGTCGTCGTCCACCGCCGACCTCGATGTCGCCCGTCACCTGGAAGGCGCCTTCGAACGCGTCGCCCAGCAGACCAGCCCCGCAGTCGTCGTCATCACGACGAAGCACAAGGAGTCCGTATCATCGGAATCTCAGGACGGCGATGACGGCGAGAACGACCACCAGTTTCAGGGGTCGCCCTTCGAGTTTTTCTTTCACCACATGCCCCAGCAACACATCCCCGACGTGGAGAGCCAGGGCTCCGGCGTCATCCTGCGCAAGGACGGCTACATCCTCACCAATCAGCACGTGATTGACGGCGGCGGCCAGATCACCGTGCTGCTGAAGGACGGCACCAAGTTCACCAATGCCGTCGTCGTCGGCGTCGACAATCACATCGACGTCGCGGTGATCAAAGTGAACGCCAAAGACCTGCCCGCCGCCAGGATCGGCGACAGCGACGCGGTCAAGGTCGGCCAATGGGCGATTGCCATCGGCGCGCCGTATGAGCTCGACTACAGCTTCACGGTCGGGTTCATCAGCGCGAAAGGCCGCAGCGGCGTCGCGAGCCACAGCGGCAATGCCTACGAAGATTACCTGCAAACGGACGCGGCGATCAACCCCGGCAACTCGGGCGGCCCGCTGTGCGACATCGAAGGCGAGGTCATCGGCATCAATACGCTGATCCGCGGGCTCAATCGCGGCATTGGCTTCGCGATCCCGATCAACATGGCGATGGATTCCGCCGAAAAAATCATCAAGGAAGGCAAGGTCAAACGCCCGTGGATCGGCATCGGCATCGAAGGCGTCGATGATGACAAGGATTTCGCCGACTACCAGGACGACACGAAGGACGGCGTCCTCGTCTACAAGATCAGCGAAGGCACGCCGGCGGCGAAGAGCGACCTGCAACCCGCCGACGTGATTGTCGCCGTGGACGGCGCGGCGGTGAAGACGCCCCGCGAACTGCAGCAGCAGATCCTCCACAAGAACATCGGCCAGAAGGTCGTGCTCACCGTCGTGCGCGGCGACCAGAATATCCAGATTCCCATCCAGACCGACGAGATGCCTGATCAGCTCCAGACGGTTTCGCTCGAACGGCATATCACCCCGAAAGCCGATAGCGTTTTCGGCCTCACCGTCCAGACCCTGACCAAGGAACTCGCCGAGCGGCTGAAGGTCGAGGCATCCGAGGGCGTCGCGGTTACCGATGTGGCGGACGGCAGTGCCGCGTATCAAAAAGGCCTGGAACGCGGCGACGTGATCACTACCGTCAACCGCGCGCCAACCCGTTCCGTCGAGGAGTTCAAGGCGGCCATCGCCAAGGCCAACCTAGACAAGGGCGTGCTCATGTACGTGAAACGCGGCAAGGCCACCACTTTCGTTGTGCTGAAGGACTCAAAGTAACCTTGTTGTTCTCCGCACGCGAGACCTCCCCCGACTAGCCACGGGGGAGGTTTTCGCTTTTCAGCGGATGGATCTGCAACGCAGCTGCTCCGCTTCGATCTTTGTAAACTGAGAGAGGCGGCTCCCCTCTCCCTTTCCAAGGGAGAGGGTTGTGCAGGGAATGCTTCGCTCGGCAAGCTTGTCAGCCGGCGACATTCTGTTACACTCCGCCCGGAATGAAGATCGCCAGGGAGGCGCTGAATCGCCGGTTGCGCAAGATCCGTTGTCTGTTGCTGGACGTGGATGGCGTGTTGACCGATGGCAAACTGCAGTTCACCAGCGACGGCGCCGAGATCAAAACGTTCGACGTGCTGGACGGCCATGGCATCGCGATGGCCCAACGGGCGGGACTGACCATCGGCTTCATCTCGGGCCGGCCCTCGAAGGCCACCACTCAACGCGCCGCCGATTTGGGTGTCAAAATAGTGCTGCAAAAACCCGTCAACAAAATGGAGATGGTCGAAACCGTCAAACGCCGGCACGGATTCACCAACGAAGAGATCGGGTTCATCGGCGACGAGTTGGTGGACCTGCCCGCGCTACGCCGCGCCGGGCTGGCCGTCGCCGTGGCCAATGCCGTCGACGAAGTCAAACGCGCGGCTCATTACATCACCCGCCACCGCGGCGGCGACGGCGCGGTGCGCGAGGTCATCGAGATGATCCTGAAAGCGCGCGGCTCGTGGAAGATCGCCATCGCGAAATACCTGACGGTGATCGCGGCGGCGTTGCTGCTGGCCTCGCCGAGGTTGCTGGCCGATGGCGATGCGAAATCCGCCAGACAGGGTACCAACCGGACGGCAGACACCTCGCAGGGCTATATCGAGAAGTTCGAAGTGCCCGAACGCGACGATGACGGCAACCTGAAATGGAAATTGCTGGGCGAGCGGGCCGTGATCCGTCCCGACGGTCTGATGGATATCCAGGATGCCCGCGCCGAGTTCTACACCAGCAACAAGGTGGACATGGTGTTCAGCTCGCCAACGTGCCTGCTGGACCGGGCGAACAACCATGCCACCACCGCCGACCACGTCCGCATCGACCGCGAAAACATGGTGCTGACGGGCATTGGCGGCGAGTGGGACGGGAACACGACCTCGATGGTGATCCGCAGCAACGTCTGCGTCGTCATCACCAACGGACAAAAGAACTCTGGTGCGTTCGGGAAACAGCCATGAAGAATATCCTCATCGTTGCCGCAGCGAGCGTCGCCGCCCTGGGTCTCGGTGCAACCATCGTGATCTCACAAACCAACGCGCCGGCGGACACAGGAGCGACATCGCCCGCGCCCGTCGCTGCAAAATCTCCTCTTCCCTCCGGTTCCACCAACGAGCCGACGATCATTACCGCCGACCATCTCCACGGCGATTACGCCCACAATCTGGGCACGTTTGAGGGCAACGTGCTCGTGGTCGACCCGCGGATGACGGTGCGCGCGGACAAGATGGTGGTGTTTTTTGGCGCCACGAACGTCCTGACGACCACCGGCACGACGATAACCACGAACACGACCCGCTCGGTGCAGAAGATCATCGCTGATGGCGCCGTGGTCATGAGCACTCCCGATAACAAGAAGGCCAACAGCGAACACGCCGAGTACACCGCCGGCGACGGCAAGGTGGTATTGACGGGCGGCCATCCCCGCGCCGAGTCCGCCGACGGTATCGTCACCGGCGACAAGATCACCTTCTGGCGCGACTCGCAGCGCATGGACGTGGAAAACTTCTACAGCGAAACCAACCGCCCCCGCCTCCTCATTTATCCCGAGGAACAGCGCAAGCAGAATGAAGGCGGGGAGACGAAGTAAACGACCTCCTGCCAGCCGGAACAAACGCGGCTGGGGATTCGTAACTATGTCACCTGCAACGCGATTTTTCCCCTGCCCGGGTTCCGCTGATAGGCCTCGGCGGCGCGCTCAAGCGGAACTACATCGTCGACAATCGGCCGCAATTTCCCGCTGTCGATCAGACGAGCGATCTCCACCAGTTCGACACGGTTCGGTTCCACATAGAAAAAGTACTCCGACTTGCTGCTATCCGTCGCCACCGTGAGCAATCTGCCTTCCGGCTTGAGGAGCCGCTTCGAAAGTTCCAGCGTTTCCCCGCCCGCGATATCGAGGACAACATCAAGATCCCCCGTCACTCTTTCAAACCGGGTGGTCTTGTAATCGATGACCTCGTCAGCGCCCAGTTCGCGCACGAAGTTAGCGTTGCGCGCGGAAATCGTGGTAATGACATGGGCACCGTGGTTTCGCGCAATCTGGATGGCAAAGCTGCCCACACCACCCGCGCCGCCGTGAATCAGCACTCGCTGCCCCTTGACGATGTGGGCGCGGTCGACCAGCGCCTGCCACGCGGTCAGCGCCGAGATCGGAACCACCGCCGCCTCGGCGTGTGAGATCGATCGTGGTTTCGGCGCCAGGCCGGTCGAAGACACGAGGACGTATTCAGCCTCCGCGCCATCCTGGTCCCACCCGTTTAACCCGTATACGGCTTCGCCCTCGCGAACGCCGGTTACGCCGCTGCCCACTGCCGCCACGACCCCTGAAAACTCATGCCCGAGAATCGGGGACGGACGCGGCTGACCATCAAATGTCCGCCACGTCGTTGGCCACCTCAGCTCGGTGGGCATCACGGCGGTGGCGTGGACGCGCACCAATACCTGGCCTTGAGTGGGAACGGGGTCACGGACATTCTCCATCACAAATGTCTGTGCGCCATTTCGCAAGTGAACGCGCATCGCCTTCATTGTGGACAGCTCCCGAGGTCTTTACCGTCGCCCCACTCTGGAGAAACCGCAAGTCGATCTTACGTCCCCGTCCAACGGATCTACTTGTCGAAACTGGCAAACCGCCCCGCCCTGTACACGAACAACTCCGTGGTCAGACGGTACGGACCTTTGGCGGCGATGTCCGCGGCCATCTTCCTGATTTTCGACACCCCTTCCTTGTCCTCTGTCCCGGTAACGAGCAACACATCGCGCGTCGGAACCGCAACCACGTAATCACCGGTCACCTGAAACTGGCGGTTGGTCCAGATGCCGTCCAGAAGTAGCAAGCTGGCTTCATAGCTGCCCCCGGCAGTCAGCATGAAAACACCGTTACCGCCGTGCGCTTCAACCTCGGGCAGCAACCGTTTCAGGTTGTCGATAGCCAGGCCGCGTAAGTCCTCCTTCCGGATCCCGGCGTCCTCAACGTCTTTGGGGGTAAGATAGCGGACACTCGTGGGATTGTCCTCCACATACACGATGATCAGGGAATCGTTAAATGGTTCGTAGACGTTTTCCGGGGTTTTCGTGGCACCGCGTTCTTTCATGGCGTCACGGATCTCGTCAATCCATGCCTTGTCCTTGATCACAGGTGTGATGCGTGTTTTGTCCACCTTGCCTTCCGCCACCCCCGGCGCTGTGAAGGCCGAAGCATATCTGGCGATGATTGAGTCCTTGTTTTGAGGATTAAGACGATACTCGGCATAGCTGTTGTCGAGAAACGCTGTCTGCTCCTTCCCCGCGGAGTCGATCACGCGCAACTCCAAATCGCGCTTCACTTCCACACGATACCCGGGTGCTGATGCCTGGAGTTTGGCAGCAAAGTCCCGCGTGTACGCCTGTGGCGTGAGGATGTGCCCACCCGAACAGCCCGAAAGTCCAAGGGCACAGAGAAGACTGCTGATTAGCTTTCTCATCTTCGATCAGACCTTTCAGTTTGTGCCGAGGCGTCGCTCGTTCGGCCCGGCTCGCTGACGTGATTTTCGCTCATCCCCCGGGTCTTCCTGTAAGAACCCGTCCCGCACCCAAGTGCGAAATTAATCCTGATGTCCTTGTCAGAAAAGCTGATTCTGCTACACTGCGATGGATGAAGCGAGGCGCACGGCGTTGAAAATGGCGACGGATGTCGTTTGGGGGCAATGGCATTGAGCGACGCGGCAGACAACAATGTCCTGCTGCGCACGCAGGGCCTGGTCAAGATTTACGGCCACCGCCGCGTGGTGGACGGCGTGGACATCAATGTCCGCGCGGGCGAAATCGTCGGCCTGCTCGGGCCGAACGGTGCGGGAAAGACCACGTCGTTTTACATGACCGTCGGCCTGATCAAACCCAACGCGGGCAAGGTGTTCTTCGACGGCAAGGACGTGACGCGGCTGCCGATGCACAAGCGGGCGCGTCGCGGCATCAGCTATCTGTCGCAGGAGCCGAGCGTGTTCCGCAAGCTGACGGTCGAGGAAAACATCATGGCGATCCTGGAAACCCTGCCGCTATCGGCTGACGAACGGAAGTTTCGTCTGGATTATTTGCTCGAGGAACTGGATATTAAGTCTCTGGCCAAGAGCAAGGCGTACACGTTGAGCGGGGGCGAACGGCGGCGGCTGGAGATCACGCGGGCGCTCGTCACCGGGCCGAAGTTGATGCTCTTGGATGAGCCGTTCAGCGGGGTGGATCCAATCGCGGTACACGAGGTGCAAAAGATCATCGTCGAGTTGAAGCACAAGGGGCTCGGCATCCTCCTGACCGATCACAATGCCCAGCAAACGCTGCGCATCGTGGATCGGGCGTACCTGATCCATCGGGGCAAGGTCGTGCGCGAAGGCACCAGCGAATTCCTGACCAACGACCCGCACAGCCGCGAGATTTATTTGGGACCTGACTTCACGATGTGAAGCGAATTATGGAAAGCAAGAGGAGAACCGTTTCATGGATATGAGCGTGACAGGGCGACACGTGGAGGTGACGCCGGCCATCCGGGAATACGCCGCGAAGAAACTCGACCACATCGGGATCGATTTCCCGCGGATCTTGAGCGCGCATTACATCTTGGAAGTGGACAAGTTCCGCCACATCGCCGAGCTCGTGCTCCAATGCGGCAATCACATCACCATCGAGGCCCGCGAAGTCAGCGAGGACCTGTACGCGTCCATCGACCGCGTCGTGGACAAGGTGGTCAGTCAAATGCGGAAATACAAGACGAAGCTCCAGCGTCATCGTCCGCGCAAGCGCGAGCCGTTCCACATCGACGAGCAGGTCATGACCCACGACCTGCACGAGGAAGACGGCACGACGCGGATCGTTCACACCGAGAAATTCGCGGTCAAACCCATGTTCGTCGACGAGGCCGTGCTGCAGTTGGAGCTGTCGGACCGCCAGTTTCTGGTGTTCCTCAACGCTGAAACGGAAAAGGTCAACGTCATGTACCGCCGCAAGCGGGGCGATTTCGGCCTGATCGAACCCACCCTGAGTTGAGCATGCCCACACCCTCCGTCCCCACCGTCACCGTCGAGCGCTTCTACCTCAATCACGCGGAGAAGCTGCAGCTCAAGCTCATCGCGGGCGGGGCCGGCCTGTCGCGGAAGATCCAAGAAGGCTCGGTGAACCGGCCCGGGCTGGCGCTGGCGGGATTTTACCGGTATTTCGCGATGAAGCGGGTGCAGGTGCTGGGCGGGGCCGAAGGGGCATTTCTCAAATCGCTGGGCGACGAAGAAGCCGCCAATCGCATCGAGCGGATGCTCAAGGCGAAGATTCCCTGCCTGGTGTTCGCCCGCAACGTGAATCCCCCGCCACTGGTCCAGCAAAAATGTGACGAGTACCAGGTGCCGCTGTTCAAGACGAAAATGGTCACGATGAAATTCATCAATGCCGCGACCATCGCGCTGGAGCTGGAGTTCGCCCCACAGGTCAGCGAGCACGGTTCCATGGTGGACATCCTGGGCATCGGTGTGCTAATTCGTGGGGAGAGCGGCATCGGCAAAAGCGAAAGCGTGCTGGCGTTGTTGGAACGGGGCTACAGCCTCGTCAGCGACGACATCACCCGCATTCGCCTGGTGGAAGGTCGCGAACTCGTGGGCGCATCGTCCGAGACGACGCGCTACCACATGGAAATCCGCGGACTGGGCATCATCAACGTGCCGGCCGTGTTTGGCGTCGCCAGCGTGCGCCCGGAGAAGAACCTGAATCTGGTGGTCACGCTGATGGATTGGGACAAGATGGAGGGGGAAGTGGACCGCACCGGCATCGAGCGACAAACGTACAAGATCCTCGATATCGACGTGCCGCACGTGACCATCCCGGTGCGGCCGGGCCGCGACATTGCGCGGTTGATCGAGGTCGCCGCGCTGGACCAGAAATTGAAGAGCCTGGGCCACAACGCGGCGCGGGAATTTAACGAGCGGCTCATCGAACGGATGCGCACGCCCGGGGGATCATAACGGAAGGCTATGGCAGAGATGATTTTGTCACGAAAAGGCAGTGGGGGTTCGGAAGCCCGGTCGGCGAGCCGGGAGGTCACGGTGATCAACAAGCTCGGCGTCCACGCGCGCCCGGCGGCGTTGTTCGTCAAGACCGCCAATAAATTTGGCAGCGATATTACCGTCGAGAAGGACGGAGAACAGGTCAACGGGAAGAGCATCATGGGGCTGATGATGCTCGCGGCGGGCCAGGGCTCGAAACTCGTCATCACCGCCGAGGGACATGACGCCGAGACGGCCGTACACGAATTGGAATCGTTGTTTCAACGCAAGTTCGACGAGGAATAGGCGGACCAGAGGCGCATGGCAGAACGAAGCTTCCAGGGCATCGGCGTATCGCCGGGCGTGGCCCGGGGCAATATCTACGTCTACAGCATGGCCGAAGAGGTCGTGCCCGAGTACGACGTCGCCGCTGCGGACGTGCCGAAGGAGATCGCGCGCTTCGAGCAGGCGCTGATCAAGACCCGCGAGCAGTTGCACGAACTCCAGGCTCGCATCGCCTCGGGGTTGGGCTCGAGTTCGCCGTCGACCATTCTCGACGTACACTTGTCGATCACCGAGGACCCCGCGCTGATCGACTCGGTCATCAACCGCCTGCAGCAGGAGCGCAAGAACGTCGAGTTCGTGTTCAGCGATGTCAGCCGCAAATACGTCACCACGCTGTCCGAGTTGCCGGATGAACTGTTTCGCGAGCGGGCCGCGGATGTCCAGGACGTCACGCGCCGCATCATGCGCAGTCTCCTCGGCCACGACCATCGCGTACTGACCCATCTGCCGCCCGGCACCATCGTTGTCGCCCACGAGTTGTCGCCGTCCGACACCACCTCATTGGACCGCCAGCACGTCATCGGGTTTGCCACCGACGTGGGCAGCCACACGTCCCACACGGCGATCGTCGCCCGGTCGATGAACCTGCCGGCCGTGGTCGGCCTGCGCAACCTCAGCCAGTTCGTCCACGACGGCCAACCGGCGATCCTTGATGGGTACAGCGGGACGCTGATCATCGAGCCGAGCGAACAGACGCTGTTCATCTACGGCCAACTCGAGGTCAAACGCCACAGCGTTCAGGAACGTCTCGATGCGTTACACGATCTGCCGGCCCAAACCCTCGACGGCCACCGCATCATCCTGTCGGGCAATATCGAGCTTCCGTCCGATACGCCGGCCGTGCTCGCCGCCGGCGCGGAAGGCATCGGCCTGTTCCGCACCGAGTTTCTCTATCTCAATCGTCCGGAGTTTCCCACCGAGGACGAGCAGTACGAGCAGTACGTCGAGGTCGCCCGCGCGGTGAAGCCGAACTCGGTGATCATCCGCACGCTCGACATCGGCGGCGACAAATTCCGCAGCGAGGACACCACGCCGCAGGAGGTCAACCCGTTCCTCGGGTTCCGCGCAATCCGCTTCTGCCTGGCCAACGTGGACGTCTTCGAGGCGCAACTGCGGGCGATCCTGCGGGCCAGCGCCGAGGGCAACGTGCGGATCATGTACCCGATGATCAGCGGCGTCGCTGAGGTCGTCCAGGCCAACGACATTCTCCGCCAAGTCATGCAGGACCTGAAGAAGGAAGGTGAGCCGTTCGACGAGGAGATTCTGGTCGGCGCGATGATCGAGATTCCGTCCGCCGCGTTGACCGCCGAGATGATCGCGCCCGAAGTGGATTTCTTCAGCATCGGCTCCAACGATCTGATCCAGTACACCATGGCCGTCGACCGCGTGAACGAGAAGGTCGCCAATCTCTACGAGCCGACGCACCCCGCCATCCTGCGGCTGGTCCGCTCGGTCGTCGAGGCGGCGCACAACAACGGCATCTGGGTCGGCGTCTGCGGCGAGATGGCGGGCGAACCCTTGTTTGCTCCCCTGCTCATCGGCATGGGGATCGACGAATTGAGCGCCGCGTCCTCGAGCCTGCCGCGCGTGAAGGAAGTCATCCGCCGCCTCACCCTGCGTGAGGCGCAGGAACTCGCCGCCGCGTCGTTGCACGCCAATTCCGGCCGCGAAGTGCTCGCCATGCTCAACGCGCTGCTCCAGCGCGTCGATCCCGACCTGCTGGCGTAGGATTCCGCCGACTCCCGTCAGTGGGCCGCGGTCCCGGCAAGCGTGATCGTCGAGATCGCGTACGTTGTCCCGTTCTTGCCGGCGAGGCTGGCGGTGACACCGGTTCCCGACGATGAGACCCGACTGAACAACGAGGTAACAGATCCCAGATCGACACTCGCGGCAACCTGATCGGTTATCACGCCATGGATCGTACCGTCATAGCTACCGGCCAGAACGGGAGTGTCCTCGCTACCGACCATGTCGGAGTCTTTGAACATGATCTTGGCTGTCAACTCCGTCTGCGTCCATTTCAACTGCGCGGTCATCGATCCCACGGAAACGGAGCCGCCGTCGGTGATTTGATCATGGAATGTCGCCTGGGTCTTGCCGGCCTTGTAGTGCGGATCATCCAAAAGGGCATGGCGGAAGGAAAAGCCGCCAACTCTGACATCGAACGAGGTGTTCGTGTTGAATTGCGTAGTGTCGCTGCCCGCCAGCGACATGGTAATCGTCAGATTGATCCGATCAGCATTGAGCTCCTGACAAGAATACCCCTTCGATTTGCTCCCGTGGCAGGTCACACGATCTCCGTATAACTCCTTGTACTCGAGCGTATTCCCGCAAGGCGGTTTGCGCGGAGCATTGTTGGTCGCCACGGTGCTGGCCTGGTTGTTGAAGGTCAGGGAATCAGGCGACAACGAGCCGACCGTTGCCGTATCCGTCAACACGTCGCCATTGGTGGTCGTGCACAGCACGGTACCCGTGATTGTCATGGTCGACGTCTGACCGGCGCCCAGCACGGGAAATGAACCAATGACATTGCCATTTGCGTCCGCCTTATACAGCCCGTTGCTCCCCCCACCGTAGGAGACATTGATAACCTGCGGCGGCAGGGTGTTCGTCACCGTCACGTCAATTGCCATGTCCGGCCCGGCATTCGTCACCAGAATCGAGTAGACCACGTTGCTGTTCGCAAACGTCACCCTTGGGCCGGTGAGGTTGATGCCGAGATCGGCATCCCCGGCATCAACCGGGAAAATTGTTGCGGTCAGCCCCGTGGTGTTTTCGTTGGGCCCGTACTCTTCGCTATCGACTACAAAATCAATCGTATCTCCCTCGACAACGGCCACCTGGTTCGTAAAGAAGTCCCCGATCTCACCACGGCCCAGGAGATTATGGCCCATGACGTTTTCCAGCGAGTCGTCGTCAAATATCGAAATGCCGTTGTGAAGGATATGCACGGCCACAACGGAAACATCCGCGCTCATGCGGGCCAGGTAGACTGCCACCGTACACGTCCCGGAAAACGGCGCCGTCCAGCGGACGATACTCACTTCGTTGCTGGCTCCCGGCTGCTGGCCCAGTTCGCCGGGCCAAAATGTCGTCGACGAACTGGAGTTGAGCGGACCGGCGGTTCCGTTGTGCAGCAGGAAGGGGTACCCCCCAACGTCCAACCCGCTCATCCACCCGGCAAGACCACCGGCATAATCCTGCGTATTGGAGGTGCTCAGGTGAAAAGTCGTGCCGACGCCATACGACCATCCATAGCTCCACGTCCCGTTTGGATTATGGTCGCTGGAGAACTGCGCCGCAGCATCGAACGCCAGCGTGGATTGTGACTTCACGAGAATGGCACAAGCCAGGACGACGAGGCACCGTGACAGTAAACGCTTCCCTCTTGCGATACTCGACATAACGGCTTTCCTTCTGGCCACCTCTCTACAAGCGATATCATATCATGCCCCGGCAGGAAAGCCGTTCCGGTGGTCGCAGGGGAACCGTTCACGGTCGAATTGCCTCGACAGGGGCTATAAGCGGCGACGGGGAAGACGGGACGGACCACACCTTCGGGTGGCTTCGCCCCCAAAATCGCTTGTGATAGATGCCCTTTTCCGGTAGATTGCCGCTCCAATTGGCGAGGTGCCTGCCAGAGGTGCGCCTCCCATTGAACACGAGGGAATTTATGGATAAGAAGCGGTATTTGTTCTCATCGGAATCGGTGACCGAGGGTCATCCGGACAAGGTGTGCGACACGATTTCGGACGCGGTGCTCGACGCCTGCCTGAAGCAGGACCCGAAGAGCCGCGTGGCGTGCGAGACGCTGGCCAAATCCAACCTCGCGGTGATCGCGGGCGAGATCACCACGAAGGCGCACCTCGACTACTGCCAGATCGTGCGCGCGGCCATCCGCGAGATCGGGTATACCAAGGACGTCAGCACCGTGTTCAACGATGAGGACTGCCAGATTCTGACCGCGATCGTCAAACAGAGCCCCGACATCGCGCAGGGCGTTGACGACCGCGCCGCCGAAGGCAAGGCCACGGCGGAACAGGGCGCCGGCGACCAGGGATTGATGTTCGGGTTCGCCTGCACCGAGACGCCTGAGTTGATGCCGGCGCCGATCATGTACGCGCACAAGCTCGGCCTGAAACTTTCCAAGGCCCGCAAGAGCGGCCAGATCAAATGGCTCCGTCCCGACGGCAAGACCCAGGTCACGGTCGAGTACGAAGGTTACGGGCCCGTGCGCATCCACACGGTGGTCATCTCCAATCAGCACGCGGACTCGGTCAAGCACTCCGAGATCGAGGAGATTCTGATCGAGGAGATCATCAAGAAAACCATCCCGAAGAACCTGCTCGATAAAAATACCCGCTACCTGATCAATCCCACCGGCCGATTCGTGATCGGCGGACCCGAGGGCGACAGCGGTTTGACGGGCCGCAAGATCATCGTGGATACCTACGGCGGCATGGGCCGGCACGGGGGCGGCGCCTTCAGCGGCAAGGATCCGAGCAAGGTGGATCGGAGCGCGGCGTACATGGGCCGCTATGTCGCCAAGAACATTGTCGCCGCCGGCCTGGCGGAGCGTTGCGAAATCCAATTCGCCTATGCCATTGGCTATCCCGAACCCGTCAGCGTTCTCGTGGATACATTCGGCACCGGCAAAGTGTCGGACGAGAAGATCGAGAAGGCGGTGTCGGAAACCTTCAGCTTCAAGCCGGCCAACATCATCAAGCAACTGAATCTGCTCCGCCCGATTTACGGTAAGACCACCAATTACGGCCACTTTGGCAAGACCGACGATCTCGACGCACTCACATGGGAGCGCACCGACAAGGCCGAAGCGCTGAAGAAGGCCGCGCGGTAGAGCGCATCGGTTTCGGAAAGCCCCCCTGGGTTTGGTAGCGGCCCTCTCCTGCAAAAGAGGAGACAGCCCGGTGCCGCGTGCGACGGCTCATCTGAAACTCCTCGCGATGGAAACCGCCTTGTGCTACATAGTTTGCAATGGCAGTGGGGAACCAGACAAGGGGTGACGCAAGGGGTATTCTCGAAGCTGCGCCATTGGGGCGCCGGCGTGCCCTGCCCTTCCCTCAGACCCCCCAGCAATTGGACCTGAACCTCGCCTTCGTGGCCGATCTTGCGTTGAAGACGTTATCCATCGACGCGAAGGGCACGACCGCCAGCGTCAGCGAAAGCGTGAAGCTCGGGCTGGTGATCACGGACACGGTGCTGCAGCAGTTGTATCGGGAAAACCTGATCGAGATGAAGGGCAGTATCGCGCTGCATAATAACCGTTACAGGATGCTGGAGCGCGGCTGGGCCCGTGTATCGCAGTTGATGAGCGTGTGCAGCTACGTCGGCCCGGCCCCGGTGACGCTGGAGTCGTATACGCGCATGATCGTAAACCAAATGCGCGGTCGCCCGCCGGTCACGAAAGACGTGCTGGACCAGACGTTGTCGCATCTGGTGCTGCCCGAGAACGTGAAGCGAACGCTCGGCGTCGTCCTGAGTTCGGGACGCAGTCTGTTCCTCAGCGGGCCGCCCGGCAACGGGAAGACCGCCATCGCCCGCGCCCTCGTCGATGCCATCACGCAAGCATTGTGGATTCCGTACGCCATCGAAGTCGACGGCCAGGTCATCCGCGTGTTCGACAGACACGTGCACCATCCGGAAAAGTCGGACGACGACGATTTCGATCCCCGCTGGGTCAGGGTTCGTCCGCCGCTGCTGGTGGTGGGCGGCGAATTGACCATCGAGAGCCTCGACCTCGTCGCGACGGAGACGCCACGGTTTTATGAAGCGCCGTTCCAACTCAAGGCCAACGGCGGCGTGTTGCTCGTCGATGACTTCGGCCGGCAACGTTGCTCAGCCAAACAACTGCTGAATCGCTGGATCATTCCGCTGGAGAACCGGGTTGATTCGCTCACCCTGAGCACTGGCAAGAAGATCGATATCCCGTTCGAGCAACTCATCGTGTTCGCCACCAACCTCACGGATACGGATCTGGTGGACGAAGCGTTCATGCGGCGGATGGGATATCGCCTCAGCGTCTCGCGCCCGAGCTGGCCGACATACACGGAAATCTTCCGGCGCACCGCGGCCGATTACGGTTTGACCGTGGACGACCGCTCCATCGAGCGGCTCGGGAAACGATATAAAGCCGAGGACCGTGTGCCAAACGCCTGCGAGCCGCGTGATTTGATCGTTCGGGCGGCGGACTTGTGTCACTTTGAGCATCAAGAGCTTACGCTGACGGATGAGATCCTCGCCATGGCGTGGGACGGTTACTTTGGCACGCCGAGCGAGCAGCGTAGCAGGCGGATATTCCGTTGATTTGCTGCCGCTCGGACTGTATGTTCACTGACTCGAAAGCGACGGCATAAAACCATGGCAACGATCAGACTTTCTCCATCACGAAAGAACCCCACCAAGTCCAACGGCAACGGCGCGAAGGGCGATTTCAAGGTGCGCGACCTGTCGCTGGCCGAGTGGGGACGGAAAACCATCCAGGTCTGCGAGCAGGAGATGCCCGGCCTGATGGCCATCCGCGCCAAGTACGGGCCGTCGAAGCCACTCAAGGGCGTGCGCATTACCGGCTCGTTGCACATGACGATCGAGACGGCGATCCTGATCGAGACACTCGTCGAACTCGGCGCGTCGGTGCGCTGGGCGAGCTGCAACATTTTTTCCACGCAAGACCACGCCGCGGCGGCCATCGCCAAAGCGGGCGTGCCCGTGTTCGCCTGGAAGGGCGAGACGCTCGAGGAGTACTGGGATTGCACACTCGATGCGCTCACGCATCCCGGCAACGTCGGCCCGCAATTGATCGTGGACGACGGCGGTGACGCGACGTTGCTGATTCACAAGGGCTACGAACTGGAGAACGGCAGCGATTGGGTCAATACCAAGAGCGCCAGCCACGAGGAGGAGGTCATCAAGAATCTCCTCAAACGTGTGCACAAGGAGCGGCCGGGATTCTGGCACAAGGTCGTGAAGGATTGGAAGGGCGTTTCTGAGGAGACAACGACCGGCGTGCACCGGCTGTACCAGATGCTCGAGAATCACAAGCTGCTCGTCCCCGCGATCAACGTGAATGATTCGGTCACGAAATCGAAGTTCGACAACCTCTATGGCTGCCGCGAGTCATTGGCCGACGGCCTCAAGCGGGCGACGGATGTAATGATCGCCGGGAAAGTGGCCGTGGTCTGCGGCTACGGCGACGTGGGCAAAGGGAGTTCGCATTCGCTGAAGGGATTTGGCGCGCGCGTGATCGTCACGGAGATCGACCCGATCAATGCGTTGCAGGCGGCGATGGAGGGTTTCCAGGTCGCGACGGTCGAGGACACGCTCGGCTTTGCCGACATCTACGTGACGACGACCGGCAATTGCGACATCATCACGTTCGAGCACATGGCCAAGATGAAAGACCAGGCCATCGTGTGCAACATCGGCCACTTCGATAACGAAATTCAGGTCAGCCGCCTCAACGAGGCGAAGGGCGTGACCAAACTCAACATCAAACCGCAGGTGGACAAGTACGCGTTCCCCGATGGACACAGCATCTACCTGCTGGCGGAAGGGCGCCTGGTGAATCTCGGCTGCGCGACGGGCCATCCCAGCTTCGTCATGTCCAACAGTTTCACCAACCAATGCCTCGCCCAGATGGATTTGTGGAAGAACCGCAGCACGAACAAGGTCGGCGTCTACCGACTCCCCAAGAAGCTTGATGAGGAAGTCGCGCGGTTGCACCTGGAGAAGATCGGCGTCAAGCTGACGAAGCTCACGCAGAAACAGGCTGATTATCTCGGCGTGCCGATAGACGGCCCGTACAAGCCGGACCATTACCGGTACTGAGCCGTTGCGGCGCAAGATCACCATCTACTCGAAGCCGGATTGTCACCTCTGTGATCTGGCCAAAGACGTAATCGAACGCTGCCGCGGCAAGGCCGAATTTACAGTCGAGGTGATCGACATTTCGCAGAGACCGGAATTGTTGGCCCGCTACCGAAACGACATTCCGGTCATCCTGCTTGACGGCAACGAGATCGCCCGGCATTTTGTGCGGGAACGCCAGTTGCTGGAGTTATTGCGGTAAGCCGAACCAACAAGGAGGAACGTCACCGATGAATACGAAATTCGTCGTCATCTTGGCACTCGCGGCGGGACTTGTCGCGGGCAGTCTGTTCATGGCTCAGGCGCAGACGGAGGTCAAACCGCCGCCGCCTGACCCGCGCATCGACAAGCTCATCGACCAGAACGAGCAAATTCTCAAGAACCAGGATCAGATCATCAAGACGCTGGGCGATCTCAAGGAAGGCGTGCTGCAGTTACGCCGCCGGTCCAGCTAGGCCGCGCTCGATTACGGGCTGAGCACAATCTGTCTGCCGTCCTTGTCCTTTAAGGCAGACGGCAATTGGCCTTGCCATGCAACATGGCCGTCACCGAACAACACGTTGCCACCGCCGCCCCCGTGATTCCCGGAAATCGGCCATTGGCTGCCGCTCGTCGTGGCGTAAATCCGATCTAGAGCCACAATCGAGTCGGGGCGGTCCCCCCAAGTCAGATTCGGCACGTAGGAGTAACTGAGGTTGTTATTAGTCAGATCAGGAAATCCCGGTTCCGCTGTGTAATGAATATGGTGGTCACTCGGACACCACAAGATCTTCACCGATCCGATCGAGTTGCTCAGAAGTTGGAGGCTGCCCAATAGCGTGGGGCTTGAAGAGTCCGCGGGACACCTGCCGCCATTCTCCTGCGCGTACATAGAGATCGCGAGACCAAGCTGTTTCAAGTTGCTCAGGCAATTCGCGCGGCGCGCTTTTTCTCGCGGCTGCATCAGCGCGGGTAACAGCATAGCCGACAAAATGGCGATGATCAGGAGCGTCAACAGCAGCTCAATAAGCGTAAACCCCTTCAGCTTGGAAATGGTCGCCATGTGGCACCACCACACTGAGTATTGCGCCTTGTGTTCGTTAGATTCAAGGACATAAGTAGCCGATGATGCCGTTTACGGAGCTGTCACCGGCGACGGTATCACCCTGTCTCTTTCAGTCCTGACCCGGGGGAGGCGTATGTCGCCGGCTGATGCTTGGGTCCTGGCCAAAACATGCCGGTGGCGTGTTGATAGGCACGGTATTCTTCTCCGAATTTGGCGAATGCATCGGCCTCTTCGCTTCTTGCGAGTCGGTAGTAAGTGACTGCCAGAGTCGGAAACATCAGCAACGTAGGCACGGTCGGCCAGTCAACCAGACAGCCGGTTATAAACAGTAGGAAGCCAGCATACTGGGGGTGACGGACTCGACGATAGAGACCGTCGCGCACAAGCTGCCCGCGCGCACGATAAAACTGACGCCAAGCAACCCAGACAATCACCATGCCCGTCGCAAGTATCCCGCGGCCAATCCAATCACAGATGGTCGCGCCGCCATCTCCCCAGCCGAACAAATACGCCCACGCGTGGCCGTGAAAATAGTCGTGCACAAACTCCCACCGGCCCGTTAGTGAAGCCAGCACGTACATCGACACTGGGAGTCCATACATCTCGGCGAACAGCGCAGTCAGCCAAGCATACGCCACTCCTGCGGACTGCCACTGGACGGATGTTCTCGGCCGCAGAAGCCCCCACACGAAGAGACCGCCGACGACCACGTAGAAAGCCACGATCCGCCAATGGTAATAACCGCCTTCGATCGACGCGAGGAGCCACTGTGTTCTCATGGCAGGAAGTTGGTCGGTGGCGTGCAATTTCCTTCTAGCCTGCGCCGGACGCGAAGGCGACCTCTTCGGCGATTCGTTGCGCGGCGCGAGCCGGACTGGCGGCGTCGACAATCGGCCGGCCGACGACGATGTAGTCGGCGCCCGCGATGATCGCCTCGGCGGGTGTCATTGTGCGCCGCTGGTCACCCCGTTCGGCCTTGGCCGGTCGGATGCCGGGCGTGACGATGAGGAATTTCTCGCCGAGCAATTCACGAAGGGGATGGATCTCACGCGGCGAGGCGATCACGCCGTTCAAGCCGGATTTCTTGGCGAGCCTCGCCAGACGCAGCACCTCGGCGCGCACATTCCCGCCCACGCTGGTCAACACGGTCACGCCCAACAACAACGGATGATCCGCGACCGCCGCGGCGGCTCTCAGCATCTCCTCGCCCCCGCTCGCGTGCAGCGTCAGCATGCGAACCTTCAGCGCCGCGGCGGATTCGACCGCTTTCGCAACCGTGTTGGGAATGTCGTGGAACTTCAGGTCGAGAAAACAGTCCCGGCCCTGTTCATGAAGAAACTCGATGATGCGCGGCCCGACGCGCGTGAACAATTGGCTGCCGACCTTGTACACATCGACCACGTTGCGCGTGGCCTCCACCAACCTGACCGCATTCTGGAAAGTGTCCACGTCGAGCGCCACGATAAGCTTTGATTTCATCGAGTCTGCATGGTAGGGAAAACTTCGTGACCGCACAAGCGCAACCGCGGCGAGACACCGCTCCGCTGACCGTGTTTTCTCCCGCCAAAATCAACCTGTACCTCCGCATCGTGGGAAAACGGCCCGACGGCTACCACGAGCTGGAGACCCTGATGCTGCCCCTCGATTTCGGGGACGAGATCACACTGCAGCCACTCGATGGCGAACTCCGGCTGGAGTGCGACAACCCGAGTTTGCCGACGGATGATTCGAACCTCGCGTTGCGCGCGGCGAAACTGCTGGGGGAGGACTGCGGCGGAAAGCGGGGCGCGAAGATCGCCTTGACGAAGCGCACGCCGCTGGCGGCCGGGCTCGGCGGCGGCAGCAGCAATGCCGCGGCGGTATTGCTCGGCCTGAACAACCTGTGGGGTCTGGATGCCGATGATGCGACGCTTCACCGTCTGGCAGCCCGTCTCGGATCGGATGTGAATTTCTTCCTTGGGGGCGGCGCCGCGCTCTGCCGGGGACGCGGCGAACAAATCGAGCCGGCCCCCTGCAAGCTTTCCGCGTCGGTCCTGCTGGTCAACCCGGGATTCGGCATTTCGACCAAGTGGGCTTACGAAAGCTGGGCGAAAGCGGCGGCGGTATCGCGTCCGACAACGGCGCCGCCGGAGGTCAGTCGATTGTTGCGCGCCCTGGCCAAGGACGATCTGGCCACGGTTTCACAATGCCTGTTCAATTCACTCGAAGCGCCCTCGATACGCAAGTTTCCCGTGCTCGAATTGATCAAAGAATCGATGCGCAACGATGGGGCGAGCGGGGCGATGATGAGCGGCAGCGGCGCCACGGTGTTCGGTTTATTTGCCGACGCTCGAGCCGCAGAATCATCAGCCAAGAAGGTGCGCGAAGAATTCGGTCCAAGCATGTGGACCAAGGTGACGCGGTTTGTCTCGACCGTCCATCGCCAGCCTGAAACTCGCGCGCTTGTGAAGTGAACGGCTCTCCGCCGTCGGGTACGAACCGCAACGGTCCCCGTTTCGATTCAGCACGAACTCATGAGCTGGCGCGCTCCGCGGCAATCTGCTCCAGCGACTTGCCCGATGTGTCAGGCATGAAGAAGAAACCCACCGCACCGCTAATCACGAGGAACGCGGTCAGCATGAGGGCGAGCGCATGGAAATTCGGGTTGACCTCGGAAATGAGCATCGGGGCGATAAAACTCCACACACCCAACAACGTGCGTGCCACACCAAAGGTAATGCCTTGCGCCGTACCGCGTTGCATCGTGGGAAACAGCTCCTGGCTGAACACCTTGTAGAAGGCTTCACCGGCGAGAGCCGCGCCCACACCATACATGATTGTGTTGGCGAAGACCGTGGAGACCGTGTAGGGAACGAACATCAACATGCCCCAGGCGCCGATCTGAACGATCGACCCGACGCCCCACAGCCATTTGCGGGCGCGGAAGCTCCGGTCCGAGAACGGCATGAAAATGAAGACCGTGCCAATCATCGTGCACAGAAACGAGAGGCTGGCCAAACCGGTGCCCACGGCCTGGGCCCGGGTGGCGCTGACGTCGGCCCCGCCAAGGAGAACGCGGTTGAAGTAGGCGCCGAACGCGCCGTTGGTGCCCGCGGTGAGATTCCAGAACAGGTAGATAATGCCGGTCCAGAGCATGGCGCGGATATTCGCCGGCGTCAGCAGGGCCGTCATCTGTTCCTTGGCGGAAGCGGCGGCCGTCTTCCAACGGGCCGACTCGGCCAGGCCACGACGCAGCGCCCACGTGACCAGGGCCACGACCAGAAGGTGCAGAAAGAGAATGCGATTACCCCACAACCCAAGGGGCGCGAGGGCCATTGCGAGCCAGAGTACAACCGAGGGTCCGAGACACCAGGCGACCTGCGTGAAGCCCAGGAGCTTGCCACGAGCCTTCGCGGGCGCGAATTCACCAACGAGCGCCAGAGAGGTCGGAACGTCCGCGCCCACCGCCACGCCGACGATAAAGGTGCCGAGGAAGAGCATGAGGGTATTGACCGCGCAAGCGATGGAGAGAATGCCAGCCGCGTAGACCAGCAGGTCCCATTGATAGATGCGTTTGCGCCCGAGTTTGTCGCCCAGCCAGCCGCCGACAAATGCGCCCAGGGCGCAGCCGATGGCATTCGGACCAATCGCCTGAAGCGCGCCGACATTGCCCTTGGACAAATGAAACTCGTCCTCAAACGCCTTGAGGCTCGCGCCCAATGCCACGATCGAACCCGCGTCGAGGTACGAAGCCATGCCCGCCAGGACCGACCATTTCCATTGCTGCCGGGTGACGGGCTCATGGTCCGTTGGCACATCGGGAGTTGAGTTCGCCCGCTCTTCAAACGGCACGTTGCGTGTCGTCATAATATGCTTGCCTCCGATTTCTGTCAGGGCGGACCCGAGCCGGCTGATTTGTTCTGCCGCCGACACCGCTCGCGCTGCGTGAAAGCGGCATTGGGAACCTCCGGGGCAAAGGTGTACGGCGGATTCCGCGTCGTGTCAAGCCCTCGAATCCAGCAGCAGCGATGTATTTTACATCGGCATTCGCCGGAATCGTTCGTAGGCCGTTTGCCAAGTCGCGGCGTCCTCGGGTTTGTAGGTGGTCACGGGGAAGGATTCACGGACGACGCGACGCAACTCATCGAGCGACGCGAGATGGCCGAGCGCGATGGCCTGAATCAGAACGTTGCCGATGGCCGTCGCCTCGGCGGGGCCCGCGACGACCGTGCGGCCCGTGGCGTTGGCGCTGAACTGGTTCAGCAGTTTGTTCTGGCTCCCGCCGCCGACAATATGCAGGGTGGTGAGCTTCCTGCCGGAGACTTCCTCCATTTCGTCGAGCGTCCGTCGGTAGAGCAGCGCGAGGCTTTCGAGGATGCAGCGGACAAACTCACCCGGCGTCGCCGGTGGCGTCTGTCCCGTCTCGCGACAGTAATCGACAATCTTCTGCGGCATCTGATCGGGCGTGCCAAACCGCGGGTGGTTCGGATTGATCAACGCCCGCAGCGGCGGCACGGCCTCGGCCAGCGCCGCCATTTCCACGTAATTGTACGTCTGGCCCTCCCGGGCCCACGCGCGGCGGCACTCCTGCTGAATCCACAGGCCGATGATGTTCTTCAGGAAGCGGATGCTGCCTCCATAACCCACTTCGTTGGTGAAATTGTGCGCGCGGCTCTGCTCGGTAATGATGGGCTTCTTCGATTCCAGGCCCAACAGCGACCATGTGCCCGAACTCAAATACGCCCAGTTGCCGCCCGACACCGGCACAGCGGCGACTGCGGCGCCTGTATCGTGCGAACAACTCGCCACGACCCGCACGTCGGTGAGCCCGGTTTCGACGGCCACATCAGGCAGGATCGGCCCGAGCACCGTGCCCGACGGTACCACTTCGGGGAACAGCTTCCGGGGCAGCTTGAACCCCGACTGCAGCGCGCGGGACCATCGATGCTTCTTCGGATTGTAGAGCTGCGCGGTGCTGGCCAACGACTCCTCGGCCCTGGCCACGCCACTGAACAAAAAATTGAAATAGTCCCCGATGTTCAGGAAACAGTCGGCGGACTTGAACACCCAGGGCCTTGAGACGAGGTCGGCCTGCAACTGGTACAGGGTGTTGATGGTCATGAACTGAATGCCGGTCTCAGCGAAGATCGTCTCGGCGGGCACAACGGCAAATGCCCGCTCGAACGCGCCCTCGTTCCGCGCCGGATCGCGGTAGTGGAACGGCGTCGTCACCATCGGCTCGCGTTCGCGCACCCAGACGTAATCCACCCCCCACGAGTCGCAGCTCAGGCTGTCGGGCTTGATCCCACGCGCGGCGACCTGGCCGAGTCCCTTCTTCATTTCATCGAAGAGGCGCAACAGATCCCAGCGAAGCGAACCATTGACCCGCACGGGCCCGTTGGCGAATCGGTGGATTTCCTCCAAGGCGAGTCGGCCATCTTCGAGCCGGCCGAGCATCACGCGGCCGCTCTCCGCTCCCAGATCACACGCGATGTAGTGATGTGCGCTCACACGTTGTCAGCAGTTCGCCCGTCGCGTCGGGACGGGCTGGGGGTATCGCAAACGGCACTTCGATTTCCGTCGCATTAATTATCTGGCCCGCGGAAGCAAGAAGTCAAGCCCGGCTCGGGGCCCGCCTTCGGCGACGCGTGGCCGGGTTAAAGCGTCTCTCGTGATCCTCGCCTCCGGCGCCCCTCCGTCACCTGCCCCCCGGGGGTAATGTCCCCCTTGGGTCAATCGCCTTGCGCGCCAGTATATTACTGGCCTTGACGGGTGGTGCGTGTTGGTGTAAAATACCAGATACCTTTCGTGCAACGGCTGCCAGGCAGCCGGAAACAATATGCGAGGCGGACACATGGTAGATGTCGTAAGCGGTTCGTGCCGCGGTCGCACGACAAGGCAAGTTCTGTGCGCTGCAATTCCCAATACATCTTTGTCGCTCTCTGCACTCCGCTGAATCCGTCGAGTATCCGGGTCTGTCAACGCCATGGGAAAAGACATCATGAAACATAGAAGAGTTCTCCTTGCCGCCAAACTCTCGGTGGTGGTGGTCAGCAACACGTTTGCCTGCTTCATGCCGCTCGCGTTCATTGGCAGCACTTATGCGCAGCCGCTCGATATCGTTGTCTCGAATGCGCAATACGCGACCTACGTCAAAGCGAACGGAGGGGGAGAGAGAACAACAACGTCGCCGTCGCCATTCATCGACCAGATTATCGCGACTTCGCCACCTATTGGTGGTGGTGCGCCTTCGACCAACACGGCGTTCGCGAATGCTGGTTTGTTCACAGTGCAGGACTCGACTTTTGGATCAGCACTCGCCACGGCAACATTTCAGCTTTGGTTCTCTCCCCTGGTGGACCAGACCCAAACGATTGGCATCCAAATCGGCAACGACATGAATTATACCGGAGGTCAATGCAGCCTGTTCGATGTTACGACAAGCTCGTACTTGTGGGACTATGGGTGGAACTTCGGGGGGCCGGTGGGAGGGGGAACCGGCATTCAATGGGGCGGAGACAGTCTGAATGTGGACACATCGTTGCGTGCCTCGGACGAATATGAACTCACAATGTTCACGAGCTCGAGCGCGGCAAGCGATGCTGAGAGCCCCAACATCCAGTTGACCGGACTAGAGGTGATTCCGGAGCCCGCGACCTGGGCGCTGGTCAGTGTCGGCCTCAGCCTGTCGGCAGCGCTCCTCTTCCGCCACCGGAAAGTATAGGCTCCCGTTCGGCTGCCCTGTCACGGGCTGACGCAACGCGCCGGCGGCGAACGCCGTTATCAAGAGCGACCCGTCCGGCGATTTCGTCGTTCCGTCCCCCGACGCATGCAACCAGCCTCGGCAGGATCAGCATCGTCGGCGCACGAACGGGATGGTCATCCGCCTGCCGCGCGAACGCGCGGGTTCCGCGTTGCCTCCCCTGCCATGCTAGCGGTCGTCCGGCCTGTTTTCCTGATCGGCCCGCCTCCGGTCCTGGACGACTCATATCTGCGGGTGCCGCCTGTTTGCCCGCCAATTTTGTACGGCCTGTTGCCAGATGGCGCACGCCGTGTTAGGATTCGTGGCCATGACGGTTTTCGGCCTGTGTGCGGGCTTCCTGCCGGCGGCTCCGGCGCATCCCTTGGCCGACGCACAGGGTGAGCGATTTGTCGTAAGTCGTTGACTGCCCGGTAGTGTAATTGGTAACACAGCGGCCTTTGGAGCCGTATTTCCTGGTTCGAGTCCAGGCCGGGCAGCCAGTTCCTGCCTCTCGTCGCGGTGTGATTCCCTCCGCATGGCATGTCGAGTGCTCCGATGGATGTTGAGCTTGGAGTGCTCGTTGGCATGGCCAGTCTTTCAGACGAAGAAATCCAGCAGTTGCTCCGAACCGTCGAGATGTTCGAGGCGATCACGGAATCTCAGCCCGACGATTACCAGTCGTGGGAGATTCTGAAGGAGGCGTACGCCAAGCTCGGCCGCCGCGACGAGAGTCTGGCGGCCTCCAAGAAGCTGGCGAAAGCCCACAGCACTCTCGGCCAGATTTCCCAGGCGATTCTCGAGTACGAGGGTCTCCTCCAGGAATACCCCGATGACCCCGACGTTCTCAAAGCTCTCAAAGAACTCGAGGCGAAAACTTCCCAACTTGCCGCCAATCGACAACCCTCTGGGGCGCCGTCACTGCGTGAGGACTCCAAGCCGACACCACTTGTCCCGGCGCTGGCCGCCGGGACAGCGGCGCCCCCCCCTTCTCCTCCGCGACCACAAACACATGAGGACGGCGACAAAGCGCTGATCGATGCGTTGATCGCGGAAAAACTGGTTACGCCGCAGTCCGTCGAGCCGCTGGTGAAACGTCTCCGCTCCAGTCCCGCCAATTCGGGCGAGAACGCCACGCCACAGGTGTTGGCGCAGAAGCTGATCGACGAGCAACTCGTCAAGCTCGACGATCTGCTCACGGTGCTCGTCGACCGCAGCGGCCTGCCGTATCTGCCGCTGTCAACCTACGACGCGGATCGCGACGCCGTCTGCCTGCTCCCGCGGGAGATCTGTTTCGAAAAATGCCTGGTGCCGTTCGACCTGATCAGCCGTTCGGTCCTCATCGCCACGGCGAACCCGTTCGATACCGCGGCGCGCAGTCAGGCGGAAGTCATGCTGGCCTACAACGTTTTCTGGTACGTCTGCTCGCCCGAGGAAATCCACACGGCGTTGCGGCGCGCCCACGGTCTGGACTCCAAACATCCCGCGGGAGCCCGCACTTCCAGCGCTCCTGGTAAATCATGAAATCGTTCGGAGAAAGAATCGCCGACACGTTGCTGGCGGATGGGTTGCTGAGCCAGGAGCAACTCAACGAAGTCCTCGATTTGCAGAAAAAACAGGGCGGGCGCCTGCTGAAGCTGCTCCTGGAGAAGCAGCTCGTCACCGAACAGGACATGATGGTCAGCATGGGACGCTGTCTCGGCGCCCACCCGGTCACGCTCGTCAAGATGCGCGTGCCGCAGGATGTGATCGACCTCATTCCGAAGGATCTGGCCCAGACCTACAAGATGGTGGCGGTGGCGCGGCTGGGCCGCAAGATCTTCGTGGCCATGGCCGACCCGCTGAACGTGCTGGCGCTGGACGACCTGCGGCGGGTGCGCCCGAATGCGCAGATCGTCCCGTTGATCAGCACGGAGAAAGCCGTTTCCGATTTCCTCAACAACGCCCAGACCCAGGCCAGCGGTGGCATCGACGCGATCCTCAAGGACGTCGACGTTTCCGACATCGAGCTGGCCAAGGACAAACAGGACGAGATCAACCTCGATCAGTTGGTGGAGAGCAGCGAAGAGGGCCCGGTCATCAAGCTGGTGAACCTGATGCTCGTCCAGGCCATCAAAGACCGCGCCAGCGACATTCACATCGAACCGTTTGAGAAGCAGTTGCGGCTGCGCTATCGCGTCGACGGCGTGCTCTACGATTCGACGGCGCCGCCCAAGGGTCTGCAATCGGCCATCGCGTCGCGCATCAAGATCATGGCGAACCTGGACATCGCGGAACGCCGTCTGCCGCAGGACGGCCGGTTCCGCATCAAACTGGCCGGGCGGGAAGTGGATTTGCGCGTCTCCGTGCTGCCCACGGTTCACGGCGAGAAAATCGTCATGCGCGTGCTTGACAAGGGCAACCTCAGCCTGAACCTGGACGGCCTGGGGCTCCCCGCCGACGATCTGACGAAATTCAAGAACGCCATCGATGCGCCGCACGGAATGATCCTGATGACCGGGCCGACCGGTTCGGGAAAAACCTCCACGCTCTACGCCGTGTTGACGCAACTGAACACCAGCGACATCAACATCGTGACCGTCGAGGACCCGGTGGAATACCAGATGCTCGGCGTCAACCAGGTGCAGGTGAAGCCGGAAATCGGGTTGACGTTTGCCGGTGGGCTGCGCTCGATCCTGCGCCAGGACCCCGACGTGGTGATGGTCGGTGAAATCCGCGACTCGGAAACCGCCGACATCGCGGTCAAGGCGGCGCTGACGGGACACCTAGTGTTGTCCACGTTGCATACGAACGACTCGCCCGGAGCCATCGCTCGTCTGGTGGACATGGGCATCGAACCATTCCTCGTCAGCTCCTCGCTGCTGCTGGTGTGCGCGCAACGTCTCCTGCGAAAGATTTGCCCCCACTGCAAGGAGGCGTTCACGGTACCCCCCGACGTGACCGGCCGGCTGGGGCTTTCCAACGAGGACGTCTCGTCGACGAAATACTATCGTGGCCGCGGTTGTTCGCGCTGCAAAGACACCGGTTTCCTCGGACGCCTGGCCATTCTGGAGATCCTGTCAGTCACCAATACCCTGCGCGAGCAGATCCTCCACGACACCAGCGCCAAGGTCATTAAGGAGCTGGCGCTGAAGGAAGGCTTGAAAACCCTTCGCATGGCCGGCCTCGACAAAGCGAAGGCCGGTTTGACCTCGCTGGATGAGGTCCTGCGGGTTTCCGGTGCTGACGTGTAAAACTCATGTCCCGGGCCACTCTTCATCGTCCGTGCCCTCGCAAACCTGAGATTTTGGGGTCTCGGATACCAAGATTGTACCTTTCCGCCTGAAAAATCGGTCATGGCATACCGACTGCTCAGTTAAAACGACGAAAGACGTTTGGGAAACAAACAGGGATTAGTCAACATGAGATTGCCGTTTTTCCGAAGTTCAAAGACCGACACCACCAAGATTACCGTGGCCGAGCCGGTGCACCCCCCGACGCCGCGCGTGACGACGCCCCAGTCCAATCCGCCGCCGACCCCGACGACGTCGCGCACCAGCCTGCAGATGGCCGAGACCCAGTTGATGAGCCATCCCTTGAACAACCCCCGGAACACGGGCTCGCCATCGCCCGCCACCCCCGATGCGGGTGGCCGGCCGGGGCTGCCGACGAACGGACAGACGATCCCGCTGTCGCTGAGTTCGATTTCGCAGCAGTTGCCGGGCAATTTCCTCGCCACGGTGGGGACGGAAAACGTCCGTCGCACGACGGTCAACATCCCCACGGAGTGGATCCTGCCGCAACTGGCCCGAGGCCGGGTCACAGTCACCCTAGCGGAACTGATCAAGCTCCTCCCGGAAGAACTTGTCCGTCGGCCATTGCCCGCCGCCAACAACCAGCATGCGATTGTGTTGCCCCTGGCGGAAATCGTCAGCGGACTGCCGGCCGACCTGCTGCAGCCGCAAAACCAGACCGAGGTGGATCTCAACACGCCCGAGTACACGCAATTTCCCAATCTCGTTGACGAGGTGACGGAAACACCGTCCGCGGAAAGCACACCCGCTGACCAAGAAGCTGCCCCCGCTTCGGAACCGGCGATCGAGGAACCGGCGGCGGTCGAGCCGGTGCCCGCAGCGACAGCGGAGACAAGCGCGGTGGTCGCACAGGACACCCCTGTCACCCACGAGCCATCCCAAAGCGTTGCCGAAGAAGAGCCGACGCGGTCACTGGCGAGCCACATGGCTACGCCGATTCCGCCCGCCGGTGCAACCCCGACACAAGCGTCGTCTTCACCAGTCACCTCCGGCACGAGCGAGGGGATCACCGTCAGCCTGCGCAGTCTCGTCGCGGTCATGCCGGACCAGTATTTCATCTGCCCGCGCACCGATCTGTGGCGGCGCATCGATCTGGACATGCGCATACCGCTCCCGTCCGACCTGGTTGTGCCACAATTGAAAATCGCCCGCGTCCGTCTTCCGATGTCGGTTGCGGTCGGGCTGATGCCCCGTTCGATCCTGGCCTCGCCATTGCCGTCGATCTCCGACGAGACGATCCCGATCGCGCTGCAAGAGATCGTGCCCCAGCTACCGCCCAACATCTTCGCCAGCCAGACCAAGCAATCGGACTTGCACGAGATCGATTTCAGCGACAGCGATATTCCGACTCCATTCGCCGAGAAGAACTTCACGCCGGCGACCGTCGAGATTCGCGCCCCCGAACCCATCCAATTGCCTCCACCTCCGGCACCGGCGCAGCCGGAGGCCACTGAAACCTCGTCGAACGCGTTGGAAGACGAGTCCGTCTCCATTTTTGCGGAAAAATCGGCCGTCTCCGAGCCGCCGGCTGCCGAAGCCGCTCATGAAGACGAGATTGAATTGCCGGCGGTCACTCCAACAGCGGAAGTCGAGCAACCCGTCGCGGAGGAACCGTCGGCTGTCGAACCCGGCGACGAACCTGCGCCGTCCCTCGATGAGGGGCCCGAGGAACCGATGTTTGCGGAAGTTCCGAAGACCGCGGAACCCACCGCCATCGCGGCGGAGAGCGCGGCCCCCGCGCCAGCCGCCATCGAGCCGCCCGTGGCCGAACCGGCCATCACCGAGCTGGCTGCGGAAGTCACGACACCGGCGTCCATCGCCCCGGAACAGCCGGTCCCCGCCGAGCCACAGCCGACGACCGGTCAGCCTGCGTCGCAAGAAGACGAGGGCGCCGAGGCCGACGAGTTCGAGACGGCGGCGGAAGAAGCGCCTGCGGAAATTGCGCGGGAAGTCCGGGTCTCCGAGCCGCCGTCACCCGTGCCGCACGTCGGGTCGACTCCGGATCAGGTTCTGGCAAACCTGAACCGCTGGAGCCTGGCGGACCTGGCGCGCATCGAGAGCATTGGTCCGGTTCTGGCCAAACGGATCATCGAATTCCGCGACACACACGGTGGCTTCAAATCCATCGACGACCTGCACCAGATTCCGGGCATCAGCCGGCGGCTGTTCCACTCGCTGGCCAGCCCGCCGCGCCGTCAGCTCAATCGTCTGCTCGGCGTCGAGCACAACGACGAGCTGACGCTGCAGGAAATCGTCCGGCTCACCAGCCAGATGAAGGGCATGGCCGGCTGCATCCTCGCGATGTCGGACGGGGTGTTCCTGACCGGCGAGCTACCGGGGCAGTTGGACCGCGAAACGATCAGCGTGTTCGCGCCGCAATTGTTCCGCAAAGTGGGCCGCTACATGCGGGAACTGCGCGCGGGACGGGTCACGCGGTTGTCCGTGTTCACCGACCAGCAACCGATCAGTATTTTCAGCGCCGGCGACATTTTTCTCATCGTTCTCCACGATAACCGTCACTTCAGCAAAGCGTTGCTGCGCAAGTGCGAGCGGATCAGCCAGGAACTCGCGCGGCTGTGCCGCCAGCGGACCGTCGAGTAAGGGAGCCACATCATGTCGATCATCAACTACGTCAACAAGGAAATCCAATTCAAGATTGTGTACTACGGCCCTGCCCTGTGCGGCAAGACGACCAACCTGACCTACATCCACAGCCAGGTGGTGGAAGCGCACAAGGGCGAGCTGGTGTCGCTGGCGACGGCGGCGGACCGCACGCTGTTCTTCGACTTCCTGCCGCTGAACGCGGTGGTCGTCAAAGGCTTCAAGACGAAGTTCCAGTTGTACACGGTGCCCGGCCAGGTGATCTACAACGCCACGCGCCAGTTGGTGCTGCGGAGCGTCGACGGGGTCGTGTTCGTCGCCGATTCGCAATGGGACAAGATGGAAGAGAACATCGAGAGCTTCAAGAACCTCGAAGAGAACCTGGTCCGCCAGGGAACGAGCCTCGACCAGATTCCGTACGTACTGCAGTACAACAAGCGCGACCTGGGAAATCCGGCGCCGGTGCATTATCTCGATTTCGTGCTGAACAACCGCAGCGTGCGGGTGCCGAGTTTTGTCGGCATCGCCACCACGGGCCAGGGAGTGTTCGCCACGCTCAACGCCATCTCGCGGCTCCTGCTGCAGAAGTTCGCGCGTGAAAACGAAGCGGCGTCCGCCAAGCAGTCGGCGACGCAGACCGCGTCCGCGTCGGCCTCGACCGCGTTGTCGGGGATCGCCGCCGCGGCGGCGCGTCGTTGAACCATTTGACCAAACGACAACCGATCGTACACGACCCACATGCAGGCACTGGCAATCCTGACCATTGAATCGGCGGACCGCCTCATGAAGGTGCTCGGGGAATACCTGGATCACTCCGAGGCGTCCTACGCCCTCATCATCGACCGCGGTGGCGCGGTCCTCAGCCAACTCGGCGAGATTCCCCCCTCGGTGGACGTGATGACCCTGTCGGCGCTGGCGGCGGGAAGCTTTGCCGCCACGCGCGAGTTGGCGCTGCGCGTCGGGGAAGCGGAGTTCACGGCGCTCCATCAGCAGGGGAAACACAGCCAGATCTTGATCTGCTCGATCCAGGATGAAGCGATGTTGTTGACGGTGTTTGGCCCGAAGACGACCCTGGGTCTGGTCCGATTCTATGCGGCCCGCACCGTGAAACAGATCGGCACGATTCTGGATCGGGCGCGGAATGAAGCGCGGATCCCCATCGATATCGGCCACGAGGTCACCAGCGGCCTGCGGGACGTCTTCCACGATCCGACAAGCGCGCGGGCGTAGTGCACATTTGAAGCCGCCCTCACTCTGACCCTCTTCCCCGGAGGGGCGAGGGGACGTTCCTCCTTGCGCCGCAGGTGTTCCCGGTGTCGCATATCACCGGTCAAATTAAGTGCGTCCTCAGCACTAGAATCCCGATCGATTCTCGAGGATGCAAAGATGCTGTAGGCCGCGTGTCCCCACGCGGCGATGGACGAATGTTTTCTGACCGCTAGCAGCGGGGTGCTAGAACGCCCAGAGGCAGACACCCGCCACGGCGATTGCCGCACCCGCCCAGCGCAGCACGGGCAACCTGACCGGCTTCACGAGATACGCCAAGCCGATACCAGTGGCATGCAGAGCCGCGGTGGCCAGCATGAAGCCGGCGCCGTAGACATAGCCGAGGGCGTTGGCGGGCATTTCGGTTCCATGCGAGTGGCCGTGGAAAAACGCCAGCAGTCCGACGATCACCATGCTCACCGCCACCGGGAACCGGGCGGCCACGGCGATCAGGATTCCCAAGACGAGAATCGAGAGGAGGATGCCCTCTTCCGTGAACGGCATGCGCAGCCCGGCCATTGCTAGGGCGCCGCCCAGCGCCATCACGCCGACGAAGCTCAACGGCACGAGCCAGCGGGCGCGTCCGCCGAGTTGCGCCGCCCACAGGCCGACGGCCGTCATGGCCAGGATGTGGTCGAGCCCGGAGAATGGATGCGCGAAGCCGCTGCCGAAGCCATGCACGTCGCCGGGAATAACATGGGCATAGGCTCCCGCGCTGGACAGCAACAGGAACGCCGCAGAAATCAACAAACAACGCGAAATCGTCTTCATGGGGCGAGACTATTCTCGCGTCATTGGGCTGTCAAGAGCGATTCAGGCGATGCGCGGCAGGAGGGCGCTTTGACACTGCTGCCGTCAATCTTCGTGTCACCCTGAACGAAGTGAAGGGTCTTTCCGCGATTGTAGCCGCGCAAACACAAGCAATGTCCGAGATTCTTCGCTTCGCTCAGAATGACGGGGGCTGGAAGCCGACAACAGCGTCGCGAGATATCTCCATTCAACGGCCGGCGTGTTGCCGGACCTACGACTGAGGAGGCGCGGGAAACGATGCGACGGCTGCTGGACGAGCCTACTGCGTCAAGCGGTAGAGAATGTCGTTGGCAACCTGGACGAATGCTGCTTGAACATCAGATGGGGTGCTGGCATAGAGCGCCAAGCCCTCCGGCTGCCTTGGGTCGTCAACACCATTGGCATTCGCCACTTCTGCGAGAAAATTCGTATCGACACTCGAGCCACCAAGCCCGATGCAGTAGACCAATATGTTGTTGGCTCGCATGAGGTTGGCAATCTGCACACACTGATACTGGGCCTCGGCTGTAACGTTATCCTGAGTGAAATCCTCCATTACGCCATTTGTCGTCGAATAAAACTGCGTTGCATTGCATGGAGGTGAGCACCCGGACAGATTATAGCCGTCGTTGCAAGAGTTATTCTGATCCGCACAGGACTTCGTCGTTGTGGCAGGATTCCAAAAAGCGACGGTGGTGCCACCGTCATGACCGCCGAAGTTCCAAGTGTTCGATGTCGTCGCCGAACACTTCAGGGTCTGCTGGATCATGTTGGCCAAGCCGTCCGTAAAGAAAACCACCGCCTTGAGCGCAACTTGGTTTGCAGGGATGGTGACACTGTTCTCCTGTAGGAGAGCATTGGTCAGCCCCCCGATGGAGAGAGTACCACCGCACCAGTTCATGTTATTGGCGGCCGTTATTATGTCCGACTTGAACGGCTGCTCCATTGGTATGTCCAGCGTCGCCGTGGACGCGAAGCTGGCCATGGATGCCTCGTCGATTGTGTCATCGAAGTAATTGATGAAGACCTGGACGGCGCCCGGGAGAGTGCTTCCCCCCTTGGTCGTGCCGGTGGTCGGATTCATTGAACCGGACCGGTCCAAAACGAGAGCCAGAATGACTTTCGTGCGGGTGGCCTGGGCGCTGTCGCCTACCGTAAGCGTCCTCCACGAATACCCGCCGATGGCGGGGAGGACGCGGATGAAGAAGGTATTGATGGCGACCTGGGCGCTGATATTGAGAAGGACGTTGTTGCCCGTTGTGTTGAAGCTGATATTAAGCGTCGGCGGGGCGACATCGCGTCCGCAGGAGCCATAGTTGAGAGCGAAGGTATTACTGGCAATCAGGCTGGCCTGAGTAGTCCCCTGGTAGTAATTGCGCATGCCGTTCAAGCAGGCCGCATCCACCGCCTTGGACAACCTGGCCCGGCTGATGTAGGCAAACCCGAGGTCAACGCCCAGTCCGACAAATCCGATCAAGACGACGATCATCAGGACGAACATCACCAGCATCTGGCCATGTTCGCGGCGGAGAGCGCGACGAATTGTTTTACGTACAAACCTCATGAAACACCCTAAAAGTAAGCGGCGTCGTAGAGTTGGTTCGTCACCGTGAAGCCGCGGAGACCGCCGACGAGGACGTTGCCGAGAGGCGTCGCCGGTCGGAAATTGTAGAACACTTCCGCGACGAAAGTCGTTTGATTGGATTGCGGGACGGCGTTGGCCGTGGTCGCCCCGCCAACCGACGGCATGGTGATCGTGTTGTTCAGTTTCCCCAGTTTGCTCGGCACCGTCAGCGCCCCCTCCGCGACCTGATTCGTGATCACATAATTCTTGCCGGTGTTGTAGACCGCCGAGATGATCACTTCTCCACTGGAATTGATGTTGAGCGGAGCAGCCTCGGCAATGACGCCGGCGATGGCATTGGAGATCGCCGCATCCGTGCTGCCGGCCACGCTGCCGCGGGCGGCGAGATTGGCCCCCTCGCGAGAGAGGTTGATGATCACCTGGTGGGTGGAGATCGACCGGCAGAAATCGATCATGCCAAACAACAGAAACAGCACGATGAACGCGACAAACATGAATTCCACCAGCGCCTGGCCGGACTGGTTGCGTCCTCTCGTCATCCATTTATGTAGGAATCTCATGCGTGGAACCTAATTATCCAGGGCGGGGTTGAACGGCTCGTTTCGAAACCCGACGCTGGTTGTGAAAGTGTACGTGTTGTTCGGGAAGTACATGCCAACCGGCGTCAGCAGTTTCACTCCGGTCCTCAACGAGATGATGACCGTATCGCCCGGCCCGCCCGCGTAATTGGTGACTCCGCCGCTGGTGACCGTGACACCCGTGACGGGGATACCGGCTGAATACTGCTTGGCGACGTTGATGATCGACTGCACCCGCGCCACCGTACTGGTTCCGGTGGTCTGGTGCTGTCCGGTGACCGCGTAGCGGCCCGCCTCACGGAGCGCGTAGTTCAAGGTTTCCTGCGTCCAGAAAAGCCTGGCGTAGTCCATGACGCCAAGCGTGAGGAGCAGGAAAAGCGGCAAGACCAGGGCGAATTCCACCGTCGCATTTCCGCTTCGGGCACAGACTGGCCCCCTGGATCTGATGACAATCCTCCTCAGATGTTTCACAACTGTCCCCCTTGGTAATGCGACTTCGTTGACATATATCACGCCTGCTGGCTGTGTCCAACGGATTTGGTGCATTTTTCGTGCCCGTTCCCGTTGCTGCGGAAAGATTTGCCGCCTCCCGAGAGGGCCGCTGTCCGCCGCCCCAAAGCCCATCTGGCAGCGGCGTCGATACTACTCCTGTTGCCCCAGAGACTTTGCCACCCCACCGTGCCCCTACCGAGCCACCACGTGTCCAGCCATTGAACAAACATGTTCGCACAGTGTAAACCCGCCACGGAGGGTACGTCTCGCAGTTCCGCGTGGATTTCTGTCATTGCAGCGAGTGATTCTCAGTCCAATCAGCGCTTCAGCCACCGGCACCGGTAGACCGGTTGGCCCGCCGCCACGAACTCTTTCTCGAAGTCCGTCCGCGCTTCCGCGGGGAAGACGGCGGGCTCGGCCTCGGCGAACCGGCCGCTGTCGCGGAAGACCTGTTGAATCCAGTCGAAGTACTCGGCGTGGTCGGTCGCGCAATTGATCACGCCATCGGGCGCCAACGTCCGATGTGTTTCAGCAAGAAAGTCCGGCGAGATGAGACGGCGCGCGTGATGCCGGCGCTTCGGCCATGGATCCGGGAACAGAATGTGATACGTCGAGACCGAGCCCTCGGGGATGAGCTTCGAGACGAGATACGCGGCCTCGATGCGGACCAGCCGCACGTTGCGCAATCCGCCGCGTGTCGCTTTTCGGTCGATGCGACGCAACCGTCGCAGGAGCCGGTCGACTCCGAGGAAGTTTCGCTGCGGGTACGTGGCGGCAGCCCAGAGCAGAAACGCGCCCTTGCCGCAGCCGAGATCGATTTCGATCGGTTGGTTCAGCGCGAAGACCGATCGCCAATCGAGCAGCTCAAACCAATTGGCGGCCTTGTAGATAAGCGACTCCCCTGCCCCGCCCGGAGCGGGCTGGATTCGTGGCGCGGGGCCGGCCGCATCGAACACGGGGCCTGACGGGTTCATCACGACACCAGTCTATTGGCCAAAGGCCGCCGTGACAAGCGGGGTTCATGGCGGCGGAGCGGGACGCAGCACGGCCACGAGCGCCGGATCGAGCTTGTATCAGGGTTGCAGATGCGGTAGAAAACAAGGGTTCTCGCGGCCCGGCGAATGGGTCGAGTACAACACCATGTACGATTTGGCAGATGACCAACCGGGGGCGGTCGAGGATGCGTCGAATGACGCCACACGACGCTCATTTTTTCCCCTCAGCATCGGCGCGATGTGTTGGCTGCTGTCGCTGGCATTCGCCCTGCCCCTGCAGGCAGCCCAACGACAGACGGTGCGCGGTCAGATCGTGCGGGCCGTGACGGAATTGAACCTGCAGCCCGTGGGACGGCTGCCGAGCTCCACGAATCTGGACCTGGCCATTGCGCTGCCGCTGCGCAACCAGGAAGCACTCGCCCGGTTGCTCCAACAGCAGTACGACCCGACGAGTCCCAAATATCATCACTGGCTGACGGCGGAGCAATTCGCGGCGGAGTTTGGGCCGACGGAGCAGGACTACGAAGCGGTGATCGGATTTGCCAGGGAGAACGGTCTTACAGTTACGGGAACCCACCCGAACCGCACGTTGGTGGACGTGCGCGGGCCGGTGGCGAACATCGAGCGGACGTTTCAGGTGACGCTCCGCACGTATCCGCATCCGGCGGACGCCCGCAAGTTCTACGCGCCGGACGTCGAGCCCTCGGTCGACCTGAGCGTGCCGATCTTGCGGATCGCGGGTTTGGACAACTACCACAAGCCGCGCCCTCTGAGCATGCGGGCGACGGACCGACAGCGGAGAACGCAGGCGGCATCCGGCTCGGGGTCGGGGCCGTCGGGCAGTTATCTGGGATACGATTTTCGGTCGGCGTATGTGCCCGGGGTTTCCCTGAACGGGTCCGGGCAGGTGATCGCCCTCTTCGAGCTGGACGGCTATTACGTCACCGACATCACCAGCTACGAGGGCAAAGCCGGGTTGCCAGGCGTAACGGTGCAGAACGTGAAATTGGACGGATTTACCGGCCCCACGGGTAACGCCGATCAGGTGCGGGAAGTGTCGTTGGACATTGAGATGGCGATTTCGATGGCACCGGGAGTTTCCCGGGTCCTTGTCTACGAAGGGCCGAACAACGGGGTGGCTCCCCAGGACATTTTGAACCGAATCGCCACGGACAATTCGGCCAAACAAATCAGTTGTTCCTGGACGATCGGCGACAGCCCGGTGTTCGACCAGATCTACCAACAATACGCTGCCCAGGGCCAGTCGTTCTTCCAGGCTTCGGGAGACGATGGGGCCTTCACGTCAACGTGGCCGGATCAGCAGCAGGCCGACAGCCCGTACGTCACGCTGGTGGGCGGGACGACGCTGAGCACCAGCGGGCCCGAAGGACCCTGGCAATCGGAGGTGGTTTGGAATTGGAATACGGGGACGGGAACGAGCCAGACCAATGGCGCCAGCGGCGGCGGGGTCAGCACCAGCTACGGCATTCCGTCGTGGCAACGGGGCGTCAGCATGAAATCGAACGAGGGGTCGAAATCCTCGCGGAATATTCCCGATGTCGCCATGGTCGCGGACGGCATCTACGTTATCTTCAACAACGGGTCGGCGGAAACGGGCATCGGCGGCACGAGCGTTGCCGCACCGCTGTGGGCCGGGTTGACGGCCCTGGCCAACCAGCAGGCCGTGGCCAACGGCCAGCCGACCGTCGGGTTTGCCAACCCGACCATCTACGGAATCGGCACGGGGTCGAGCTATGGGTCTTGCTTCCACGACATCACCGTCGGCAACAACGAGACGCATTACAGCCCGTCGCTGTACCCGGCTGTTTCGGGCTACGATCTCTGCACCGGCTGGGGCACGCCCACGGGAAAGAACCTTATCAACGCGCTGGTGTCGTGCTCGTACACGATCAGGACCGGCTCCGCCCCGAGCGGCGGCGGCACCACGAGCGGCGGCGGCGTTGTGAACTGCGGGTCGCAGACCACCGTGACAGCGACTCCGAGTGCGTGTTACAGCTTCGTCAATTGGACGGAAGACGGCGTGATCGCGAGCACATCGCCGAGCTACACGTTCGCCGCGGTCACCAACATGACATTGGTGGCCAATTTCACGCCCGTTCTCGATATCGCCGTGAGCGTGGAAAGCTCACCCGCGGAAGGCGGCACGGTCGGCGGCGGCGGCACGGTCACCTGCGGGGCGAGCACAACGGTTGTCGCGACACCCAATCCGGGCTACAGCTTTGTGGACTGGACGGAAGGCAGGGCTCAGGTCAGTACGTCGACCGACTATACGTTCACGGTCACGGCGGATACCGCGCTGACAGCGAATTTCCTGTGCAGCTCGCCGATTGCGCCGACCAACGCATCCTACGACGCGGGCGGCGGCGAGGGCACGGTGACCGTTCCCGATCCAACGGGCTGCGTGTGGACCGCGACCAGCGATGCGTCGTGGATTACCATCGTTTCCGGGAGCAGCGGCTCGGCGAGCGGGACGGTCAGCTACACCGTGGCGACCAACGCGGCGTTTCAAGCGCGGACGGGGACGATGACGATTGCCGGGCAGACGTTCACCATCGACCAGGCCGCCTCCCTGGACTGCATCCTGGTATTGAAAACGACAAGTATCGGGCTGTCGGCGAAGGGCGGCTCCAAGACCGTCACGGTGGAGTCATTCGGGCTTCCCTGCGATTGGACGGCCGTCAGCAACGACCCGTTTATCGAAATCACCGCGGGCACCAACGGCACGGGGAAAGGGACCGTCCGCTACACGGTGGCCGGCAATACCAACACCACGACCGAGACGAGGACGATGACGATTGCGGGGCAGACGTTCACGGTCTATCAAGCGGCCGGTGGCTGCGTGTATTCGTTGAGTCCCAAGAGCGCGAAGTACAAATCCACCGGCGGCTCCAAGACGGTGAAGGTCAAGGCCAGGCTCAGCGACTGCCCGTGGACGGCGGTGAGCAACGATCCGTTCATCCAGATCACGGCGGGCACCAACGGCGTCGGGAATGGGACGGTCAGTTACACCGTCGAGCCGAACACGAACAACACGCCATTGATCGGCTCGATGACGATTGCCGGCCAGCCGTTCCAGGTAACGGTCGGCGCGGCTCCGTAAAGGCTCACGCGCCGTTGCGGTGGGTGAGAGCCTTCTTTTTGAAGCGGAGGACGCACTGGTTGCAGCCTTCGCAGAGTTGCTCCTGCAGCGCGAAGCGGAAGCTGCCGAACTCGGCGGCCCAGACGCGGTACTCGGTCCGGCAAATCCGGTGGCCGATGGCGCCCGAGAGATGTTCGCGGCCGGACTTGACCATTTGATCGTGCCACGGGCAACGATTGATCAGGACGGTGAAGCCCTCGGGATCGTTCTGCGTGTCGAATGAAAACTGATCGAGGGCCAGCTTGGTGGTCAGACATTCACGGAGGGCATCCATTCCCTGGTCGACCTTGAGCATGGCTTTGAGGGCGCGGGCCTGGATTTTCGGCATCACGCTCCAGACCTCGTCGTCGGCTTCCAGCGCGGCCTCCCAGCCGTGTTTGCCCTCGACCTTCACAAACCACAATCCGTCGACTGCCGTGTAGCAACGACGGAAGTACTGCGCGACTTGTTGGTCCGTCAGCATGGCCGATGATCCCTCCGATTCGTTGTGCGCATTATCGCACGGGCGTCAACTCGGAAGGGGATTCCAGGCGGTCAGTGGGGCTGGTTGTTCTCGACGATGGGGTAGGCGACGGAAGTGAGATGAGAATTGATCGCTTTCAGATTGGTCAGCACATCGAGGTGGATGGCGCTGGTCTCGAACGATTCCTTGAGGCCTTCCTGAAGTCGGTGGAAATGGCGGTTGCGCAGGTCGCGTTCGAGTTCGTTGATCTCGCGCTTGCGCGCCAGCAACTGGTCCGCCAGCGTTTTGTCCTGGCTGGCGAAGGCGGACAGGGCCACGTCGAAATTCGCGAGCACCTTCTGGAAGAACCCGTCGAGCTCGTCAGCCCCTTCCCTGGAGAAATCGACGCGCATGGCGATTTTTTTCCGTGCCAGGTCCATGAGATTCTTGTCGATGATGTCGCCGATGGTTTCCAATTCGGTCGCGAAGGTCAGCAGCGCGACTTCGCGGCGGGATTCCTCGGGCCGAAGCGCGCTTTCGGAGACCCGGGTGATGTAGGTCTTGATGGCGCTGTTGAGCAGGTCGATCTTGTCGTCGGCTTTCTGGACTTTCTGGCACTGCGCGTCGTCGTTCTCATGGAAACAGGCGTGGGCATCGTGCAACATTTGACGGACAATATCGCCCATGTGGAGGATCTCGCGGGCCACCTGAGCGAGGGCGAGGGCCGGACTGGCGAGCGCGGACGGGTCGAGGTAGCGCGGGCCGAATTCGTCGGTGGCGCGGGCGAGTTCCGGGACGAATTTTTCCAGGAGGTTGGCCGCGACGGCGACCAAGGGCAGAAAGACGACGGTGATGGCCACGTTGAAGAGCAAATGGGCGTTGGCGATGAGCTGCGCGTCGCCGGACGGGCTGATTGGTTTCAGGGCGCGGATCAGCGGCGGCAGAAGCGGTGTGCAGGCGAGCGCGCCGACGAGTTTGAAGAGCAGATTGCCGATCGCCATGCGGCGCGTCTCGGAACGGGCGAAGCCCGCGATCAGGCCCGTCACGGCCACGCCGATATTGGCGCCAATGACCATGGCGACGGCGGCATTGAGTGTCAGCACCTGTTGGATGCACAAGGCCATCGCGATGCCGACGGCGCTGGTGGGACTCTGCAATGCGACCGTGAGCAGCGCGGTGAACCCGACGAGCGACCAGGGATGATTCTCGAGAAGCTCAAGCACCTGGCGGATTTCGGCGCTGTTCTTCCACGGGGCGACGGCATCGGTGAGCATGCCAATCGACAGCAACAGGAACCCAACGCCGAGGAGGATCTGGCCGGCACCGCGGGTGGTTTGTTTCGGGCTGAACAAATAGAACGGTGCGCCCGCGACGATGAATATGGCGTAGTAGATGTAAAACTTGAAGGCGAGGAGTTGGACCGTCACGGTGAAGCCGATATTGGCGCCGAGCATGAGCGCGAGCATGTGCGGCAGCGTGACATAGCCGGCGTCGATGGCTTCCACGGCGAGAAGCGACACGGCGGTGCTGCTGGGAAGCAGGACGGAGATGAGAAAACCCGCGATCATCGCGCGGAGGCTGCGTTTCGTGGCGGTGCGGAGCCACTGCCGGAGTTTGGCGCCAAACGCGCGGTCGGAGCCGACGCGGAGGTCGTGGGTGCCAAGGAGCATCAAAGCGATGCCCGCGAGGAAATTGAAACCGCTCAGCAAATCGCGTTGCCTCCTTTGTTGGGCCGGTCCGGATTGGTGAAACTGGTGGCTAGGGTCAGAATCGAACGCCCTTGGGGAGTCTTCTCAACACCCAATTGTCTATCTAACTCCTTCACCCTGCGCACGAACCACAAGATTGTCAAAAACCCTCTGGTTTCTTGTTGATCCTGACCCTAAATGACTTTTTGTCAGAATTCAATCACTGTTTGGTCAGTGTTCTGTCACCGCTCGCCAGTGTCATTTCCCTGACAGTTAGATTGAACCAAGTTGCCTAAATACCGGCCAGTGGTCAGAGGCTTATTCAACGGTAGCGCCGACGGCGTTGCAGGCGAATGTGGTGAACATTTTTTTGGTGTGTAGAAGCAGCCAAAAAACGAGGGTGCGTTGGGTTCTCCAACAGGAACGTGAGGGTACTCAGCATGCGCGCTCCAGCACGACCACGGAACGGGGCGCGACTTCGTAGTCCGCCCCATCGACAGACTGCGTTGCCAAGTCTTGGCGGCTGGTGTCCACGGCACAGTTCCAGTTGCCAGGCTGCTGAATTTGGAATCGCACCGACTCCCAGAAGGCGTTGATCATGACGTACAGGTCGCTCGCGCCGTGCAAACAGTACGCTAGACAGCGCGAATCAAAATCCACCGGGCCAGTCGCGCCGTACCAACTCACCGTCTCGCGCCAAAACCGGCCGCGCGCGACGTCTGGGTGCGCTTTACGGAACGCGATCATACGTTGAAAAAACTCAAGGATGTCCCGGTTCTTCTCCAGATTCGACCAATTAAGCCACGTCGTTTCGTTGTCCTGGTTGTACGGATTGTTGTTACCAGCCTGCGTGTTCAGAAATTCGTCGCCGGCGCAGAACATCGGCGTGCCGTTCGACAACATCAGCAGACAGAAGAAATTCTTCACCTGTCGCCGGCGCAACGCAAGCACCTCAGCGGGCACGCCCGCATCACCTTCCCAGCCACAGTTCCAACTTACGTTGTGGTCCGTGCCGTCCGTGTTGTTGTGCCCGTTGGCGGCGTTGTGTTTGTGGTTGTAGGCGACCAGATCGTAGAGACAGAAACCATCGTGTGCGGTGATGAAGTTGACGCTCTGATACGGCCGGTACACATCACCGGGCCCATCGGGAAACAAATCATCGCTACCGTACAACCGTTGCATCAACGCGTCGACTTTGCCACCATCGCCACGAACAAAAGCGCGCACCTCATCGCGGTACCGGCCGTTCCACTGTCCCCACAGCCAGCCGGGAAATGTTTTGCCCAGCAAATTCACCCCGATGTCCCACGCCTCGGCCACCACGCGGAGATTGCGCGAGAGCGCCAGCGCCGTAATTTCGCTGATCAGCGCGGCATCCTCCGTCTGCACTTGGCCGTGTGCGTCGCGCGCCAACGCCGACGCCAAGTCAAACCGAAACCCGTCCACGCCGAGATTCACCCAATGCCGTAGACTCTCCAAAATCAACATGCGCGCAGCGTCGCGCCCGCAGCGCAGCACGTTCCCGCAACCGCTGTCGTTGCAGTATTGTCCGTCGGCTCGATGCAGGTAGTAACTGCTGTTGTCAATCCCGCGCCACGAATAGGTCGGCCCAGTCCGGTCGCCTTCGCACGTGTGGTTGTACACGACGTCGAGCCACACCTCGATTCCCGCCTCATGAAATGCCCGAACCATCTCGCGAAACTCCGCCGCCGCGTCGCGCACGGCGTAACCTTGATGCGGCGCAAAGAAGTTCAGCGGCATGTAGCCCCAGTAATTTCCCTCCTGCGGATCGAACTGTTGGACCGGTAACAACTCCACCACCGTCACGCCGAGTTCCTTCAGATAAGGAATCTTTTCGATCAGGCCAAGAAACGTCCCGCGTTTTTCCTTCGTCACGCCGGAATTCGCTCGCGCCGTGAACCCCCTGACATGCAACTCGTAGATCACAATCTCGTGCCACGGATGCCGGGGACCGCTGAAGTCGTCGGATGTGGGCTTCTTCGCCGGTAGCACGCCGAGCGGAGCGCGTCCATCATTCGCACCCGGCCTGATCGCGGCGGCGCGCGAAAAGTCCGGCGGAAAGAATACTTCCGTAGCGAAGGGATCGAGCAACACCTTCTGGGCATCGAACCGGTGCTTCGCCCCAACCGGGCCCTCGACCCGGTAAGCATAGTACCGCGCGTCCACCACGTGCGGCACGAAGCAATGCCAGATTCGTCCCGTTTTGTTCTGAAGCGGATCGAGCCGAAGCTCGAATACCGGTTTCACGAAATTCTTCGTATCGTACAACAGCAACGTCACGCCGGTCGCGTGCCGGGAATACAAGGCGAAGTTCCATCCGTTCCCCGTCCATGTCGCTCCTGGCGGTATTGGCTTACCTTCGGCAATCATTTGGTTGGTAATCCCCAAGTTCGCTCGCTCATTACACGACGCGCCGCCTCAAGGATGGCCGTCCGAGCCCGTTCGAAGTTGTGGCGCGCCCGGTGATCGTGGGCGGGCGGCGGCTCGATTTCAAAAAACATTCCCGCACAAATGGCGCTGCACAAGAAAACAGTCTGATGACCGGTGTTCAGCCGCGCAAACCACCCGTTACGAACGTCACCGCCACAGACAAAACAATGTGAGTTCATTACTGGGACTCCTCTCTGAGGCCATAGCGCACCAGAAAAATGATGACCAGATAAAGCGCGCCCCTTATAAGCATGGAACACATATGTTCCCTTCAGTTTTGCCCCGCTCGGAATGATGTTGCGCCCTGCCGTGCTTGGAAAACGAATAGAAGACGTATCCTCCCGCCAAGAGCGCGATCAGCACTAACGAAACTGCGCCCAATTTGTGTAGGAAAGCCACGGCCTGTTCGAGTTGATTGTGAAAAGCGAATCCCAACGCGGCATACACGGCCGCGTAAACGACCGAGGTGAAAGCATCCACGAGCAGGAAGCGCAGCCGACCGACCTCCAACGCGCCGGCATGCATGGGAATGACCGTGCCGAATGGCAGGAATTTTGCAATTGTGAGCATCCGCGTGCCGTGCAGGACGGTTTTGGCGAGCGTTGCGCGCTCCAGCCGGACCTGCACCGAATGCAAATGGGGGAACACTCGGAAGACGCGCGCCTTGCCGCGGTGTCCCAGGAAAAACCAAATCGCGTCGGCCACGACGCAGCCCGCGGCCGCCCAGCCGATGGCGGCGAGCAGGCTAATTTTCCCGCTCGCGGAGAGAGCCCCCGCCGCCATGAGCCACGGTGCTCCCGGCAGCGGCAAGCCAAACTGTTCCACGAAGGCGATCGCCAACAAAATCAAGCCGCCGTGTGAAATCAGGAATTGGGTGATTTGGTTCATCACTTCGAAGCTCCAGTCCACTCGGCATCCTTGAGCGACCAGCCGCCGCCGAGGGCTTTGTAAAGTTGAACGACAGTGAGCCGGCGCGCCGCTTCGATCTGCGACAGGGAGTTTTCGGCGGGGTAGAGTTGTTGCTGAGCCTCGAGAACCTCGTAGTAGCTGGCCTTGCCTTCTTTGTAGCGTGCCGTCGCTAACTCCACAGCTTCGCGCCCGGCACTAACGGCCTGGGTTTGCTCGACTCGCTCGTCCTCGTATTGGCGGTGGGAGATGAGCGCGTCGGACACCTCGCGGAAGGCGTTGAGGGCGGTTTGCTGGTACAGGATCTTTGTTTCTTCCCAAGCCGCTTTGGTTTGCCGGTAATGGCCGGTTAATCGGCCGCCGGTAAACACCGGCCCGGCGGCAGTCGCGGCGGCGGACCAGATGTTCGCGCCGCTAGTACACAATTTGTTAAGCTCAGTGCTCGTGCCGCCGTAAACGGTCGTCAGGCCGATGCGCGGGAAGAAGTCTCCGATGGCCGCGCCAATTTCCGCATTGGCCGCGCGGACCTGCTGCTCGGCCTCCCGAATATCGGGACGTCGCTCCAGCAAGCCCGAAGGCAGTCCGACCGGGATTTCCACCGGCATCTCCTGCGCCAGCAGCGTCGAGGTCCGAACGATGGGGCCGGGGTTGCGTCCCAGCAGCGTGTTGATTTCGTTTTCCTTGAGGGCGATTTGCCGCTCGATTTCCGGGATGGTCGCGGTGACCGTCCGCAGTGCGAGTTCGGCGCGCGAAACCTCAAGCTTCGAGGCCAGGCCGCCGGCATGCTGGTCCTCGAAGAGATCAAGAGTCCGCTGGTAGGAATCCCGGGTGCGCGACGCAATCGCCAATTGCTCGTCCAGTTCCAGCAACTCAAAGTAGGCCCCTGCGACGCCGCTGACGACGGAGATCATGACCTCTCGCCGGCCTTCTTGCGAGGCCATGAAGTTCGCTCGCGCGGCTTCGTTCATCCGGCGGACGCGACCCCAGAGGTCGATTTCCCAGACCGCTTCAAAGCCGGCCAGGTAGGCGTCCGTCGTCCCCGGACGGGGATTCGGAAAACCTTGGCCGAGGTAATCGTTGCGGTCGCGGGCGGCCTCCCCGTCATATTGAATTTGCGGGAGGAATTGTGAGCGCGCCTGAGCCTGGAGCGCGCGAGCCTGGTCGATCCGCGTCAGGGTGATTCGCAGGTCGTAGCTGTTCGTGATCGCGACACGGACGAGGTCTTGAAGCGCCGGGTCTTTGAACACGCCCCACCACGGGAGATCGGCAAACGAGTTAGTCGAGACAACGTCCGGAGCGCCGCGAAAAGCGGCGGGCGTGTTGACGGCGGGACGCCGGTAGTTCGGGCCAACGGCGCACCCGGTCAAAGTGAGTAGCGCGCCCAACAAAAGTTTGCAGCGAGAGTGAATCATTGTGTGTTCCTTACTGGATGGATTTCGATTTGCCGCACGAAGGCGCGGTTTTGGTCAACCTTTGTGAGAGTGATGCGAACATCGCAGTTGTTCGTGAGCGCGGCACGGACCAGGTCCTGAAGTGCCGGGTCTTTGAACACGCCCCACCACGGCAAGTCGGCGAAAGAGTTCGTCGAGGCCGCGTCACCGGCAGCGCCACGGAAATTGTCCGGCGTATT
>DATKNW010000048.1:0-30721 GCA_035541135.1 Verrucomicrobiia bacterium
AGCCAGGCTTGGTGTTACGACCAGCGAGATGAGTTTTGGGACTGAGATGTTCTCACAGGCCGATGATGTATTTGCCACAAACAGTCTGATCGAGATCGAGTCTGTCGACGAAGTTGACGGTGTCAACTTTCGAGAGCACCAAGTGACGAGACGTCTGCGGGATGCCTATCGCGAACTCGTCGCGGAAGAACTGGACTTGCGCTAGTACGCCCGGGCGTGAATAATCCGACATCGCTGACGGAGGCGATATGCGAGAGCGTGGCCCGAACCGAGCGCGCTATCCGGGCCGAGTTAGGCGGGACTGAAACACGAGGTACTCTGCAAATAGCAAAACGTTTGAACCCTTCGATCTCTTTGACTGTTAGGATGGAGACTGTTCATGCAGCCCGTAAATCGCTGGCTTATTGTTAGAGTGTGCGTGACAGTGTTCTCGTTCTTGAGTGGCCTGGAAGGCGGGGGTTTCACCCCCGGTGGGAACGCTCCTATAGACATGGAGTGGAGATTTTTTGGGATCTTATTTGCGGTCGTGTTGATTGGGGCGTTTTGTGCTATCGGAGGCGCGTATCAAACTGAAGGCATCACCGCAGGTTGGACTAAACCATCATGGTTTGAAAACCCATTTGCACGTTCTCAACCTCTGCAATCGACGCACTTCGTCGCAATGGCGGCGATTTCAGAGGGCCTTGGCGACATGCTGAGAGGATTAGTGAAGTTGCATCACGACCGATTTCCACCGCCAGGTATTCCGTTGGGATTCGGGCTGGGCCTATGGATTGCCTTGCGGTTGGCACTGTTGTGTTTTCACCGAGAGCCCAAATAAGGTCCTCGTGGGCAGCAGAAGTGTTGGAGCGGGCCAACGCGTTGCTGGTTAGAAGGCGACCCGGTGGTTGATCGGCGATCGGCTGGCCACATTCCAACGGTGCGGCGCGCTTTGGCATTCAATGTTGACGGAGCAAAACTAATACGCCCGGGCCATGAGGACGCGCTGGGGCGACGGCCCGCCGGTGAGAATGCACTGGCCTTCACCCCTTGCGTCCTCGGGCAACTGGTCGGGGAAGGGGATGCAGCGGATCGAGGTTTCGAAGCGCTTGGCCATCTCGTCTTCCTTGTCGTGGTCGCCGGCCCAATGGACCCAAGCGAATCCGCCGTCCTCTTTCGTGAAGAAATTCTCGAACTCCTGCATGGTGTTGATGACGCGGCTGCGCTTCGCGCGGAGAGAGCGGGCGCGTTCGAGCAATTCGCGTTGCATCGTGTCGAGCGTCGGTTTGATGGACGCGATGGCTTCGGCGCGGGGCAGGAACGTCTTGCGGCGTTTGCGCAGATCCTGATCGGTCTCGCCTTCCTTCTCCAACACGAACCGGCGCACGAGACACAAGCTGCCCTTCTCCAGATCTTTCGGGCCGATTTCGATGCGGATCGGGACGCCTTTGGCTTCCCATTCGTAATATTTGGCGCCGGGCATGATGCCGTCGCGGTCGTCGAGCTTGACGGCGAGCCCTTGCGATTTGAGTTCGGCGACGACCTTCGTCGCTTCCGCGAACGTGCTGGCCTTTTCGGCGTCGTTCTTGAAAATCGGAATCACAACGACATGAATCGGCGCGAGCTTCGGCGGCAACACCAGGCCATTGTCGTCGGAATGGGTCATGATCAGCGCGCCGACGAGCCGCGTGGAGACGCCCCAGCTCGTGGCGTACACAAATTCGCGCTTCCCTTCCTTGCTGAGGAAGGTCACGTCGGAGCTCCGGGCGAAATTCTGGCCGAGGTAATGGCTCGTGCCCATTTGCAGCGCCTTGCCGTCCTGCATCATGCTCTCGATGCAGAGCGTGTCCAGCGCGCCGGCGAACCGTTCGCCTTCCGTCTTGCGTCCCTTGATGACGGGAACAGCGGCGACGTTTTCGGCGAAATCAGCATACACATCCAACATCCGCGCGGTTTCTTCGATTGCCTCGGCCTCGGTGGCGTGGGCGGTATGGCCTTCCTGCCAGAGAAACTCGGCGGTGCGGAGAAACAGCCGGGTGCGCATCTCCCAGCGCACGACGTTGGCCCACTGGTTGATAAGAATCGGCAGGTCGCGGTAGCTCTGAATCCAGCTTTTGTACTGCGCCCAGATGATGGTCTCGCTCGTGGGACGGATCACCAGCGGTTCCTCGAGCTTCGACTCGGGATCGACCACCACCTCGCCATCGATGGATTTTAACCGGTGATGGGTGACGACGGCGCATTCCTTGGCGAAGCCGGCGGCGTGTTGCTCTTCCCTGGTGAGGAACGACAGCGGAATGAACAGGGGGAAATAGGCGTTGACGTGCCCCGTGGCTTTGAACCGGTCATCCAGCTCGCGCTGCATTTTTTCCCAGATGGCGTAGCCGTGGGGTTTGATCACCATGCAGCCGCGCACGGGCGAGTGCTCGGCGAGGTCGGCGCGTTTGATCACGTCGAGGTACCATTGGGCGTAGTCGGTGGCGCGCGGGGTGACGCTGGCGGTATCGGCGGGCGCGGGCTTATTGCTTTTCTGTTGGCTCATTCGAAATTGTCCTTGTGCGAACGCAGATGTCTGTAACGCAGAGTCGGCGGGAATTCGAGCGAAAAGAACAGGTCGGACCGGCGGCGGCCGCGCGACGCAACCAAAAGGAGGTTCGCGTGTTAAATAATAGAGAAAAGTTTTGACGCGACGGCGCAAAGCTGTATAAGAGGGAATTGCCTCGAAGGCCTTTCGGGGTAAACAAGGAGGTTTGGGGATGAATGCCGTACTTGCGGCCGGGGGCATCTTGTACATTTTTGGGCAAGCTGACTGGCCCGGCAAAGTCATTGTGGTCTTGTTGTGCCTTGGCTCGGCTTTTACCTGGTCGGTCATGCTCACCAAGTCGGGGCAGTTGCGTCGCGCCCGCGTTAGCGGGGAGGCGTTCCTGGCGCAATTCCGTCACGAGCGCGACCCGCTCCACATGTTCATCAACAACTACGAAGTCGCGGATTGTCCCCTGTACAATATTTATCGGCTCGGGGCGGAAGAGGTCTCGGCGCAATTCGGCAACGGCGGCGGCCCGCGCAAGGTCGCAGGGGGATACAAGGCCTTTGGCGGGAGCGGACCGACGCTGGCCGCAGTCGACACCGATGTGGGCGTGGCGGAACGGACGGTTGTCAACCTCGACACGTTGCGCGGCGCGCTCGGGCGGGCGATTGACGCGGAAGTGATGAAGCTCGAATCGCAGGTCAGCGTACTATCCACCGCCGTGACGGGCGGCCCGTTTCTCGGGCTGCTCGGCAGCGCGTGGGGCGTGATGAGCGTGTTCGCGGCGATGGGCGAATACGGCACCGTGCGTCTGGGCGCGGTGGCGCCGGGCATTTCGGCGGCGTTGCTGGCGACGGTCGTGGGCCTGCTGGTGGCGGTGCCGTCGTTGTTCGCCTACAACTGGCTGGCCCAGCGCATCCGGCATGCGACGATGGAGATGGAGAGCTTTGCCGAGGAATTTGTCAGCGCGGTCGAACACAATTACGTGACGAACTGATCCATGAACCGCGGATCGAGACGCAGCAAACGGTACGGGCACCTGCCCGAGTTGGGCGAAATCAACGTCATGCCGCTGGTGGACCTGTTCATGCAGTTGTTCATCGCGGTGATCATCTTCTTCCCCGTGGTCGAGTACGGGATGAACATCAATTTGCCGAAGGGGACGACGGACCAGATCAAGCGCGAGCAGACGCGGACGCTATCAGTGGACCGGCGCGGGAAGATTTATCTCAACGACGTCGCGATCACGCCGGAGCAGTTGCGGACCGAGCTGGCGCGATTGTCCAGGTCGGAGCCGCCGATCACGATTCTGGTCAAGGCGGACGAGGCGAACAATTACGGCGCGGTCATGGAAGTGCTCAAGGAACTGCATGCGGCGAGAATCACGCGGATCGCGCTGATGACGCAGGAGGAATCGCCGCCAACACTTGCGCGGAGATGAGCACGATTGAGAAAAGATTTCGGCGCAACTTTGTTCTGGCCTGTGTCGTGCATGCGGCGCTCATCGGGGGGATCATCGTTTTTGAAGGCGCGATGAATCGGGCGCAGTCCAACGTGCCCGTTACCACCGAGCTGATTACACCCGCTGACATTCAAGGTGATTTGCCCCAGGGACCGGGGAACGGACGCGGCCAATACACCGCGCCGCCGCCCGCCCCGGCCCAACCGGCCCATGAGCCGGCCGCGGCCGCCCCGGCCCCAACAGAACCCGCGGCCGCTCCCGTGCCCGAGCCGCCCGCTGCGCCGAAAGTGAGAGCCGCGCCTCCCGAAGCGCACGATCCCAACGAGGTTTTGATTCCGAAGAAGCCGACGGCCAAAGAGATGAAGAAGCCGGCGGACACGACGACGAGCAAGACCGTAGCCGCCGACAAGACGGTGCAGAAATCGTCGACGACGGCAAAGAAGGCGACGGCGAAAGCATCTACCCAGAACGGATCAGCGAATGCGTCGGAAAGCGCGTCGGCGATCCGGCAACGATTTGCCAGCGCGTTGGCGTCGGCGGATGGCGGTTCTGCCGGCGGCGATAACCGGCCTGCCGGGGGCGGTGACGGGAAATCGAGGTACGGCCGTTTGGGATCGCCCGATGGCGCGGCGGATGGAATCGCCGGTGGGGTTGGCAAAGGTTCGCCGTTCTGGTCGTACTACCTGCACGTTCACGATGTGATGTATGAGGCGTGGGACCAGCCGGGGAAGTCGGCGGACATCGACAAGAAACTGGTCGCGACGATTGTGCTGCGGGTGGCCCGCGATGGGCGGATCGACGGGGTCAAGCTGCAACATTCATCCGGCAACGAGCTGATGGACAATTCGGCGCTGGCGGCGGCGCGCAGTGTGCCGCGCTTGGATCCATTGCCGGAGGGGTTGGGTGGCGATTTTGCCGAAATCTCGGTCAATTTTCGATTGGAGGGCTAGGACGTGGAGAGACTCTGGACGATGTTGATTCGGACGATGGTTTGTTTGCCACTGCTGAGTGGGCTCGCCGCCGGTGTGGATGCGCAGGTCGACGTGGTGAAGGGCCGGCACTCGTTTGGCGTGTCGGGGTTCAGCGGCGACGCGGCGATTGCGGGGCAGGTGACGGACGTCCTGAAGAATGATCTGCGGTTGTCGGGATACTTCGCCTTGGCACCGGTCGGCAGCGCGGAGTACGTCCAGTCGGGCACGGTGCGGGGCGATCGCAACGGGATCGTGGTGGAATGCATCGTCATGCAGCAGGCGACGAAGCGGGTGGCGTTGTCGAAGGCCTACCAGGGCAGCGCGCAGGACGTGCGGCGGGTGGTGCACAAGCTGTCCGATGAGATCGTGCAGGCGATCGCCGGCCAACGCGGCATCGCCGAGACGAAGGTCGCGTTTGTCTGGGCGCACAACGGCGCCAAGGAACTGGCCGTGATGGATTACGATGGGTACAACGTCCGCCAGTTGACCTACGATCGCTCGATCAGCGTGCGGCCGCGCTGGTCGCCGGATGGCCGGAAGGTCGTCTACACGAGCTACAAGAATGTGTTTCCCGACGTGCTGGAAGTGGATTTGTACACGGGGCAGCGCCGCCGGCTGGCATCGTATCCGGGGCTGAACAGCGGCGCGGCATTTTCGCCGGATGGCTTGAGCATCGCCCTGACCCTCAGCAAGGATGGGAATCCCGAGCTGTACACGATGAACGCCGAGGGAACCGATTTGCGGCGGCTGACGCACACCCACGCGGGAGAGTCGTCACCGACATGGTCGCCCGACGGGCAGACCATCGCGTATGTCAGTGACGAGAGCGGGGTGCCGCAAATCTGGCAGATTAACAGGGACGGCGGCTCGCCGTTGCGATTGACGGTGTCGCCCAGTTACAACACCGAGCCCGACTGGTCGCGGCCGCCCGCCAACTCGGACATGAAACCGATGTTGGCGGTGACGTCGCGGGTGGCGGGCAAATTCCAGATCGGGGTGTACGAGAAGGGCTCCGGTGTGGTCACTCCCGTCGTGGCGGATGGCACCGACAATGAAGACCCATCCTGGGCGCCCGACGGACGGCATTTGATATTTACGAAGACGGTGCACTGGCATTCGCAATTGTATCTGCTTGACGTTGTCACCGGCGAGCAAGTACAGTTGCCCAGCCTTGAAGGAGGCGCGTCCGAGCCTGCGTGGGGACCGTGAGTTTCGGGCGCGAACAAACGAATTGTGACAAGGAGAAAGCCTCACATGAGTAGCAGACTTTTGGCGCGAACCATTCTGATTGGGATCATCACCGCGGTCATTTCCACCGGCTGCCATCACGGCAATGGGGTCGTAGCATCCCACCAGCCGACAGGTCCCGGAAGTGAGACCTCCGTGCAGGGAATCGGCGGGCCCGGAGAAAGCGGAGTAGGCGCGCGGCCACTGGTGGGCGGCGAGGGGCTGCCCGAGCACGGCCAATTTCCGGCCGTGTTGTTTGACTATGACAGTGCCCGGATCCGTCCGAGCGAGGAATCGAAGCTGGAGGCCGTGGCGGCCTATCTGAAGGCGAATCCCGGCAAGCTCATCATCGAGGGGCATTGCGACGAGCGCGGCACGGCGGAATACAACCGCGCGCTCGGCGAACGGCGGGCCATCGCAGCTCGGGATGAGCTGGTCAAGCTGGGGGCGGACACGAGCCGGATGTCGACCATCAGCTATGGCAAAGACCGGCCCGTGGACCCGGGTCATGACGAGGCGGCCTGGGCGAAGAACCGCCGCTGCGAATTTGTCGTGGTAGGTCAGTAGATTTGACGCTGCCGCGGGTGCGTTGACAAGGGATGCGGCAACGTGTAGTGTTGGGCGTATCAGGAGCAAACGACCCGTATGTCACTACCATTGGCAGTGTTGGACGACTGGCACATCATCGTGCTGGCGCTTCTCGTGGTGCTTCTATTTGGCGGCAAGAAACTGCCCGAAGTCGCCCGCGGTCTCGGTGAGGCCATGCGTGAGTTCAAGAAGGCCTCGCGCGATATTCACGAGGACCCCCGGCCGGCCAATAATTCGACCACGCCGCCGGCGGCCCAACCGACTGCGGCCGCCCCACAGCAGCCCTCAGAACCGAAACACGGCTAAGGCGCTACCCAGTGCGTCCGTGGTTTTCGAAGAAAGCTCCTTCGGACGAAGTTCAGGTCATTAAAGATGCTTCCTCCGGCGGGGAGGCCGAACTCAAGACCTTTTGGGAACATCTCGACGATCTCCGTAGTGCCGTATTCAAGAGCTTGATCGCGCTGGCAATCACGTTTCACCTCGCCCTGGCATTTGCCAATTGGATTCTGCGGGTTCTCACGTGGCCGTTGCGGCGCGTGACGGATCACCCGGAGAACTTCCTGCTCAGCCTGAACGTAACCGATTCGTTCATGCTCTCAGTGAAAATCGCGTTCTATGTCGGCATCGTCGCGGCCGCGCCGGCGATCTTGTATTTCATCGGCAAGTTCGTGCTGCCCGCGTTGAGGCCGAAAGAGAAACGACTACTATGGCCTGGCTTTGCCGCTGGCACCATGCTGTTCGTTCTCGGCGCCGTGAGCTGCTTTATTTTCATCGTTCCGCAAACCCTGCGCGCCTTCATCCAGGCCAGCCACTGGTTGGGAATCGAACCGCGCTGGACGATCGAAAGCTACATCAGCTTCGTCACACAGTTCACGCTGATGACGGGGCTGACGTTTGAAATCCCGCTGATCATGTGGGTGCTGGTGCGGCTGGGGATCCTGAGTTATGCGACCGTCCGCAGCGGACGGAAAATACTGATTCTCGTGGCGTTTACGATTGCCGCGTTCCTCGCGCCGCCGGACCCGCTATCGATGATCCTGATGGCCCTGCCGCTGGTGGCGCTGTTCGAGATTACAATCTGGCTGTGCTGGCTTACGGAGCGGCAGCGAAACGCGCCGCGCTAGTGGACCGACACGATTCAATTGACGAGCGCCCCCCTCACCCTGACCCTCTCCCCCCGAGGAGGCGAGGGGATGTTCCATGGTGCGTCGCAGAGCTAGGACTCGTACGTCTTGCGGAACTTGACCTTGTCGTCGGCCGGCTCTTCCGCTGGCTTGGCGGGCTCCTGGGCCGGCGGCGGGGTTGGCGCCGTGGGCGACTTGGATTCCTCGACGAACATGAGGCGCAGATCGGTAAGCGTAGCCTGAAGGACTTTCGTTTCGTCGGAATTCAGGTTTCCCTTGGTCTTGTGCTCGAGCATTTCCAGCGTGTCGATGAACAACCGCGCGGCGGCCATGTTCTTCTCCGCTTTTCCCGTGGCGGGGTTGGCGAGTTTTCCCAGGGCGATCATCGCCTGGGTGCCGAACAGGCCGACCATGTCGAGAAACCGCAGCGTGTCCTCTGCCGAGCCGAGTGTATCCTGTTGAACTTCCGCCATGGCTACTCCTTCTCCTCGGACGGCGTCTCGATCACCACGGCGTGGGGCTTGCCGTTGAAGTACAGATTGGCCACCCGCTTGATGTCATCCGGCGTGACCGCCTGATACTTGTCGTCCACCGTCTTGAAGTAATCGTACCCGAGACCGGTCAACTCGTCCAGCCCAACCATCATACCCAGTTCCGAATTGTCCTGCATCTGGACGCGGCGCTTGCCGATCACACCGCTTTTGGCGCGGGCCAGCTCCTCATCGCTCAAGCCGTCAACTTTGAGTTTGTCCACCTCGGCGAGGATTTCCTTCTCGCACGTCGCCACCTTCTCCGGCGTGGTGCCGACGTAAAACGTGAAAAAGCCGGGCGCCAGCCCGATGAATTGGGTCGCGCCGACATAATAGCACAGACCGAGCTCGTCACGGATGCGCTGGAAGACGCGGGAACCGAGCCCCGAATAGGCCTCGTTGATCAGCTCCATCGCAAAGCGGTCCTTGTCGAAGATATCAACGCCGCTGTAGCCGACGAGCAGGACGGCCTGTTGTTTGGGCACCTTCTCGACGGTGCGCGCGTCGGCGGCCAATCTCTCCGGACTCGCCGGTGGAAATTCGAGCTTCACGGATTTCATCCCGCCAAACTTCGCGTCCACCTTCTGGCGAACCTCGTCCGCCTTCACATTGCCAAACACCACGAGCACCATGTTGTTCGGCACGGCGTAGCGCCGATGAAACTCGACGAGATCGGCGCGGGCGAGTTTCGCCACGGTGTCCGGCCTGCCGAGGGCGTTCAACCGATATGGATGCTGCGCGAAGATGGTCTCCCGCAGCGATTGCAGGCCCTTGCGCAGAATCTGGTCCTGTTCCTGTTTGAATTCGGCGATCTGCACGGCGCGCTCGCGGGCCAGCAGCGCGTCGGGGAAGGTCGGGTGTTGCACCACGTCCGCGAGCACGTCGAGCGTGCGATCGAAATCCCCGCTCAACGATTCGGCGGCGATGTCGAAGCTGTTGTTGCCGGCGATATAGCTGATGTTTCCGCCGGCCGATTCCATCGTTTCCGCGATTTGATCCGCCGTGCGCGTCGTCGTGCCTTTCAACATCATCCGCGCGGTCAACTTGCAGACGCCGTTGTTCGTCGCGGTCTCCGCGAGGACGCCGCCTTTCATCAACACGTGGAAATTGACCACGGGCAACTTCGGGTCTTCCCGCACCAGCAGGCGCAGGCCGTTGGGGAAATCGAACTTCTTGATTTCGATCTCGGACTTCGCGACCGCGACGGCTGGCGGTTTGGCCAGCGAGCCCGGCGGATTGAGGGAGGTGACGGTCAGATTGTTGTCCGTGAAATACCGGCGGATCACGCGCTGCAAATCGTCAAGCGTTACCTTGCGTAGCTTCTCCAGGTACGTCTGGGAGTAGTTCGGATCGCGGAGAAGAAATTCATTGTTGCCGATGTCGGCGGCCTGGCCCTGCGTGGTTTTGAGCCCGTCGACGTAATGGCTCGTGCTCAACTTGATGGCTTTTTGCAGTTCCTCCTCGGTGACGGGCTGATCGATCAGGTTCCCGACCTGCTCGCGGATGGCGGCAATCGCCGCGTCGCGCTTGTCGGGATCGGTGGTGGCGCTGATCGTGAAGATGCCCGGATAGCCGGGCGTGTAACTGCCGGCATCGATGCTGTGGACCAGCCCGCGCTTTTGCTGAAGTTCGCGATAGAGTCGCGAGCTCTGGCCCTGGCCGAGCACGATGGCCAGCACGTCGAGCGGGCAGACATCCGGATCGGTCACGGACGGCACATGCCAGGCGAGACCGATGCGGGTGACCTGCGTGGGCATTTCCTCATGGCGCTCGCGGAGACCGAGCTGCGGGGGCTCGAGGGGAACAAACGCCGGCTCGATGGCGCCCATGGTGAAATCCTTCGTCTGGTCCATCAGCTCCTGTTCCACCTTGGCCGCGTCCACGTCTCCGACGATCACGAAGACGATGTTGTTCGGGACGTAATGCTTCTTGTAGTACGCCACGACGTCGTCGCGGGTGATGCGGTTGTAGATGTCGGGATAGCCGATAACGGGAAATCGGTACGGGTGCGTCGTAAACGCCGTGGCCCAGAGCAACAGATTCTCGCGTCGGGCCGGATCATCGTTGTTCATCGCCATTTCGCGGAGGATGACCTGTTTCTCCTTGACGATTTCCTGCGGGGGAATGGTGGCGTGTTGCATGCAATCGGCGAGGATATCCACCGCCGTCTGCCAGTGCTCCGACGGGATATTGATATAGAACACCGTCTGCTCGAATGAGGTGTAGGCGTTCATCGAGCCGCCGTTGGCTTGGACTTCGTGGGCGATTTGCGACACGCCGCGCGTGGTGGTTCCTTTGAACAACATGTGCTCGAGCACGTGCGAGATGCCGGCGCCCGTCCACGGGCCTTCCGTGATGCTGCCCGCGCGGACCCAGGCCTGGGCGCTGACGACGGGGGCGCTGTGGTCTTCGCGCACGAGCAAGGTCAGACCGTTGTCGAGAACGACCTTGTGAACGGGCGGGACGTTGAGTGTTTGAGCGTGGGTCATGAGAACTCCGGTGGCGAAGAAAAGCGGCGCCAACAGGCGGCGCCGCAGGGCTCGAAATCGCATGCCGTATCTGACACCTAGTTCGCGCCGCCGCTCAATTTCCCGGCGTTGGGGGAACGGCCCGGGACGGAGTGGTAGCGGTCGGTCTTGGCGTCGGTCTTGGCCGGGTGACGGGAGCGAGAGCGGGGCTCGGGCTGATACGGTTTGACAAAGGCCTCATTGAAGTCGTAACCGCCCTTGAAATCCTCACGGGTGTCCTCTTCCGTCTTGCCGAGAATGCCCTTGTCCACCATGCGGAAGACGATTTCGCCAAAGTCTTCACACTGCTGGATGCCCCAATACTCCAGCACCGTCTTGGACATTGGCCCGAACTGATCCAATGCGTACCGCCGCAGGCCATCGAGCAGTTCCTGGCCGCTGACGTGCCGGCCCGGGCCGCGGGAATCCTTCTTGAGCATTTTGATGGTGAAATCCAGTCCCTCACGCACGAAGTAGTAGGCGTCGCGGTCGTATCGTCCATCTGCGCGGACGATGTCGTCGACGGTCTCGGCGAAATTCAGTTTTTGCATCAGTGGCTCTTCATCTCCATGACGGCGACACGCGCTGGGTGCCGCGCGCGCCATTCCCTCACGACCAGGCCCAGGATAAGCGCGGCCAATAGGAATGCGACAATCTGTTGCTCCTCTCGCGTCAACTTGAACATATCATCGGCCAATCGGCCTCTCCGCCACAATATAGCGGAGTTTGCGCGTTGCTCAACTAGAATTTGGCATCCCGTTTAGTCGACCGGTTGCCGGACATGATCTTGATAGGCACCGAGAATATCGTGGCGGCCGAGAATCCCCGCCACTTTGGGGGAGCCCTCGTGCTCGACGACAACCAGTTCCATCTGCCTTGATTCCCGGAGCTTTTGCACGGCCGCCTTGAGATCTTCGTCGGGATGGACTGTCACGAACTGCGGAGATAACAGGTCGTGCGCAATGATGGCGTGAGAGGGGACATCGCGCAGAGTGAGGAACGATCGCAAATCATCAAGCAGGATCACGCCGCGAATTTCATCCTGCGCGTTCAGGACGGGGAAGACGTGTTGTTGGCTGGCCGCCACCGCCGTGAGAATCTCCGGCAGCAGCGTATCCAGGCGGAACGTCGTGAGAGCGGCTGGCGAGGGCATGGCGTCGCGAACATGCAGGCCGGCCAGGGCGTCGGAAAGATACTCGCCGGTGTGGGCCGGCGAATCCGCGCGCGAATTGAGTTGTTTTTCGTAGATGGAGAACTTTAGGGGCGTGAGCAGGTAGGCGGCAGCAGTGGTGAGCATCAGCGGCGCGAGGAGACCGTAACCCGTGGCCATTTCGGAGACCATGATGAGCGTGGCGACGGGAGTCTTGGAAACGCCCGCGAAGAACCCCGCCATGCCGACGAGCACATAGGCTGCCGGCTGGGCCACGACGCCCGGCAGAAGCCGATGCAGAAAAGTGCCCACCGCCGCGCCGAGGCAGGCTCCGATGGTGATGGACGGTGCGAAGACACCGCCGCTGCCGCCGGACCCGATGGTGAGCCCGGTGGCGACAATTTTCAGCCCGACGATCGTCAGGGCCAGCCGCACGGAAAGCTGTCCGTCAATGGCCAGTTGAGTCCAGCCGTACCCCATTCCGAGCACTTGGGGCACGAAGAACCCGATGATCCCGACGAGCAGGCCGCCGATCGCCGGCTTGATGTGATTGGGGATTCGCCAGCGCCGAAACACCCGGTCGCGCAGGCCATAGAAGACTCGCACGTGAACCACGCCCACCAACGCGCAGAGCCCACCCAGTGCCAGGTAGAACAACAGTTCCAGCGGGTGATTGAACGTGAGTTGCGGCACGATGAAGATCGCACCCCAAACGCCCGTGACAGTGCAGTACACCGAATAGGCCACGATGGAGGCCACAAATCCCGGGATCAGCGCAGCCGCTTCAAATTCCACGTCACGATATAACACTTCGGCGGCAAAGAAAGCGGCGCCCAATGGTGCGCGAAATACCGCCCCCAAACCCCCGGCGGCCCCCGCCAGCATCAGGAGCCGTCGCTCGTGGTCACCGGCCTTGAGCCAGGTCGCCAGTGACGAACCGAACCCCGCGCCGATTTGCGCGATCGGCCCCTCGCGCCCGGCCGAGCCGCCGCTGCCGATCGTCAGCGCCGACGCAAGCGTTTTGATGACCGGTACACGGGCCCGGATGAAACCTCGCATGTGATGGAACGTGTCCACCACGGCATCGGTGCCGTGCCCTTCGGCTTCCGGTGCGAACGTGTACACGAGCAGACCCGAAAGCAGTCCGCCAACGGCCGGCGCGAGCAGGAGTACCCAGCGCCGTGATGGACCGCTGGCGAGTGATGGACCGCCTTCCGAGCCTGGCTGGGGCATGTGATAACCAGCCGCCCGCACGATGAATGCCTCGTCGGCCCAGCCGAGAAGCAGGTTGAACAGGAGCGCACCGCAACCGGCGACGATCCCGACCAGCACGCTCAGGGCGACCAACCGCTTGGGCAACCACTGCTTCCAGCTCTTCAACGGATTGGACCAGGTCATGCGAAGCATATCGGGCCATTTGTGAAGGCAGCCGGTTCAAGCCAGCGAATTATCCCCGCGGCTACCCGAACGCAATATAGCCCGTTTTTGGACAGGCGCACTAGACAAGACGGTCGTGATAGGCGGCCAGCACGTCGCGGCGGTTCAACACGCCGACGAGGCGCGTCGAGTTCTCCGATTCGACCACGGGCAGCTCTTCGAGGCGGGCGGTGCGGAATTTCCGTAGGACGGCCCCCAAATCGTCGTCAAGTTTCACGACGGCAAATGCGGGAGCGAGCAGGTCTTGCGCGATCAAGGCATCGGAAGGCGCGCAGTTCTTGGAATAAAACACGCGGATGCTGGGAAACTCAATAACCCCCTGCAATGAGCCGCCATCATCAACCACCGGGAAGATAAGTTGTGTGGATTGTGAAACCTCCTCAAGGATTTCCGGTAATGGGGTCTCCCGGTGGAACGTGAGCACCCTCTGATCTTTGGGAAGCGCTTCCTTCACGTGAATGCGTTCGAGAGCGGCGTTCACGTATTCGCCTTCGTGCGCGGGTGAATCGACTCGCTGACCCACCTGGCTCCGGTACAAGGTCAGGTTGCGCGGCGACAAGACGTAGGCCGCCGCCGTGGCCAACATCAACGGCACGAGCAGCCCGTAGCCCATCGTCATCTCGGAAACCATGATCAGGGCCGAGAGCGGCGTCTTGGCAGTGCCCGCCAAAAATCCGGCCATGCCGACCAGGGCAAATGCGGGCATGCTCGGCGTGATTCCCGGCCAGAATTGGCGCAGCACCAGACCGACGGCGGTGCCCAACATGCCACCGATGACGACAGTGGGTGCGAAGGTTCCGCCGCTGCCGCCCGAGCCGATGGTAAAGGACGTCGACACGATTTTGACGAACGCGACCGCGAGCACGATTCCCAACGACAGGTCGCCGGCAATCGCCAACTGGACCCACCCGTATCCCTGGCCCAGGACCTGCGGCACGAAGTAACCGATCGCGCCGACGACAAGGCCTCCCAGCGCCGGTTTGATGTAGGACGGAGTGCGGAGCCTGTGGAACAGCCCTTCCACGCGGTGCATGGTGTACAAGTAAACGATGCCGACCAGAGCGCAGAGCAGCCCGAGCAGGATATAGAATGGCAGCTCAAAGACATGTTGGAAGGTCAGCAAGGGCTCGGTGAAAATGGCGCCCCACGTTCCCATGGTGCCGCAGTAAATAGAATAGGCCGTGATTGAAGCGACAAACGACGGGACCAACGCCGGGGTCTCGAAGTCCACATCCCGATACAATACTTCCGAAGCAAACAGCGCGCCGCCCAAAGGCGAGCGAAAGATCGCTCCGAGCCCGGCTCCTGCGCCGGCGAGGATGAGCAGCCGACGTTCCCGGTCTCCCGACTTGAAGATCCGCCCCAAAATGGTTGCGAGGCCGGCGCCGACCTGCATGATGGGGCCTTCGCGTCCCGCGGAGCCGCCGGTTCCCAGTGTAAACGCGGTGGCGATGGTCTTCACCAGTGGGATCCGTCGGCTCATTTGGCCGCGTTTGCGATGAAACGCATCGATCACCGAGTCGGTGCCGTGTCCAGCCGCGTCGGGTGCCAGCCAGTAAATGGTCAGGCCTGCCAACAAGCCGCCCACGGCAGGGACCACGAACAGCAGCCAGCGATGTGTCGGCTCGCCCGGCATCACCGTAAGGCCTTCTGCTCCTGGCAAGGGCATCGCGTAGCCCACCAGACGTGTCATGAAGAAGGCAGCGGCAAAATCGATAATGCGGGTGAAGAGAAGAGCGCCCGCGGCCACGATGATGCCGACCAGGACGCTGAGAAGCATCAGCCGCGTCTGATAGTGGCGACGCAGGGAATTAACGTATCTGGCGAATAAGGCGATCATCGCACGCCCCGCGTATCATCCGGCGGCGATATTGACCAGTTTGCCGGGAACAACAATGACCTTTTTCACCTGTTTGCCGGCGAGGTGCTCCTGGACGCGCGGATTGGCCAGGGCGAGTTTCTCCAGTTCGGCGGACGAAATCTGCGCGGCGACTTCGATGCGGTCGCGGATTCTGCCGTTGACCTGCAGAATGACGGTGACTTTGTCTTCTTTGAGCAGGGCGGGGTCGAATTTCGGCCAGGGCTCGCAGGCGAGCGATTGTTTGTGCCCAAGCTTCTCCCACAATTCTTCCGCCAGATGCGGCGCATAGGGCGCGAGGACGAGGACGAAGGGTTCGAGCAAGGCGCGCGGACGTTTCTCCTGTGCGGTGACCTCGTTGACGAAGATCATCATCTGGGAAATGGCGGTGTTGAACGCCAGCGTATCCGTGTCCTCACCGACCTTCTTGATGGTTTGATGAAGGGCCTTGAGGAGAGTTGCCGATGGCGCGCTGTCATCCACGAGGAGTTTGCCCTCCTCGTCGCAAAAGAGGCGCCAGACCCGGCCGAGAAATCGGTAGACGCCCTCGAGGCCCTGCGTGCTCCAGGGCTTCACCATGTCGAGCGGGCCCATGAACATCTCGTACATGCGGAAGGCGTCGGTGCCATAGTCGCGGACGACGTCGTCGGGATTGATCACGTTGCCGCGGGACTTGGACATCTTCTGATTGTCTTCGCCGAGGATCATGCCCTGGTTGATGAGGCGCATGAACGGCTCGGGCGTCGAGACATGGCCGAGATCGAAGAGCGCCTTGTGCCAGAAGCGCGAGTAGAGAAGGTGCAGCACGGCGTGCTCCGCGCCGCCGATGTACAGATCGACCGGCATCCAGTATTTTTCTTTGTCTTTGGCGACGAACGCGCTGGCGTTCTGCGGGTCGATGAAGCGCAGGTAATACCAGCATGAGCCGGCCCATTGCGGCATGGTGTTGGTTTCGCGTTTGGCCGGTTCGCCGCACTGCGGGCATTTCGTGTTGACCCAGTCGGTGGCCTTCGCCAATGGCGGCTCGGCGTTGCCCGTCGGTGTGTAGTCCCTCATGTCCGGCAACCGGAGAGGCAGCTCGCTGTCCGGTACCGGCACCGCGCCATGCGTCGGACAATGCACGATCGGAATCGGCTCGCCCCAGTAACGCTGACGCGAGAACAGCCAGTCACGGAGTTTGTATTGGACGGTCGGTTTGCCGAGGCCTTTCTCCGTGAGCCAGGCGGTGATCTTCTTTTTGGCCTCGGGCGTTGGAAGGCCGTTAATGAGACCGCTGTTGACGGCAATGCCGTCGCCGGTGAAACCATGCGGCTCGACGCCTTCCGGCGGTTGGACCACGGCGCGGATCTCTAGGCCGAACTTCTTGGCGAACTCGAAATCGCGAGAGTCGTGCGCGGGGACGGCCATGATGGCGCCGGTGCCGTAACCCATCATCACGTAGTCGGCAACCCAGATCGGGATCCTCTCGTTGTTGACGGGATTGATCGCGTACCCGCCGGTGAACACGCCGGTTTTTTCCTTTTCCAGCGCGGTGCGTTCGAGTTCGCTCTTGCGCGCGGCTTCCTTGCGATAGGCGTCGACGGCGGTGCGTTGCGCCGGCGCGGTGACTTTGTCCACGAGGGGATGCTCCGGTGAGAGCACCATGTAGGTTGCGCCGTAGAGTGTGTCGGGACGCGTGGTGAAAATGCGGATGACGTCGCCGGCTTCGGTCTTGAAATCCACTTCCGCGCCTTCACTGCGGCCGATCCAGTTGCGTTGTTGTTCCTTGATCGAGTCCGGCCAGTTGACGAGGTCGAGGTCTTTCAGCAAGCGCTCGGCGTAGGCGGTGATTTTGAGAATCCATTGGCGGAGCGGGCGGCGATAGACGTTTTTGTGGCCTTTGCGGTCGCACGTGCCGTCGGCGTTTACCTCTTCGTTGGCGAGGACGGCTTTACAGCCTTCGCACCACCAGACGGGGACTTCGGATTCGTAGGCGAGACCCTTCTTGAAGAGCTGGAGGAAAATCCACTGGGTCCATTTGTAGTAGCTCGGGTCGGTGGTATCGACTTCGCGGTCCCAGTCGTAGGAGAAGCCGAGCATCTGGATCTGGCGGCGGAAGTTGTTGACGTTGTTCTTGGTCGTGGCGGCCGGGTGAGTGCCCGTGTCGATGGCGTATTGCTCGGCGGGAAGGCCGAACGCGTCCCAGCCCATGGGATGGAGGACGTTGAAACCGCGCATCCGCTGGAAGCGGCAATAGATGTCCGTGGCGGTGTAACCTTCGGGATGGCCGACGTGGAGGCCCGCGCCGCTGGGGTAGGGGAACATGTCGAGGACGTAGAGCTTCTTCTTCGCGGCGTCCTCGCGAGCGGCAAAGGTCTTGTGGTCGGCCCAGTAGCGTTGCCACTTCGACTCGATCTTATCGAACGGGTATTTTTTGCGTAATTCAGACATGGGAAACGAATGGGACTATACGGGGAGCGCGCCAGCGCCGCAAGCCTTACGCGCGAGGGAGGCTGACCGAGTACCCAAGTGTCTGAGTGCCCAAGTGCATGGGTGACGAGGGTGTGGGGCAAGGAAGGGTGTCCGCAGTGTTGGCGGGGGATATTGGTGCTAACGAGGCGGGTTGAGGAGAATTCAACTAAAGTGCTTTACATATCATAAGCACTATGATATATTACACCACATGAAAGGAGAAGCTATGAAAACCACCAAAAGCCGCCGAGAGACTCGAAAAAGCCCGCCAGCACCCGCCGATGCGACAAGTGTGGGCGCGGTCACGGAGATTCTGACCATGGACCAGGCCATTGCCATGCTCCAGACAACCCGGCCGACGTTTTACCGCTGGCTGCGGGCGGGCAAGATCAAGAGCATGAAGGTGGGGCGCCAATGGCGGTTCCACCGCGAAGATGTCGAGCGGTTCCTGAAGGGCGAGCAACCGCGGATCGAGTTGACGGCGGACATCACGCCGTTGATTAAAACCCTCAGCGATGCGCTGGCGCAAACGGGCATGAAGGAACCCGTGCGCGCGAATGACAACCCCGTGGCGCGAGCGGTCGCCCTCATGATTCGTCTGGGGTTGGCATTGCGCGCCACCGACCTGCACATCGAACCCCAGCACGATGGACGGCGCAGCCAGGCGCAGCTTCGTTATCGTGTGGACGGCGTCTTGCATGCGGTCGCGGCGGCCGATATTCGGCTGCTGTCGGCGATCATCGACGAATGGAAACGACCCGCGGGTTGCGATGTGCAAGAGAGGGTGGTGCCGCAGGACGGGCAGATTCGCGTGGACGTTGATGGGGAGACGGTGGAGATGCGGGTGAGTTTCCTGCCGAGCCATCTCGGGGAGGCGGCATCGGTTTGCTTCATGATAGGCGGGCTGGACGCGCCACTTGATCTCGACCGGCTCGGCTACGCGGCGCGCGACCGGCAGAAGCTGGACCGCTGGCTCGCGTCGCCGTGGGGAGTCATCGTGGCGACCGGTCCGACGGGATGCGGCAAGACGACGCTGATGTACTCGTGCCTCAATCGCGTGGTCAGCCCCAAGCTCAAGGTGATGACCGTTGAGGACCCGGTGGAAGTTGTGCTGACCGGGGCGACGCAAGTGGGGCTCAATCCGAAAGCCGACATGACGTTTCCGCGGGCGATCCGGTCGGTGTTTCGGACCGATCCCGACATCGTGTATGTGGGCGAGGTTCGCGAGGCCGAGACGCTGCAGCTCTGCTTGCAGGGGGCATTGACGGGTCATCTGGTATTCACTGTGTTGCACACGGACGAAGCGGCGACCGCGTTGACGCGCATGGTGAACGTGGGCGCAGCGCCCTTTATCGTGACCGACGCGACCAAGCTGATTATTGCCCAGCGGTTGATTCGCAAGCTCTGCACGCACTGCAGTGTGGCCGTGGAGCCGCCAGCCGAGCAGGTCAGTCGCGCGCTGGAAGCGGCGCGAGCGGGTGGAATCGATTTGGCATCGGTGCCGCGCACGTTCCGCAAAGCGGTTGGCTGCCCGAAGTGCGGGCAGACGGGCTATCGCGGGCGGACGGTGATGGCCGAGATGCTGGAGGTGACGCCCGAGATTGGCGCGGCGGTCCAGCGGGGTGCGTCGGCGGATGAATTGCGCGCGATCGCCGTCGGGCAGGGGATGACCACGATGGCGGCCGATGGCGTCGGCAAGGCGATCGCGGGCGTGACGACGTTGGATGAGGTGTTCCACTGCTGTCCAAAATAGCGGCCCCCGGCTCTCGATGCGTTCGAATTCTGGCCAGAAGCCGCTGATTCCAGCATGAAATCTTCGGCCTCCAGATCGAGGTTGTCTGCCCCGTTCAGATGCTGTCCAGCAAAACGTCATCTTGGACTGGCGTGGGGGTGTTCGCGTGCTGGCGTTGCGATGACACGATGCCGAGCCGGATACGACTTGAGGTTGAGAGGGTCATTGGATATACCGGCGGGAGAATTCTCTGACCGCGTGAGGAGCGTCTGATGAGCACGACCAAGCCGTTGCAACTTCCGAGTAACATTCAGTGGCAGCACTGGGTGGAGCGTTGGGACCGGATGCAGGAGCGATACTTGGTGCGGCGCGACGAGCGCATTCAACTGCTCGTGCGACTGGTTCGTGAGACCGTCAATCCCGTGAGGCGGGTGTTGGATTTGGGCTGCGGCACGGGCAGCCTGATGCAGCCATTTCTGGAGGCATTTCCCGACGCCGAGGTTTACGGGATCGATTTCGACCCGGTGCTGCTGCCGCTGGCGCAGCAGCGATTGCGCAATTATGGGGCGCGGTCGCGGCTGATCCTGGCGGATTTGCGTTCCGAAGGCTGGCAGGCGCAGGTGCCGAGCGCGTTCGACGCGGTGATTTCGGCGACCGCGCTCCACTGGCTGACGGAGGCCGAGTTGGCAAGCCTGTATCGGCAGCTTGCTGGTCTGTTGCGGCCCGGCGGCCTGTTTGTCAATGCCGATCACGTGGCAAGTCGGCACCCGCGGATTCAGAAGTTTTGGGAGCGAAGACGGGAGGAGATGCGGCGCGCCGAAGCGAAACAGGACGGGGAGGATTGGGACGAATTTTGGGAGGCGTATGCGCAAGCGCTCGGGCTTACGGGCCAGCGTCGGGTCACCGAGCGCGTGCTGGGCGGGTGGCAGGGCGGGGTCGAGGAGGGCCTGCCGTTGGCGTGGCATTTTGCGGAGTTGACGGCGAGCGGGTTCTCGAATCCGGAGTGTTTCTGGCGGTGCGACTGCGACGCGATCTACGGCGCGTTTCGGTGAGGCGGAACGATGATACGGCAGGTCTTACGCGTGGAGGCAGCCGAGGGATTGGAGGACCGTGGAGAGCAGGCGCCACTCGCGGCGGTATTGGGCCAGGGCGCGGCGGCCCGAGGCGCGAATCTGATAATAGAGTCTCTCGCGGCCGGCGACTTCCGCGCGCCGCGAGGCGAGCCAGTGTTTGCGTTCCATTTTCCTGAGTAACGGATAGAGCGGACCTTCCTGGATGGGGAACAGTCCCTTGGATTTCATGGCGACCTCGCGACGGAGGCCGTAGGCGTAGAGTTCCCCGCGTTTCTCGAGCATGGCGAGCACGATCCAGGCCGTGGTACCTTTTCGGATCTGCGCCATCAGGTCGTCCTGGTGCAGGGTCGTGCGGCGCGGAAACGGGTGTGTCGGCCAGAACCCCGGGGCGAGGTGAGTGGACCGGGTTGTCGGTCGGGCGGAATGTGGTGAATACATATGTTACATAGGTATCATGACCGGCGCGGGGAGGCAAGGCCCGAGAGGCGGGATGGGGCATCGTCCTGAACGGGGAAGGCGAGGGAAGGAAGTTGAGACGAGGTGGCTGAGTGGTTATCACTGGCTGCAGTCGTGATGACCGGGCATATGTTACATAGGTATCATACCAGGAACGGTGATCCCGTCGGTTGCGGGTCGGGGGCATATACCTATGTTACATAGGTATCATGACAGGGGGCGAATCGGGCAGGGGCGGAAACATCCACACGAGTTCGTGCCGTTGAATTGCTACGGCAGCAGGACGCGCACCCGGTAGAACCGCGATGGTTTGTTGGTTGCTCCGCCGCTGTCCACCATGTTCGTGATCGTGCCCGAACCCATTCCGCCGTTGAGAATATTCGTGCGGCCGGTGGTGGCGAAGTTGTTGGTGACACTGCCGTTGGCGGTGCCGGTGGTGAACTCCAGCACATTCGTGCGCGTCGTCGGGCCGCCCGTGTAGGTGGTGTCCCCATTGGCGCCAAGATAGGTCACCCGAATATCCGTGGTGTTTGTCTTCGCGATGCTGATGATGTGCAGGTACGCCGCGGTATTGGTCGGATTGAAGCCCGCGAGGAACTGATTCGTGTTGGTGATTCCCTTGCCGAAAGGATCGGCGCCTGGCTGCGCCGCGTCACAGTCGGTGCAGTGGAAATACTGCGACTGCCAGTTGGCGAACGCGGTGAGCGCCAGGATGTAATTCATCTCGGTGCTGGCGCTGACACCGCCAGGACCGCTCACGATTTCGGTCACGGTGTAGGTGCCGAGCGCATAGACGTGGGTAACGCTGCTGGTGGTGACGTTCGTGCTGCTGCCGTCGCCAAAATACCAGTACCGATTGGTGACGGCGCCGGACGACAGGTCGGTGAAAGTCACCGTGAGGGGCGCGAGGCCAGTGGATGGATTCGCGATGAAGCTCGCGGATGGCGCGGCGGTCGTGGGGGAATGCCACTGGGCGATATTGTGAGCTTTCCAGCCGCCCGCCAAGCCGAAGTTGCCGCCAACGAACAGGTTCGTGCCCATCACGGCCATGGACTCGACGTATTCGTTCCCGTTGACATCATCCTTCAGCGTTCCGACCCCGCTGCCGAGAGCCGACCAACCGAAGCCGTTCCACACCGCGATATCGTTGGCGGGTACGACATCCGCGTTGGTGAAGGTTCCGCCGACGAACAGGTTGGTGCCGCTGAGTGCCATCGCGCCCACAGAACCCAAGTCGCTGTTTCCCACACCGTCGGCCAGCGTCGACCAACTGGAGCCATTCCACACAGCGATATTGTTGGCGGGGGTTCCGCCGGCACTCGTGAACGCTCCGCCCACGTACAAGTTCGTGCCGTTGACAACCAGTGCTTGTACGTCTCCGTCGAAGCCGCCTTTCACGCGATAGGGGGTGCTTACGCCGCCGCCGACGGACGACCAACTGGAGCCGTTCCACATGGCGATGTTGTTGACGGCCAGAGCGCCGGCGTTTGTGAACACTCCGCCCACGTAGAGGTTGTTGCCGCTGACGGCCAGCGCGTAGACGTAACCACTGACGCCGCTGCCGAGGGCCGACCAACTGGAGCCGTCCCATTTGGCAACGTTGTTGACCGCAACGCCGCCGGCATTCGTGAAGATTCCACCGACATAGAGACTGTTGCCGCTGACCGCCAGTGCATATACAAAGCCATTGTACAGCCCGTCTGTAACGCCGCTGCCCAAGGGTGACCAACTGATGCCATTCCACACGGCGATGCTAGCAGTGGGGACACCCCCGGCAGATGTGAAGTATCCGCCGGCGTACAGGTTGGTGCCACTGACCGCCAGCGCGCACACGATGCCGGCCACGCCGGGGCCCAAAGGTGACCAACCACTACCATTCCACAGCGCGATGCGGTCGACATAGTTATTCGTGGATCCTGCCGTGATGAAGTAGCCCCCGACATACAGATTGGTGCCGCTGACCGTTATGGCGATTGCATCCCCATTCAATCCATCCGTGCCAAACAGCGCCGTCTGCCAGTTCGCATCCCCGGGAAGCAGGATGAGCGGAGCCCCGAGCCCACTCCAGAATTCCTGGGTTGCGACTGGGAGGATGGCATCGAGTGTCGGATCGGGAAATGAATTGGCGACGAGTCGCGGGTGAAGGGTGAGGGGATCCAACTGAATCTGCGGCAACATGCTGCGGAAATTGACGGGGCCATTGTAGAAGAAGGGCGTCAGATCCAAAAGCGTTTCATTACCGTTTCCGAGGTTGACCCATTCGGGGCCGTAAAGGGCGTCTTGGAAATCGAGCATGGCCTGGGTCAGCCCCGGGCTGGCAAGCGGGCGGCCCCGTTTGGCATACACGGCCGTGGAGCCGTCTTCAAAGTCGCTGATTGCCGCATCGAAAGCTGCGGCGGCCGGAGGCAGCGACGCGGTGGCCGCGGACGTTGGAGTCAGGAAGCCCGGATACGCCGCCAGCCAGCTGTTGAGGTTGAATCCGCCCGCATCAAAGTTCGACGCCAGGGCACTGATGTTGACGTCGAGATTGTAGTTGTTGAGGGTGAGGATGGCGCCCTGGGCTGCCTGGAGGGCGGATTGGTAGAGCGTCACCTCGATGTTGTAATTGACCTCATGCGGCGTGGTCATGTTCAGTTCCGCGCCGATCACATTGGTATAGTTGTGAGGCACGTGCGTGAGGTTGGACAGGGCGCCAGTGATCTGGGGCAGCACGGTGTTGGTCAGCACGCCCATCACGACCGGCTCGGTTGGACAGTTGGTGGGCAGGACGATCTGATTGTACAAGTTCCGCTGAAAATCCGCTTTCCAGTTCCACAGATCGCGGCCGTTCGTGGAGACGCCATAGCCATCGAGAAGCCCTTTGACTGCCGGCTGGAACGGCAGGACCGCCACGCGCGTGAACGCGTAGAAGAAACTGGCGTCTGGATTCGAGGAGCTGACCGTCACCGCATTGCTGAAATCGGCGTTGGCGGTGACGATGTCGTTGGAGGCCAGCGCGGCCCGGCCCAGGGCGACCCACTGGGTGACGGTCTGGCCGGAGGCGGCGCAGGCCAGCCACGTTGCCAGACACAGCGCGAGGCAAGCCAGGGGCCAGCTTGGTTTTCTAATGGGTCGTGGCAAACGAAGCGGTGAACGTGGCGCGTTGTTCATAGTGTGCGATCTCCTCGTTGTTCGTGATCGTTTCCAGATTGGTGTGAAACAAGGCGTGTTTGCCTCTCTGAATGCTTCCGGCCTCCGTCAAAATGTAGCCGCCTTTGATGGCGTAGATGGCGAGGTCCGGCCACCAAACGACCTCATCGGCGGTGAGCCGCCGGTTTCCGTGATTGGCCGTGAGCACCACGCGGTGCTGCAACAGGCACTGCCCGCGAGGCAGGGGAGATAACCTGGCAGCTTGAATGGTCGAAGCTGTGTCGCCGCCGTTGTGCATGCGGATCGTAATCTCCCGCACCTCCACGTCCTTCGCCGTCGGCCATCGCAAGTATCGCGGAACATCCTTGAGGAACGCGACCGCCTGGCCTGAAACGGTTCGGCCCGGGGTGGTTGGCGAATCCGTCGGGGCTGGTGTTTGTTGCACGTCAATTTGCACGTCACTCATTTCGGCCACGGTGATTTCAGACCAGCCGAACAATCCGCCCGGTTTCGTGCGCAGACGGCATGTGCCCACTTGGAGCAGCGAGTTCACCTGTCCGTCGCTGGCATAGCGGGGGATCGACAATCCTTCGATGGCGTGACTGGGAAGGGCGCGCGGACGTTGGAGACCAACTTCATCCGGTGGTGACACGTACCCGGTGAGAGCGCGACCGGCGCTGACCAGCAAGGCTCCCGTGACGATAGCTGCCAGGAGCGATGGCCAGAGCTTGCTCATGATGCCGCTCCATGGTGGTTGGCGGACGTGGAGTCTTGGACGGTCTCAAGGGGCCGAGGGGAGACGAATCGGCGAATCGTGGAGCCCGTCGGCGGAGGAGACACTACGGCTGTTATCGTGCGAACGTGGCGCGAATGGCTTGTTCCATCTGCAGCTTTTACCCTCACCCTTGCAGTGTCCGAGCGACCCGAAGCCACACTCGCATGGCGGCTGCCAACGCGGGCAGGATGCGCTTGAGGATTGAGGCCTGTCAAGCCAGTAAATCGCTGGCGTTCACGCGCGAAGGCCAGTGCTGCGATGTCATTGGTTGACGAAAAGTGCGTGTGAACCAGACGTGGCAGCCGGACGAGTACTCGCATCGATCTTCGGCAAGGGGCAGTTCAGCTCGATCTTGTCGAGCGGATACCGGTTGCGTGATTCGGGTGTGGGAAACAGGTGGGACTGTGTCGGGGGCGTGCCGACTCCGCAGGTCATCGGAGCGCGGATAGTTCGGAGCCTGACCGGATAGGGCTGGAAGTTGGGATGATCGCTGCGTATAGAGGTGGGGGGACTTTTTTCGGCGCCGCGACAGGCCCGACTACGGACGCGACTCACCGCAAAGACTTTCGGACCAGCTACGATCAGGTGGCGGACGAATACGCGCGGCGGATCTTCGACGAGCTGCAGCACAAACCGCTCGACCGGCAGTTGCTCGACCGGTTCGCCGCGAGCGTGCGCGGGTCGGCCTGGCATGTGATATGGGCTGTGGGCCGGGACACGTCGCGCGCTATTTGCGCGACCAGGGCGTGAATGTATGCGGCGTTGATCTGTCGCCCGCGATGGTCGAGCGGGCGCGTCGGCTGGTTCCCGGCGTTGAATTTCAGCAGGGCGACATGATGGCGCTGGGGGTGATCCATCGGATACGGAGGTATCGTGGCGGGGGGGTGCATGTGATGCACAAGAGACGCTCTCAGGCGGGGTGGGCCACCACCGTCCATAGCGAGAGATTCCATCGGCAAACGGGAAGAGTCCATTGCACAGTGTCGGGCTTATCTCGCCAGGAATCGCCGCCCTCTCCTGCGCAAGGTGGGGCGAGCCGTAGCGAAGGACTAACGTCGGCGTGCGCGCCACCAGAGCCAGAGCAGTAGATCGACCACACCCACCAACGCGATCACGATGAGCCACGGTCGCGCGGCTGATCTTGGCGCGGTGGGTTCGGCAGCCGGCCGCGCGGCATGGACCGCCGGGAGGAGTTCGCGGTCGAGCGCATCGGCCGCTTCGGCCACTTCCGTGAGCGAGGCAAATTGTCGCCGGCCCTCGGCGCCAAGCATTCCTTCGACGAGTTCGCTGACAGGTTTGCTGACGGGGGCGATGTCGTTGGCGAGGGTGGCGACCATCACGGCAAGGTTGACCACGTCCTCTTGGGGCGAGGCGCTGGCGGGCATGTCGACGGGGGCGACGTTGATGAGCTTGACCGTGCCGTCCCGGGACGTGAGCACATTCTTGTCGACCGGCGGCTGATGGGGGACATTGTGTTGCCAGAGGAAATTCAGCGCCTGGGCGACGTCGACGATCGTGCGGAGCAAATAATGTTCATCGACCTCGTCACCCTTGCGCAGGAACCGAGCGAGCGGCGGGCCGTCCATAAACTCCATGGCGCAGAAGTAGATGCCGTCGGATTGGCCGGCCTCATAGACCGTGACAAGATTGGGATGAACGAGCGATGCATCGGTGCGCGTCTCTTCGAGGAACAGGTCCGCCTTGCCCGGCAATGCGGCCAGGCGCGGCGAGAGGATGCGGACGGCAACGGTTCGGCCCACCGAGACCTGAGATGCCCGATACACCTTGCCCCAGCGGCTGATGCCGATGACGTCGCCGATCTGATAGGCCCGCAAGGTGCGGCCAATGAGCGGATCGCGGGCGTAGATTGGCTCGGTCATGGCGACCCCTCCGGAGACGGAATCGGCGCCGAGGTCCGTAGCGACGGCGGCACGGCCGCAACATCCTGCATCGTCCGGTGATAATACGTTCGGACGACCACTCCGACCAGGTCGCGGGCCGGTCCCGGATATCGGACCGTGAACGTTTTGGACGAAAAATTCTCCCAGGGCGGGATGGACAGCCAAACCGGGTCGCGCCAACCGGCGCCCTGCCCGGCGCCGTTCAAGTTGGCGAATTGGACGCAGATGGCGACCGCGGGGACGTTCAGGTCGCGTTCACCGGCCTGGGCCTTGGCCTGAATGACCACGCTGGCGACATCCCCGTTGTCGCTCCGCTCCAATCGGGCGATGCGGATCATTCGGTTCAACAACGGCGGCTCGCGGAGCACGGGCGCGGGGTGATCCGCCGGCGCGGAAGCTGCGGCGCCGCTGAAGGTCGGCGCGGATGGCGACGGGCTGGCCTGATCTGTCGGCGCGCGCGCGACATCGAGTTTCACCTTGTTCGGGCGGTGTTCGGAAAAGACGCGGGCCAACAGCGCGACTTCGCCGGCGATGACCAGGCCGACGATGAGCGCCGCCAACGCCTGCGACAAATCAATCGGTCTTCGCCGCTCCCGGGTTCCGCCGCCGTGCAGAACCTCGAACCGCAGCCGCACGGAGCCGATTTCCAATTCGTCGCCGGACGACAGTCGTTGTTCCATCACGGCCTGGCCGTTGACGGATACACCGTTCGCGCCCGCCAGGGCTCGCAGGTAGTAGCCATCGAGCCGGCGCTCGATGGCCGCGTGGCGGTCGCGCACGCCGGGCTCGGGTAGGCACACGTGGCAGTCCGACTGCCGCCCGATCACGACCGGAGAACGGTCGGTCTCGATCGGCGCCCGCGGCACGCCGCCGTTTTGGAAGAGCAATCGATACATATCCCGAAGGCCATGATACCATAACGCGGGCGCTCCCCGATAGTTTTTCAGCATGGAACTCTGACCGCGCCAGGGATAAACTGATCGCCGCCGATGGACCTGCGATGCCAACATTGCGGCCACCGCATCGTGGTCGCGACGCCTCCCGCAACGCACCGGATCATGTGTCCGGACTGCGGGGAGATCACGGAGTTCCCGCCGCCGGTTTCGGGGGGAACCCCGGCCCATTACTCGCCGCGAAAGGCGGATCCGACGCGGGCGAGCCAGCGGAGGTTGCGCCGCATCTTCAATCCCATCCCGCGCTCGTTCGTCTATCTGGTCGGCGCCGCGCTCGTGCTCGTCGCGCTCGCGCCGTTCTGGGTTTATCTGCTCAAGGACCGGCTCGAGAATCACCGGCCCGTGCTGAGCGACGATGCGATTTCGCTGCCCGTGCCCGCCGCCACGGAGACAACGCGCCCTTCGTCCGTGGTCGAAGAACCGCCGGCGGCCATGACCAACGTCATCGACGAATTCCTCGGCATCCGCCTCGACGCCACTCTCGAACAGCTTCAGCAACATTTTCCCCTGCGCCTGCAAAACACCCGCGGGATGGTTCCCGAAATCTATCAAGCCACCGGCGTCGGAAAAATCGAAACCGTGACGATGCATTTCTACAACAACCTGCTCAAAGAACTTTGGGTCGAAATGGCCGAACGACGAATCGTGCCCGACCGAATCGAACATGAACTGAGCCAGCGATTTGGCGAACCGAAGGCCCGCACGCTTCAGTCTGCGGGACAAGGTGACGAACGCCTCGGCCTTGGATTGACGATGGTCGACAGCGGGGTCGGGGCCGGCCGAGAGGACAGGTTCGCGCGGTTTCCCTATCGTGTGGGTCTCTCGTGGTCGGACGGGGAGACGCTCACGGAAGCGACGATCTACTACTCGTCCGAGAAGCCGGAGAATTGCGCATCGGTCCTCGCCATTCATATCAGCGCCGCGCAGTGGTTGGACAACAATCGCCCGGAGGTTGGCGCGGTCGCCACCGGGGCTTCCGCGTCGACCACGAACGCGCTCGACCGAACCAACGCCCCGCCCGCGCCGGTCGCGCCTCCGCCGCGTCTGTTTCCCAGCCCGTGACCGGCCCAATCCTGTCGTCTCCCGCTCTTCGCGGTCACCCCCTTGCGCGCAACCAAAGCCGCTGCTACACTCCCGCGCTGGCATGGCTTCCACCGCCGAACTCACGATGACCGCACAACGCCGCACGGATCGTCCCGCGCCCGACGGTCCGAACGGGGACCGCTTGCGCATCCTGTTCGTGTCCTCCGAGTGCGCGCCGTTCGCGAAAACCGGCGGCCTCGCCGACGTCGTCGCCGGGCTGCCCAAGGCGTTGCGCCAGCTCGGGCATGACGCGCGCGTCCTCATCCCGCTCTACTCGTCGATCGACCGCGGGCGATACGGCATTCGCCCCGTCGGCACGGCGTGCGTCCACATGGGCGGCGCCACCGAACACTGGGTCGCCATCCATCAGACGCTCCTCGACGACGAAGTGCCCGTCTGGTTTCTCGAGTACGACGCGTTCTTCGGCCGCCCCGGCGTCTACGACGGCCCGTTTGGTCATCACATGGACAACGCGTTTCGGTTCGGCTTCCTCTCCAAAGCCGCGTTGCAAATCTGCAAAGATCTCCAGTTCATCCCCCACATCATGCACGCCCACGATTGGCCCACCGCCCTCGTGCCGGCCCTGCTCAAAACCTGGGACCGCATCCTCTCGCCCCTCTCGAACACCGCCAGCGTCCTCACCATCCACAACGTCGGCTATCAGGGCAAGTACGACGCCAACGTCATGCCCTATCTCGGCCTCGGCGCGGAACATTTCACCCCGGACAAATTCGAGGACTACGGCAAGACCAACCTGCTCAAGGGCGGCATCTGGTTCGCCGACGCGCTGACCACCGTGTCCCCCACGCACGCCCAGGAGATCCTCGGCCCCATCGGCGGTCAGGGCCTCGCGATGTATCTCAACAACCGCCGCGCCGACCTCTTCGGCATCCTCAACGGCGCCGATTACACCCGCTGGAATCCGGCCACCGACCCGCTGATCCCCGCGCAGTTCACGCCGAAAGACCTGACCGGCAAAGCCGCCTGCAAAGCCGCCCTCCAGCAACGCTTCAACCTCGAAGTCCGCCCCGATCTCCCCGTCTTCGGCATCGTCAGCCGCTTCGCCCACCAGAAAGGGTTCAACCTCCTCCGCGAAGCCCTCCCCGCCGCCCTCCGCGACATGGTCCTGCAGTGCGTCATCCTCGGCAACGGCGACACCGACACCGAGAACTTCGTCCACTGGCTCACCGCCGCCCATCCCGGCCGCGTCGGCTCCTATGTCGGCTACTCCGACGACCTCAGCCACCTCATCGAAGCCGGCAGCGACTTCTTCCTCATGCCCTCGCTCTACGAACCCTGCGGCCTCAACCAGATCTACTCCCTCAAGTACGCGACCCTCCCCGTCGTCCGCGCCACCGGCGGCCTCGACGACACCGTCGACAATTACAACGAAGCCGCCGGCACCGGCACCGGCTTCAAATTCTGGGAACCCTCCGGCCTCGCCCTCTACTGGTGCATCGGCTGGGCCGTGTCCACCTGGTTCGACCGCACCCACCACATCACGAAGTTGCGGCAACAAGCCATGGCCCAAAACTTCGACTGGGCAACCTCTGCCCGCCAGTACGCCAACGTCTACGCCCACGCCCTCCAGAAGAAGGTCGCCGCTACGGTCTGATGCCCGCCTTTGGAGTGCGGCGACTTGTCGCCGCTTGCGGTTCGTCGTTTCCACCCTCCCCCGGCACCCCCGCATACGGTGTTTACCCCATTGTGGCAATTACCGGGCAAGGCTATTCTTATCCTGCGCAGGCTTTTCGCTGACGACCGAATGCTGCCTCACTGAGGCACCGGAGAACAACACTCCGTCCGTC
>DATKNW010000049.1:0-2408 GCA_035541135.1 Verrucomicrobiia bacterium
CAAGGCCGTTAAACAGGCTGCGCGACCAGGGCGAAACGCCCGCGTGCCCGATGAGCCTGACGTTCACCTTCGGGCTTAAGCCGCCCTGGCCGGCGCCGTTGTTGACCCCCACGGCGATGACATTGTCTCCCGCATGCACGAATGGCTTGATATCGAAAACCGGCTGCGCCTGCCAGTCGTGCGTTTCGCCGATGAACTGTTTGTTCACGAAGTACCAGCCTTCGTCGTCGCAACCAGCGAAGCAAAGTTGCGCGCCGGCGCCCTTCAAGTCTTGTTCCGTCACCGTGAAATGGGCGCGGTAAATCGCGGTGGTGTCCGGCGTCTTGATGCTCAATTCGCCCCCGCTGGTCTTGGCATCGAGCCTGTTCCAGGCGGAGTCGTTAAAATCGTTCGCATATTCGGGCACTGCGTCACGGCTATGAGGCACGCGGGCAAGCTGCCAGCGCCAATCGTTGACGGCAACGCTGCGCGTGGGCACGGTTGGAACGAACACGTCCGGCTCGTGGCAACTGGGGTCGCCGTTGCCGACCCCGATGATGTTGCCCGCGCCTTCGAGGGCAAAACTGATCTTGTTCTGAGCCACCGGCACGATGCGGCCCTGCGCGTCGATCGCGGCCACCGTGAACACCGCAAGGTCTTCGCCGTCCGCCTTGATCGTCCTGCGGTCGGGCGTGAGCTGAATCTGCGTGGCCTCGCCTGTCGTCTCGACTCTGGCCTGCGCCACGACCCTGCCGGCCTCGTCAAGGCCTCGGGCGCTCAGAGTTCCCGGCGCATATTGCACCTTCCAGCTCAGCTTGGAATTGCGCTTCATCGCCTGCTTCCCGAGCGACGCGCCGTTCAGGAAGAGTTCCACCTGCTTGCAATTGCTGAACGCCTCGACGAGGATGTCCTGCCCTTCACAGCCGGGCCAATTCCAGTGTGGGACCAGGTGCAGCACGGTGTTGGTCGTCCACCACGCCTGGTAGTAATAGAAGACATCCTTTGGAAAGCCGCAGGTATCGAGGATGCCGAAGTGCGAGTTGATGCACGGCCACCAGTAGGGAGTCGGCTCACCCCGGTAATCGAACCCGGTCCAGACGAACGCGCCGGATAGCCAAGGGCGCTCGGCAAAGAAGCTCCACCAGCTTTCGGCCGTGGCATCCCAGCCCGTCCGCCGAATATCGTACGCGGTGACATAACCGCGGGCGGTGTCGTTGGTGTAAATGCCCCGCGTGCTGACCACGCTGGCCTGCTCGGTGCCGACATTTGGCTGGTTCGGATGTTCAGCGTGATATTGGTCCATATCCGGGCCGTAGTGATAATTCCAGCCGCGCACTTCGATGACGGAGTTGATGCCGCGGAACACATTGCCTTCCGGGGCGGCGTAGGTGACGGGACGCAACGGGTCGAGTTGCCTGGCGTCATCCTGCATCGAGCGCGCGACATTGGCCGCTTGCGGCGTGTCCTGCACCATGAACTGCTCGTTGGCGATGCACCAAATCGCCACACTCGGGTGATTGCGGTCGCGGCGGATTTGGTCATCCCACTTTCTCAGGTTCTCCGAATCGCTGCCCATCAACCGGCTCTCGTCCAGGACCAGCAGGCCAAGCCGGTCGCAGACTTCAAGCAATTCCGGCGTGGGCGGATTGTGCGAGGTGCGCAGGGCATTGCAGCCGAATTCCTTCAACTTCTTCACGCGGAATTCCTGCAGCGCATCGGGGATGGCCGCTCCGACGCCAGCATGGTCCTGGTGGTTGCACGTGCCGTAAAGCTCGTAGTGCTTGCCGTTCAGTAGAAAACCATTGGTTGGCTCAAAGCTTACAGTGCGGATGCCGAACTCCGTTTCCTGCTGATCAACAGTGCTGCCGCCGACGGAAACCGTCGTTACCAGCTTGTAGAGGCTTGGCGATTCCGGCGACCAAAGCCGAGGCGCGGAAAGCTTCGCTGCCAGAGTCGTGCTGGCCCGCGATTGGCGCGGAAGATGGGCCGACCCAGACATGCGTTTCACCGTTTTGCCTTCGGGTGAAATGATCGAACAGCTCACCAGCGCCGTGGCGGGGTTGGTGAGCGTGTTGAGCAGACTCGTTTCGACGTGTATCTCCGCCCGGTCCGCCGGGACGTTGTTCTTGAATTTGGAAAACACGAAGATGCCATCCGGCGCGATGGCCACGGGCCCGGTCTTGTCCAGCCACACGTGGCGGTAGATACCTGCGCCCTCGTAAAACCAGCCCTCGACCTTCGTCGCGTCCACGCGCACGGCGATGGTGTTCTTCGCGCCGAAATGTACTACGTCCGTGATATCCTCGCGGAACGGGTAGTAGCCGCCCTCGTGATGGCGCACGCACCAGCCGTTGACCCACAAGGTCGCGTCGCGGAACACACCGTCAAACGTGAGCCAGATGCGTTTGCACTGATCTGCGGCCGGCAAC
>DATKNW010000050.1:0-66672 GCA_035541135.1 Verrucomicrobiia bacterium
TCGGTGAGCTGGCCTTCGGCTTCCTTGTCGAGACGCGACACGGTCTGGTGGAACGTGAAATCGCAGGCGCTATGGCCCTGGGCTTTGTTGAGCCAGAATTCGAATCCGTCGGCGAGCGGCTGCTGATTGCCCGCCTGGCACACCATCTCGATGAACGTGGTCGTGCCGCCAACCAGCGCCGCCTTGCTGGCCGTCTCGTGCGTGTCCTTGGCGTACGTGCCCATGAACGGCAGATAAATGTGGACGTGCGGGTCGATGAACCCAGGAAAAACGTATTTGCCCTTGGCGTCGATGACGGTCGCCTTCGGCGGCGCGTCGAGGTTGGTGCCGATGCGCGTGATTTGTTCGCCTTCGCAGAAAATGTCGGCGGTGTAGTTCTCGCCGGCGGTGATGATGCGACCATTCTTGATGAGGAGTGACATGGAAAACCTCCTGTTCGATGCGGCGTTTCTGATTTTTTCTGGACAGATACTACTCCTCTCAGAAAGACGAAATCAAGCAGGGATACGCCGACCAACCCACGGACGGAATAAGGCCGCGATCAAGAGCACGAGGCCAACAATCGCGGCCTACCAGAAGGTGGCGGCGGGCGTTTATCACGCCCGCCGCGTGTTGGCTGTCAGATCAGCCTCCCCACTATTGTGCTGGCGGTGGCGGCGTAGAAGCCGGTGGCGGAGTTGCCGCCGGCGCCGTCGAGCCGCTGGGCGCCGCCTGCGCTGCCGTCGGCGACGGATTGCCTGCCACAGTCGGCCAGAACTTGAAGTGTTGGCCACCGATACTGGCCTCGAACATCAAGCCCGATCTCTCGGTGGTGCAGACGAGGACCCCGTGTTGATACTTCGCCTCGCCGCCGGCGCCTTCCGCCGCGACGACCGCGCTGGCATCCGCGCTGAGGGCGGTTTTGCCCTCCTTGAACTCGTCGAGCGCCTTCGGCGTTTCGAAGAAGATCGCCTCGACGTAGGACTGGCCGCCCAGTTGCGCGCCGAGCGTGACCTGTGTCAATTCCGCGAACCCAACCATGACGCCTTTTTCGTACACCTCGCCCCGTCCTCCCGCTCCTCCGATGCCGACGGCGCCCTTGCCGACGGCCGGGAAAATGGCGTAGCCGTACGCCGTGTCAAACAGATGCTGCAGCGCCCCGTGGTTGGACGCGCGGAGCATCTGGATGGCGTCTCCGACATCTGCGTTCAGCCGATCCGGTGGGTCGGCCGCCGCGGCGGCGACCGCGCTCGCCAGGATCAAGACTGCAATCACAACTGCCATGTGCCTCGTTTTCATGTGTCTGTTCCTCCATTTCTTCTCTCTGTAATTTCGGTCCGCTACGGGCCGATGCAACGGGGCGATAATCTGATCTCGATGCAGGACATCTTCCTAGGCACTCACCGCGTGCAGGACCGGAGAAGGCCGCGCAGGCCGCTATTTCGGGCTGCAATCCGCTCCTTGACCCGGCGGGTTGTTCCGCCTACAAGAGGGTGCGTTATGTCAACTTCCCCTGGGCACATGACGAGCCGTGGTATTGCAGCAGTGTCTCTGGCAGGCCTCTTGGCAGTGGCAACGTCATCGGCGCGGGCGGATTTCAAGGTCGGTCTGCTTCTGGATCGCGGCGGCAAGGATGACAAATCGTTCAACGCCTCGGCCTACGAAGGCGCGACGGAAGCGAAGAAGAAGCTCGGGATCACGCTGAAATACGTCGAGGCCACCGACGACAATTCGTTCGAGCCGCTCCTGCGAGCATTTGCGCAAAAGGATTTCGATTTGATCATCGGGATCGGCTTCGCCCAGAAGGAAGCCATCGGGAAAGTGGCGGCGCAATTCCCCCAGAAACATTTCGTTCTCGTCGATTCCCAAGTGGATGCGCCGAATGTGCGGTCGCTGATGTTTGAAGAGCACGAAGGCGCGTACATCGTCGGCGCGATTGCCGCGATGACGAGCAAGACGGGGAAGGTCGGGTTTGTTGGCGGAATGGATGTGCCCCTGATCCGCCGGTTTGAAATGGGCTACGAGGCGGGCGCGAAGAAGATCAACCCGCAGATCACGGTCATCGCCAATTACGTCGGCGTCACCGGCGATGCGTGGAACAATCCGCCCAAGGGCAAGGAACTCGCCATGGCCCAGTACGATGCCGGGGCGGACGTGGTGTTTGCGGCGGCGGGTGCGTCGGGATTCGGTGTGTTCGATGCCGCCGAGGAGAAGAAGAAGCTCGCCATCGGCGTCGATTCCAATCAGGACTGGACGAAGCCCGGCTCGATTCTGACGAGCATGCTCAAGCGGGTCGATCTGGCGGTTTTCTCGGCGATCCAGGACGCGCAGAACGGGAAGTTCACAGCCGGCCTGAAACGATTCGGCCTCGCCGACAGGGGTGTGGATTATTCCATCGACCAGTACAACGACAAGCTCCTGGCCGACTCCGTTCGCCAGCGCGCCGACGCCCTCAAAGCCGACATCATCGCTGGCAAGATCGTCGTCCCGGATTACTACAAACTGAAGTAGACGCCGTCTCGAACCGGCACGAGTCTTTGTCTTTGATGCGTGGTACGGAGCGAGCCGATCTTGGGGCGAGCCTGGCCGCTGAATCACGGACGCGACGGGAATTGCTTGAGATTGTACAGGTTCTTGACGTGCGCGAGATTCCGAAGGCCTTGCTCTTTGAACTCCAGGATCTTCTCCGGCGTGAGACTCAGAATCCCCAGCGCCTCCTCGCGCGCCTGGAGATCGAGCGAATACTTGCCATAGCCATACCCCATCAGATACGCGATGAAATTCCCCATGAACACACACGCGGCAAGCTGCTCGTTGCCCTGGGCGCCGGCGGGTTGATGATGGTAGCGCACGGCCGCCGTCAGATTCTCGGGCAGGTTCCACCGTTCCAGCAGGCGTCCGCCGGCTTCGGCGTGGTTGACGCCGAGCAGTTTCATCTCGATTTCATAGGGTGACAGACTCTCCTGCGTCGCCATCTGCGCCACCTTGTCCTTCGCGTCTTCCAGGGCGACGGACAGCACGATCTTGCCGATGTCATGCAGGATCCCCGCGGTGAACGCGGTTTGTTGGTCAGCCGAGCAATCGCGGGCGACGATCTGCGTGGCGAGCGCCGTGGCGACCGAGTGGCCCCACAAATCGTCGGCTTCAACCCCGTACCCAGTTTGCGGATGCGCCAGCGCGGCGGCGGAGATCACTGAAATGACAATGTCGTGAATCTGGCGGAATCCGACAAGGGTGACCGCGGCATACAAACTATCGATCCGTGTCTTGGGAGCATAGTACGCACTGTTGCATACGCGGAGCACGTTGGCGGTCAGCGTCTGGTTGTAGGCAATGAGGTCGACAACCGTGCGGGTATCCACCTCGGGCTGATGCAAGAGCGGGAGAATCTGCGGCAACACCTGGGGGGCAGGCACCAAATCCTTGGCTTGGGCAATATAATCGTCCAGAGACCGCATGACCGCTGTCGCTTCGCCGCTGTTGTCCACAATAAGCCTCGCCGTCTTAATCAGCAGAAATGATGCCGGAGCTTGGCGCAAAATGGGCCATTCCCAGCAGGCGCGCCGCAGCAGGATTGACTCTCTCCACCCAAATCTGGACACTGCGAGGCCTATGGCGATTGAGCCAGCGGCAGCGGTCGAATTGCGCGGACTGACCAAGCAGTTCGGCACCGTGGTCGCCAATGCCGGGGTGCATCTGCGGGTCAATTCCGGTACCATTCACGGCGTGATCGGCGAGAATGGCGCGGGCAAATCCACCGCGATGAAGATGCTCTACGGCATTTTCCCGCCCGATTCGGGCGAGATCTTCGTGCACGGCGAGAGACGAATTTGGGCTTCGCCCGCCGACGCCATCGCCGCCGGGATCGGCATGGTGCATCAGCATTTCATGCTGGCCGGCCCGTACTCGGCGCTGGACAACATTCTGCTCGGCGCCGAACCGGTCCGTCTGGGTGTAATCGATCGGCGGCGGGCGCGGATTCGCCTCGAATCCCTGGCGCAACAATACGGACTGGCGGTGGATTGGGCCGCGCCGATTGACGAACTTCCCGTGGGCGTGCAGCAGCGGGTCGAAATCCTCAAGCTGTTGTATCGCGACGCGCGAATCCTGATCCTCGACGAGCCGACGGCGGTTCTCACGCCGCAGGAGACGAACGAGCTGTTTCGCAACCTGAAACATCTCCGCGACGAGGGCAAAACCATCATCCTCATCACGCACAAACTCAAAGAGGTGATGTCCTTCACGGATCACGTGACGGTGTTTCGCGGGGGCAGGGTCACGGGCGAAATGGCGACGACGCAGACCAATCCGCAGGAACTGGCCAACCTGATGGTCGGACGGAAAGTCGTTTTGAACATCAATGTTCCTGCTGCTCATCCTCGCGAGGAGTTGGCGATGGAAATCATAGGGTTGAGCCTGGCCGGCTCGGTTGCGGGAAGCCGGCACAAGCTTTCCGATGTAAGCTTCAGGGTGAGGCGCGGCGAGATCGTCGGGATCGCCGGTGTGGAAGGCAACGGCCAATCGGAATTGATCCGGGCGATTCTGCATCCACGAGATCCGTTGTGCCGCACGTCGGGCACGGTCCGGTTTCTCGGGAACGACGTGACGCATTGGGACGCGCGGAAAATTCGTGATCTCGATGTCGCGGTGATTCCCGAAGACCGTCAGCGCGAGGGGCTGTTGCTCGAACAGCCCGTGAGCGAGAATTTTCTATTGGGCCTGCAACGTAGTTCCGCCTTCAGTCATGCGGGACTGTTGAACTCGCGAAACCTGCAGGCGGCTGCCACGCAGGCGATGGAAGAATACGACGTGCGCCCGCGCGATCTGGCGATTCCAGCAGGGAACCTCTCCGGTGGCAACCAGCAAAAACTCATCGTGGCCCGGGAATTCCAGCGGCAGCCGCGGATGTTGATCGCCGCGCAGCCGACGCGCGGGGTCGACGTGGGCGCGATCGAGTTCGTTCACAATCGAATCGTGCGCGCGCGAGATGAGGGCGCCGGCGTCTTGCTGGTCTCGTTTGAACTGGAGGACATCCTGACGCTCTCGGACCGCATTCTGGTGATGTACGAGGGACGAATCGCCGTGGAGTTTCAGCGCGGGCAGGTCACCGAGCGCGAACTGGGATTGAAGATGGCCGGCTCATGAAAAAGCTCCTCCAACCACTGCTGGCCGTGGCGTTCGGACTGGTTCTCGGACTCGGCGTCACACGGGTCGCCGGCGAAAGTCCGTGGCATGTGCTGCAAATCCTGTGGAAGAGCGCGTTCGGCTCGCGCTACGACTTCGGGATGACGCTGTTTTACTCGACGCCGCTGGTTTTTACCGGGCTGGCTGTGGCCGTGCCGTTCCAAGCGGGCCTGTTCAACATCGGCGCCGAGGGACAACTCACGCTCGGTGCGCTCGCGGCAGCGGTGGTCGGCGCGGTCTGGCCGGGATTGCCATGGCCGGTCGCACCGGCGCTGGCGATCCTGGCGGCAGTCGCGGCGGGGACGATCTGGGGCGCGATCCCCGGCTGGCTGCGCGCCAAGCGCGGCAGCCACGAGGTCATCAATACGATCATGCTCAACTTCATCGCCGCCGGCCTCGCCAGCTACGTGACGTTGTATCTGTTGAAGAATCCCGACACGCAGAACCCCGAGACGCGGCCCATCGGCGCCGGCTACTTGATCAGCCAGTTCGGTATCTTCGGCGGCGCGCCCGTAAGCTTGGCACTGCCGCTGGCAATTCTGGCGGCGATGGTGGTGTGGGTTCTCCTGTGGCGGACGGTCGTCGGATTCGAAATGCGGGCCGTCGGCCGGAATGAATCTGCGGCGCGGGCAGCGGGAATCAACACCGGTCGCATGACCGTTCTGGCTCTGGCCATCGCCGGCGGGCTGGCCGGGTTGGTTGGGGTGGGGGAGGTGCTGGGCAACGCCGGAAAGTTCCGTCTGGGGTTCTCGCCCGAGTACGGGTTCATCGGGATCGCCGTGGCGCTGTTGGGGCGCAACCAGCCGGCCGGCGTGGTCGCGGCCGCGGTGCTCTTCGGCGCGCTTCATAAAGGGGCCGCCGACCTAGATTTTGAAACCGAGCACGTCACGCGCGAGCTATCGCTGGTCCTGCAGGCGCTGATCATTCTGTCGGTCTCGGCGGACGGGCTGTGGGCCTGGATGAAGAAGCGGGGTGAACGATGAACTGGGACCTCATCGCATCCACACTGCGGGTATCCACGCCGCTGATTTTCGCCGCGCTCGGCGGAATGTTCAGCGAACGCTCGGGCGTCATCAACATCGCGCTCGAAGGCCTGATGCTGCTCGGCGCGTTTGCCGCGGCGGTGGGAACGCTCGTGACCCATTCGCCGTGGGTCGGGTCGGTGTTCGGCATGGCGGCGGGGGTGCTGCTGGCCGCGGTGTACGCGCTGTTCGTGATTCGATTGCGCGCCAACCAGATCGTGGCCGGCACGGCGATCAATATGCTGGCGATGGGCCTCACACCCTTCCTTTGCAAGATTCTGTACGATGTCACGGGATCGACGCCATCGATTCCGCTCCGCGACCGATTTGAATCCGCACCGCTGTACCTGAGTTGGCTGCTCGTCGTCGCCTGCGCGTTGTGGGTGAAATACACGCCGACCGGGCTGTGGGCGAGTTTTGCCGGCGAACATCCCGAGGCGCTCGATGCGGCGGGGATACGCGTCAACCGCGTCCGCTGGCTGGCGGTGCTCGTGAGCGGCGCGCTGGCGGGAATGGGTGGCGCATCGCTGTCCGTGTTCCTTTCCTCGTCGTTCTCGCGGGACATGACGGCCGGGCGCGGATTCATGGCGTTGGCGGCGTTGATCTTCGGAAAATGGAAGCCGCTGCCGACGGCGCTGGCGTGCCTGCTGTTCGGGTTTGCTGATGCCGCGCAAATCCGGCTGCAAGGCGTGGCGGTGTGGGGCGGTCATCCCATCCCCGTCCAATTCATCCAGATTTTGCCCTATCTCGTCACGATCCTCGTCCTCGCCGGTTTCGTTGGTCGTTCCCGGCCACCGAAGGCCATCGGCACGGTGTTCGAAAAGGGGTAGGCCATCTGTAGGTTGCGTGCCGCACACCGGCTTGCGGTGCAATGGGTTACAAAGCGGGGCACGGCTAGGAGAAATTTCCAAAAAAAGTGCTTGCCAATATCTACTGATTTAGTAGACATAATATGTCTATCACATAAATAGACAATTGGCCGGATCAACCGGCCAGTCGGACGATGGCGACAGGAGCGCAGAAGAAAGGAACCATGAAGAAGCGTCAACGCATTCTCGTTCTGTTTGTGGCAGTGGCAGTCGTGGCAATTGACGGGAGGTCCTACGCAGATGATACCAACGCCGCGCCGGCGGCGACGGTCGACGACAAGATCAACCGCTTGGAGCAGGAGATCCAGGAACTCAAACACCAGCGCGAGATTGATCAACAGCAAGCGCAACAACCAGCCCGGCAGCAGCCGGCCCCGGCCTCGGAAACGACAGCGCCGTCGCCGTTCCTTATGGTCGGACCCGACGGCTTTGCGATTGCCTCGGCGCACAGCAATTTCGTGCTGCGCCTTCGCGGCTACGCCCAGGCGGATGGACGGTTCTATCTCGACGACAAAGCCAACAACGCCACCGACACATTTCTCATGCGGCGCGTGCGGCCGATCTTTGAGGGCACGCTTTCGCGTGACTTTGACTTCCGCCTCATGACCGACCTCGGCAACGGGGCGGCCTCGTCCACTCTTCTTCAGGACGCCTACGTCGAATGGCATTACTGGCCGTGGCTGAAGGTCCGCGCCGGCAAATTCAAGCCACCCGTCGGCCTCGAACAACTGCAAACCGATACCGACCTGATGTTCGTTGAGCGCGGCCTGCCCTCTGACCTCGTCCCGCAGCGCGACGTTGGCGCTCAGGTGTCGGGCAGCGTGCTCCACGGCGCTGTCTCCTACGCTGCTGGCATCTTCAACGGGGTCGTCGACAACGGCATTGCCGACGTGGCCGCGTGGAATTCGAAGGACGGCGCAGCCCGCATCTTCATTCAGCCGTTCCTGAACACCGACATCGCTCCGTTGAAGGGATTGGGCTTCGGCGCTGGCGGAACCTACGGTGTCGCGGACATCTCCGCCACCACCACGAACCTGCCGGCGTACAAATCAATCGGCCAGCTGCAATTCTTTAGCTTCGACAAGGGCGTCACGCTCGACGGCCAGCAGCTTCGCGGCACGCCGCAGGCCTATTACTTCTGGGGACCGCTCGGCGTCATCGGCGAATATACCGTTTCCCAAGAAGAGGTGCGCAAGGGCACGGTTAGCGACACGCTTCGCAACAATGCCTGGCAGATCGAGGGGGGCTTCTTTCTCACCGGCGAAACCGCCAGCTATCGCGCGTCTCCATACGTCGCCGGTCTGACGCCAAGACATCCCTTCGATCCTGCCAAAGGCGGCTGGGGCGCGCTGGAAATCGTCGCCCGCTTCGGTCGTCTGGATATCGACCCCCAAGCCTTCTCGAAGACTCCCGCCGCTGCCGGCCTCCGTTTCGCCGACCCGACCAAGAATGCTCAGGACGCCCGCGAGTGGGAGGTCGGCCTCAACTGGTACCTCAACCGCAACGTCAAGTGGGTGTTCGACTACGAGGAGACTGACTTCAACGGCGGTGCCGGCACACCAAACGGCACCACCGGCTACAACATCAGGAACCGCGAAACGGAACGCGCCGCCCTGACCCGCATCCAGCTCTTGTACTAACCAGTAGCAAGAACGACCCTTGCCCGCTGGGCGTTTCATCCTTGATGAACCGCCCAGCGGGGGCACCCGAGACGGCCATTCTGTTGGAGTGGTTGGTCGGCGTCAGCCTCACGTGTTGACCTCGGCATCGAAAAAGCGCGCCTGCCGCCGCGCCGGCATTGCCTGTCTGTCGAATCGTCTTGAAATCGCGGCGGCTTGTGCGTAGTCTCCGCCGCAGTTCTTTGAGACGCACACGTCTCACCACGTCGACGCAGGGAACGCCGTGAGAATCGGCGACAGTGGCGCTGCTGTAACTGGCTACGAAACCCCATCAGCCATCCAAACGGAGAAGGCGGGGCGGTAGGTCCGATGCCAGAAGTCAGAATAACGGTCGACGCGTAACCCAACCATCCTTCGAACCAAAGGAGAATGTCATGTTCCGTTCCCAATCGTCCGTTGTTGTTCTTGCCGCCGCCGTCGTTGCGTCGTGTGCCGCTTCTGAAACCTTCGCCGACTGGACGCAATTCGCGCTGCCCAATCTGGCCGACGTTTATTCGCCCACGGCCATTGCCAACCTGCCCGATGGCCGTTTCATCTTCGCCAACGAAGGGAATTACTATCTCCAGAATGCCTTCAGCGCGGCCGGCTACACCGCTTACAGCAACACCGCGCCCGGGAATACCGCTGACCCTTCCTTCATCGCCGTCTGGGACGCGACCCACGCCATCGCCGGCGGCGGCACATTCGGGCCGAGCGATCTGTACAGCTTCAATCCATCGTCCACGTCGGCGCCGACGTTCACCGCGAGCGGATTGTCGCTGCAGAATTATTCGGGTGTCTACCGCGATGCCGGCAGTCTGTATGTGGGCGGCATCAACGGGACGGGTTTCACGCACGCGATCAGCTACGTCAACATGGCCACCGAGACCACCAGGGTCATCATCGACGATGTCTCGACGTACAGCGGCGGTTTCGCGCGGGACGCGGCGGGCGATCTCTTCGTCGGGGACACGGACAACGGCAACGTGTATGAGTTCACTGCCGCTCAGTTGAGCCTGGCGATTTCTGGTTCGGCGCTGGCCATCACCAACGGCACGTTCATCTGTAATTTCGGCACCGGACTGGGGACGATGGCGGTCGACGCGGCAGGCCGAATCTGGTCGGCTGGGTTCATCACCGATGGGATTCAGATGTTCGATCCCGCGGCCGATACCGAAACCACCGTAATTCCCGGGCTGACCAATGCCAATTACATGGTCGCAGCGTTCTCCGTCGGCGGCCAGGGTTACGTCGCTTACACGGACCAGGTGAATCCCGGCCGGGCCGGCACGGCGCAATATTACGGCTTCGAAGCCATTCCCGAGCCGGGGACCCTCGCCCAGACCTCACTCGGCCTGATCGCGCTTGTGGCGTGCCGTCGCAAACAGGATCGTTGATCTTGAAAGGGCCGTTGGCAATCATTCTGGCAGCAGCTCTGGGCGTGGCCAGTGCCACTGCCGGCTCGTTTCCGGATTACAATCAGGGGATCCGGTCGAATGATGCGCGCATCGTCGGTTGGGCCACTGGCTGGCAGGATTACATCCAGCCCGATCCTTCCAGCGGCGGCTACTGCCACAACAACGCGGGTCAATCGGATTCGATAAGCAACGCCGTCCTCGGCGCGCCGGCAGATTTCACGATGAACGGCACAACGAAGCACGTGTTGGCGCTCGGCCATGCCAGCTCGATTACCGTCACGTTCGGCGGCCCGATTCCGAGCGGTCCGGGCTGGAATTTCGCCGTGTTCGAGAATTCGTTCCTCGACATGTCTTCGGCTCTGGCCGGCCGCAGCGGAGGAACGAATTTTGTCTATGACAACAGCGGCACCAACCTGGTGCCGGTCGCGCGCGGCGTAAACTTCATCTGGACCAAACTCGCATTCGTGGACGTTTCATCCGATGACACAAACTGGGCGCGGTTTCCCGCGACGTACTTGAATACCGATGTCCTGTTTCAGGCGACAGTGCCGGATAGCCCCCAACACTGGCTCAGCCAGGACGCGACGATGATCAACGGCTTGGCGGGCACAACTGCCCTGCAGTACGGAACGCCATTCTCGCTGTCCGTCCTGACCAACAATCCGAACGTGCGGAGCGGCGCAGTGAACCTGAGTAACATCCGCTACATCCGCCTGAGCGATGTGATCGGCGACGGGAGCACCACGGATCAGTTCGGCAACGTCATTTACTCGCCCTATTATGACGGCTCGAAAGTGCCCGCGCTCGTTGCCGCCCCGGATTCCGCGACCGATGGCTTCTGTCTGCGCGGTGTGGCGACGCTGGCCGTTCCAGTGCCAACGATCACCGGCGTCCAGCTCGCGCCGAGCGGCTTCCTGATCGGCGTGAGCGGGCTGGTGAGCGGCCAGACCTACGCCGTGCAAACCACCACCAATCTGATCGCCACGACGTGGACGAACGAAACAAACTTCGCCGCCAGCGGGAATTCGCTCATTTTGACCAACACCATCGGAAACGCGCCGACCCAATTCTACCGAATCGGAGCCGCGCCATGAGATCAACCGGTTCGTTGCCCTCGCGTGGCGCGGGCTTCACCCTCGTGGAGATGCTGGTCGTGATCGCGATTATCGGGTTGCTCGTTGGGCTGCTGCTGCCGGCGCTCTCGCAGGCGCGGGAAAGCGGCCGCCAGGCGGCTTGCCTGAGCAATCTGCGGCAATTGTACATCGCCAACCTGAGCTACTCGACCGAGCAGGGCTACTACGCTCCGGCCGCGCCGGACATCTGGGGCAACAACCTCATTCGCTGGTACGGCGCGCGCACCAGCGCCGACGTGCCGTTCGGCTCCACCTCCGGCCCGTTGTCATCCTGCCTGGGAGACAGCAAGGCCGTGCGCGCCTGCCCGTCCATGGGTAAATGGGGTTTCCTCACCGCGGGAGACGCGGCATTCGAGGCCGGCTGTGGCGGGTACGGGTACAACTATCTCGGCGTCGGCTCGCGCAGTTACGTGCTGGGCTATACCGAAGCCGCCAGCCACACCGGCATGCGGCCCGAGGAAATCACCCGCCCGAGCACGACCATCATGTTCTGCGACGCCGCCTTTGCCCAATACAATGCCGGGCAGATTTCGTTGATCGAATATTCCTTTGCCGAACCCGACAAATTCCTCAGCGCTGGTGGCGTGACGTACGGCCAGCCCGTGCCGTCCATTCACTTCCGCCATCGCAATCGCGCCAACGTCGTCTGGTGCGACGGCCATGCCACCGCCGAGGCCATGACGAAGTCCGATGACAACACCGACCAGAAATTCTCGATCGGCTGGTTCGGCGACCAGGGCAACAATTACTACTTCGCCCCGTTTTGAATTCTGACCCTTGGTCTGTGGCCGCGCTCGACGCGGCGGAACGACCCCAAAACCTTACATTACCCCAATCTTCTCCCGAATCTTCCCTGCAATCTCATCGGCAAATGCCTTGATCTGCTTGTCGTCAGGCCCTTCAATCAGCAGGCGCGCTTTGGGCTCGGTGCCGGAATAACGGAGCAGCACCCGGCCCTGGCCGTTGAGCCGGGCCTCGACATCCTTAACAAGCTTCATCACGTCGGGCAGCGTCTCCCACTCCGGCTTGGCTTTCACGCGAATGTTGACGACCACCTGCGGAAACTTCGTGCACACTTTGCGCAGGTCACTCAACGGCTTGCCCGTGTCCATCATGATGCGCAACACCTGCAGCGCGCTGACGATCCCGTCGCCCGTCGTGGTGAAATCGCGAAAGATCATGTGGCCCGACTGTTCGCCGCCCACGTTGAGATCGTCCCGTAACATCCGCTCGATCACGTAACGGTCGCCGACCTGGGTTTTCACCACCTGACCGCCCGCCTGGCGGACGGCGTGGTCCAGACCCAGGTTGCTCATGACCGTTGCGACCAGCGTGTTCTTCCGAAGCGTGCCGCGCCCGATCCAGTCCAGCGCGGTGATGGCCAGCACGTCATCGCCGTCCACGAGATTACCCGTCTCGTCGCACAACTGCACACGGTCGCCATCGCCATCATGGGAAATCCCGATGTCCGCCCCGCATTCGCGCACCGCACGGCACACCACCTCGGGATAGGTGCTGCCGCAATCCTTGTTGATGTTCGTGCCGTCGGGCCGGTTGTTGAGGACCGTGACCCGGGCCCCCAATTCCTGCAGCACACACGGCGTGCTCTTGTAGGTGGCGCCGTTGCCCGCGTCCACCACGATCCGCAACCCCTCGAGCGTCATGCCCTTTGGGAACGCCGCCTTGGCAAACTCCACGTACCGCCCGAGCGCATCGTCGATGCGCATCGCCTTGCCGATCTCGTCCGCCGTCGGGCGGATCTTCTCGATCTCGCCGCTGAACACCAGGTTCTCGATCTGCCTCTCGATCGCGTCGTCGAGCTTGTACCCGTCGTCGCGGAAAAACTTGATGCCGTTGTCTTCATACGGATTGTGCGACGCGGTCAGCACAATGCCCGCGTCGGCCCGAAGCGATCGCGTGGTGTAGGCCACGCCCGGTGTGGGCAGCGGACCGATCAGCAACACGTCCACGCCCATGGAAAGGATGCCCGCCGAGATGGCGTTCTCGAGCATGTACCCGCTGAGCCGCGTGTCCTTGCCGACCACGATCTTGTGGCGGCCGTGTCCCTTGGCCACGGGCGCGCGCGACTTGAACACATGGGCGGCGGCCCGGCCGAGCTTCAACGCCGTTTCCGAGGTGACCGGCTCGACGTTGGCAACGCCGCGCACACCGTCCGTGCCGAACAGCTTCTTGCCGTTCTCCATAAGGTTACGGGTTCTTTTCTACACCCCGCTCGGTCGGGCTGTCAACCGAGCGGCCCGGGCCGATCCGCACGTCCACCTGGACCCATTGCTGTTGGGTCGATCCTTCCGGGAATGCCAGCGGCGCCAGCTCGACGCTTTCGCGGAAGGAAGTACGCCGTCCCGTCACGTCGATGGGCAGCGTGCTGACGGCGGTCATTCCGTCCAACAGCGTTCTCGGACCCCGTTCGCGGATCTTCGGCGGGTCCGTGACCACCCGCTCGGTCGCCAGGCCCGGCGGCAGGTCGCCGACAAGTTGCGCCTGGACGGGAAACTCGCGCTCGATCATCTGGTCCACGTTCACCGTGACCTCGGGCGGGTCGATCTCGGAGACCTGAACGCGCCGGGAATGTCGGATCGATTTCGGGGTGAGTTTGACCAGGATCGGCCCCACACGGTCGTCCTGGGTCAAATCCACGACCGCCGACAAGTCCTGTCGGGAAACCTGCCGCACGTCCTCACGGGTGCCACGGACGACCACGTTGATCGTGCTGGCGCTGGTCTGCAGCACGGTCAGTCCGGTCCTGGCTTTGACCTCCAACGGCACGCCTTCGATCAGTCGCCAGTCGCTGGTGATGCCTTTGACGAAAAACCAGGTGCAGGCCGCCAGCACCAGCGACACGAGTTTGAGGCGGGCATCATTGGTGACCCAGCCCATCATGGCTTCGCCTCTTCGTGATGTTCTTCCGAGCGCTCCTCGGACTGACTGGCCATGTCGCCGCCGAATGCTTCAGCAGGACTGTCACTGCCATCACCCTTGTCCGCTGTCTCCTCCAACATGGAACTGCCAAAAAGCCGCCGTGTCACGTCCACCAGCCAGTTGCCGCGGCGCGACACCGGCGACAGCGTGGTCGTCAAGAATGCGCTCAATCCATCCACGTCCAATCCCTGTACCAGATGTCCGCGATGCGCCACGGAAATATCGCCGGTTTCCTCGCTGACCACCACGACCACCGCGTCGGTCTCTTCCGTCAGCCCCATCGCGGCCCGATGCCGCATCCCCGTGCTGGCGCTCAGTCCCTTTCGTTGCGTCAACGGAAACACGCAGGCGGCGGCGATAATTTCGTCGCCGCGCAGAACCACCCCGCCATCGTGCAGGGGCGTGTTGGGAAAGAAAATGGTTGTCAGCAGCTCCGGTGTCGCTTTCGCACCGATGGGCACGCCGGTTTCGATCACGCCGCGGAACCCGATCTCCCGCTCCACGGCCATCAGGCCGCCACATCGCTTCTGCGACAGCGACCGCGCCGTCTCCACCAGCACGTCGATCATCTCGCCGCGCTGCTTCGAGCTGAAGAAAAACTGACGGCTGCCGACCTCGGCTAGGGCGCGCCGCAATTCCGGCTGAAAAATGACCAGCACCGCGATCGCCAGGAAGGCGAAGAACCGGCTGAGAATCCAGTTGATCACATCGAGTTGAAAAATCTGGGTCACCCCGACGATCCCGAGCAGAACGATGACGAACCCGGTGAGCACCGCCGCGCCGCGCGTCCCGCGAAACAACTGGAACATGTAATAAAAAAACGCCGTCAGCAGCGCGATCTCGAAGACCGGCTTCCAATACGCGGCGATGAAATCCAGAATCAGGTCCATCGATTGTTATCGCGCCTGCTGTATCGCTTCCACCATGCGCACCACGTCCGACATTTCGGTCACATCATGCACGCGCACCACGCGCGCGCCCTGCGCCACCGCCCAGGCAACCGTCGCGGCTGTTCCCCAGAGCCGTCCGTCCGCCCCGCTCGCCCGTTCCACCCCGCCGGCAGCCAGCACCTTGCCGAGAAACGACTTCCTCGACGTGCCGACGGCGACGGGGCAGCCGAGCGAACCGAATTCACCCAGCCGCGCGAGCAGTTGCAGGTTATGTGCCACAGTCTTGCCGAAGCCGATACCCGGGTCAACGGCGATTTGCGTTTTTTTCAGCCCCCGCGACTCGGCAAACGCAATCCGTTCCGCCAGAAACGACCGCACATCGGCGACCACGTTGGCGTACGAGGGACTCTGCTGCATCGTCGGCGGCGTACCCTGCATATGCATTAACACCGCGCCTGCGCCCGCGTCGCGCACCACGTCAGCCATCCGCGGATCGAACCGCAGCGCGCTGATGTCGTTGACGATGCGCGCGCCCGCCGCCAGCGCCTTCTCGGCGACGGCAGCTTTCGTTGTATCCACTGAGACAACCAGATCCGGCAATTGTTCGATCACCGGCAACACCCGCCGCAATTCCTCATCCGCGCTCACCGGCGCCGCGCCGGGCCGAGTGCTCTCACCGCCGACATCGATGATGTCCGCGCCGGCCCGCGCCATGTCCCGCGCGTGCGCCACCGCTGCATCCGCATCCAGAAACTTTCCGCCGTCCGAAAATGAATCGGGGGTCACGTTCAGCACCCCCATGATCAGCGTGCGCGTTGTCTCCCATCGAAACACAGTCGCCATACGGCCACTCTACGCCCTCCCGCCATAGAAACAACCGCAGAAACCGACTCGGTCGCCGGGAGCCAGACCCAACGGCGGCAGTTGCATTGCTTGGATCTTGTTGTACGTTGCCGCGTGACGGCGTGGGAAGGTCGGCTTGTCCAGCGCGCGGACAGGACCGGCCCGTTCGGGAAGCGCGGCAAATCAGTCCTGTCCACACTTGCGGCCGGCTGGATCGTGTGGTCCATCGGCATTGTCGTCAACGGCCAGACGACGGACGTGTTGACGTACCACAACGACAGCGGCCGAACAGGCCAGGCATTGACCGAACAAATCCTGACGCCGGCCAACGTCAACGCCAGCCACTTCGGCAAGCTCTGGGTTCTTCCCGTGGATGGAAAGGTGGATGCGCAACCGCTGTATGCCGCCGGCGTGACGATCCCGGGCCGCGGCGAGCACAATGTGTTGATCGTCGCCACGGAGCACGACAGCGTGTACGGGTTCGACGCCGATTCCACGAACGTCTTCTGGCGTGTGTCGATGTTGGGCACGAACGAGACCCCCTCCGACTTCCGCTACTGCCCACAGGTGGAGCCGGAGATCGGTGTGACCGCCACGCCCGTGATCGATCGTCAACTTGGCCCCAACGGCACGATCTTCGTGGTGGCGATGAGCAAGGACATGTCGGGCGATTATTTCCAGCGGATCCATGCCCTCGATCTCGCCACCGGCGCCGATCGCGTTGCCGCCGTCACGGTTGCCGCCACTTTCCCCGGCACGGGAGACAATAGCAGTGGAGGCAACGTCATTTTCGATCCGGCCCAATACAAGGAGCGCTGTGGCCTGCTCCTCTTGGACGGCGTGCTCTACACGGCTTGGGCGTCGCATTGCGACATTCGCCCCTATACCGGCTGGATCATCGGCTATGACGAGCACACGCTCGCGCAAACCAACGTGCTGAACGTCACCCCGAACGGCAACGAAGGCGCGATCTGGATGAGCGGCGACGGCCTCGCGTCCGATTCCAGCAACAACATCTATTTTCTCGACGGCAACGGAACCTTCGATCCAACGCTTACAGCCGACGGATTTCCGACCGATGGCGATTTCGGCAACGCCTTCATCAAACTGTCGACGAGCAACAACGTACTGGCTGTCGCGGATTACTTCGCGACGTACACCAACGACTACGAAAACGACAATGACATCGATCTGGGCTCGGGCGGCGAACTGGTCCTGCCGGATATGACCGACGGACTCGGCCATACGCGCCAACTTGCCGTCGGCGCGGGCAAGGATGAGCACATTTATCTGGTTGATCGCAACAACATGGGGAAATTCAACCCCACCAATAACAATGCGATCTACCAGGACGTCACCAATGTGCTGGCAGGCGGTGTGTACTCCACGCCGGCTTACTTCAACGGCACGCTGTATTACGGTGCGTCCGGCGACCGCATCAAGGCGCTATCATTCCAAAACGCGCGATTGACGAACGTATCGTCGCAAACTTCCATCACATTCACCTATCCCGGAGCGACGCCGGGTATTTCCGCCAACGGGACGTCCAACGCGATTCTATGGGCCACCGAGAATACGACGCCGGTGGTCCTCCACGCCTACGCCGCCACGAATTTGACCGACGAGTTATACAACAGCAACCAGGCACCCGGGGGACGCGACCAGTTCGGCGTCGGCAATAAATTCATCACACCGACGATCGCCAGCGCCCGGGTGTACGTGGGGGCTACAAACAACGTGGGTGTCTTCGGCCTGCTCGATACCTCAACACTGACGCCGATTGAGATATGGCGCAACACGTACTTTGGCAACCCATCCAACGTCGGAGCCGGGGCCAACACGGCCAGCCCCCTTGGCGACGGCGTCCCCAATCTGATCAAATACGCTCTCGGCTTGAACCCGCTCGCGCCGGCGACCGGCGGCCAGTTGCCGATGCCGAGTATTGTCCAAAGCAACGGTCTGAGCTACCTCGCCTTGACGGTCAATCGCGCCGCCGAGCCGTCCGATGTCACCTATACCGTTCAGGTTTCCGGTGATCTGCAAGCCTGGGCGTCCGGCGGCCCGAACACCATGACGATCTCGAATACGACGTCACGACTCATGGTCCGCGACAGCACATCGGTTTCCAGCGCGGTGGCTCGCTTCATCCGCTTGAGTGTTTCCAATCCGTAGATTTCGAACGGTGCCCTACGAATCCTGCTTGGGATCGCCGTCCGAGGGCTTGTCCTTCAACAAATCGTCCAGATTGGCAAATGGATTCGCCAGCGAACTGCCTTCCGTCTTGGTCGTCGGTCCCGAGCCATCCACGTATCCCTTGAGCTTGTATTTCTCGTGTTCGTGATCGTGGCAATAAATGCACAGCAATTCCCAGTTGCTGCCGTCGGCCGGGTTGTTGTCGTGATTGTGATCCTTGTGATGCACCGTCAGCTCTTTCAGCCGTTTGCCGGAGAACTCGCGTCCGCAACTGGCGCACACGTGCGGGAACAAGGCCAGCGCCCGTTCCCGATACCCTTTTAACCGGATTTCCGCGTCGCGCCGAAGTTGCGCGAGAATCCGCTCCTGCGCTTCCGCATCCAAGGGTGTCTTCTTCGGCTTCATGTCAGCCCCGACTTTTCCGTCCGTCCTTCTCGATCACCGCCACGTACAAGCGGTTGTCGGATTTCAGGAACCGCCGCACGTGCCAGCCGGTGTCCGCGACAATCTCCTTCATCTCACCAGGCGACACCATGAGATAATCGAACCACGGCGTGCAATACCGCCGGTACCGGACGCGGAGACGCACTTGCCCGCTCATTCGACCCCGGCAACGATTGAACCGCTGATACTGTAGATGATCGGGGTCCTTCGTTCGGTAAACATCGAGCGACTCGGCTACAATCCGCGCATTCGGCGACGTCAACGCGTACAGCCGCCGCAGCAGCCAGCGCGCGCGTCGTCGGCTGCCGAACAACCCGAAATTGTTCCCCATCATCAGGATTGCGTCGAACCGGCCCAGCCCGCGGTGGATCTGTGTAAATGGCAGCAGCCGGGTGTTCTTCACTCCGCGCTTCCGGCAGGTCTTGATCGCCAGCGGTGATGCATCGATCCCGACAACCTTCTGTCCGCGTTTCTGCAAATGCAGGCAACATCGGCCGGCGCCACACCCGACATCCAGCACCCGCCCGCGCACGAACTTCATCGCGGCTTGTTGATGCCGGGGCCAGTCCTTGAATTCGGCGAAATAGCTCGGCGCGCCGCCCGACGTATCAAACCGGCCATCGTCGCGCTCGACGATTTCCCTCGTCAGTTCGCCGTGCAGATGGTCCCACACCATCCGCCCGTATGCATCCTGTTGTTTCGTCAGCATCGCACCGACAACTCTACGCCAAGGGCTTGTGCCCGGAAACGAGAAAAACTTTGCGGACTGGAGCGTGACTGCTACCTTCTTTCCATGTCGTATCCTAATCCATTTCGGGCGGTGATTCTCGAAAACGACGATGGCAATGTCCGCGCCTCCATCAAACAACTCCCCGTGAGTTCTCTCCCCGAAGCAGACGTGCTCGTTTCGGTCGCCTATTCGAGCCTGAATTACAAGGATGCCCTGGCCGTAACCAATCGTGGAAAGATCGTTCGACGGTTCCCGATGGTACCGGGGATCGATCTTTCCGGCACGGTCGCGGAATCGAGATCGTCCCAATTCAAACCAGGCGACCCGGTCGTCCTCACGGGCTGGGGCATCGGTGAAGATCACTGGGGCGGGCTCTCGCAGCTCGCCCGCGTGAAATCGGAGTGGCTGCTACCGCTGCCCGACGGGCTGACGCTGAAACGCGCGATGTCCATCGGAACCGCCGGACTGACCGCGATGTTCTGTGTCATGGCGCTGGAGGAACACAGCGTGGAACCCGACAGCGGCGATATACTGGTCACGGGCGCAACAGGCGGCGTCGGCTCTCTCGCGGTGATGTTGCTGGCCGCATTCGGTTATTCCGTCATTGCCGCGACGGGAAAATCCGATGCGCATGAGTTGTTAACGTCTCTTGGCGCTCAAGGAGTCCTCGACCGAAACGCACTGTCCGCACGCAGCGACAAGCTGCTCGAATTGAGGCGCTGGGCGGGCGTGATCGACAATGTCGGCGGCGATGTTCTCGGGACCGTGCTGCGACAGACCGACCAGGGCGGTTGCGTGGTTGCCGTCGGTCTGGCCGGCGGCGCAGAACTTCACACCACGGTTTACCCGTTCATCCTGCGAGGCATAAGTCTGGTTGGCATTTCCTCGGGTTCCATGCCGACCGAACGACGCCAGAAGGCCTGGAAACGCCTGGCGCGCCTGTTGCCGATGGAGAAGCTCGATCAGATCACCAAGGTCGCGCGATTGGACGAAATACCCGCGCTCAGCGAGCAAATGATCGCGGGAAAAACTCGCGGCCGAATCGTCATCGATGTAAACGGCTGACGCCTTGCCCGAGAGGGTCAGGCGTTGGCCGGCGAGGGGCCGATTCCCGGCGCCGGGAAAACATCGCCGCCAACTTCCGTCTTGGCTTTCTCCGGTTGTGGAGTCGGCTCGGTCGATGAGCCCAACCCCGGCCGCGGCGGCGGCGGATTCTGAAGCTTTCCGGTATCGATGATCTCCATGACCTGCACGCCGTCGAGCGTCTCATACTCGATCAGCGCCTGGGCCACGGCAACGAGCCGGTCGCGGTTCTGCGTGAGGATCTCTTTCGCCCGCGCGTAGCACAGGTCGATAATCGAACGGACTTCCTCATCGACCTCGCGTGCCGTCTGTTCGCTGACCTCCCGGCCCTTGAACAAATCGCGGCCGAGGAACATGTGCTCCTCGTGTTCGCTGACATTGACCATGCCGATCTTCTCGCTCATGCCCCACTCGGTCACCATCTTGCGGGCGAGATGGGTGGCCTGCTTGATATCGCCGGACGCGCCGCTGTTGCAATCGCCAAAAATCAACTCCTCGGCGATGCGCCCGCCCATGATGCCGGTGATCTGGTCGATCAACTGCTTCTTGTTGAGATTGTATTTGTCCTTCTGAGGCAACTGGAACGTGGCCCCGAGGTACATGCCGCGCGGGATGATCGTGACCTTGTGCAGCGGCTCGCTGTGCTCGAGCTTCGCCATCACCAGCGCGTGCCCCGCTTCGTGATACGCGGTCAGCTTTTTGTCTGCGTCGTCCATCACCCGGCTGCGGCGTTCGCGGCCCCAGCGGACCTTGTCGCGCGCCTCTTCGAGTTCTTCCATGCCGACGCCCTTTTTGTCATTGCGGGCGGCGAGCAGCGCGGCCTCGTTGATCAGGTTCGCAAGATCAGCGCCCGAGAACCCGGCGGTGCCGCGGGCAATGACCTTGAAATCCACGTCCTTGGCCAGTTTCACGGCGCGGGCATGGACCTTGAGGATTTCCTCGCGTCCGACGAGATCGGGCATATCGATCACGATCTGGCGATCGAAGCGGCCGGGACGGAGCAGGGCCGCGTCCAGCACGTCGGGCCGGTTCGTCGCGGCGATGATGATCACGCCTTCCTGCGTATCGAACCCGTCCATCTCCACCAGCAGCGCGTTCAGCGTCTGCTCGCGCTCGTCGTGGCCGCCGCCGATGCCGCTGAAGCGCGACCGGCCGACGGCGTCAATCTCATCGATGAAAATCAGGCAGGGCGCGTTCTTCTTGCCCTGCTCGAACATGTCGCGGACGCGGCTGGCGCCGACGCCGACAAACATCTCGACGAAATCCGAGCCGCTGATGCTGAAGAACGGCACATCGGCTTCGCCAGCGATAGCCTTGGCCAGCAGGGTCTTGCCTGTTCCTGGCGGGCCGACCATCAACACGCCCTTGGGGATGCGGCCGCCGAGGCGCTGGAACTTCTTCGGGTCTTTGAGGAACTGGATGATCTCCTCGACCTCTTCCTTGGCCTCCTGCATACCGGCAACGTCCTTGAACGTGACCTTGTTCTTGTCGCGGCTCAACATGCGGGCGCGCGATTTGCCGAAGCTCATCGCGCCCTTGCCGGCCAACTTGATCTGGCGGACGAAAATAAAATACAGTAGGATGACAAATCCCACAAACGGGGCGGTCGAGAGCAACAGGTTCATCCAGAATTGGTTGGCGGGCTGGAATTCGAGCGGCACGTTGTGGTCATCAAAGAACTTCTGGATGCTGTCGTTCCAGACAACTTTGGTCGAGAACTTGCCCGACTTCTTCGCGCCATTGGACTCAGCCTCCTCGTAATCGCCCTTGATGGTCTCGACCGTGTCGCCGCCACGATAAACCGTGGCTTTCTTGATCGCCCCCTCCTCCACAAGGGTGCGCAACTGGCTGTAGGTCTTGTCCTCGACGTTGTCGGTCTGGAACTGGCGCAGTTTCAGGAACAACGGCACCATGATCAGCAGGACCACCCAGAGAAGTATGAACCTCGTCGGGAACCGCGGATCGCGGCCATCCGGGGACCGTTTTAAACGCGGCAACCGGCCTTTTTTATTGTCATCATCATCCATAAACGCACCACTACGGCGCAACGCCAACCACACGAATATACCTCACTTCGGCCGATTGCGCCACCGAGCAAAATTTCCGCGAAAATATCACACGCATCAGACCGATGCAACATGATTGGGTTGCGTCATTACGTCCCAGTGGTATGATGCAGCGGTCGCATATGGTGATTCTGTATTCTCCCCGCTGCTTGGAGTATGCCGCTGTGGGCCATCCCGAAAGCCCCGAGCGGGTTCGTCCCACCGTCGCGCGATTGCAGAGGGAATTTCACACTTGGGAGGCCCCGAAACCGTGCAGCGACGATGACATTTTGCGCGTGCACACCCGCCGGATGCTGGACGCAGTTCGCTCTGGCGGATTTGAGGATGCCGACACGCCGTTTTTTCCCGAGATTCTCGAAATCGCGAAACTTTCAGCGGGCGCGGCGATGCGTGCCGCTGAACACGCGCTGGCCGGGCACCCTGCGTTTTCTCTGATGCGACCGCCCGGGCACCACGCGCAACGTGATCGCATCATGGGGTTCTGTTATCTCAACAACATCGCGATTGCCGTGGCGAGAATACTGGAAGACAGAAGACAGGAGACAGAAAACAGACGTCCGAAAACGGAAGACGGCCGACAGGAGGCCGAGGACGGACAACCGAGAACTGGGAACCGAGAACCGAGAACCGACATCCGAAAGGTTGCGATCCTCGATTTCGATTGCCATCACGGGAATGGGACGGAAGACATTTTTCGCGGTGACGATCGCGTGTTGTTCGTGTCGTTGCATCAATCGCCGTGTTACCCGGGTACCGGCCTCACGTCGGAAGGCAACATCATCAATTATCCGCTCGCACCCGGCACCGACCCGAAGCAGTTCCTCGAAGCATTCGACAGCGCGCTGGGCCGCGTCCGCGACTTCAATCCCCAACTGCTTGCCGTCTCCGCCGGGTTCGATTCCTACAAGGACGATCCGATCACGCATATGAACCTGGAGGTCGAGACGTTCTACGAAATCGGCCAGCGCATCGCGAATCTCACCAAACCGAGCGCCCCCAACGCGACCGCACTCCCCAGCTTCGCCGTGCTCGAAGGCGGCTACTCCCGCGAGTTCCCGCAATGCGTGGATGCCTACATCAGCGGCTGGGAAGGTCACTAGGTTGGTGGAACATTACCGATGGAATTGCGATCGGGCATTGAGCCCAGCGAAGCGATGTTTTTTCGCTCGCAGTCGGTCAACCGTCCTGATATCCTCCGTCGCGCCGGCTGGGAGTAGGCGAGTACCGGGTGAAGGGGATGATGAGACAGCTTCGATGCTGGACGATAGGCGGGCTTTCACTTTGGCTTGTCGCAGCTAATTCTGTTGCCCACGCGCAGACGATCCCGAGCGCTCCAACCAATCTTCAGGCCGTCGCTGTGTCACCATTCCAGATCAATCTGACCTGGAGCGATACCTCAACCAACGAAGCCGGGTTCATGGTGGAACGATCACTCGACGGGACGAATTTCACGCAGATCGCACAACTGCTCCCCAACACGACAACTTATCGCAACAACGGAGCGTGGCCCGGCACGACCTATTACTACCGCGTGCGCGCGTACAACGCGGGAGGCGACTCGGTTTACAGCAATGTCGGAGGCACCGTCACCCCAACACTGTGCCCCAACGCACTGGTCGCATGGGGCGACAATAGCTACGGAGAGACCACGGTCCCGCCGGGGCTGACAAATGTGGTGGCCATTGCCGCAGGAAGCGGCGGCGATGTGTTGGCGCTCAGGAGCGATGGCACAGTGATCGGCTGGGGTTACAACTGGTACGGCGAAGCAACGCCACCGGCCGGACTTTCCAACGTGGTTGCCATCTCCGCCAGCGGTCACAGCTTGGCATTGAAACGAGATGGGACGGTGGTCGGCTGGGGCGACAATGACGCGGGCGAAGCATCTCCACCTGCAGGGCTTTCCAATGTCGTTGCGGTCGCCGCCGGCGGTCTGCACAGTATGGCATTGAAGAGCGACGGCACGGCGGTTTGCTGGGGATATAACTATTGTGGCCAAGCGACCCCGCCCGCCGGACTCCAGGGAGTCGTGGCCATCGCCGCCGGTGCCAACTCAAGTCTCGCATTGAAGAGCGACGGGACCGTGGTGGAGTGGGGCTTGAACTGCGGCGACTCTGCGCCACCGTCCGGGTTGAGTGGAGTTGTCGCCATTTCGATGTTCTCCGACAATGCTCTCGCCCTCCTTGGCAACGGGACCGTGGTCGGCTGGGGAGACAACACGTACGGTGAGAACAATCCACCATCGGGACTGTCAGGCGTAGCGGCAATAGCCGCTGCTGGCTTTTACAATTTGGCCCTCAAGAGCGACGGCACTGTCGTCGGATGGGGTGACAACTTGTTCAACGAGGCGACGCCGCCGGCTGGTTTGCAGGGAGTGACGGCAATCGATGGAGCTGCCGTGTTTAGCTTGGCGTTGACCTGCGCTCCCAATGGTCCTTCCAATCTGACCGCCACGCCAACGGCCCCGGACCAGATCAGCTTGTCGTGGGTGAACACCGCTGCGACGCAGGACGAAGTGCTGGTCGAGCAAGCCGTCGATGCGTCTGGTTCGCCCAGTACGTGGTGGCAAATCGCCACACTGGGAGGCACCGCCACCAACTACACGAGCGGCGGATTGGGCCTGAACGCGAAATTCTGGTACCGGGTGCGGGCACACAACAGTTTCGGCGATTCCATTTACAGCAATGAAACCAATGCGCCCACGCAACCCGCAGCGCCGATCCTGTTGACCATCGCTTCGGTTAGTCCGAGCCAGATCAGCCTCTCGTGGGTAAATCTTGCCAATTATGCGGACGGCATCGTGGTCGAGCGGGCGCTGGACAGCGGAGGTGTGCCCGGGGTTTGGAGTCAGGTGGCAACGATCGGAAGCGATAGCACGAGCTACGTCGACAATGCAGTAGCGCTGAACACGACCTATTGGTATCGCTTGCAAGCATACAATGCGAACGGGTATTCACCCTGTAGCGACCCCGTCAACGCAACGACGGTTCCCTTCGCCCCATCGAGCCTGACGGCGACGACCGTTTCGACCAACCAAGTCAACCTCGCGTGGACCAACAATGGACCTGCCGATGGGGTAGCAATCCAGCGGGCACCAGATAGCAACGGCAGCCCGGGCACATGGGTTCAGATCACGACGGTGAGCTCAAGCACGACAAACTACAGCGACGTAGGGCTGGCATCGAACGCAACTTATTGGTACCGGGTACAGGCTTTCACCGCCCGTGCAGTTTCTGCTTTCAGCAATACGGCAAGCGCCGCGGTGCCGTCGGTGGCTGCGCCATCAGGACTCATGGCGATCGGCGTTTCCGTGGGTGTGATCAATCTCACGTGGACAAATAACAGCACCACCGAACTGGGCTTTCTCATCGAGCGCGCCCCGGACAATGGTGGCGTGCCGGGCGCGTGGGCGCAGATTGCGTCGGTCGGCGCGCTTGCCAACAGCTACAGCGACACCGGACTGCAACCGCTTACGCTCTACTGGTATCGTGTGCGCGCATACGACAATACTGGGGACTCCATCTATAGCAATGTGGTGGGCGCGTTCCCGCCGGCTCCCTGCCCAAGATATGTAGCCGGCTGGGGAAACAATGACGATGGTCAGACCACGACTCCAACAGGCCTTGCTTCCGTGATCGCTATTGCTGCCAATAGCGCCCAGAGCCTGGCTCTTTCCAGGGACGGTACCGTCGTGGGCTGGGGCGATAATGACTGGGGCCAATCCACACCACCGGCGGGGCTGACCGGTGTTGTGGCAATCGCAAACGGCGACGGATTCAGTCTGGCATTGAAGAGCGACGGCACCGTCATCGGCTGGGGTAATGACATGTGGGGTGTCACTCCGCCGGCAGGAACGACGGGCGTGGTTGCCATCGCCGCCGGCGGGAACGAAAGTCTGGCACTCAAGAATAATGGTGTTCTTGTTGTCTGGGGTGACACGCTGGGAGTCACCTCATTGACCGGTGTCGTCGCGATGGCTGCCGGTCTCTATCACAGCCTGGCAGTGACCACCAATGGAATCGTGATCGGTTGGGGCGATAACAGCGCCGGCCAAGCTACCTCGCCACCGGGGTTGACTGGCGTGGTTGCTGTCGCCGTCGGTGACTATCACAGTCTGGCATTGAAGTGCGACGGCACGGTAGTTGGTTGGGGAGACAATTCCTTCGGGGAGTCGGCGCCGCCAGCAGGGCTGGGCGGGGTTGTGGCCATCGCCGCCGGGGGATATCATAGCCTCGCTTTGAAGAGCAACGGCGTGGTCGTCGCTTGGGGTGATAATTCCTACGGGGCGTCAGAACCTCCCGAGGGCCTCACGAACGTGATCGCAATCGCCGCCGGTTGGTCGTTCGGTTTGGCACTGAGTCTTCCCTGTCCACTCGGTAGTCCATCTTCGCTTGCGGCGGGGGCTCATTCGTCCAGTCAGATCGGCCTTTCCTGGCTCAACAATTCGCCCGGCGCAACCGGATTTGCCATCGAGCGGGCACCGGACAACGGCGGCGTTCCCGGTACATTCGCTCAAATCGCGACAGTGTCGAGCAACGTCACAACCTACAGTGACATAGGTTTGCTGCCGAATACGACGTATTGGTATCGCGTCCGAGCATTCAGCGGGACCACGTACTCTGATTACAGCAATCAGGCTTCGGCAATGACCTTGCCTCTGGCTCCACTGGCGCCGACGAATCTGACCGCAGCACCCCTGTCCGGCTCACAGGTCAGCGTCACATGGACTGACGCCGCCAACGACGAAACGGGGTTCGCAATTGAACGGGCTCCGGATGGCGGCGGCACGCCGGGCGCATTCGCGCAGATTGCGACGGTCGGGTCGAACGTTATGACATACGTCAGCGGCGGACTGACAACCAACACGACGTATTGGTATCGGGTGCGGGCGAGCAACGTCGGCGGCTACTCGCCGTTTAGCAACGTCACGAACGCGACGACTTTCGCAAGCTCGTTTGATTCGTGGATCAATTCCGGGAGCTGGAAATGGGAAGACGGCTGCGGGGTCGTGTGCCCTTGGTCATTGGGTGTGCCGCCGAATGTGTACCTGTCGGGGGTGCTCATCACCAATGACGGCTCGAAGGTTGTCACGATCGATGCCACGACGGTCAGCAATGCTCCGAGCACGATGACGATCAGCAACCTCACGGTGTCGGCCCCGGCGGGAGCGACGAATACTCTGCTGGTGAGCACGGCGGGCACGAATACTCCCCTGCACGTGCTGCAGGCAATCGGGATCGGTTCCGGCGGCGTGTTGGATCTGGAAAACTCCGCGTTGCAGATGGACGCCGCAAACACAAAGTCCGGCTTCACGGTTGACGGCGCATTCTCCTGTCAGAACGGTAGTCGGGCCGGGTTCGGAACACGAAGCGCGGAGGTTCCCCCGTTCGTGGTCGGCAATGTGGCGACCGGTCTGATGGTGGTATCGGCGGGAACGGTCACAGCCGGCGGGGGCACCATTGGCTATTCGGCCGGTTCGCAAGGCACGCTGGTCATATCGAACGGGGCAACCGTGAGGGTTTCGTCGCTGACGATTGGCCAACTGGCCGGCGCGACGGGCTCGGTATGGATCACCGGTGGGGAGTTGACCACGACCAACGGGGGGCAACCCAATTGGCTGACAGTGGGGCCGGCCGGCACGGGGCAGATGACGATATCGAATGGGACCGTGTTGTCCGGCCGCGTCTCAATCGGCGGCGGAGCCACCGTAACGATTGCCGGTGGCAAACTGGTGGCTTCCTCGATTCTGAACATCGGTAGCACCAGTGCGGGTGGGTCCGTGTGGGTGACGGGCGGGCAGCTTGTCGCGACCAACGTAAACGTGCTGATCGGCACCAGCGGCCCGGGCCAGTTGACCATCACCGCCGGCAGCGCGCAAATGTCTTCGGCAACCGTCGCGAACAACACGGGCGGACCGGCCTCGTTGACCGTGACCGGCGGCACGGCCTCCGTTTTGTCGAGCTTGGTGATCGGGAATTGCTCGGGGACCACGAGCGGCCAGGTCGTCGTGGCCGGCACCGGCAGTTTGTTTGTCACCAACGCCAGTCACACGGCGATCCTGAACGTGAGCCGTGGGACGTTGGTAGTCGGCCCCGGCGGCCTGCTGCAAGTGGACACGCTGATCATGACCAACACGTGCGGCCAGATCGTCCGCAATGGCGGCACGATCATCGTCAGCAACCTCGTGCTCGATCCGAATCTGAGCGCGGTCGGCGACGGAATTCTGAACGGGTGGAAGCAGCAATACGGCCTCGACCCGCTCGATTCCAATCTCGCCAACAAGGACCTCGACGGCACAGGGTTGACCGTCCTGCAGGATTACCTGGCCGGGCTCGACCCGACGAACGGGAGCTCAGCGTTTCGGATTACGGCAATTGCGCCCGTTGGTGCGGACATGCGCGTATGGTTCACGTCAGTCAGCGGGAAATACTATGCGCTACAGCGCTGCGATTTCATGGGCGGCGCGTGGACGAGCATCGTGACCAACATCCCCGGCAACGGCGGCATCCAATGGACCAAAGACGTCGGCGCGGCGGCTCGCGGCACCGTGTTCTATCGGATCGTGCTGAGCCAGTTGAGCAGCCCGCCGCCGGCGGACAGCGATGGCGATGGCCTGCCCGATTTGTGGACCGAGACGTACTTTGGGCATCCGACGGGTCAAGCGAACGATCTTTCCTGCGCCACGTGTGATGCCGACGGGACGGGACAGAACAACCTGTTCAAGTATACGGCGGGTCTGGACCCGACCAATCCGACGTCCGTATTTGTGCTCAACATCGCCGGCGGCACGAACCAGCCGCCGCAAAACAATCTGTTCTTCACCCCGTTGGCGTTGGGACGCGCCTACACACCGCAGTTCAGCACCGATCTGACGAGCGGGGTATGGCTCCCGCTCACGACGTACACGGGGCCGTTGACGAACGGCAGTCAAATCACGATCACCGATACGAATCCGATTCCGCCGCAGGAATTCTACCGGATCGGGATTTCCCTGCCGTAGACAGACTTGAGGAAGCCACCCCTTGCCCGTTTGTGGAAGGGAATGACCGGAGAGCGAGGGGTCGGCAGCGGCATATCCAATTTATGTTTGACGGGCATATCGTTACGTGATATGATCGGAGCGTTCTTTGAAATAGTGGTTGGTTTGCGCCAATGGCAAAGTCTGTGGCGCGTCTCGTCAGACTCGGGATAGACGGGGGGGGCTATATATGTAATTCTGCGAAACGAAGCCAACGGTTTTTGGCGCGCGGCCGCAACGCAGGTGCTTATGGGAGAGGTGGTTGTGAGTTTTCGAATCACGGTTTTTGCGTTGGCTTCGTTTGGCTTCGTTTTGGGGTTTACGGCAGTGGAAACGGGGTCTCGGAAGGCGCTTCGAGTGAGATTCCTTCTGGACGGGCTCAAAGTGACCATGCCAGAATGCGGCGTGTCGTCGTCCGCATGATCGTGCCCGAACAAGTTGAAACCGCTACCGCGATGCCGCGACGGCCGGGCAATGGCTTGTGCATCGCCGCGGTCGCCATGGTGGTTGGATTGACGGTGGTGCGGCTGGTGATGTGCGGGGCCATCGAACTGATCCCCGAGGAGACATACTACTGGACCTACGCGCAACATCCCGCGCTCGGCTACTACGATCATCCGCCGATGGTGGCATGGTTCATCATGATGGGGACGGCCCTGTGCGGGAATACAGCGATGGGCGTGCGCATCATGACATTCGCGCTCTGGGTTGGAACCGCCGGGCTGTTGTTCCTGACGGGCCGAATGTGGTTTGGACAACGAGCCGCGCTGCTGGGGACAGTGATGTTCACGCTGGTGCCGGTCTACGTCGGCGCGGGATTGATCGTGACGCCCGATGCGCCGCTGTTGTTTTTCTGGGCGGCAACGCTCTACCTGATCTCGAAGGCGTTGCAAACCGGACGCGGCGGGTACTGGTTGGCGGCGGGCGTAACATTTGGCGGCGCGCTGCTCTCCAAATACTACGCGCTGCTGCTGGCGCCGTCGTTGCTGTGGTTCCTGCTGTTGTCGCCGAACCACCGCCACTGGCTGCGTCGGATCGAGCCCTGGCTGGCGTTGCCCATCGCGCTGGCGGTCTTCAGCCCCGTAATCGTCTGGAACTCACAGCACGAGTGGGCGTCATTTCTCTTTCAGAGTTCGCGCGCCTCGGGAACCCAGGGGCACGCGTGGTGGACGGTCCTGCTCTTCTGGGGCGTCCAACTGGGAATCCTCATGCCGCCCCTGTTCGCGTTGTTCGCATGGGCGGCGGCGCGCGGGGTCGGCCGGGGCTGGCTGCAGCACGATGATCGGTGGAGTTTTCTGGCTTCGTTCTCATTGCCGTTGTTCTTTCTCTTTGCCGCGGCCAGTCTCAAGACGGAGATCCATGTCAACTGGACGGCGCCCGCGTTTCTGTCCGTGTTGCCCGGCGCGGCGGCGATAACGCTCGATGGTCTGCGCGCAGCCGAGCCGACGCGGGCGCGACGCTGGAGATGGGGCGCCATCCTGACGGCCACACTGTGCGGTTTTGTGGTGGCGCTGTTCCACATCGGCCTGGCCTGGGGAGTGCCCAACCCCATCGCATCTATCCCGGGGATCGACCGGTGGCCGGCTGTCGCAGACATGCCGAAATGCTTTGCCTACGTCCGTGCCGGTGGCTGGAACGCAGTCGCGGAGCGGGTGAACATCCTGCGCACCCGGGTGCGAAATGAGACCAAACAGGAGCCGTTCCTGATCGGGATGGACAAATATGATATTGCCGCCGAACTCGGCTTCCACCTGCGCGCTCCCGACGAGTGCGTCAACCCGTTCGCCACCGGCGGGCAGGGTCTCGGCTATCGGTATTGGACCGATTTGCGGAAATTCGAGGGCCGGCCCGCGGTGGCCGTTGCGCCCAGCCCCGGCGCGAGTGTGATGACGCAACTTCGTCGCCGTTTCGAGCGGGTTGCAGAACCGCAATTGGTGGAGGTGCCAAGATGTTGGGGGTTGAATCGTCAGGTCTATCTGATCGTTTGCGCCGGGTATCACGCGGTGGAATCGCCCGCTCCAGATCCGCGATGACCGGTGTGGTTGAGGGACAACCGACGTGCTTCTCACCCGGCGCGCCGCGTCGACGATTTCACGCTTTCGTCCGGGGCTGTTTTGCTGTAGTATGATGATCAGAGTGTTGCGATGATGGAGGTGACAGCGCCGCAACCGTGAAGGAGTCACTCAAAGGAATTTCGGCAGGCTGCTCGGAAAATCGGGTCTACATCCGTGTCGCCGGACGTGGAACATTCCAGAACAGCCAACCGCTACGCCAGTTCGCGCTCCAGAAGATCGACGAGGGAGCGCAGGAGTTCATTGTCGATCTCGGCCAGTGCCAGGGGATGGACAGCACGTTCCTCGGGGTACTGGCGGGCATCGGCCTGCGTCTGCGCCGCGACGGGAAGCCAGCCACGGTTCATGTGGCCAACATCGATCCACGGAACCTCGAATTGCTGCGGACGCTTGGCCTCGACCGGCTGCTCACCGTGAACTCGAGCACTCTGCCTCCCCTTGCGGAAACCGAGTATCGCGAATTGCCGGACACGGATCTCGCCGGGCTCGAGCATCCGGTCGGCAAGGATGAAACCGCCGATCTGATGATCGAAGCGCACGACAATCTCGTCCGCGCCGACGAACGCAACGCGCCGAAGTTCCGCGAACTGACCCGGTTCCTGCAGGAACGGGCGGAGCGCCGGCGCCAACGCCCGGAAAGCGGCAGGCAGCCATGAAAGATTTTCGCATTGTGTCCGAGGCCCGCGGCGCGGTCGAGTTGATCCGGCTCGGCGGGTCCCTGGACATGTTTTCATTTCCGCGCCTCGAAGCGCAATTCAACGTGCTGTTCCAGCAGGGCCGGTACTACCTGGTGTTGGATTGCCAGGCGCTCGACTACATCGGCAGCGCCGGGCTGGGTGCGCTGATCGGGTTCGCCAAACGGGCCCGCGAGCACGATGGCGATGTGCGATTGCTCAACGTCCCCGATCGCATCTACCACATCATCGAGTTGTTGGGGTTCACGAAGGTCCTCCGCGTGCTCCATACCGAACAGGACGCCATCGCCAGTTTCACTGCGAGGTAGTTGTCTTCCCCGGGTCCCATGGAATCGCCCCAGAACATTCAACGCAAAGAGTCGGCCAACGAGCTCCAGCTCCAGGCGCCCGGTCACGAGAGTTATCTGCCTCACATCCGCGCCATCGTCGGCGACCTGGCGCGCAAGATCGGGTTTGACGAGCGGGAAGCGGCCAAGATCGAGATGGCGGTCGATGAAGCGTGTTCCAACGTGATCAAACACGCCTATTCCCCCGACAAAGAATGGCGCTGGCAGCATTGCGACCCCGAGATCCGTCTCGATATCCGAACGGAAGGCAGCCGCTTGGTCGTCGAAATCAACGACCACGGCCAGCGCTTCGACTTCGCCAGCTATCGCCCGGCGGACGCCGAAAACCGCCTGCGGGAGATGAAACACAACGGCTACGGCATCTTCATCATGCGCAACTTCATGGACGAAGTGCAGTACAGCTCCAATGACCAGACGGGCAACACTCTGCGCCTGGTCAAATACTTGAAAAAAACCTAGCTGTCCCCCATTGTAGCTTCACGGGCCCGGGCGAACACCCGCCATCAGGGGCCCGCTGTTGACGGTTTCAACAATGTCGGTTTTGTGAAGGAGTCGAACCAATGAAGGCGTGGACAATGTTCGTCGGGATTCTGATGCTCGGCGCGACCTGCCAGGCCCGCCTCGGCGAGGTCGAGCAACAGGTCGCGCAGCGCTATGGCGCGCCCCAATCATGTGCCGATCCGTCGCCCAAACAGGGGTATCGGGTCTGCCATTACGAGTCCCAGGGGCTGGAGATCGTCGTTCATTACGGCACCTCCAAGCAGTCACGGGAGGGGAGATCGGCTGCCGGCCTGTCACTCTGGGAGAGTTACACCTCGCCGGGGACGCTGAGCGAAGACGCGGTGCAGACGATCCTCGATGCAAACAAGGGCGCTTCGGTATGGTCGCACGGCGAAGACAAAGTCGACAATGACACGGGCAATTACCGCCTGTGGAAAACGGCGGACCACACGCGCGTCGCAAAACTGTTTACGCGGCAGGACCGGAAACGGCAGTTGGTCGTCGAATGGGTCGATGTGACGCCGCCGCCGAAGGGCTTTTGAGCCGACTTGCCGACGAAATACAAATTCATATGAGCGCGAAGAACAAACACACGAAACCGGAGCCCGCATCCGCCCCTGTGGCCGAGGCTCCGCCGAAAACCGATGCCCCGCCAGCCGAGCCCGAGGTGGTCGACTCCATTTCCGTGGAAGAATTGGCGACCCTGAAGGCCAAGGCCGCCACCGCCGACGAGAACTGGGACAAGTTTCTCCGCGCGGCCGCCGACCTCGAGAACTATCGCAAGCGTGTCGCCCGCGAGAAAGAGGAGCTGGCCCGATTCACCTCCGAGCGCGTTGTGGCCGCGTTGCTGCCGGTGCTCGACAATCTCGAACGGGCCATCGACGCGGCCCAGAAGCACGGCGCGGACAATTCGTCCCTGCTCGAAGGCATTACCCAGGTGTACGGCCAGTTCCGCCGTTCGCTGGTCGAATTCGGCCTGCAGGAAGTCATCGCCAACGCCGGCCATCCGTTCGACCCCAACCTCCACGAAGCGGTCAGCCAGATCGAGTCGGGGGAGCATCCCGAGGGGCACGTGGTGGAACAGCTCCAGCGCGGCTACAAACTCGCCGACCGCCTTCTGCGCCCGGCCCGCGTGATCGTCAGCAAGGGCCGGTCGGCCGAGACCGAGCCGACGGCAAAGACCGGAGCGGGCCCCAAGAAATCAGCATGACCAAGCGCGATTACTACGAGGTCCTGGGCGTCGGGCGCGAGGCGACGGAGGAAGAGATCAAGCGGGCATATCGCAAGCTCGCACTCAAGTACCACCCCGACAAGAATCCCGGCGACAAGGAAGCGGAGGAAAAATTCAAGGAGGTCGGCGAGGCCTACGAAGTGCTCAGCGACGCCGACAAGCGCGCCGCCTACGACCGGTTCGGCCACGCGGCATTTGCGCCGGGCAGCGGCGCGGGCGGGCGTTATCCGGGAGGGTTTCACGATCCGTTCGAGGTCTTTCGCGATGTCTTCGGCGGCGCGGGCGGCAGCATTCTCGACGATTTTTTGGAGCAGGCTTTTGGCGGCGCCGCTGGCGGTCGACGCGCGCAGGGCGGGGCTCAGCGCGGCAACGATCTGCGTTACGACCTGGAAATCGATCTCGAAGAAGCCGCGGGTGGTGCCGAGAAAGAAATCACGTTCAACAAGCTCGACACGTGCCCCGAATGTCACGGACGCGGCGCGACGGATGGGTCGCAGGCCGAAACCTGTCCGACGTGCCACGGCCAGGGTCAGGTGGCTCATTCGCGCGGGTTTTTTACCGTCGCGTCCACGTGCCCGCGCTGCCACGGCGCGGGACAGATCATCACCAATCCCTGCAAGCGTTGCGGCGGGGAAGGCCGCATCCAACAGCGCACGAAATTGAAGGTCCGCATCCCGGCGGGCATCGATGACGGTTCGCGGTTGCGCAGTTCGGGCAACGGCGAAGCGGGCATCCATGGCGGGCCGGCGGGTGATCTGTACGTCGTGGTGCGTGTCCGCGAACACGAGATCTTCGCCCGGCACGGCGACGATCTGCTGTGCGAAGTGCCGATCAGTTTTCCGATGGCAGCGCTGGGTGGCGAAATTGAAGTACCCACGCTCACCGGCGCGGCGCGTCTCAAGATTCCTGCGGGCACGCAAGCGGGCACGCTGTTCCGCCTCCGCGGCAAAGGCCTGCCCAATGTCCACGGCCACGGCCATGGCGACCAGCACGTCCGCGTCATCGTCGAAGTCCCGTCGCGGCTCTCCCGCGCCCAACGCGAAAAGCTCGAGGAGTTCTCCGCCATCGTTCATGAGGATTCCTACCCGCAACTGAAATCGTTCCTCAATAAAGCTAGGCGGTTCTTCGGCGGGAAATAACGCTCTGGGTGACATTCTGAGCCGCCGGAGCAAAGTCAGCCGCTTGCGCTTCGATGACGACGTCACTACAATGGCCCCGTGAATCGTTTCTTTCTCGGCAATCTCCAGCAACCGGTTCTCTCCGGCCCCGAGGCGCACCATGCGCTTCACGTACTCCGTCTCAAAACCGGCGACACGTTGAATGTGTTCGATGGACGCGGCCACGAGGCCCAATGCGCGATCGCGGAAATCGTCGGGGACTCGGTGCGTTTGAAAATATTGACACAGTCCACCTCGCCCGCGTTGCCCTGCCGCATCACGCTGGCGCAAGCCATTCCGAAGAAGAGCATGGATCTGATCGTGCAAAAGGCGACCGAGTTGGGTGTCGCGGTCGTCGTCCCGCTTATTTCAGATCGCACCATCGTCAAGATCGACGAGGACTCGAAGCGCCCGGACCGCTGGCGCGATATCGCGCTCGACGCCTGCAAACAGTGTGGCAACAACTGGCTGCCGGAAATCCAGCCGCCCCAAGCGGCGCACGACTTTCTCGCGTCGCTGCCGAAGCACGACCTGAAACTCATCGGTTCGCTTCAGCCCGACGCCAAGCCGCTCAAAACCATCCTCTCCGGCGCTCCGTCACTTGGGCACTCAAGCACTCCATCTGTCCTGCTCCTCATCGGCCCCGAAGGTGATTTCACGCCTGCCGAGCTTGGCCTCGCCAAATCGGCGGGCTGCCTCCCGCTCTCGCTCGGCCCGCTTGTGCTGCGCGCCGAGACCGCCGCGATTTACGCGCTCAGTATCCTGCATCACGAGTTGCAAGTCCGCTAGACAGGCGTAGATTGCCGTCAGGGCGTTGTATGAACTCGGAGAACGACATTTCGAGTCGCGCCTTCCGCGTTCTCGTCGTGATCAACGATGACGCTGATCGGGAAGCCGTCATCCGACACCTCGGTGAATCCTGGCCATTCGAGCACGAGATGGTCCCGGACAAAGCGGGCGAAGCTCGGGAAGCTCTCGATAAGATGCGACGCGCGCGCTACGCGCTGGTCGTGCTCGACTGGCAGTTGCCGGGCATGGATGGCGGCGAACTGTTGCGCGTCATGCGTCAGGAGGGAGTTCTCACACCGGCCATCGTTGTCTCGGGTTATCCGCGCGAGGGTATTTCGCAAAAACTCGAGCTGGCCGGAGTGGTGCTTCTGAATCAGGACGATATGAACCCTCGGACGCTGCGCGATGCCGTTGCCGCCGCGTTGCATCAGCTCGGAATCGATCGCGCGCTCGCTGCCTGAAGGCATTGGTTTCGACGGGCCTCGGGCAGCGCGATCGCAGGTGGTCTCGCGGAAGGTGAGCGGTTGGCTCGTCGTCTACGGTTTGCGGGACGGCGGCTGAACCAGCACCCATTGCATCTTTGCGGCCCGCGCCGACTCGATTCCCGCCGTCGTGTCCTCAAACACCAGGCATTTCTCCGGCGCCACGCCGAGCCGCCGCGCCGCTTCCAGAAACGGGTCCGGCGCCGGCTTGCCATTCTGATAATCCTCCACCGTCACAATCGCCTGGAACATCCCACGGATGCCCAGCGCCTCGAGGGTCTTGTGCACAATCTCGCGTGTGCCGCCCGACGCCACCGCGAGCGGCTTCACGCCGTGAAGCTCGCGCGCCAAATCGACCACCGGCTCGATCGGCATCGTCTGCGGAATCATGTTGATGAACATTTCGTCCTTCGTTCGCGCCGTTTCCTCCACCGGCATCGCGCGCCCGTGACGCTCGTTGAGAATCTCGACGATCTTTTCAGTCGGCACGCCGCCGAGCTGATAGAAAAACGCCTCGGGAAAATCGCACTCGTATTCCTTCAGCACGGCCAACCACGCCTTGTAGTGCAGCGGCATCGTGTCCGCCAGCGTGCCGTCACAGTCAAAAATGTACGCATCGAACTCCCCCTCCGGTAATTCGATCTTCATAGCTGCGTTCGGAACCATTCCACGAAACGTCGAATCCCCTCCTCAATATCCACCCGCGGGTTGTACCCGAGCAGCCGTTTCGCCTTCGAGATGTCCGCGTACGTGATCGGCACATCGCCGGGCTGCTCCGCCAATCGCCGGAGGTGCGCCTTCTTCCCCACTGCCGTCTCGATCAATCGCACCAACTCCCGCAACTCCACCGTCCGCGATTCGCCCAGATTGATAACCTCAAACCCCACTTCGCGGTCGAGGCACGCCACAAATCCCTGCACGACGTCGTCCACATACGTGTAGTCGCGCGCCGTCGTGCCGTCGCCGTACATTTCGACCGGCTGGCCCCGCCAGATCGCGCTGGTGAATTTATGAATGGCCAGGTCGGGTCGTTGCCGCGGTCCATACGCGGTGAACAACCGCAGGCATGCCACGTCCAGTCCGCACAGGTGATGATACACATGACAGAGCGCTTCGTCGGCCAGCTTGGTGGCCGCGTACGGCGAGATCGGTTGCAGCGGTCCCATGTCTTCCCGAAACGGAACAGGTTGGCTCGTCCCGTACACGCTGGAAGACGAGGCGAACACGAATTTCGTCACGCCGAATTCCCGCGCCAGTTCCAGCAGGTTCTGCGTCCCGACCACGTTGACCTGCAGATACAGTTGCGGATTCGCCAATGACGGCCGCACGCCCGCCCGCGCGGCAAGATGCACGATGGTCTCGACTTGCTCGCGCAGAAACAGGTCGCGCACCTTCGCTTGATCGCAAATGTCCGCCTCGACCATGCGCACGCGCCCGGCAAACGCCGCCACGTTGCGGCGTTTGACAGAAGGATCGTAAAAATCGTTGAAATCATCAATGACCGTCACGCGATCCCCGCGGTCGAGAAGTCGCTCGACCACGTGCGAACCGATAAACCCGGCGCCGCCGGTGACAAGCACGTTCATGGCGTCCCCCGTTCGGATGCCCACGTCAACCATTTGCTCAACACGATCAGCGTCCAGAGCACCCGGGCATGATCGGCGCGGCGCTGGCAATGCTCCTCCAGCAGTTTCAAGGCCGCGGCATTGTTGAGTCCGGCGTCACCCAGCAACTCGGAGTACAATTGCGATTCGGCCCACTCGCGCAGCGGACCCCGCAGCCAGGCCGCCAGCGGCACGGATAATCCGCGTTTCTTTCGGTTCACAATCGACGACGGCAGATAGCGAAGCGCGTACCGCTTCAGAAACACTTTTGTTTTCGTCCCGTGGACGCGTTCGGCGCGGGGCAATGTGGCCGCGAACTCCATCACGTCGCGGTCCAGGAACGGCGCGCGCAGTTCCAGCGCCGAGCTCATGCTCGCACGATCTGCCTTGGTCAGCAGCCCTTCGGCGAGCGACGTCTCGAGGTCCCGCTGTTGCACCAGGTCCAGCAGCGCCTCCGGGGAATGGTCCACCGCCGGCTGCACCACCGGCTCAACCCCGAGCTGCCGCAAGAGCGCGGGGGGGATGTTCGAAGTCCATGACAGATGGCGGGACACTCCATCCAGGTCGGCACCCTGTACGAATTTTTTGAGCAGGAACGAGAGCGCTACCTTCTTGTTGCTGGGCGGCCAGGCATTGACGGCGCCGGCGATCGTCGCCTTCAGCAGACGGGGAAGCCGGGCGTAACGCGCCGCGAATTGCGCGCCAATGTAGGTCGGATATCCGCCGAACAATTCGTCGCCGCCTTCTCCCACCAGCGTGAGCTTCACATCTTGCGACGCGCGCCGCGCCAACAGCGCCGTCGGCATCCATGCGGGATCGGCCAGCGGTTCACCGACGAGGCTGACCAACTCGCCGATGCCGTCCCGAATCGCCTCCGGTGTGACCCAAACGGGCACCGTTTCGATTCCCAGCATCTGGCCGACGCGCTCCGCGAACAGCCCTTCGTCGTACGATTTCTCTGAGAACCGCAGCGTGTAGGCTTTGAGCTTGTAATCGGGCCGCACCGCCCGCGCCACGGCGGCCACCAGCGACGAATCGACGCCGCCACTGAGGAAAACGCCGTAGGGCACATCGACGTCGCTCTGGCGGCGCACCGCCTCGCGGAAAACAGTGTCAAAGCCGTCAACCGACGCCGCGCGCTTTGGCGTTGTGGGGATTTCCCACCGCCAGTACCGTTGTTGCTGGATCCCGTTCGCATCGATCGTGACGATTTCCGCCGGCGCGACCTTCTGGATCTCCTGGAACGGAGACTTTGGAGCCGCGAAGCAGCCGAACTGCAGATAATTGCCCAGCGCCTCGCGATCGAGCGTCAAGGGTGACCCATGGTCGCACGCCAGCGCCGCGATTTCCGTGGAGAACCGGATCAGATGGTTCTGCACCGCGAAAAACAACGGACGTTCACCGGCGCGGTCACGGGCGAAAACGACCCGGCGACGGCGCGGGTCCCAGATCGCGATGGCAAAATTGCCAATCAGCCGTTGGACAAAGGCCGTGTCGAGTTCCAGATACAATCCCGGGATCACCGCGATGTCCGTCGCCAACTCGACCGGGCGACCGTGCGCCTCCAACCACGTGCGGAGTTCATGGTGATTGTCGATCTCGCCGTTGCACACGACGGTGACACCGCTGGCGCGATCCACGAGAGGTTGTTTGCCGGAGCTCAGGCCGCGGATCGCCAGCCGTGCGGCACCCAACGCCGCATAGGTGTCGACGATCTCACCGGTTTCGTCAGGCCCGCGATGACCAAGAGCCTGCACCATTCCCCGCACTCGACTACTGGCGAGATCCTGGTTCAGCGAGCCGCGCAACGAAGCTATGCCGCACACGCCGCACATGTCACACCTCCTTCGACGCGGGCAACAACGCGCCCCACCAGCCGGGTGCCAGTTCCGTCACCGCCACGCCACGGCGCGTTGCAACCGCATCCAGCGTCGCCCGCCCGTTCTTGCCGGAAATGAGATACACTGGCCGATCCTGTCCACCCAGCCACCGATCGAATTCGCGGACCGGCACCAGCGGTTTTGGCATGACAGCTGATTTCGTGAGCATGAACAAGATGTAGTTACTGGTTAATTCCCGGCCATCGGTGCTGACGACGGTGACGGGTCGTTTCAGGTAAAATGGCAGGCCGGTGGGAAAACATTCCAAACAGGCAACCTCGGCTTGTGCGGGCAGACTGGAAATCCTCTCGGCCAGCGCCCGCGTTGATTTTGACTCGGCGTACCGCTGCAGACCATCACGGCCCGCCAACAGCACCGCGCAGGGCAGCACCGCGAAAGTCGCCAACGCCAGCCGCGCATCCCCTCGCCACCGAGCGATGGTTGCCAGCACGACGGTTGCCAGTGACACCCCCAGGGCGGGAACATACACCGGCCCAAGCCGTCCGAATTCGCCACTGCGATTTCTGGCAAGCCAGCTCACCAGTTCCGGTTTCAGAATCGCCGCCCCCAAAAAGCCGGCGGCGAGTGCGCTCACCCCCGCCAAACCTGTCGTCCCGCGCAGCACGGTCCGCATCGCCTGCGGGTTTCTTCCCCCGATGGCGAGGGCAAATACTCGGGCAACAAGCGCGCCCAGGGCCACGACGACGGTCAGTATGTAATCAGGTCTCTTGGATCTCGAGATCGAGAAGAAGACCAGCGCAGTGACGGACCACACAATGAAAAGGCGATCCGCCCGTGTCCACCGTGTTCGCGAATGCCATGCCCTGATCATCGATTCCGGCAGCAAGACGCTCCAGGCAAAACAACCGCCAAAAACCCATGGCAGGTAGTAGTAAATCGGCCCGGTGCGCCGAAACGCCGTCGTGGTGTAACGCCGAAAGGTTTCTTCGACAAGTCCGTAATGGGCGAAATCACGGTATTCATGAACGACGCCCAGAAACCACGGCAGCGTAATGGCGAAGAAGGCGACGATGTTGATCGGGGCAAACAGGCGCTTCCACGCGCCGCGGCGGCCATCCGTCCAGTTGAAAATGCCCAACACCAACAGTGGCACAACAAATCCAACGGGGCCCTTGACCAGCGTGGCGAATGCCGAGGAGATCGCCCCCACCAGGTACCAACCGCGCGTGGCCCTGCCTTCGCGTTCTTCGGCCAGATACCCCGCGAACACCGCGCCGCACAGGAAGAATGACAACATCATGTCAAAGATTACCAGCCGACAGAATGCGAGATATAATGGCGACGTCCCGACAACGAGCACCGCCAGCGCGGCCGCCTGCGGGTCGTAAGAACGCCTGCAAAAAACATACAGCATCGCCAACAGGCCGAAGCCAAAGACTGCTGATGGCAGCCGCGCCGCCGCATTGGATTCGCCGAACAGACGGAACGAAAGTCCAACACTCTTGAAAAAAAACGCCGGCTTGTCCAGATACGGCAGGCCATCGTAAGTCGGGATCAGCCAACTGCCGGAGCGCTCCATTTCCCGCGCCACCTCGGCATTGCGTTCCTCATCCGGTTGCATCAAGGAAAGCCGACCCAGCCCGGCAAAGATCGCGAATGCTCCCACGATGAAGGCAACGATCGTGAGGGCGCGGACTGAGTCACGGTTCCTGAGGGCTTCCTCCATATGCAATTGACACGCATTTAAGCATCCGGCCGCCAATCCATGCAAGAGTATACAGGACAGCCCGGCTTCGACAGAGGTGCTGGGATGTCCTGTTGATCAGGCGTGCGAAGGAGTCCGGCGCGGCATTTTCCGGTTGCATCCCCTGACTTTTTTCTCAACATTAGGCAGATTCCTGCGTTATGAACCCGGAGATGGAACTGAGCGTCGTCGCACCCTGCCATAATGAAGCGGGCAATCTCCGGCCCCTGACCGCTGCCGTGCGCGCCGCACTCGAACCGTTGGCGACGCGCTACGAAATCGTCTTGGTGGATGATGGCAGTACCGATGACAGTTGGGAAACGATGCGGCAGTTGGGCGCCGCCGACCCGCACATCCGCGCCCTTCGGTTCGCGTTCAACTGCGGACAATCAGGCGCGCTGTGGGCGGGAATGAAAGCCGCGCGGGGCCGCATCATCATTACCTTGGACGCGGACATGCAGAATCCGCCCGCCGAAATCCCCAAACTGCTGGCGGCATTGAAACAGGCCGACTGCGTTTGCGCGTCGCGAGTGGCGGCGCGGGCACAGGGCGATAGCTGGGTCCGGATCGCTTCGTCGCGGATTGCCAACTGGGTCCGCAACAAGGTCAGCGGCGAGACCATCAGCGATGCCGGCTGTTGTTTCCGGGCGTTTCGGCGCGAGTGCATCGCCGACATCAGATTCTTCAAAGGCGCGCATCGGTTCCTGCCCACGCTCATCAAGATGGATGGCTTCACCGTCACCGAGGTGCCCGTGGGCCATCACCCCCGCCATGCCGGCCGCGCCCACTATGGCGTCTGGAACCGATTGTTCAAATCCTCCAGCGATCTGCTGGCGGTGCGCTGGATGAAGACTCGCGCCATCCGCTACAAGATTGCCGAGACGGTAAACGAACCCGAGAACGGTCCGTAATGGGTGAGGTGCTTCAGACAACCATCGTTGGTTGTCGGTCTGGATTCAGATTGCCTCGGTCGGCCGCAACCCGGCCGCTTCCTCCAAACCTATCACGAAGTTCTTCGCCGTTGCAGCCCCTAATCCCCTTCGAAATCGAGCCTCAAAACGACCCCAAAAAGAGGGCAAAGTCCGATCAAACGGGCCATCTTACCCCAAAACGAAGCCGTTTTTTGGTCGAACGAAGCCAAACGAAGCCAATGCAAAAACCGTTGTTCCACAACTCACAACCTCCTCTCCCACAAGTACCTTCGTTCCAGCCTCACGCCAAAAACCGTTGGCTTCGTTTCGCAGAATTACATATATAGCCCCCCCCTTTATCCCGAGTCCGACGAGCGGCCTGCCTTCCGTTGGTGGCGCGAGTGTCCCGCTTGCCGTAGTATGAGCGCCATCGCGCCGACCCCACTTCCCCCGGCACATAACCACCTGCGCACCCAGGAACTCATGCACTCTGGCACTTAGGAACTAAGTGTCTATTTCAAAGAACAACCCGCTATCATATCCTGAAAGGATAGCAAGTCAACCATAAACCCGATAAACTTTGCGCCGCCCCACCAGCCCGCCCATCAGCGCCCTCGGGATTAAGAGCGCCTAACAAAGCCCGGCTGTGCGAGGGTCTCCTGACCCCGCACAATTCTCGACCGAAGGTCTCCCGTCTTGGCCGTTTGACGCATTCCGCGCGGTCCGCCTAGGCGGCGCAGTCAGGAGACCTGCACCGAACGACGGTTTTGATAGGGGTTCTAATCCCGTACCAGCTCGCGCAGCCGGACCGTTGTTTGCTCCCGATCGATCTCCCCCGTCGCTATCGTTTTCATCACACCGTAATACAATGTTTTACAAGCGCGGAAGTCAGGGCCACTGGTTATCAACCTGAGCCTGCCTGCCCGCCGTAGCTTCAGCGTAGGCGGGTCGAAGAATCTCTGTCGTACGCCGGTTGGCAGCTTGAATACCCGAAGCGGACGGCGTGACACGCTACGGCATTTGTGACGGCTTTAGCGATTGCCGTTTATATCGCTGAGGCGTAGACTGTCGCCACATTCGATTGGGCGAACGACAGGACAAGCACGGTGAACAGTAACATTCTTGACGCTCGGAAAGTCGCTGTGTTCGTCTCAATCATTCTGGCGTGCTTCGCAGCGCGTGCCTTCGCTGCCGACCAGCCGACAATCCTCGTGGTAGCTCAAGATGGAAGCCAGCTTTTTTACCACCGGAACGGACAACCCACCGACATGGAAGAAGTTCCCAAGGGGACTGAGCTTAGAATCGAGAGGATGTCTGGCGACCGCTGTTTTGTCACCTACAAAGGAAAGCCCGCCTACATCAGACGGCAGTTTCTTGTCACCAAAGACGAGTTTCTTCAGGCTCAACAAAAGTCAAACCATAGCGAAGCTGTAGCCCCTACCGCGGGCTCTACATCTTCACAGGATTACACCTCATGGCACGTGGCCGGATATGCATGGCCGAAAGCAACCCTCTCGATAACAAACGTCACCGCATCCAGTTTCGAGCCGTTGAAAAACGGTGGAACGTACCCCCTACTAATCGAATCGGAATCGGGCTATTCAATCGTCTGTGAAGGCGCAAGGGGTCAGAAAACAGCAGCCCTTTTGCCACTGAAAGACCGATTCGGCAATCCGCTCAATATTCAGCGTGTGACAGGTGGCATATCGGTGAGCAGTGGTTTTATCCTCTCGCATACTTTGGATTACGTTGACCTTAAGCCGGGCGTAATTTTACTGCATGCTGGCGAGAGATATCCGGTGCTTAACAGGTCCACAGGTGAGCTCTCTGTGGAGTACACATCTTCTGAACTGACGCAGACGGTTGAAATTGCAGAGACAGCAGCCGTCTTTTTGTCGATGTCTGGATATGCTGACGCCCAAGAGGCTGTTCTCAACAAGCTCAAAAAGAGAGCAGACGAAGCGATTCACGAAAGCAGCCTCGCAGCCGTTGAAATCATTTTCAGGGGTTATCAGGGAGAGCTTGCTCAGGACACCGCAGATGCTCGTGAAGCCCTAGCTAAAGAGTATGAGGAAAAGTTTGCGGCAGAGCAAAAAGCGAAGGGGCTGGTGGAATTTCATGGAGAATGGGTTACTCCGACAGAAATGGAAACGCGGATGGCTAAAGAAGCTGAAGAGGCGAGGCAGCAAGCGGAACATGACCAATGGGTTGAAGACCATAAGTCAGAAATAATCCAGGAAAACATTGATGCCAATTTCAAAGCGAGTGCATTGGCAGATGCCGCATATCCGGACCCAAGTGACTTTGAAAAATACGAAGCGTATTGGGAACAGGTTCATAGAGGTTACGACGCGGAAATTTGCAAGAAATACGGAATAAGCCAGTCTAAATTTGAGGCTATTCTTACAGAATGGGGACTGGAAAACAAACGCGCTTTCGACCAGAAGTGGCAGGAATTCCAAAAGACGAAAATGAACGGAGAATAGGGATGCACTTATGAGTAACCCGGGGCCACAGGATGAATCACCCAAATGGATGAAGCGCGCATTGCTGGGCGCCTGTTACTGGATCGGTCACCGCCGCACGATTTACAAAGGGTATCCACTGACCGAAGGGGCCATCGTCGCGGAACTTTGCAACCTCATCCACGCCAACTTTCGAGAAGGGGAATTGGAGTGTGAACACCCGTATGCGGAGTTTGTACCCGCAAGCGACGTGTGTAAGGAGCGATCAAGAGTTGACCTGTGCATCTATGAGACCACATCCCATCCTCCCGAGAGGAAATGCCGCTACGTAATCGAGGTAAAACGTTGGCAGTCGAGGTCGAGTCCGGCGTCGATTCAAAACGATCTTAAGCGCCTTGCCGAAGTGAAATGTCATCATCCCGAGATTCGCACGATGCTGCTCTTGGTCGCTGAAGGATTGCGACCAAAGCCGTACGTCGGAGAGGACGGTCGTCGGTCTCGAAAGAGGTTTCCCCTCGACGACAGACAAGAGCGTGCCGTCTACAGTGTGCTGAATGTTCAACGGGTTGCTCCGACAAACTCAAGGTGTGCTCATTATGCGTGCTCACTTGAGGTGACTTTGAAAGCTGTGGCACGCTGATGTTTGCGCCGGTCGTTGCGGCAACAGGCTTTAGTCTAAAGATTGCTATGTTTTTCGTGCCATCGGAGCCTCATCCACGCGCGCAAGTCCTTGCTTTTTGGCTCCCCGCAAAAATGACTGGTATAACCATACAATTGTATGGTAAAAGCATACAAAGTGAATGCGCTGGCTGAGATCCTTTCCTCCGGCGTCAAGGCCGAGATCTTCCGTCTCTTATTCGGCGTGGACGAACGGGAACTGCATGTCCGCGAAATCCAGCGGCAGTCCGGCTTCTCCGTAGGCACCGTTCAACAGGAATTGCGGAGGCTAAGCCGGCTCGGCTTGATCGAGGCCCGCCGGGATGGCAACCGGATCTATTACCACGCCCAAAAACAACACCCGCTTTTCTTCGACATCCACAATCTCGTCCTCAAAACCACCGGCCTCGTCGAGCTACTGCGCGACGCTCTGGCGCACGACGACATCCGCATGGCGTTCGTGTTCGGCTCGGTCGCGAACTCGACGGAGAAGGCGCACAGCGACGTGGACCTGATGGTGATTGGCTCGATCGGCCTGCGCCAACTCACCAAACTCCTGTCAGGCGTCTCGGGGCGGGTTGGCCGCGAACTGAATCCTCACATCATGACCGTCGAGGAGTTCAAGAAGCGCCGCAAAACCCGCGACCATTTTCTAACAACGGTTCTCGCCACGCCGCGTCTGTTTGTCAAAGGCAACGAGCATGAGCTTGAAACAATGGGCCGATAACGGCTGGTTGCGCCCGCACAAAACCAGCCCGCAGGCCTGTAAGCTTGCCAAGCTGGTGATGTTGGAATAATATTCTGACGTGACAGCGACGTTGCTAAAGCAGGTGAAAGCTCTGTCAATCAATGAGCGGGCCGAGCTGGTTCAAGTGCTCTGGGAGAGTTTGGTCGAAAGCGGTTACGATCCCCAACTTACCGCCTCCCAGCAGGCCAAGCTCGACCGCCGCCTCAAAGCTCACGCCAAAAACCCTGACGACGTTGTCCCGTGGGAAGTCGTCAAAGCCAGCCTCGATACGAAGTACGGCAAACCGTGAAGAAACGCCGGCTCGTCCTTCGACCCGAAGCACGCCACGAATTGGAGCAAGCGGTCGAATGGTACGAGACACAGCTTCCGGACTTGGGCCGCCAGTTTCGTGCTGAAGTTTATCGCGCCTTCGACAACATCGTAGCCCGCCCTGAGATCTATCCGAAGTCCCACGAAACCGCACGAAAGGCTGTGCTCCGGCGTTTCCCGTACCTGGTTTTCTATCTGGTGGAAACCAACCGAATTGTTGTCGTCGCCATTTTCCACGCCAAGCGGAACCCGGCTGATCTTACAAGCCGCACTTAAGCACATTTCCCATTGGCACCCTCACATCCACGCGTGTAAGTCCTTGTTTTTTGCTTGCTTTCGCAAACCGCCTCGCTATCTTCCCAAGCAAAAGAAAGGGGTGGGGACCTCATCATGTATCTGAAGAGCATTCAGCTCATCGGCTTCAAGTCGTTTGCTGAAAAGACAACGCTTGATTTTTTGCCGGGCGTGACCGCCATCGTCGGTCCGAACGGCTGCGGCAAATCCAACATCTCCGACGCGATCCGCTGGGTGCTCGGCGAACAATCCGCCAAGGCCTTGCGCGGCAGCGAGATGGCCGATGTGATCTTCAATGGCACCGATGGCCGCAAAGCCATCAATCTCGCCGAGGTCAGCATGACCTTCGCCGATGTCGACCCCCAAACCCTCTCGCTCCCGGGCGTCAATCTCGATTTCACCGAGGTCACCATCACCCGCCGCGTCCACCGTGACGGCAACGGCGAGTATTTCATCAACAAGACGCCCTGCCGGCTCCGCGACATTCAGAGCTTGTTCATGGACACGGGCATCGGACGCTCCAGCTACTCGCTGATGGCCCAGGGCCAGCTCGACCAGATTCTCAGCGCGCATCCCGAGGATCGCCGCACGATTTTCGAGGAAGCCGCCGGCATCAACAAGTACAAGCACCAGAAGAAGGAAGCGCTCCGCAAACTCGAGTACACGGAGGCCAACCTCGTCCGCATCACCGACATCATCAAGGAGGTCAAACGCCAGATCATCTCGCTCCAGCGCCAGGCTGGCAAAGCCCGCCGCTACAAGGAGTTGTTCGACCAGCTCAAGGCCCTCGACACCCGGCTCGCCCGCCACAAGCACGACCTGCTTCACTCTGAGATCTCAAATCTCGAATCTGAAATCGCCAATTTCGTCACGCAATCCGACGCGTTCTCGGCTCAAATCGCCGAGAAAGAACAGCAGATCACCGATCTCCGCCGCTCGCTTAGCGAAATCGAGCACGCGATCAACGAGGCCGTCACCCGCGACCACGAACTCAAGAACGAAGCCGACCGCCATGAGCAGCGGATGACGACCAATGCCGAGCGGATCACCGAGCTCGAGCAACTCATCGAGAACCATCACCGCGAGACCGCGGGCGCCGAGGAGAAAATCCGCGTTCAGGAAGAACTGCTGAAATCCCTCAACGCCGAGTTCGCGCAGATCGATTCCCTGCTCGCCACCGAGCAGGCCAAACTTCGGGCGCAGCAGGACGCCGTCCGTCAACTCGAAGCTGATCTGGCGCAGAAGAACGCGCTGGCCAACGACGCCAAGACCGCCCTCATCGACCTCGAAAGCGCGATCGCCCACGGTCGCAACGAACTTTCCGCGCTCGATCAGAAGAAGAAGTACGACGTCGTCCGCGCCCAGCGCCTCTCGACCGAGCGCCTGCAGCTCGAAGACCAGCGCCGCGCGCTCGAACAGCGCCTCCAGGCCTACAACGACGGACTCGCCGAGCTTCGCAGCGGCGTCGATACCCTGCGTGCCGCGACGGCCGCGAAACAAACCGAATTGCACAGCGTTTCTTCGTTGCTCGCCGCCGCGACCAACGAGCACCATGTCGCCACATCCGATGTCTCCAGCAAGCGCGCGCGCCTGGAGGTGTTGCAGCAGTTTTTCGCCGCGCCCGATGGACGCTCGACGCTCGGCCAGATTCTCGATGTCCAGTCACAATACGGCGCCGCCATCGAAGCCGCGCTGAATCACGCGATCCATACCATTTTGGCCGATGATCTCGCCGCCGCCCGCCAGTTGCTCGGCAGCGATTTGCAGAATCCAGCGGTCGCCGTGCCCGAACTAATTTCCCGCGGTGGCGCGAGCGTCCCTGCTTGCGATCAAGTTTCGGCGTCCACAGAAGCCCTCATCACAAACACGGGAACTGTAGCCCTTTCCGTCGTACAGGTTCGCGATCCGCGCTTCGAACCTCTCGTCCGCTCGCTTCTGGCAAACGCCGTGATCGTCAACGATCTCGATGCGGCGCTTGCGCTGCGCCAGAATCAGCCGCATCTCGCCGTCGCGACGCTCGGGGGCGAATTTGTGGATCAACACGGCATCCTCAGCGTTGTCTCCCACTCTCACATCGGCGAGATCGCCGGGCTCACGCAGGAAGTCGCGCAACTCGACGCGCGAGTTTCCGGTCAGGAGGCGACCAGGGCCGAATTGGAGCAGAAGAAGGCCGCGCTCGAAACCGAGCTTTCTGCTCTCCGCGCCGAACTCCACGCCAAGGAAATTGCGCTCGCGTCGAAAGAGGGCGAACTCAACGCCCTGGCCACCGAGGGTCGCGACCTCGAAAGCAAGGTCCATACGGTCGTGTTCGAGCTGCAAGCCATCGAACAGCAGGACGCCGAGGAAAAGAAGCGCCGCGAGACCATTTTGGCCGGCCTCCGCGAATCGGAAGCGCGCCAGGTCGAATTGCAGCAGCAGATGACCGCTGCGCAACGCGCTGTGGACGAATTGCTGGTCGGCAAAGAGCAGATGACGCTGCAGCTTACCGAGTTGCGCGTCAGCGTCGGCGGCATCGAACACAAACGCCACGCCATCGAGAGCCAGCGCGAGCCCATTGCTGCCCGCGTCCGCGATCTCCGCGAGCGCATCCAGACCTGCGCCGACGAAATCACGAGTTACACCGCCCGAATCCGGCAATTCCGCACGGAAATCGCCGAGTCTGAAGCCGCCATTACGGAACTCACCGCGACCCGCGCGCAGTCCCAGCAACACATCGACGGTCTGCAGCATCAGCGCGCCGAGGTCGCCACGGGCATCAGCCAGGCCGAGGAAGAACTACGCGCCGTCCGCAAACAGGCCAGTGACGCGCAGTCGCAAAAGTCGGGCCTCGAAATCCAGCTTGCCCAGAAGCGCATGGAAGCCCAGAACCTCAAGGACCGCGTCTGGCAGAAGTATCAGGTCAACGTCGAGGACGTGCGCGGCGAGACGATCAACATCACCATCGCCGACCAAGGTCCCGCGATCACCGAGCAGGTGCCGATGCCGGTCGATTGGGACGCGATCGAGCTGCAGGTCACCGAGATGCAGTCGAAGCTCGACGCCATGGGCCCCGTGAACGTCGAGGCGATCCAGGAGTACGACGAGTTGGAGGAGCGCTACAAATTCCTCACCCAGCAGCACGAAGACCTCGTCAAAGCCAAGGACCAGCTCCTGCAGGTCATCTCGAAGATCAACGTCACCACGAAGCAATTGTTCCAGGAGACGTTCGAGAAGGTCCGCGAGAATTTCCAGATGATGTACGCCGAGTTGTTCGGCGGCGGCAAAGCCAACCTGATCCTGCTCGACGAATCCGACCCGCTGGAAAGCGGCATCGAAATCGTCGCCAAGCCGCCCGGCAAACAGCTTCAGAGTATCACGTTGCTCAGCGGCGGCGAAAGAGCGCTCACCGCGACCGCGCTCCTCTTCGCGATTTACATGGTCAAGCCGTCTCCGTTCTGCGTGCTCGATGAGATGGACGCGCCGCTCGACGAATCGAACATCAACCGCTTCGTCCGCATCCTGCAACGGTTCATCACGCAGTCGCAGTTCGTCATCATCACGCACAACAAACGCACCATCGGCATGGCCGACGCGCTCTACGGCATCACGATGGAGGAACACGGGGTGTCAAAGGTTGTCAGCGTGAAATTCAGCCCGCGCGAGGAAACCGAGCGCAAACAGAGCGAGAAGCAGCGCGAGGAACAGGAAGACCGCATCGACGGCGCCGCGTCCGCTCCCCAGTCTGGTTCGCCGGACAAGGATGCGTTTGGCGCGCTGCCGCACGAGGAAGAACTGCACAACGATCTGCTCGAGCAGAAGGAGCAAACCATCGCGCCGATTGCCGAGACCGCGCCCGTCATCGTCGAGAACGAGCCGGCCCTCGGCCAGCCCGCGCCCGATGACATCAAGGCCGAAGTCCAGGCCGCCATCGCCGCCGCCGCCGAAGCCTCCGAAGTTGTCGAGCAGACGGTCGAAGAAGCCACGCCGAAGCCGACGGAGGGCGACGCGAAGGTTGGTCCGTCCGATAGCGGTCCTCAGCCTGCGTAACTGTCTAGGGGTGGGAAGAGTGAGACGCTGCTTTCGCCGCTGTAGTGTGAAATACTTGGTCCTCTTCTCGTTGGTGCTTCCCGCCTTGATCTCCCACGCCGAAGTTGCTCCGGACAAGATCGTTGCCTCCGCGAGAAGTCAGATCGGTGTTACCACTTCGTACGATCATTCCTACCGCAAACTGAGCTATCCTGGCGGTGACGTGCCGGCCAGTACGGGGGTTTGCGCTGACGTAATCGTCCGGGCCTTGCGACAGCAGGGAATCGATCTGCAGAAAGACGTCCACGAGGACATGCTGCACAATTTCTCAGACTACCCACGGAAATGGGGATTAACCAAACCCGATCAGAACATCGACCACCGCAGGGTTCCCAACCTGATGACCTACTTTCAGCGAAAAGGCTACGCCCTATCCATCGATCGGAAACCAGACCGCTATGCCGGCGGGGACATCGTGGCGTGGGACTTGGGCGGAGGCGTCACGCACATCGGCATCGTTTCCGATAAGCGATCTACCAACGGCATTCCGCTGATCATCCACAACATCGGCGGCGGTGTTCAGGAAGAGAATGTCCTTTTCGAGTTCCAAGTGATCGGACACTACAGGATCAAATAAGTTGGGCTGCATTGCTTGCCGGAGCGCACCCCGATTGTCATCTTGGCTGACTTTTCCGTGAAGGATGTGCTATAGACCGGCCCATGCCCGTCGAATTTGATCTATTCGACTCTGCGTACAACGACGTGCTGGCGGCATCCAGCTACGTCGAACTCCGCCAGCGCCTGAATGCCTACAACTGCCAGAAATGCCCGCGCGGCAAGGCCCGCAACCACATCGTCATCGACCGCGGCAATCCCGAGTCGAAAATCCTCATCGTCAGCGAACGCCCCGGCGACAATGAAGATGTGATGGCGCAGGCATTCGTCGGGCGCTCGGGCGAATTGCTCGACAAGATCATGGCCAGCATCGGGCTCGACACCAATCGCGACCTGCTCATCGCCAACGTCGTCAAATGCAAGGCCGAGATCGACCGCGCGCCAAGTGCGCACGAGGTTGAAGCGTGTTTCCCGTATCTGCGCCGCCAGATCGAGTTGATGAAGCCGAAGGTCATTTTGCTGCTCGGCGCGGTCGCGTTGAAATATCTCGTCAAAGATCGCGGCGACGAATTCTCCATGGAACAGGAAGCCGGCAAATTCTTCACCGCGCCGGATTATCCCGACATCCATTTCATGGTGCTCTATCATCCCGCGTTCCTCCTCCGCGACCCGACCAAGAAAGCCGTCATGTGGGAGCACGTGAAGAAGCTCCGCGCGTTCCTGCAAGAGCACGGGTGGACGGCGAAAGGCCAACCCTCACCCTGACCCTCTCCCTTAAAAAGGGAGAGGGGGATAGGATTAAGGTGATGGGGCGCACGGATACTTGCTCGTCGGAGCGAATCTGTCCTACAATCACATCCATGTTGGAAACAGCCATTGAAGCCGCGAGTGAAGCCGCCAAATTGTTGCGCAAGAATTTCGGTTCGGCGCTGAACGTCAACCAGGCCACACAGCACGACATCAAGCTGGAGGTCGACGTGCAGTCACAGGAGCTGATCGCCCGCATCATCCTCGCCGATTATCCCGACCACTGCATCCTCGGCGAGGAATCTTCGGCGGGAAATCCGCAATCGGACGTGCGCTGGGTCGTCGACCCGCTCGATGGCACGGTGAACTATTTCTACGGCATCCCGCATTACTGCGTGTCCATCGCCGCCCAGGAACGCCGCGGCGCCGACCAATGGGAAACGGTCGTCGGCGTCGTGCTCGACCCAGAGCTCGATGAGCTGTTCGTCTCCGAGAAAGGCCAGCCGGCCCTGCTCCACGGCCATCCGATCCATGTCAGCGACCGCGCGCAATTGTCCGAGGCCATCGTCACGATCGGCTTCTTCAAGAACCTCGACGCGATGAACCGCAGCCTGCACGATTTCAACCAGATGATCTACAAGGTGCGCAAGCTGCGCCTGACCGGCTCCGCCGCGCTGGACACCGCCTACGTCGCCTGCGGCAGGTTCGATGGCTACGTCGAGTACAGCATCCGGCTCTGGGACATCGCCGCGGGCCAGTTGATCCTCGAAAACGCCGGCGGCCAGGTCGAGAGCAAACCCGCTGCCGAGCCACATTCGTTCGACGTCCGGATGTGGAACGGGCACATCCCGATGCACGACCTACTTAAACCACTGTAAGCGGTCGGCGTTGTGCCGATACAACACCCCCAACAGCCGCGCGCTCACCGCAAAGGTGTAGAACGTAATGAATTCCGCCGGCACCGCGGCCAGCAGGCGCGTGGTAAACGGAAGATGAAGAACCTGCAGGCCGATATATCGGCGAACGCACAACAAGACTGCCAGCAGGACGATTACAACCAGGTATTGAAAGAACGTCTTCACGATGGCCTCGACCACCGTGATCGGGTTCACCGCCTTGAGCGTGTCGAACATCGCCAGCGCGAGCGCCGCCATGGGCAGACAGAACACTCCCGCGATGGCGAACACGACCGAGAGCCAGCCGGCAACATCACGAGGAACGTACTCGTCCCCGACGCCAGCCAGCGCGCACGCGAGGCAAACCAGCGCCGGCGCAAACACCAGGAAGAACATTCCGAGGACCTGCAGGGCCGCGATGATAACCTCCGATGTGTCGCCAACGTCCGCCCACTCCATCGTTCCGCCATCGTCGTCCGCTGACGCCTGGATGATCCGCTGAAACAACATCCCGAACAGCCCCAACAGGGCGAGCTTGGCGACCCCGACAAGAAGAAAGGCGAAGCTCAACATATTGAACAGCAGAAGAAACGGTGTGCCGGCCGCGAGAATCCATGGGCCGCTGCCCAGGAACGGATACTCAAACGATTTTGGAACATCCATCCAAAACCCCGCGTTGCTCGCGTTCTCCTTCTGATGCGCCGCGCCGGTTGTTGATTGATGGGGCGGCGGCGCGAACAGGGCAGGGGACAAGGTCGGCGCTGCCGGTTCCGGTTGCGCCGGTGGTTTCGCCGCTTCGGGAACAATCAGCGGCGCCTGACAACCGGGGCAGTCAATTCGGAGACCGGCGCCCGATTCGTCAATGGCGATGGGCTGCGCGCACTGCGGACATTCGAAGTGGATGTCCATGAGCCTCGAATCGGATTGTAGGAACCGGCGCGGCAAAGTAAAGTCCTTCCTCCATGAGCCAGATGCCGGTCACCGCGTTGGGTCCGCTGTTGCTTGCCGCTTCGCCCGCGGCGGAACCGCATCCCCTGATGGTGACGCCCTTCATCGTGCTGCTGCTGTGCATCGCGCTGATGCCATTCATCCACAAGCATCACTGGGAAAACCATTACCCCAAGGTGGCGATCGGATTCGGGTTGGTGACGGCGTTCTACTATGTCGTCATCCTGCACAACGCGCCGCGGATGCTGGCGAGCCTGATCGAGTATGCCGGCTTCATGGCGCTGATCGGCTCGCTGTTCGTCATCGCTGGCGGAATCCACGTCAACATCAGCGGTCGCGCCACGCCGGCCGTTAACACGGGATTGCTGGCGCTCGGGGCCGTCATCGCCAACCTCATCGGCACGACCGGCGCGTCCATGCTGCTGATTCGTCCCTATTTGCGAATCAACCAGGGCCGCGTCGCGCCGTATCACGTGGTCTTCTTCATCTTCCTCGTCGGCAATATCGGTGGGGCGCTGACGCCCATCGGCGATCCGCCGCTGTTTCTCGGCTACCTCAAGGGCGTGCCGTTCTTCTGGTTGATGAAATCGACGGCCATTGTGCTGTCGTGGTTGCTCTGCACTGGCGTGCTGCTGGCCTTGTTCTTTATCATCGATTCGGGGAACCCGCAGCGAAACGAAGCCGGACCCGAAGCCGCGGGAGAAAACCACGTCAGCATTCAAGGCTCGCGCAATTTCCTCTGGCTGGGGGTGATCCTCGCGCTCGTGCTCGTGCAGAAGGCGGAATGGCTGCATCAACTGGAGCATTCCGCGCTGGCCGCGGAAGTCGGACGAGTGATGGCATGGGATTCCGCCAAGGCGACCGAGAATATCGTCACGCTGATCGTCGCCGCGCTGATGATCCTCGCCGCGTGGGTGGCCTACAGATTCGCCGACCGATCCGCGCTAACGAGCAACGCGTTCGACTTCGGCCCGGTGCGCGAAGTGGGATTCCTGTTCGTGGGGATCTTTGCCACGATGGTCCCCGCGCTCGATCTGTTGGAACATCACGCCGCCGCGGTCGGGATCACGACGGTCCGGCAATTCTATTGGGGAACGGGCGCGCTTTCGAGCGTCCTCGACAACGCGCCGACGTACCTGAACTTCCTGGCGGCCGCTTTCGGTCTGCACAACTTGTCACTGGAAGATCCCGCCCACATGCAGGCGATGCTCGCCGACGCGGCGACGGCCCGATACATCGTCGCCGTCTCGCTCGGCGCGGTGTTCTTCGGCGCGGTCACCTACATCGGCAACGGCCCGAACTTCATGGTCAAGAGCATCGCCGAATCCAATGGCGTGAAATGCCCCAGTTTTTTCGGGTACGTGCTGAAATACGCATTGCCGATCCTGACGCCGCTGTTCGCGGTCGTCGCGTGGCTGTTCCTGCGGTGACGGGCCGCTATCGCGCCGAGAGCGGCGTAGGCTCGAATTCGTCAATGCCACCGACGCGAATGGTCGGCGGCGGCGGCAACCGGCTTGGCACAGAGCCATTGCCATTGCCAGCGGTCTTGTCGGGCGGGGCCGAAGCTTCGGCGGCGGCCGCCTGAATCAATTCATCTTCCGTCCACGGCGTGCCCTTGGGCGACCGGCAGTTCGGCAACTGTCCCATGCGCTTCAACAGCTCTTCCTTGGCGGTCGCTTTTTGGTAGGCTTCGCCCGGCTCGACGAGGTCCTTGGCGAGCAGGTCGAGCAACGAATCATTGAGGGAGCACATGCCCTCTTTGCGGCCCATCTGGATGGCATTGGGGATCTGCTGGAGCTTGCCCTCGCGGATATTGGCGCTGAGCGCGTAGCTGCCCATCAAGATCTCCAGCGCGGCGATCCGCCCCTTGCCGCCTTTTCTCTTCAGCAGCGCCTGCGACACGACGCCCTTGAGGCTGTCGGCCAGGCCGCAACGGACCTGGGATTGTTCGTCGGAGGGAAACTGATTGATCAATCGATCGACAGTCGAGTGCGCGCTGTTGGTGTGCAGCGTGCCAAATACCACGTGCCCGGTCTCCGCCGTCTCCAGCGCGATACGGACCGTTTCCACGTCGCGCATTTCGCCCACGAGAACGATATCGGGGTCTTCACGCAGCGCCGCCCGCAGGGCGCGTTTGAAACTGTCGGTGTGCGAGTGGACCTCCCGCTGGTTGATCAGGCACTTCTTGTTGGTGTGCACGAACTCGATGGGGTCTTCGATGGTGATGACGTGATCCGTGCGATGTTCGTTGATGAAATCGATGATGGCCGCCAGCGTGGTGGATTTGCCGCTGCCCGTCGGCCCCGTGACCAGCACGAGGCCCTTCTGCAGGAAACACAGCTTCTTGACCGATTCCGGCAGACCCAGGTCGGTGAAACTGAGGAGCTTCGATGGAATCAGGCGAAACGCGCCGCCGATGCCCTTGTTGTCGGAATACACATTGCACCGGTACCGCCCGACGCCCGCCAGCTCGTAAGCGAAATCCGTGTCGTGGGTTTGCTCCCATTCGACCCGGTTGCGCTCGGGCATAATCTCATAAATGAGCGTTTTGACGGCATCAGCCGTGAGAACGTCCTTGCCGATCGGGGTAACGGTGCCCGAGATGCGGAAGGCCGGCCGATTGCCGCTGGATAGATGAAGGTCCGAAGCCCCTTGGGCCACCATGGCTTGAAAATACTGGTCGAGTGCTGGCATGGACACAAGGGAAGCAGGACGGATGCCATCGAAAGACGGCTGCGGCAATGGAGCCGGCAGAGGGATCAGCCTCGCTTCTTGTTCTCTTTCAGCAACGTCTCGGGCAACGCGGTCAACTTGGTGGTCGAACCGTCCGCCTGCCAAACCAGCCGCCCGTCGCTCAAGACCCGCTTGACCACCCCGTGGGTCGAACCCCGCGGCGTGCGCACGCGGTCGCCCGGCCGGAAGCTGGCGCTCCGGCACAGCTCCTCGATGATTTCGACCATCGCGTCACGATCCAAGACACCCGCAATTGTAGTAAGCGACAGCGGAGGTGACTTCGCGGTTGCGAACAGCCGGTAGTTCGCTGAACAAGGCGCGAGCGAGTTCCCGTCCAATTGCGGCAAACGTGTTCCCGTTGAAGAACAGGAAGGGGGCGAGCCGATGGAAGCGCTTCAGGAAATCGAACGTTTCGCCGAGCGTGACCGTTTGGTGGCGACGGGCTTCCCATTCTGTCGCGCACGCTGCTGAAGTCTCTGAGTTAAGGCCGTGCTGCGCGCCACCTCTCTGGCACGCTCCTTGGTTGATGCAGACGACAGACTGCCAGTCCCAGTTTTCGATAAAAGCGGCTCGGGTTTGAAGCGGTGAACCGTCGCCACCGCTTCCTCCTGAATGTCCTCGGCGGTCAGGTGTTTTAGCAGATCCGCTCGCAGCTTCATCGCTCATAAATCTGCCGCAAAACCGCGCTCCGGGCAGGCTCCGACATGGCCCGCGGAACGCCATGATCCTGACACAGCCGCCGATGAAAACCAGGGGAGATTGTCTCCCGGATGCCAGGAGACACGGAACATACGCCTCTGTTTGCTTGTCAGACAGACATCAACGGTGTATGATCAAAACGCACTTGGAGCTGGGTGATGTATAAAGAATTTTACGGACTGCGTGAGTATCCGTTCAATATGACGCCGGATCCGCAGTTTCTCTTCCTGAGCCGCCACCACCGCGTTGCGCTGGATGTATTGTTGTACGGCATCAGCGAACGCAAGGGCTTTATCGCCATCACGGGCGAGGTCGGCGCGGGAAAGACCACGCTATGCCGCGCGTTGCTGAACTCGCTCGACGCAAACACCAAGACCGCCCTGATCCTCAATCCATCGTTGTCCGACTCACAGATTCTGCGGGCGATCACCGACGAGTTCCGGTTGGAACCGGCCAAGACCACGAAGAAGGACCTGTACGACACCATCAACGCGTTCCTGTTGCGCGAGCTGGCCGCCAACCACAACGTCGCGCTGATCGTCGACGAGGCCCAGAACCTCAAGCCCAGCGTGCTCGAACAAATCCGATTATTGTCGAACCTCGAGACCGAAAAGGAAAAGCTCCTGCAGATCGTGCTGGTCGGGCAGCCGGAATTGGCCGAGATACTGGACCGCGACAGCCTGCGCCAGCTCAAGCAGCGGATCTCGCTGCGCTATCACGTCGCGCCACTCGAACCCGAGGAGATCGGCGAGTACATCGAGCACCGGTTGCACGTCGCCGGCGGCGACGGTCGCATCCGCTGGGCGCCGGAGGCGCTGACGTTCATCTATTCCTATTCGCGGGGCATTCCGCGCCTGATCAACGTCCTTTGCGACAAGGCGTTGCTCTCCGGCTACATCGCCGAGACGTTCACCATCGACGCGACAAACATCCGCCGCGCCATCGAGGACACTGAGTGCCGGATTCCCACGAGGGCTGCGGAAGAAACAACGGAGGTTGCCGCCGGATGAGCCTCGTCCACGAAGCCCTCCGCAAAGCCGCGCGCGAAAAACAGCGCAAGACCGGCGCTGCCCCGGCCGCACCCGTGCAACCGCTTCCCGCCTCGCCGGCGCCGTCGGTTCCCGCTCATCAACCCGTCGCGTCGGCGGTAGCTCCGGCATCGCAGGTTACGGACTCTCGTTCGCGAGCGAGCGCCACGGAACAGCGTCGCGAGGCAAGCCGGTTCCTGTTGCCGGCGCTGATTGGCTGCGTCGCCATCGTCGCGATCATCGCCATCGTATTTCTCGCCAGCAATGCGTTGCCCCTGCTTCGTCAGGCAAAGGACACTGCGCCCGTTACTACGCCGGCCGCTTCGGCTCCCGCCGCTGCTTCCACCGCGCCGGCGACCACGCCGACCGCTTCGGCGCAGTCGACTGCTGCCGCTCCCGCGCCGAGCACTGCGCCGGTCGTGATGGCCGATGAATCGCTCTATAAGATCAGCGGCATCATGAACGACCCCGACGGCAAACCCGTGGCGGTGATCAACGGGCGCGTCGCCTACGAGGGCTACTACATCGACGGCGCCACCATCGAAAAGATCGAATCCGACCGCGTGACCCTCGACATCAAGGGCCAAAAAGAACTGCTCCGCCTGCACTGAGGCTATGGTGCCTCATCCTGGCGCGTTTGACCCAGGAAATTGGTCTTGAATTCCAAGGGCAACGCCGACTGCGCAACCCACGCCTTGGCCGCATTGGAGTCGACATTCGACCACACGTAGGCCAGCTCTCGTGCCGCGCCCTGCCAGACGTTGGTATCCTGAATCGAATCCATTAACTTGACGGCTGCGGCCGCGTCGGTCCGCGCCAACTGCGGGGCAACAGCGAGCACCGATTGGTCGCGCACTGGCCCGTCTGGGAGAGTGTTGACCCACTGGGCTGCACGACCAGAGTCGGTTTCGGCCCAGATATTGGCAAATTGCCTGAACACGTTCGTGCGACCATTGCTATCGGGCAAACGCGTCAGCCAGGCGGCGGCAGCACTCGGGTCCTGGCCGCCCCATTGGGACACGACCGCCGATGCGGCCGCGTCTTGCTCGTCGCTGTCGAGCTTGGTCACGTAAGCGGCTGCCGATTCTGGATTGGACGAGGCCCAAGCCGAGAATACGGGGGACAAAGCGCTCAGTCGAGCCTCGCCGGCGGGCAGACTCAGCGTCCATGCGAGCGCGGCATCCGTATCATTCCGCGCCCACTGGCCGGCAATGAAGGGGAGAATATAGTTCTGCCGGTCGCCAGATTGGTGGCTGAGCACGAACTCGGCAGCGGCTTTCGGATCCGACGCAGCCCACGGATAAGCAATCCCTTGGACGGCTTGCTGTTTGCCGGGGCCGTCTGGCAGTGATTGCACCCACTTGATGGCCGAGCCAAGATCTGATCTCCCCCATTGGGAAGCAACCTGCTCGTAGCTGCTGTTGCGTTCCTGACCATCGGGCATCGATTCAAGCAACTGGCACGCGCTTCGCGGGTCCTGACTGGCAAGAATTCCCACCGCCCGGTTCACCGCCATTCGCTTCATCTCGCCGTCAGGCAGCGATTGCATCCATTTCACTGCCGCACCAGGATCATTCTGCGCCCATTCCTTGATTGCGGTAGTAATAATCTGGTTCTGGGTCTGACTCGGCAGTGGCAGTTGCATGGCCAGAGCGGCAGCCGCTTGGGGATCCTTGCTGGCGTAGGCCGTGACAACACATTCGAGCGTCTCGTTGCGCCCCGCGCCCGGCGGCAGCTCGCGCGCCCAGGCCAGCGCGGCTTCGGCGTCCTGCTGCCCCCACTGTTTGGCAACGGTGGAAATGGCGGAGTCGCGCTCTTGTCCGACGCGCAATTGCAGCGCAGCCGTCGCCGCGTCCCTCGGCGATTTTGCGGCCCATCGCCGGAACACCGGCTCGATCATCTGCTGGCGGATCGTCGCGTCGGAAACGCCCGCCATAAGTGTCATTGCGCCCGGCGGATCGGATTGAGCCACCTTGTCCGCCAGCAGGACAAATGCCTGGTTCCGAAGCTCGCCTTGGGGTACCTGCTTGACCCACGCGGCCGCAGCACTCGAATCGACTTCCAGCCAGGCACGCAGGATGTAGGGCATCACCTTCTCACGCGTGCTGAGCTTGGGGTGTGTGTCGGCATATTGCATTGCCGCGGCCGGATCAAATTTCCGCCACTGCGCGAGGATTCCCGCGAGCACCGCGTCACGAACTTGCTTGTCGCTGACCTTCTCGGCAGCAGTGACAGCTGCGGAAATGCTACTGGAGTCCAGCGCTGAGATTATCCGGCCGCATCTCTCGCCACTGAAGCCGGAAGGTGGCTCACGCAACTCGGCTTCCAACTCGGCAATAGGCGTACCTTGCTTCTTCGGTTCGACAGTCGCGGGTGAAGCCGCCTGGCGGTTTGCTGTGACGGGATTTGAATCCGCCGGCGCTGTCGCATTGCTCGGGGCTGCGCCCTCACGCGGCGAAACGACGGGCACCCCACCCCGCGAATGCCGTCCCACCATCACGCCGAAGCCGAAACAGACCACCCCACCCGCAATTGCGGCAACCATGGCTACCGCGGTCTTTCGATTCATGGCTTCTCCTCACCTGTGCTTGGCGCAGTATACGCAGTGGTTCGCCCTGCGCCCAGCAAATACCTCTTGTTCTACGGCTTCTGGTTGGCGAACATCGTCTTGAATTGCTCGGGCAACTGTGACTGCGCGACCCACGCCTTGGCCGCCGCCGGATCCGTTCGGAGCCATTGCCACGCCACCGACTGCGCGGTGCCCTGCCAGATCCCGCTATCCTGAATTGAATCCACCAACTTGATGGCGGCAGCCACGTCCACGCGCACGATTTGTTGCGCCAAATTCTGGGCCGCCTGGTCGCGCGGTTTTCCAGCCGGAAGATTCTCGACCCACGCCGTGGCCCCCACCGGATCCACATTGCCCCAGACGTTGGCCATTTGACGAATGAGACCGTCTCGGGTGCTGTTTTCCGGAAACTGGCTGACCCAATTCGCCGCCGCCTGCGGATCCTGGCGCCCCCAACTCCAAAGAAGGCTCGAGGCAGCCTCGCTCCTCCCGGAGCTGTCGGGCAGTCGGCTGACGAAATCGGCGGCTGCTTGCGGGTCGGAATTCGCCCATGTGGAAACGATGGACGAAAGAGCCCGGTCATGGGCGGGTCCCGCGGGCAACGTCTCTACCCAGGCGCGCGCCGCATCGAGATCGTTGTTCGCCCACTGCGAGGCAATGCTGCCCAACATGCCGTTCTGTTCGTTCCCGGCAGGCAGACTGAGCGCGTAGGCAATGGCCGCTGCCGGGTCGTTTTGCCCCCAGATCGAGCCGAGCTGGCCATACCACATCTCACGGTTCTGCGATGACGGAGCGGAAGCCAATAAACTGGCCGCGCTGGCCGGGTCGTTGTTGGCAAACTGCCAGAATGCATTTTGGATCGCGATACGCTTGGCGGCCCCGTCCGGTAGGGATTGCAGCCAATTGGCCGCCGCGTTCGCATCCGACTGGCTCCACGCTGCCGCGACACCGGCGACCGCCAGGTTCAATGTTGGGCCGGTCGGCAGTTGAAGAGCCCAATTGGCCGCCGCCTGTGGGTCTCGCAACGCGTAGGCACCCACGACACTTTGGATCGCCTCGTTTCGAGCGTTGCCGGGAGGCAGGCTCGTCGCCCAGGCCAATGCCGCGTCGATATCCTGGCCGGCCCACGCGCTGGCTACCGCGTAGAGGGCCTGTTCGCGGTCGTGCCCGGTCAGTTGAAGCGCGGCGTTTGCGGCATCGGCCGGCGAACGGCCGGTCCACTGGTTGAACAGAGAATACATTGCGCTTTGGCGCGATTGCCCGCCATTGAAGCTACTCATCAACGCCAGCCCCGCTTGCGGGTCGTGCATCCCGATGGTCTCCGCCACCGCGCTGATCGCTTGATCTCGCGTCCGCCCTTCGGGCTGCTGCTTGGCCCAGGCCGCGGCAGCGTCCGGATCATTCTCGGCCCAGCCGGACAGGATCGCGCCGATTACTTGGATTTTCTGAGAGGCGATCGGCAAGCTCTGGGCAAACGCCAGCGCGCCCTGTGGGTCAACCCGCCCCCAGCGGGCCCCGATCTCGTGGATCGCCAGGCTCTTGGACCCCCGGTCGCCCAATTTCAAGCACGCCATCATGGCCGCGCTGAACTGGTTTGTATCCAGGCCGTCGATCGTTTCGTAGAGCTTGCGGTAATTCCGGTTATAACCCCAACCTCCGCCCGCCGCGCGGAGCGCGGCCTCGAGATCCGCCAGCGTCGTGGCGCGCTTCCCCCGCACCGCTTCGCCTGTGGCCGCGGCTGCCGCATTGGACCTCGCCAGGGAATTGGACATCCCCGTTGGTGAATACGGCGACGATCCTTCTGCAGCCGTGGATGGGGCGGATTCAGAACGTCGATCCGTCTGTGTTCCTCGAAATAGATGATGGCCGGCCAGCAGTCCCGCTCCGAAGCAAAGCAGGGCGCTGCCCACGACCATTGCCACGCTTCTCCTTCTCGTCATGGCCCGCTCCTTCCGTCGGCGCACCAGCAAAAATGAGCGTACGCTCCCCCGTCTCACTCTGACAGCGCCAGCACAAAACGCTCACGCGTCTAGTTGCGGTGTTTCACGCGGTCGCGCAACGCCCGGTCGATCTCACGCTCGGCGGTCTTGCGCTTCAGCGTCTCGCGTTTGTCGATCGCGGCCTTGCCTTTGCCGAGGCCGAGCTGCACCTTGGCGAAGCTCTTCGTGAAGTAAATCTTCAGCGGCACGAGCGCCATGCCCTTGGCGTTGAGATGACCCGCCAGCTTGTCGATCTCCTTCCGATGCAGCAGCAGCCGCCGCGGCCGCAGCGGATCGACGTTGTAGCGGTTGCCGAACTCGTAGGGATTGATGTGCGCGTTGTACAGCCAGCACTGGCCGCGCTCGACCCGCGCAAACGCATCGTCGATCGACGCCCGCGCATTGCGGAGCGACTTGACCTCCGTGCCCTTCAGCTCGATGCCGGCCTCGTAGGTCTCGGTGATGAAATAGTCGCGGCGCGCTTTGTGGTTGTGAATCGTCGGGACCATCCGCGCCACTATACCGCTCGCGCCCGCCCGGTCCCACCCCAAAAAAGCAACTCCTCAATGGTCAGGGCGCATCTCGGCACCGCCGCCAAATAAGGCGCCACTACGATGACGGCGCAAACCATCACGGCGACAGAGCGCCGTGGCTACGTCACTCCGTCGGACTGCTCGGCAGCGGCGTCTCGGGAATGACCTCGCCCTCGGCAGCGAGCTCATAGCTGAGCTTGCCCTCGCTGATCTCCTTCAGCGCGATCTCGGCGAAATCCATCCGCGGATCGGTCTGCGTCAGCGGCCGATGCCCTTGGGCCAACTGACGGACGCGTCTGGACACCAGGTTGATCAGCAACTCGGGGTTCGGAATACGTTGTTGCGCCGGCTCGAGATATTTACTCTTCATCCGTAAAGGAACTGTGACTTTAGGGGAAACTGTTTCCATCGACAAGCCTTATTTTGACGTTGACCCAAGCGCGCCAATTTAGTGCAATCCGCCCCCGCCCTCAAGCCCTAATTTCGCGCCCGCCGCCGCCCCCGGGTTGTAGCCGCAAAACGCTTTCGCGGTCCGTCTGTATGCGCCTTCCGCCGCCTCGCCCCTTGTAGCCGCGGGCGTCGACCGCGGCCCATCCCGCACCACCCGCCCTTTCGCCTCCTCTCTTGCACGCGGGCCATCCGCCGCGATGACGGCCGCGCTAAAGGAAATCGAATTTCGGTCGTTATAAAAATGGATTCTCTGTCTGGCACCCGTCAGGCTCTGTTGAGGTCTCGACGATGCAAGCACAACACACGGAACGACACCTGGATCCCGAAAACGAAGCCATTTTTCGGGCGGTTCAGGCCGGCATTCTCATCATGGCTGCGGAAGGGCACGTGATTCTGGACGCCAACCCTGCCGCGCTGAAACTCATTGGCCGACAAAAAGAAGAGGTGGTGGGTCACTGCTGTCACAGGTTCGTCTGTCCGGCAGAGAGAGGAAAGTGCCCGATCACAGACTTGCACACGACAGTGGACAGTTCCGAACGCGTGCTGTTGAACGCCGACGGAAAGAGCGTTCCCATCTTGAAGAGCGTTGTGCCAGTCGAGTTAAATGGACGTCCGTGCCTCGTCGAGTGCTTTCTCGATTTAACCGAGCGCAAACGGGCGGAGGAGGACCTGAAACGAGCGCAGGGAGATCTGCTGCAGGCCTCGCGTCAGGCCGGGATGGCCGAAGTGGCCACGAGCGTGTTGCACAACGTCGGCAACGTGCTCAACAGTGTGAATGTGTCCGTAGACATGCTGACCGGGCAGATCCGCCAGTCCAAGCTCGGCAACTTATCGCGGCTCGTGGCATTGATCCGCGAACACGCGCAAGATCTCGGAGCCTTCATGACTCAGGATCCCAAAGGCCAGCAGATACCGCCCTACCTGGAGCAGTTGGCCCAGCGCCAAACTCAGGAACAGCTTGCGCTCCTGAAGGAGCTGGAATCGTTGCGGGCCAGTATCGAGCATATCAATGACATCGTTTCGATGCAGCAGAGCTATGCCCATGCGGCCGGCGTCAAGCAAAGCGTTAAACCGGCCGAACTGGTCGAAGATGCACTGCGCATGAACAGCGGGACCCTCGGACGCCACGAGATTGAAATCATCCGGGACTTCGACCCGGCTTCCGTGCCGGAAATCACCGCCGAGAAACACAAGGTGCTCCAAATCCTCATCAACCTGCTCCGCAACGCCAAATACGCCTGTGATGATTCCGGCCGACAGGACAAGTGCGTGACGGTGCGAGTGACCAGCGACGCGGAGGGAATCGAGATATCCGTGACGGACAACGGGGTCGGAGTTGCCCCCGAAAACCTTGCCAAGATCTTCAATTACGGCTTCACGACGCGCAAGGACGGGCATGGCTTCGGCTTGCACAGCGCCGCCCTGGCCGCGAAGGAAATGGGAGGCCGATTGTCTGTTGTCAGCGACGGGCCCGGCTGTGGCGCCACATTCACCCTCCGATTACCCCGCGCAAGCAAACCGGTGCCGCCACCGGCACCCGCCGGTTCCTGCGCACCCCAGCCGAACTAACGCCGTCCCCCCGCGTCCGTACTTGTAGGGCAAGCGGCCCGCTTGCTGCCGTCTTTGGAGTGCGCCGACTCGTCGGCGCTTTGCCGTCTCCGTTGCCTGCTCGCGTGTCGTCTGCGGAGTAGCCGCCGCCTTTTACCCCGAATCTTCCTCGGGGCTGTGAGGCGCGTGTCGTCCACCCGCCTGCCGCGCTTCTGTGAAGCGCGTCCCCCCTGTCGCGCCGCCCGCCCCGATTCCTACATCGGGAAAGCTCGCAAAGCGCAGGCGGATCACCCGCCTCAACCAGCTCAAGAATGAAATCCGCAGCTTGCAAAGCCAAACCCACGCCCGTCGCCTCCGCCAATTGTCAAGTGTCAAGAGTTGACCCCACTTCTTTGGGTGTCAGCCTTCGAGATGCCGCTCACGGTCGAGTGAACTCTGCGGGGGCGTTCGTGAAAGTGTTGGTGGGGCGGTCGAGGTGTCCCGTGAACGGGACTTTGAGCGGCGGCGCCAGGACCCCGCAGATGTCAAGAGAACCGTTTGTTCCGGGAGTGAGGGTGAGCGTGGAATAAAGCGAGTTGGTGAAGTAGTAGCCGGGATGCCTGGCCGCG
>DATKNW010000051.1:0-4099 GCA_035541135.1 Verrucomicrobiia bacterium
TCCTCGTCGGGACTGGCGAAGTACATGACGGCCCAGCCGAACTTCACCGTCTATGTAGCGAGCGACGGATGTCCGTCGGCGCCATGTGTGGCGAACGCGGCCATCGTGAGATCGAATACTCACACAAGCAGTTTGGCGGGAACGACTGGCTCGTCGATCAGCATCATCGGGCAGGATATAAAGACAACCCCGTTTGTATGGACCTACGACTCGGCGCTCTTAGTGAATGACGAGATGAAGCAATCGAAGGCCGCGTTGCAGGGGCAGGGGTTCAACCCGACGGTTTACGTGTATCCGGACGGGCTGGAAGATCCGAACACCGAGGCAATCGCGGTAACCAATGGCTACGCTGGCGCTCGCGGTTGGCTGGCCATGAAGGACCAGAAGAACGCTCTTGGGGGAGCGAACTCCCTCTACTCCAATGGCGTGAACGTGCAGAACATCACGAGCTTGTCGGTGGCATCTCTCCACAATATGACGCAGCAGCAGGTTAGGGCCGTTGCGGGGAGCCTCGTGTTTCGAGCGGCGGCATGGGGCGCGCCGTATGGGCTCTTCGATCATTGGGAGTGGAATGCCACTCCACCCAGCGGCGACGTCAGTACTACGGAGTTGGGATGGCTGCTGGATGGGATCAGCGCAAACGGTGGCATGTGGATGACGAATATGGGGCTGGTGAACGCGATTACAGCGGGGACTCCGACCAGCGCCAGCACGCGGTATGTGCAGCCTCCTACCGGGATTCCGGTGAACCTCACGGCTAACGTGGTGAATGCGCCCACCGTCCGAAGCGGGACGTCGACGGCGTATCCAATCGACTTGAACGGAATCAATCGCGCGACGCTGGGAATATGGGATATGGGGGCGAGCGCTTACGTGTCGCATCGGGTCGGGAACTCTGGAGCGTCGGGGAGCTCCCGGATTGGAGGCTGGCCGTGGCAGCAGGGTGTGCAGCTTCCGCAGACATGGGTGAACTCGAAGGAATGGGTGGGGACGACCTCAAGAACGGTGACGTTTCCTTCTTCCGGAAGCGGGGGATCGTGGACCTGTGCTGGCACGAACTACGGTCCGTACACGGCATCGAGCCAATCGAGTTTGCAGCAGGCTGTGAACGATGCGGAAGCTTGCCGCACGGCGAACGGAACGGGAACGCAGATCACGATCCCTGCGGGAATGCTATTCAGCAATGGCCCGGGAATCACCCTGCCGCAAACCGCCGGCGATACTTCCACCAACTTCATTGTGCTGCAGAGCTCGACGCCGCTAACCGTTGGCCGGACCGTTTGCTCACATGGGATTCAGGACAACGTCGCGGCTTCAACGCAGCCGGGGATACGCAATGTGGGGTGCGATGGTTCCCACATGAGCTATCAACTCGGGACTACGGTGACGCCGATCAATTATGCCCTCGATACCCTGACGAGCATGGGGAACGCGGCCTTCACCCTGGCGAATGGGACGGCGACCAACACATCCGCTTATAACGATGTGGCGTCGATGTACACGATCGAATGCACGACGAACAACTGCAACGCGCTGCAGACGGGCACCTGGGACAGCAACAATATCGGTCCTCATCACTTCGCCGTCTTGAACGCGGAGATCCGTCCAGTGGCGGGCAAGATCGAACTGGCTCCAGTCTCGATCGGCGGCAGTGAAACGCTGGTAAGCCAGATCCCGACGCACATTCATCTGGCTTACGACTATCTGCACGGGGACTATACCGACGCTCCGGTTTCAGGCGTCGTCGCAGTGTCGGCTCCGACCGGGAGCAACGTTCTGCCGAACGATGCCTTCTTCAACTGCCTCGGCTGCTCTCTCTCGTACAGCTACGTGGACAAGTCCTCGCGGCCAGGATTCGAGGGCCACGTCCTCGCCTTCGATCTGGCGCAAGGAATCAAGCTTGTCCATAACTGGTTTGAGGGGCAAGGCATCGGGCACATGTGCGGTGGATGGTCGAACGCTATCCCCATCGGCGGCTTTATCAGCTGCCTCGATATGGAGGACCGGGCGAACCGGTACACCTATCCGCGCTCCTGGCTGCTCGCGGCCGATGCGGGAATCTGGATGAATAGCTCGATGACGACGACCTCGTCCGGCTCGGGCACGGGCGCGATCCTGCTCAATACCGGCATGCAGGGCGGCGCGCTGATCTCGGTATCGATTCAAGCTGCTGGAACGGGCCACGCGGTCAATGATCTGCTGACCATCTCGCAGCCGTACGGTGGAACCAATGGCACGGCGCTGGTCACGGCCGTATCGGGCGGAGCGGTGACGGGCGTCGCGCTGACCTCGGGCACTGGCTACGCGGTGGCAAATGGGCTGGCCACGACCGGAGGGCACGGGACCGGCGCGACGGTGGACATCACCAGCGTCGGACCTGGCGGACGAATTACCGGCGTCACGCTCGCGGCTGGCGGCACGGGCTATCAGGGCAGCGACAATCTGACGGTTGTGCAGACAGGCGGATCGGGCGGTGTCGTCGCGGTAACCTCGGTCACTTCGGGAGTGATTCAGGGATTCGATGTTGCGACTGGAACGGGCTACACGCGTGACAGTTACGTCCGCAAAAATGCCCACGAATACAAATTCAGCAACCGGGTTGTTCTCGATGGGAACATCTTCGAGAACGTGGACAATTCCGGGGCGCAGTTTGGGATCACGGCAAGCTTCAAGACGGCGCAGACCTCTGCCGGCAAGTACGGCGATAACTACTGGACGACGCAGAGCGATACCACGATCACAAATAACATCTTCCGCAACGCATGCAACGGCGAAGCCCTGGGCCAGGGCGATGGGCTGACGGACAACAATGGCGGCGGCACTTCGATGCCGGCATGGAAGTACTTCTACGCCAACAATCTCAGCTACAACATTTCCGAGCAGAATCCGAATTGCTCGTCGGCGGGCGCGCACTTCGGATTTCGCGTGAATGGCCGCGCTCCGTCCACCTGGGCTGTGACCCCGGTAAGAGTTTCCAATGTCACGACGCTCACCCTGACTGGAGTCCCGGGCGCGCAGCAGAGCACGTTCCTGCCGGGCGACTCCGTCGTCGTCTACGGCTGCACTGATACGTCGTTTAACACGGCGACGGGACAGCAAACCACCTTGGGGCCTCCCGCCCTGCCAGGTACGCTGCCAACCGGGATGAAGGTGCTCTATTCCAACCCTGGTCCCGATGCTACCGACAGCTCGGGAACATGCACGCTCTACAACGCGCAGGGATGGACCCGCTACCTGACGTATCGGCACAACAGCGAGTTCGTGGACGCGAGCGGCGATGTCCCGAACTACAGCGAGCACACGGGCGGGCTGCCCTATAGCCATGCGCGGGATCTCTCGTTCAAGGACAGCATCGTCGTCGGCGGCGGAGCGTACTCGCTCTACGGCGAAGGCGCACGCACGCTGACGAGCGCATTCGATGCTGCGTCGCTTACCTTTCATCACATGGTCTATGCCGGGCGAGACTCCGGCGTAACGTGTCCGGGCCATAACAATGCCGGTGCGGGCGGCATCGACGCGTGCTACGCGGCCTACGATGACGCGCACCAACCGATCAGCCCGCCTTCGAGCGTGATCTTTGGCGCGCTCAATGGAAACTGTACGGGCAACGATCCCACGGCGGAGGCCTGCGTCGGCATCCTCGGCGCAATGAGCACATCCACAAGCCCGCTGGTGCTGAACGATTGGCACCTGTTCCGGCTGTGCCACGTAGGAGACTCGGCGTGCAACGGCAAGGCCAGTCCCTTCGCGGCCGGCGGCGCGCATCAGTCTTCGGACGGCAAAGACCTCGGAGCCGATTTCTCGCAGATCGACGCGGCGCAGACTGCAAGCCAGTACTGTACGCCTGATTGCGGGATTGGATCGTATTCGGATCAGTAGAGTTCGTGCTGGCTTGGAAAGAACAAAATTTTAGATCGCGAGGCAAGCTGAGAACGTCCGCAGCGAAGGCTGAGAAATGGTTGGCCTGGTGCTTTGGCGCCGGGCTTTTTTATTGGGCGAGGAAAGGCTTTTCACCACAGAGGGCGCAGGCGACACAGAGGAATCAGGAAGGATGGAGGAGATGATGAAAAGGCATTATGGGCGGGTTTTGGCGATTGTA
>DATKNW010000052.1:0-4421 GCA_035541135.1 Verrucomicrobiia bacterium
TCCGGTGGAGTGATGACGGGATTGGCGGCGGTGGGGATTGATCCCGGCCATTTCAATTTGCAGGCGGGAATTGGCGCCACAGCCCGAATCGCAACGGCAGCCGCGCTGATCAATGCGGTGATCGGAGTGGCGGCGTATCTGCAGAAGAGCCCGTTGCCTGAAGAGAAGTTTAACGGCGACCGGCGAGTGGCGAACGGCGATCAGTAAAACGAAAGAGTCAGCGGTCAGTAATCGGTAATCAGTAATCGGCGATCCGTGGCGGGGATCAGTTGAGATCCTTCGTCGCAGACGGCGCTCCTCAGGATGACAGCGTCTTTTCTTTTTCCTCAAGCACAGCGTTACGCGTTCGACCCGTAGCGAAGGGTCGACGCTGGGCTGCCGGCAGACGCCACTTAGAGGGCGAATGGGTAAAAGCGGCGATGAATCGCCGCAGTCCAAAGGATTGAAATTATGCCAGTAGTGGGATCGAGTGCGTATAACGCGGCGGGACAGATTACGTCGTTGGTGCGGTCGCTGTTGAACGATGCACAAGGAAACCTGTTCACCGACGCGGTGTTGTTACCGTACCTGAATTCGGCGTACCGGAAGGTGCAGCGGGCGCTGGGGAATATGGGCGGCGGGGGATTCATCCAGGACGATGCACTGCTGGTAGTGACGGCGGTGAGCGTGCCGGACGCGTCGTTGCAGGTGAGCCTCAGCGATGCGACAGCGCCGCCGAACCAGTTGCCGACGGACCTGCTGGTGCCGCTGAAGCTGTGGGAGCGAGCGAACGGGTCGACGGACGATTTTGCGGAGATGGTGGACCTGACGCGGCATGGCGGGCTGCCTTCGCGGGTGCAAGATACGACGCTGAGTGTGTGGGAATGGCGCGCAGACGGATTGTGGTTTGTGGGCGCGACGCAGGATACGCAGATTCGGGTGCGGTATTTGAAGGCGTATCCGGACCTGGTGGATGCGACTTCACCGGTGCTGGTGAGGAACGCGCAGGAAGCGCTGGCGTATGCGACGGCCGGGCTGGCGGGCTGGGCAAGGGGCAGCCCGTTGGCGGAGAAGTGGGACGACGCGGCGGAGGATGCGATTGAGGACCTGGTGTCCGCGGCGGTGAAGCGAGAGCAACAGTCGGCGAGGCGGAGAAGGCCGTATTCGGCGAGGACGGGGTATGCGCCGTGGTGAGGCAGTGGCGAGCGGTGAGCGGGGAGTGAAAAGTAAGCAGCAGAACCCTCGCTGCGCTCGGGACGACAATTTTTGAGATTGGGAAATTCCAGGAGAGTTCAGAAATGGCGATCACGATTAATTTGAGTGCAGTGAATGTGGATGCGAGCGCGAGCAACTTTGTGTATGCGATTACGACGCTGACGTTTTCCGGAAATTACACAGTTACCACCGGAGACACGCTGGACTTCACGCAGGTGGCGGACAAGATTTCCTCGGACACGGTAGTTCAGGCGTTTGCAGAGAGCCAGACAGGGAACAGTTGGTATTACGTGATTACGCAGGGAACAGCGCTGAACAACTGGAAGGTAAGAGTGTACCAGGGCGGCGGGACGGAGCTGGGAACGGGCGCATATCCGACAAACGTGACGAACGATGTGGTGCAGTTGAGCATCACGACGAGGAAGTTGCTGTAGGCAGTGATCAGTAATCGGTAATCAGTAATCGGATATCAGCAATCAGATATCAGGAATACAGCTTCGACTTGGCGATGTGGTCGATGGCGGGTCTAGTGGCAAAGAAGGATTCGGATGATACGATCGAAAACTGTGAACGGGATGGTTTGGGCGATTTTGGCGCTGGCGTTGCAGGTGTGGCCGGGGCTGACGGGAACGGCACACGGGCAGGGCTCGCGCAAAGACGACATCGTGTTCAATACCCGGGGAGTGCCGCTGGCAGGCGCGACGGTAAGAGTGTGCGCGATGCCGGTGAGCGGGCAGCCCTGCGCACCTTTGGCGCAGATCTACTCCGATGCAGGGTTGACGCAGGCGCTAGCGAATCCAACGACAAGCGACGGGATGGGGAACTACTCCTTCTATGCGGCACCGGGGAAGTATGAGATCGAGATCAGCGGACCGGGAATCACCACCAAGCAACTGCCGAATGTGATTCTGCCGAGCGATCCATCGGCGCCAACTTTTAACAGCTTGTCGACCACGGGCGGAATCAGCGCATTCACTCTGAACCTGAGCGGGAACCTGACGGTAAACGGAAGCACGAGCGTGGTGGGAAACCTGGCGAGTGGAACGTTGACGCTGAATAACCAGGGAAGCGCGCCGGGCGCAGCGAGCGCCGGAACCGTGAGCTTATACACGAAGAGCGTGGACAAGCGGCTGTATTACAAAGATGAAACCGGGACGGAAATCGGGCCGATCGCGAGCGCAAGCGGGGCGCAGACCAACGTGGCGAATACGTGGACGGCGGTGCAGAACGTGGACGCCGACTTCCACACGAAGGGACCAAATCCCACCTGGGATGTGATGCGGTTTGGCGGGTATTTGGGACCGAATTACAACACGCCAACCACAGGAAGCATCAGCAGCGGAAGCACGACGCTGACATTGGGGAACGCGCTGGATTTCGCGAACGGACACGGAATACTGGTGCTGAAAGCGGGGCCGACGCCCGCGATTGCGACGCCGCAAGTACCGACGGTGACGCCATACGCACAGACGGGAAGCACGTCGTACAGCTATTGCGTGGCAGACCGGGACTGGTATGGCGGGATCACGCCATGCAGCCCGGCGGGGAGCGCGTCCACGGGGATGGCGTCGTTTTCGGTGCAGTCATATAACATCGCGTCGTGGAGCGCGACGGGCGGGGTGGTGACCATCACCACGAGCGCACCGCACAACATTCCGACAGCGACATTCAATGCCGTGTACCCGCAGATTGAAGTGCCGCTTGGGTCGACAAACAGCTATTACTGTGAAGGGATGGTATCGGCGACGTCGATTCCCGACGCGACGCATATCGTGTTCACGCGGTACGGAGTGCCAGACACGACGATGAATGCATGTAGCGGCGGAACGGTGCGGGTGCAGCCGCGCGTGGGGCTGAAATGGGACTCGCATTATTCGTACAGCATTACAAACGCGGCCTGCTCTGGCGGAACGGCGACAGTGACAATTTCGGGATCGATCGCGGGGCCAAACAATACGTGGCAAGTTCCATATGGGGCAAACGCGGTCATCGCCGGGGTGTCAGACAGCCATTACAACACGGGGGCACAAATCGGCGGGTGGAACGGGCCCAATTACAACAATATCAGTTACGGAATTGTGGGCGGGTCGTGCAGCGGCGTGAACACGGGGAACCTGGGCGGAACATTGAGCGTTGTGCCCGGCAGGGCGGTGAAGAATCATCTGATCTATCGCTGCACGGGTGCGGCCTGCGCACTGCCGACGAACGCGGCGAACTACGCGTTGGTGGGTGTGGCAATCGGCAACGACGGATATTTTTCGGACTACGGTGCGGCGGTCTCGACGGCAACGATTGATCTGGGTGACGCGCCGGCGACGGCACCAACGACGGCGACGAACGACTGGCTGAGTACAACCATTGTGAATGGCGGCGGGACAACGACCCTGACCCTGGCGAACAGCGCGACGACAACGGCGAATGGAGTGAATGTGTTTCACGACAACGCGCCGAACCTGCTGGCCGCGTGCGCCGCAGGCCCGAACAATGGAGTGGGTACCGGCTACAACGGGATGCACATCGTGCTTCCTGCGCCAACGGTGTACGGCCACACCACAAACGATTTTCCGGTGAACTCCAATTTCCAAATGGGCTCGCCGAACACCATCGGAGCGGCGCCAAACTGTCCGACCCACACGACGATTGAGTTGAAGGGACAGTTGTGGCTGGGCGGATCGATCTTGCCAGGACACAATCACAATTTCATTGGGGAGCAAGGCGGGTCGGGCAATCCGGGACCAGCGTTCTATGACATGGGGAAAGCGATGAATGGGATCAACGGGAACAGCTACCCGCTGTTCTATTTCGATCCGGAATCGTCTTCGGGTAACTATATGGAGAATCTGCTGATCTCGCCGTCGCGATCGTATCAGGTGGGTTTGTACTACGACGAGGAACTGAATGGAGACGGCGTGGTGGCGCAACGGTATGAGAATGTCCACGTGAATGGGGGAGCGGACTCGTTTCCGGTGGTTGAAAAAGGGGGATTCGGACGGTTTTGGAATTACGGCGGCTGGTCGGGACGGCAGCCGATCACGTTTACGCAGAACTGCGGAAATACGGGCTACCAAATCCGGGGAGCAGCGGGCACCGGAATCTTCCAGACCAACGGGACGTATAGCTTCGGCACGGCAGTGATTGACATGTGCGGAATGGCCGCGGGGAATGTGGGGCATTTCGAGGCGAAAGAGATGATGACGGAAAGCACCGCGGGCCCGGCGTGGTACTTC
>DATKNW010000053.1:0-10353 GCA_035541135.1 Verrucomicrobiia bacterium
CTCCTTCAACCCACTTGGGCTGGTCGAGCCGACTGCGTCTTGGCCCATTGCGAGGACGTGAACTGCCGGATCTTGGTGATCTTGGCCACGTAGCTAACTTGGGAGCCATCATTGCGTCTCTTCGCCCCCTCACTGGGGAGAAGACTGAGGTGAGGGGGCGTGGCTCACGCCTTCCGCATCACCGTGTCGCGCTTCCAATTCACATCGTCCCGCTGCGGATAATCCAGCGTGTAATGCAGCCCCCGCGATTCTTTCCGCTGCAACGCGCTCTCGATAATCAACTCCGCCACCAGCGCCAGATTGCGCAGCTCGATGAGATCCGGCGTGACCTTGTAGTCCCAGTAAAACTGATTGATCTCCCGCTGCAAATTCTGGATCCGCGCCCGCGCCCGCAACAGCCGCTTGTCCGTCCGCACGATCCCCACGTAATCCCACATCAGCCGCCGAATTTCGCTCCAGTTGTGCGTCACCACCACCAACTCGTCCGGGTCCGCCGCATTCCCGCTCTCCCACGGCGGTAGCTTTGCCGGCCGCGCCGCACCTTCCTTGTGCCGCCGCAACGCCACGCCTGCCGCCCGATGCGCCACCACCAGCGCTTCCAGCAGCGAATTGCTCGCCAACCGGTTCGCCCCGTGCAATCCCGTGCACCCCACCTCGCCCGCCGCCAGCAATCCCGCCACGTCCGTCTCGCCATCGACGTTCGTGACGACGCCCCCGCACTGGTAATGCGCCGCCGGTACCACCGGGATCGGCGCCTTCGTCATGTCGAAGCCGTACTCCACGCATTTCGCGTAGATGTTCGGGAACCGCTTCTTCACGAACTCCGCGTCCTTGTGCGTGATGTCCAGCAGTACATTCACCGCGCCCGTCCGCTTCATCTCCGCGTCGATCGCCCGCGCCACGATGTCTCGCGGCGCCAGGTCCGCCATCGCGTGATACCGTTTCATGAACGGCTCGCCGTCCTTGCCCCGCAGCACCGCCCCTTCCCCGCGCACCGCTTCGCTGATCAAAAACGATTTGGCCTTCGGACTGTACAGGCACGTCGGATGAAACTGCATGAACTCCATGTCGGCAATCGTCGCCCCCGCGCGGTACGCCATCGCCACACCGTCGCCGCTCGCGATGTCGGGATTCGTCGTGTACAGGTACACCTTGCCCGAGCCGCCCGTGGCCAGCAGCGTCGTGTTCGCCGCAAACACCTCGACCACCTTCCGCTTCTCATCGTACGCGTAGCATCCGAGACACCGATTCGGCCCGCTCACCCCGAGCTTCTGCGTGGTGATCAGATCGATCGCCAGCGATTCCTCCAGCACCGTGATGTTCTGGTGCTTTGCCACCTGCGCCAGCAACGCCCGCTCGACCTCCCGCCCCGTGATGTCCCCGGCATGGAGCACCCGCCGCCGCGTGTGTCCGCCCTCGCGCCCCAAATCGAAATCTTCGGCGCCGCTGTCGCCCGGGGCATTCTCCTTGCGCGTAAACTTCACGCCGAACTCGATCAGCTCCCGCACCAGCGCTGGCCCCTCCCCCACGATCGTCCGCACCACGTCTTCCTTGCATAGCCCAGCCCCCGCTTCGAGCGTGTCCCGCAGGTGCAACTCCAGCGAATCGTCCTTGGCCATCACCGCCGCAATCCCGCCCTGCGCGTAGTTGGTGTTGCTTTCGGCCTTCTGTTTCTTGGTGATGATCGCCACGGTCCCCGCCGCGGCCACTTTCAGCGCGTACGTCAGCCCGGCAATGCCGCTGCCGATGATCAAAAAGTCGTAATTCCGTTGTGAGTTTTCCGCCATAGCGTCCCGATCGCGAATCTTCCGTGCGATTTCTGCATCATTACTACACGAAAAACAAGGAAAGTACCAAGTGAAACCTCGCTTTGAAATGGTCTTCGACGACGCGGCGCCCGAGCTCGAATCTTTGCGGCCTTCCGCTCACGCGCCAGCCGATGAAGAATTCTTGGACGCCTACTCGCGTGCCGTCTCCCACACGGCGGAACGCGTCAGCCCGTCCGTGGTCAAAATCGATGTCCAACAACGTGACGCCCGCGGTCGACTTGTCCGCGGCGGCAGCGGCTCGGGGTTCGTATTCACCCCGGATGGATTCATCCTCACCAATTGCCACGTCGTCGAGGGCGCGGCCCGCATGGATGTCGCCCTCACCGATGGTCGCACCGGGGAAGCCTTCCTGATCGGCAAGGATCCCGATACCGATCTCGCCGTCGTTCGCATCCATCTTCCCGAGCTCACATCCGTCACGCTCGGCAACTCGGCGTCGTTGCGCGTTGGCGAGGTCGCCATCGCCATCGGCAATCCCTACGGATTTCAGTGCACCGTCACCGCCGGCATCATCAGCGCGCTCGGCCGCTCGCTCCGCGCCCAATCGGGCCGGCTCATCGACGATGTGATCCAAACCGATGCCGCGCTCAATCCCGGCAACTCGGGCGGACCGTTGGTCAATTCCCGCGGCGAAGTCATCGGCGTGAATACCGCCGTGATCCTTCCCGCGCAGGGCATCTGCTTTGCCGTGCCAATCGATACTGCAAAGTTCGTGGTCAGCCATCTCATGCGCGACGGCAAGATCCGCCGCGCCTATATCGGCGTGGCCGGTCAGAACATCGACCTCCATCGTCGTCTGGTCCGGTTCCATCAGCTCGCCACCGACAGCGGCGTGCTCGTGATCTCGGTCGAACCCGATGGCCCGGCCGCGCTCGCCGGACTCGAGGAAGGCGACGTCATCGTCGCTCTCGGCGGCCAGGCCGTCGCCACAATTGATGACTTGCATCGCCGTCTCACGGGCGACAAAATAGGCACGAACAGCAGGCTGACGGTGTTGCGTCGTTCGCAGAAAATCGATATTGACCTTGTCCCGGGGCATACATCAGATGACAAGTGACGACGAACAACTGCGCTTCCCCTCGCCCACGCAGGGGGATGAGGCGGGCGCCTCTGCCGTTCCCCTCGCCCCTCCGGGGAGAGCCGAGTCCGACGAGACGCCGCCTGTCGTGCTGCGGCGGCAAAGGGTCAGGGTGAGGGGGCAAATGAACCGTGTCGTTGTACCAATCCCGCGTGATTCGCCGCGCGGGGATGATCAATCGTGAAAGCCATTCGCGTCTATCAATTCGGCGGCCCCGAAGTGATGAAGTTGGAGGACGTACCCGACCCGAAGCCGTCCGCGGGCCAGGTGCTCGTCCGCCTCTACGCCGTCGGAGTCAATCCCGTCGATACCTACGTCCGCTCGGGCGGTTACACGGTCAATATCACCTTCCCGTTCATCCCCGGCTCGGACGGCGCCGGCACCGTCGAGGCCGTCGATAGCGTGAAACGATTCAAGCGCGGCGATCGCGTCTACATCTGCGGCACCACCAGCGGCATTCGCACGGGCGCTTACGCGGAACTGGCCGTCTGCGCCGAATCACAGGTCTTTCCGCTTCCACCCAACATCAGCTTCCCCCAGGGCGCCGCCATCGGGGTGCCCTACGCGACCGCATATCGTGCCCTGTTCCAAAAGGCTCAAGCCCTTCCCGGCGAAACCGTCCTCATCCACGGCGCCAGCGGCAGCGTCGGACTCGCCGCCACGCAACTTGCCATCGCTCACGGTCTCACCGTCATTGGCACCGCCGGGACCAACGAAGGCCGCGGCCTCGTCAAACAACAGGGCGCGCATCTCGTCCTCGATCACCACAGTCCGTATTACCTCGAGAAGATTGCCGCGTTTACGGACGACCGCGGGCCCGATGTGATTCTGGAAATGCTCGCCAATGTAAACCTCGCGAAGGATCTCGGCACGATCGCCATGCGCGGCCGCATCGTCGTGATCGGTAATCGCGGCTCCATCGAGATCAATCCCCGGGCCGCCATGCAGCGCGAGGCGACCATTCTCGGGATGCTCATGCCCAACGCGCCCGACCGCGACCTCGCCAGCATCCACGCCGCCTTAATCGCCGGACTCTCCAAGGGCTCACTCAAACCCGTCATCAAACAAGAGCTGCCACTCAAGGACGCCGCCAAAGCCCACGAACTCGTCCTCCAACCCGGCGCCGCCGGCAAAATCGTCCTCCTGCCGTAATGGGAGGGCGAGTCCGAGAAGGACGCGTGACGCATCGTGTCCAGTACTGTCAAAGATGAGCGGGAGATCAACCTTCGTGAACACACAACCGATTCGATGTGCCGTCAGAGCTGTTGGACTCCTGTTCGTCGGGTTCGTTTTCGCGATTCCACCGGCCTTGGCCGAGCCCGTTTTCCCCGGCGCCAACTGGGAATATGAAACGAATGGCCTCTCACCAGAAACCCTCCATCAGGTCGATACGTACATCCACACACTCGACACCACGGGCCTGATGGTCGTGAAACATGGCCGCGTCGTTTATGAATTTGGCAATGTCACAAACCTCAGCTACGTCGCTTCCGTCAGCAAAAGCATTCTCTCGATGCTCTATGGCCCGTACGTGGCCAGCGGCAAAATCCGTCTCGATGCCACGCTCAAAGACCTCGGCATGTCCGATACCGGTGGGCTGCTGCCCATCGAGGAACGCGCCAAAGTCATCGATCTGATCACTGCCCGCTCGGGCGTTTACCATCCGATCGAAGACGCCGACGACCCGAACACGCCCAAACGCGGCAGCAAAGAGCCGGGCACATATTGGTTCTATAACCTCTGGGATTTCGACGCCGCGGACGCCGCATTTGAGCGGATGACGGGCAAAGACGTTTACGATGCCCTCCAAGATGATCTCGCCACCCCCATCGGCCTGCAGGATTTCAAGCGCGAACGACAGTACAAGGTCGTCGTGCCGCGCTCCCAGTACCCCGTGAAACACATGGTGCTCTCCACCCGCGATATGGCGCGCCTCGGACTGCTCATGCTTCGCAACGGCCATTGGCGCGACCGCCAGGTCATTCCGGCGGACTGGGTCCGTCGCAGCACCAGCGTCCGCACCTCCGCCTCCGAAATGCACGCACCGAATCTGGCGTATGGCTATATGTGGTGGGTCTGCGAGGACACGAACGGACCGTTCCACGGCGGCTTCATGGCGGTCGGTTCCTTTGGCCAATTCATCACCGTCCTGCCGGAGCTCGATATGGTCGTCGCACACAAGACAGTGCCTCCCGGCAACGTGGACGTGCCAAAATACGGCCGACTGCTCGGTCTACTCACCGGCAACAAGCCCGCTTCGGCCGACGAAATGACCCGCTGGGCCCGCCCGCCACAGGAGTCCCCCGACCCGCCGAAATGACCACGCGGCGGCCACCAAGTCTGCTCCCGCTGCACCGGAAGCAGGCGACGGCGCCAAGATGCGCTACAAAATCAAATTATCAATCAGCCGCACCTTCCCCAGATGCGCCGCGATCAGCGCCACGCAGCCCGCCTGCACCTTCGCGACGGGCTCCAGCGTCTCGCCATCGGCAATCTGCGCATAATCCAGCCGCGCGTTTGGCGCCAAGCCGACCGCTCGCTGCATCGCCGCTTCGAGACGATGCGCCGCGTGTTCGCCATCGCGGAACAGGTCCCGCGCCACATTCAACGCTTTCCACAACACCGCCGCCTGCGCCCGTTCGGTGGCCGACAGCATCCGGTTGCGGCTGCTCATCGCCAGGCCGTCGGACTCGCGCACGGTCGGCACCGGCTCGATCTGGATCGCGTAGCCCAAATCCCGCGCCATCCGCTGCACCACCTTGAGCTGCTGATAATCTTTCTGACCGAACACGGCGATGTCGGGCTGGACCATGTTGAAGAGCTTGGCCACCACCGTGCACACCCCGCGAAAATGTCCGGGCCGACGGTCCCCCTCGAATCGCCGCGTCAACGCCGTCTCCTCCACCCACGTCGTCGCCGCCAACGCCCCGCTCTGTCCGCCCGGGTACATCTCGCCGTCCGACGGCGCAAACACCGCGTCCACCTCCTCGCGCTTGCACACTTCCGCGTCCGCTTCCAAAGTCCGCGGGTACTGTTTGAAATCCTCGTGCGGGCCGAACTGAGTCGGATTGACGTAGATGCTCACCACCACCGCCGCGCCCGACGCGCGCGCCTGGCGGATCAATGCCCCGTGCCCCTCGTGCAACGCCCCCATCGTCGGCACCAGCGCCACGCGTCGTCCCTCTCGCTTCATCGCCGCCGATGCGCCGCGCATTTCCTGAACCGAGCGGATGATCTCCATGAGAGCTAAAAGTATCCCTCGCCCACACCCGCGTCACGGAGAAAATCCGGCGATCGAGAATGACAGTCTTCCATCACGCTTTCCCCCTCGCCCGTCCCCGCGAACGGCAGCGGGGCCGGCCTTTGCGACCACGGCACGACACGGTCGCGTCTCGTCGGACTCGGCTCCCCCGGGGGGGCGAGGCGTTCCCCTCTCCCCTTTGGGGAGAGGGTCAGGGTGAGGGGGCTGCCTGCGGCTGATAGTTACATTTGATTGCGCCTGAAAATCGGCCACGCATTGACAAGCCACCCCGTTTTGTGTCTATTCGGTTCGCCCATGACGGAATCGCACATACAGCAGTTGTTCGCCCAGCGAATCGGCGGCAAGACGTTCGGCAAAGGCACCGCCATCTACAAATTTGAAAAAATCAAACGCGCCAAACGCGCCGCCCTCGAAGCCCACCCGCACGGCGAGTTGATCGATCTCGGCGTCGGCGAACCGGACGAGATGGCGTTCCCGCTCAGCGTCCGCGCCCTGTCCGAGGAAGCGCAGAAACCCCAGAACCGCGGCTATGCCGACAACGGCGGCCCCGAGTATCGCAAGGCCGCCGCCCAATGGATGGACCGCGTCTTCGGCGTGAAAGGACTCGATCCCGAAACCGAAATTCTCCACAGCATCGGCAGCAAAGCGGCGTTGTCAATTTTGCCGGCGACATTGATCGACCCCGGCGACGTGGCGATCATGACCGTGCCGGGCTATCCCGTCTTCGGCACGCACGCGACATGGTACGGCGGCGAGGTCTACAATCTGCCCTTGACCGAGGCCAACGGCTTTCTGCCCGACTTCGAGTCCATTCCGCGCGACGTGCTGAAACGCGCCAAAGCCATCGTGTTGAATTATCCGAACAATCCGACGGGCGCCAGCGCGACCCCGGAGTTCTTCACGCGCGCCGTCGAGTTCGCCCGCAGGAACAAACTCGTCATCGTCTCCGACGCGGCTTACGCCGCGCTCGTGTTCGAGGGCAAACCACTGTCGATCCTGTCCGTGCCCGGTGCGAAAGACGTGGCCGTTGAACTCCACTCAATGAGCAAAGCGTTCAATATGACCGGCTGGCGGCTGGGATTTGTTTGCGGCAATCCCCTGCTCGTCGCCGCCTATGCCAACGTGAAGGACAATTCCGACAGCGGCCAATTCCTGGCGATCCAGAAAGCCTGCGCCGCCACGCTGGCGCATCCCGAGATTACCCACAAGATCGCCGCGAAATATTCACGCCGCATGGACCTGTTGGTCGCGTGCCTGCGCAAGTTCGGCTTTAACGCGACCAAACCCAAAGGCTCGTTCTTCCTCTACGTCCGCGCACCCGTCGCGGTCACGGACGCCGACGGTCATCGCACCGCGTTCAAATCGGCCGAAGACGTGTCGCAGTGGTTGATCACCGAGAAACTGATCTCGACCGTCCCCTGGGACGACGCCGGGCCGTATCTGCGCTTCTCGGTCACGTTCCTCGCGAAGGGCGAGGCCGACGAGCGCCGCGTCATCGGCGAAATCGACAAACGTTTCGCGGAACTGAAGTTCGAGTTCTAGTGTGCCGCAAATCATTATCTGAGGCGCCGTTGGTAGGGGCCGACCGCCGGGCGGCCCGCTTGGTCGTGCTTCGTATCTTTTGTAGCCGCGAATCGTATTCGCGGTGCGTAGGGGCAGACCTCCGCGTCTGCCCATCCATTCCTGACCCGCGCCCCAGCCTCGCAATCCCCTCTCCCTTGCTGTGTAAGGGAGAGGGCGTGCCCGCCGTAGCCCGTTGTCTGGCGAAGGCGGGTCAGGGTGAGGGTTCTCTGATTGATTAAACGGATCACCCATACACCGACGATGAACGAACGCTCCGACAGCTCCGCCTCCGAATCCGTTTCCGTGGATTCTTACGTTGCCGAATTTCGCCGCCGCTTCCGCGATTTCGAGGCCGCCCGCCAAGCCGAGCTGCGCCACATGAAACACGATTTCATCGCCCGACTGTTCAGCGATCATGTCGTGCTCGGCGACAAGCCCACCTACGATGGCATGTTGCAAGGGATGCTGAAAGATGCCGAACGCGACAAATTGGAAACCGATCCGCAGTTTACCAGGGCGTGGCGGATCTTCGTCGATCTGTGCTGGCTGAAGAAACGATTCGCCCGCGCCGCCCTCATCCTCGGCCTGCTCATCTTCGCCCTCGCCGCCGCCCTCGTGCTCTTCTTCGGCCTGCTCTACGTCGCCCGCCCGAATGCGAGATAGGGAGCTTCACGGCGAACTTTCCACTCGGTCTGGTTGCCTCAGCCGGTCACTCCACGACCGAACAAGGCTCTCGCCGCCCGCACTCGGCGCGTACCATTTGCCGTCGATGAAAAGCACCTGCACACACATACCAACCTCGGTCAACAGATTGGTCCCCTCGTAGAACCTGATCTGGGCCTCCGACAAGCACATCGGATGTCCGACGCACCGTTCGGACCGTAACAAACGGGCTGCCCTCCTTGCCTCTTCTCCCATCAGAACGATTTTCTTGGACGGTTCAAAAATCGTGGGCCCATGCTGTACGGTATTGGTGCCCTCCCCTTCGACCATATACGCTTTGACCTCGGGGCGTTCGACCTCGATGCGGTCCGCAACGAATGTTGCTCTCCAGAACGGAAACGGTGGCCCGAAGGCCACAAACCAAAATAGAACGGCTAGGCAAAAGAGGAATGCGGCAATCGCACCCGTCGCCCAGATTCTTGTTGTGGCGCTTGCCATTCGATCGTCACTCCCTGTCGGCCGCGTGCCTGCCCCGACTTGTCCCGATTCCTCCATCGGGATTTCGACATCGGGCCCTCACACGGCGGACTAAGGTTTTGTGTTGATGACCGCCAGTTCCTTCTCTATTGCCGCCTGCAGTTCTGGCATGCTGTCCTTTGCCGCATCGATTTTCCTAAGAAGCGCACGCCTGGCATCATCCATCCTCTTCTCAGTGTTACCGAGTGGCCCGTAAACGACGTAGTAGCTGGCCACACGCTTGGCAAGCAACTCACGTGCGGACGGCTCCTGAGAGTTGTGCAACCGAGACAAAGCCGTAAGACACGTCACGGCCTCCATGCCGTTGTCAAAATCCATCTTCCGCATCGTCTCTTGGCCTGTCTGATACAATTCGTGTATCTGCTGGTCCGAGAGACCGACCAATGCACGGAAGCGTCTCATCTCCTCAACATCCCGGCTGCGATGAATGCCCCAGCCAAGTACGAGACCGGTCAGGAATGCCGCAAGCGCGATCAGCGTCGTTCGCATGATTTGCCTCCCCTTCGCCGTCATCGAACCTCGACAACGGCCCCATTTCAAGGTTTTTCGTCAGGAGCGTAACTACGCTACAAACCCAGAGCGGGCACCGGCGGAGAGCCCGAGCGACGCCAACGCTTGCCTGGCTAACGAACTCTGTGGTCTTGAAAATAGAACTTGTCGATGGACTCTTGCGCTTCTCTTTGCACTTCCTTTGTCGCCGCATAAACTGCGACTATTAAGCCAAGGATTACTCCACCAACCATCACCCACCTGCGGGTCTGAGCCTTCATTCTTGCTCGCTGTCGTATCACCGGAAGCTCTGGGCTTCGCCGGGGAATGCGCCGGATTCGACCTCGCTCTTGTAGGCCGCGAAGGCTTTGCGCATTTCCTCGGAAAGATTCGCGTAGCGTTTCACGTGTTTCGGCGTGAACCACGTAAATAGCCCCAGCATATCGTTGCTCACGAGGACCTGGCCGTCGCAGTGCGGCCCGCCGCCGATGCCAATCGTCGGCACCGAAACCGACTTCGTCACCTGTTCCGACACCGCGGAGGTCGTGCCCTCGATCACGATCGCAAACACGCCCGCCTCTTCCAACACCTTGGCATCGCGCAGCACTCGCTCCGCCGATTGTGGTGTCCGTCCCTGCACTTTATAGCCGCCCGTCTCGAGGATCGATTGTGGCAGCAACCCGATGTGGCCGAGAACCGGTATCCCCACTCCGACCAGCGCGCGCACCTGATCGATGACCGACTCGCCGCCTTCGAGTTTGACCGCCTCGGCCCCGGCCTGGATGAACCGCCCCGCGTTGTCGAGCGCCGCGCGCACGGTCGTGTAGGTCATGAATGGCATGTCGGCGACCACCAGCGCCTGCGGCTTGGCACGCGCGACCGCCTTCGTGTGATGCACCATCTCGTCCATCGTGACCGGCAGCGTGTTCTCG
>DATKNW010000054.1:0-2413 GCA_035541135.1 Verrucomicrobiia bacterium
AATCTGCCGCAGCGGCGAAATGTCATCGAGAATCCAAAACGAGCGCCCGTGCGTGGCCACGATCAGGTCGTTGCCGCGGATCTCCAAATCGCGCATCGAGGTGTGCGGCAGGTTGTACTGGATCGACTGCCAGTGCTCGCCGTCGTCGTTTGACATCCAAACCGCCGTCTCCGTGCCCGCGAATAGAAGGTTCTTCCGGACCGGATCTTCCCGGACTGTGTTCACCGGGGAATCCTCCGGCAGCCCGGTCATGATCTGTTGCCAGGTCGCTCCGTCGTCGTGGGTGCGATAGATGTAGGGATGCATGTCGTCGATGCGGAAGCGGCTTACCGAGACATACGCGGTGTTGTCGTCGAAATGCGAAGCGCTGATCTGCGTGATCTTGCTCCAGGCGGAAAGTTGCGGCGGCGTGATGTTTTTCCAGTTCTTGCCGTGATCGCGCGTGATCCACACCAGGCCGTCATCGGTGCCTGCCCACAGGGTGTCGACGCTCTTGAATGACGCGGCCACAGAGTAGATCGCGCCGCGCCGCTTCGCCTGGTCCTTGTCAGACAGCGCAGGCAACGATGCGGGCTGGCCGGAGTGTTCGCGGGACAAGTCCGGGCTAATCTTTGTCCAGTTCTTGCCGTAATCGCGCGTCTCCCACAGGACGTTCGTTGCATATACCAGAACATGCTGGTCCGAAGGTAGGAAAAGAATCGGCTCGGTGCGGTCGGCGCGGTACTCGGGATTGCGCAATGGGATGGGGGTGATGTTTTCGGTCTGGCCGGTTTTGGTATCGAACCTCGATACTTCCGTCCGGCCCGCTCCGTACACGATCTCCGGGTGCAGCGGGTCGGGCGCGACATAGCCGTACTCGATGACTCCCACCGGGTGCCACTCGCGGAAGGTGATCTCGCCGTCGTTGCCGCGGCTGGAGATGCACACTGACCCGCTCTCCTGCTGTCCTCCGCACAGCGCATAGGGAAAGGTGTTGGTGGTCGCCACGTGATAGAGCTGCGCGGTCGGCTGGTTGTACCACGAACTCCACGTCTCGCCCTTGTTGACGCTCACCAGCGCGCCCTGATCGCTCACCAGCAGGATGATGTTGGGATCATCGGGATTGATCCAGATGTTCTGATAATCGTCGCCGCCCGGCGCGCCGCGAAGGCCCATCCACGTTTTGCCGCCGTCCGTCGAACGCATGGTTACGATGCTGGCGCTGTACACGATGTCGGGTTCTTTTGAGTCCACTCCCGGCACGGGCAGATCGCCGCCGCCGATCTTGAGCGCCGGCCGCGGATCGTCGGTGATCTTCGTCCAGGTCTCGCCTGCATCGTCAGAGCGATAGACCCCCAGCCCCGCGCCTGATCCATAGCCGCTTTCCTGCAACGTCGAGAGCGTGGCGTAAATGCGGTTCGGATTGCTGGGTGCGATGGCCACGTTGATCTGCACAAGGTTGTCGGGCAATCCGTTCTTCAACTGCTTCCATGTCTCGCCGCCATCGGTCGACTTGAACAGGCCGCCATGCGTGCCTTCGTATTGGTTGCCGTCTTCCCACGGCCCCAGGCGCGACTCCCACAGGCAGGCATACACGGTATCAGGGTGCTGGGGGTCGATGGCCACGTCGGAGCCGCCGGTGTTCGCATCCTTCGAGAGCACTTTCTTCCAGGTTGCGCCGCCGTCGGTGGACCGATAGATGCCGCGTTCCTCGTTGGCACCATACGGATGCCCCATCACCGCGGCAAATAATCGATTGGGATCGCGCGGATCGACGGCCAGCGCGGGAATCTGCTGACCGTCGCGGAGACCAAGGTGCTGCCACGTCTTGCCCGCATCGGTTGACTGGTAGATGCCGTCGCCCACGGAAAGATCGGGCCGTTGCAAGCCTTCGCCGCTGGCCACGTAGACGATGTTGCTGTCCGAGGGAGCGACGGCGATGGCCCCGATCGACTGCGTAGGCTGGTCATCGAAGATCGGCGTCCACGTGCGCCCGTAGTCATTGGTCTTCCATACCCCACCATTCACTTGGCCGACGTAGAAGACATTCGGCTGTCCCGGCACTCCGACGGCCGCGCGCGTTCGCCCGCCGCGAAAGGGGCCCACGAGGCGCCAATGCAGATCAGGCTGCCACTGCGCGCCGCCGTGATCCTGCGCGTTCAGGGTCGTGATCAATGGGAAAAATCCGAGCAGTCCGGCGGTCAGCAAGCAGGCACTTCGAAGAGATTTCATGACGGGCTCCGGGGAGGGCAGTATCGCCATCTTAAACCGCCCAGACCGGACGACAGAACGCGCTATAAGTTAGAGCCGAAGGCCAGAAGACGACCGTCTCCATCCTTCACGACAAACTCGCGCGAATGCCACGGCATGTCGGCGAGTTCCCGAGCGAACTCCACGCCCTTGGCTGCATACTCGGCATAGAGCGCGTCCGCAT
>DATKNW010000055.1:0-110230 GCA_035541135.1 Verrucomicrobiia bacterium
GTGCACAAACCCAGCGTTGTACTCCTCAATCCACTGCGGGGATACCTCCGGAGGTATCCCCGCAGCTCATTCAACCTAGTAGTGCTCACCACCTTCAACTTCACCGCAGGGGGGTCATGATGTACCCACCGGTTCCCACGCGGGAGGCGCAACGGCATTGCTTTGGCGCGATGTTGGACGTAATGTGCGCGGCGTGAGCCACTCGATTCTGTTTCGGCAGTTCCCGCTTGACCACCTCGATGCGCTCACGCCCATTGTTGCCTTGGCATACGGCATCCCTGAATACGACGCCCGCACGAAGGTCCGCAAAGGCTGGGGATTTCTGGACCGCAACGCGCCGGAAGCGGACGCGCGTCGCATGGTGGAAGCTGTCGGCGACATTGCAGGCGGGGTGGTGGCGATCGACAACGATCAACTGCGGTCGTTATCAGTGCCGAAGATAGTCACGGGATTCGAGTCTGCCGACAACGGCGTGACCCTGCGCCCGCAATCGACTCAACAGCCACCACATCCGGTGAGTTGGTCGGAGATCGGCGTTGTGGCCGCGGGCCGGATTTCCGAGGACATCATCCAGCGCGAGGCGGGCGGGGACCAGCAGAGGATGGCGGGAATGATGGTCGGGGTGGGCGTGTTTATGATCACGGGGATTCCGCCCGGGTTGCTCGGCGGGGGCAAGAAGAAGAAAGAGGAGAAGCCCGTGAAATCCGCGCGCGTCCTTACGTTCGGACGAATCATCACGACGGCCGGCGAACAGTTCGCCTTCAATCCCGATCATTTTGATTTTGCCGGCCTGGGCGGGAAGAAACAGATCCACGCCGCGGCGAACTTCCGCGCGTTTCTCGTCGAACTGTCGAGCCGGACCAGGGCGCGGCTGAACCTCGGCGCGCGCCTGGTAATCGAGAACCGCTCGTTGACCCACGCCAATTACGGCGGCCTCCACGATTTTGAGACGGAGTTGCTCTGGATGATACACGCGCCGGGCGGCGCCGCGTCGATCTGACGGTCGCAATCCGCGGCTAACCGCGGCGCCGATGTTTCATGCGATGGCGACTCTCGACACCATCCAGGTCGGCGTCGGCGTCCCGTCCCGAAGAACCTGTCAGCAACCCAATACGCCCCGCACGCGAATCAGGACAGTGGTGATTGTGACGGTCTGATCTTCCGTGAGGCGTCCGTTGGCCAGATAGAGCTGCGCTTGACGCACCAGGGTGTCCACCTGTCGGCAGGCCGATGTCGTGCGGCCTCGGCCGGTCTGGCGGCTGATGGTCTTGAGCTTGTTGAGGATGCTGTTCTGCAGGCTGCGTTTGAGCCCGAAGCCTTCCACCACCGACGTGAGAGCATTGAGTTGCTCGGACACGCTGTTGACGTGAATGTTGAACGTGCAGGAGTTCGTGTTGCCGTGGGTGTCCGCCACGCTGCACGTGACCGTCGTGTCCCCAACGGAGAAGCTGCTGCCGCTGGAGGGCACGTTGATGACCGTGATCGACGAGCACATGCTGGACGCTGTGGGTGCGAAACTCACCACGGCTCCCGACGGCGATACGCCATCGACCACGATATCCGCCGGGCAACTGATCACGGGCGGAATGATATGCTGCGATTCGAACGCTCCGATATCGATGACGGAACACACGACGCGATTACTGCCGCGCTGGTCGACGCTCGGTGGCGGGGTGTACGTCGGGTCGCCGGCGTTGATCGCCGGACTTCCGAGTATCAAGGCCATGGTGTAGGTCGTGCCGCCATTGTTGGTCAGCGGACCGAGGAGCGGGTTGAGCGGAGCCGCCGTGGCCCCGACCAGATCACCATTCACTCCGTCGACAAAGCCGACGCTGCCGTTGCCGACACCAATGAGATTGTAGCCGCCCGAGGTGATGCTTCCTCCCACATCCGGGGCCGACGTCGCCGTGTTGGTGGCGATGATCGTGTCAACGATCTGAATAGTCCCGGCAGCGTCCGCTTCCAAGAACCCGACAAAATCTTCGGCATTGTAAACGCCGCCGGCGGTCCCTTGGCCGTCACTCAAGTGGCCCACGCTGCTGCCGCCCGCCGCCGTATTCGATGCGATGGTGCAGTTGACCAGGAATGTGGAGGCGACCGCGTAGTTGAATATCGCGCCGCCAAAGCCACCGCCGGCGCCGCCGTTTGTGGAGACGCCGCTGGCTGCTCCCAGTCCGTTCGTGCCGGGAATTCCCAGAGACCCAGTCAGGGTGCCGGCACCCGTGGGGTTCCCGCCGATGCCTGTTCCGCCACCGCCGCCGCCGAAGCCGCCGTCGCCGCCGTTCCCGCCATTACCACCGTTGCCGCCGTCCCCGGGCATCACGACAAAGCAGCCGTTGGCGCCCGGCCCACCGGCACCGCCCCCGCCGCCGAATCCGCCCATCCCGCCGTTACCGCCGGTCCCTCCGGTGCAGGGGCCCGCGTCTCGTTCGCCTTCGGACCCCGCGCCGCCGCCGCCGCCCACGCCTGCATCGCCACCCGGGCTGCCATCCCCAGAGCCAAGGCTGCCGGTTCCGTTGCTACCATCGAGGTTCAGACCCTCGCCGCCATCGCCGGCGCCGCTAGTGCCATTGCCGATTCCGGAAGCGCCGCCCCTGGCGGTGTTGGCGGCAAACGTGCAATTCGTGGCGAACACGGAACCGTATGCGTTAAAGATCGCGCCGCCAAATCCACCGCCACCACCGCCGGCGTGGTCACCACCGCCGCCGATGGCTTGATTGTCGCAAAATGTGCTGTTCACGACGTACAACGTCGAGGCGATGGGGAAGAAGGGATCGATGCTTCCATTTATAATTGCGCCTCCTCCTCCGGCAGCGCCGCCGCCACCAAGAGCTTGGCCGTCTCCGCCTTTCGAAAGGTTGTTCTTCAGAGCACAGGCGGAAATTGTCAGGGTACCGTAATTGACAACAGCGCCGCCTCCGCCTTCCACATCACCCAGGTCATCAACGCTGGTGACACCGTTGGACAACGTTAGGCCGGAGATCGTCGCTTGGATCCCTTCGTCGACGAAGAAAATCCGGTTTGTACCGTCTCCGCTGACCGTCAATCTGTCGGCGCCAGGGCCGCTGATCGTCACCGAGCTGGACAATTCCTCTGGATCTCCTTGGATGACAATCGTCGCGGGCAACGGAACCGCGAAGACGATGGTATCGCCGTCACTGGCGCTGGCGATGGCCTCGTCGAGCGTGCCGGGGCCGAAGCTCGCCGCGTTGGTCACGGTGATCGTCGCGGCGCGCAGCGCCAGTGGTGTCGTGACGGACAAGGCGCCGCACAGGGTTGTCACCAGTAGAAATCGATTCATCGGTCAGATCCTTTCGACGTTCGTCAGATTACACGGGGTACGCCGTCCCGAAATGCCGGACTTCCATCCGAGCCAAACGCAGTCTCCCAACAGCCCTCTGCTCGTGAAAAAAATATGGCGCAACCTTTGTTTCGATGGCAAGACAAATATCGCCGGCGTCACAACGCGACGAAGTCGTCAGCAACCCAACACACCCCGCACGCGAATCAAAGCCGTGGTGATCGTGACGGCTTGACTTTCCGTCAGACGGCCGTTGGCCAGATCGTGCTCGGCTTGATGGATCAGCGCATCGATTTTCCCGCAAGCAGTAGCCGGATGCCGTCCAGTACACTGGCGAGAGAGGCTCTTCAGCTTGTTGACGAGGGCATTTTGAACCGGGCGAGGCAGGCCAAATTCTTGGATCGCAGCGTTGAGATCATCCAGTTGCTGAAAGACTGCAACGAGGTCCAATGGACAGGTGAAAACCGGCGTGTCCTGAACCTCAAACGCACCGATGTCAATCCGGCCCCTCACAACGCGCAGGAAACATGGTCCGCGCTGATCGAAGTACGGAGGTGGCGTGAAATTCGGGTTGCCGGCATCAATGGCCGGGCTGCCACGTTCCAGCGCTATGGTCGGGGTCAGTCCCCCGTTGTCCTGCGGCCCAGCAAGATCGAGCATCGAATTTGTGTCAATCTGGTCACCTGTTGCGGACAGAAATCCACCACCGTCGTCACTGCTGAGGTTGTAGCCGAGCGAAGTGACGGTACCAGAATCGTTGAAGATGTTCACCCCGGGAGCAAGAGCAACCAGGATGGTGCTATCGATCTCGACTGTGGCTGTACCTCCGGAACCGCTGTTATAAATGGCCCCGCCGTCCTGCCCCTCATTGTCGTCGAAGGTGCAGTTGGCAATCTGCACAATGGCCGTGCCCCCGGAACCCTCATTAAGGATTCCGCCGCCGACGCCGCCCAGTGCTGCGTTTGCGTAAAAGGTAGAATTATTAACCTTGACAATAGCCCTGCCCGAGGTGCCGTCATTGATAACGCCACCACCGGATCCGATGTATATCGTGGAGTTGCGGCTGACGGTGCTGCTCACGATCTCCAACGTTGCACTGCCGGACGTCCCATCGTTATAGATAGCTGCACCGGCGGAAGCGGTGCTTCCATTGATGAGGCAGTAAGCGATCCGGAGCGTCGCACTGCCACCTGAACCATCGTTGAAGATGGCGCCGCCGGCCGATGTGGTGAAGATGCCACCAATGCTGCAATTGGTTAGAATCAGCGTTGCGTGATCGTTGTAGATGCCACCACCATTAATCGCAAGGTGGCCAGCACTCGAAATGCCAAGGCCGGAGAGACCGACTGTTTTGGACGGCCCAATGCGGAATCCACGGTCAGATCGGCCAATCACAGTCAACGTATTGTACCCGGGGCCGACGATGTTCACGCTGTTCGTCACCAACAGTCCGCCGTTGGTCAGTAAGATCGTGCCGGAGACACCGGAAGCGTCGATCGTATCGCCGTTGGCGGCGCTGGCGAGGGCGTCGCGCAACGAGCCGGGCCCGGAATCATTGGTGGACGTGACCGTAATCGTGGCGGCGTAAGACCGGGAAACGCCTACGGCCAGAACGGCAACGGCAATCAGCGTACGCACGTGCATCAGACCTCTTCTCCTACTGCGCACCGATTGCCGAGGGCCAGCCAGCCCCGCGCAAGCCTTACAACTGTTGGTTTCTACCAGTTTTCGTCGGATGAGTCAAGAAGCGCCTGGCCTGTGAGGCATCGCAGCGGACTACCCACTATGCCGGACATGGACAATGTCGCCGTCTTCGACGATGTAGTCCTTGCCCTTGAGATAGAGCTTGCCGGTCTCTTTCAGTTTCACCTCGGCATGATGCCAGGCTTTCGCGGAAGCTTCGGCGGATAAACCCTCGGCGGCGCCGATCAGCTCGGGGTACTTCATGACCTCCGCGCGGATGAACCCCCGGGCGATGTCGGAATGAATCGCATGCGCCGCCTCGACGGCCGTGGCGCCGTGACGGATCGTCCAGGCGCGAACTTCATCCTCGCCGGTGGTGAAGAAGGAAATGTATCCCAGCGCCTTGTATAGCAGACGCGTGAGGACGTGGATGGCGGGCTCGGTGATCCCGAGCGCCGACAGGAATTCCGCGCGCTCGGCAGGATTTTCGATCTGCGCCACTTCGGCCTCGGTCTTGGCGCTGAGCGTGCAGACCTCGCTGCGCGGTCCGGTCAGCTTCGCTTTCGCTTGGTCGACCAGTTGCGGGTTGGGGAAACTGGACTCGCCGCAGTTGAGCGCGGTAACGATGCCTTTGACCGTAAGGAACTGCAGCGAACGCAGCTTCTTTTCCTCGCCCTCATGCCAGGCGTATTCGCGCAATGACTTGCCGGCTTCGAGATGCGGCTTGAGTTTCTCCAAGAGCGCGGCTTCGTCGGCGCGTTCCTGCTCGAACTTCCGTTTCTGGTCCTGGGCAATGCGACTGAGCCGCGTCTCGATCAGGCTCAGGTCGCTGATCGTGAGTTCCAGGTTCATCGCATCGATATCGCGCAGCGGATCGACCGAACCACTCGCGTGAAACACCGCCGGATTTTCAAACGCGCGCACGACATGGCAGAACGCGTCCATGTCCTTGAGCTTGTTGAGCCATTGCTCGCGCGGCTTGGGTTCGTGAGGCGGGGCCGGGGCCAACGTGCACTCGATCTCGGCGTACTTGGTCTTCTTCGGCTGGTACATTGCGGAGAGCCGGTCCACGCGCGGATCGGCGACCTTGACCGCACCGACATGATATTCCGCGGCGCGGCCCAGCAGATGATCCATGCTCACGCCGGTCATGAGCGAGAACACGGTCTTCTTGCCGACCTGCGGAAGTCCGATGAGCGCAATTTTCATTATACGGACCCCTCACTCTGACCCTCTCCCCCGAGGGGCGAGGGAACTATCGGGCCAGCGCCGCGTGGGGGCCCCGATGTCGGAATCGGGCCAGGCACACGGCCTACAACAGCATTATCGGGCCAATGAACCACAGAACGCTTCGATGCGGTCGAGGCCTTTCTGGATGTTGTCCATCGAGCAGGCGTAGCTCAGGCGCACGTGGGCGTCGCTGCCGAACGCGATGCCGGGAACGAGCGCGACTTTCTGGTCGTCGAGCAATTTCGCGGCGAAATCGGTCGACTTGAGTCCGAAGCTCGAAATATTCGGCAGCATGTAGAATGCGCCCAGGGGCTTCACGCAGGTGACGCCCGGAATCTTCGCGAGGCGGTCGTACATGTACGCGCGGCGCTCGGTGAACGCCTTGACCATCTCGCCGATGAAGGATTGGTCACCCTTTAGCGCGGCGAGCGCGCCCTTTTGCGCGAAGCTGGTCGGGTTCGAGGTCGAGTGCGACTGGATCGAGTCGATGGCGGCGGCGATCGGGTCCGGCGCGGCCAGATAACCGAGCCGCCAGCCGGTCATCGCATAGGCCTTGCTGAAGCCATTGACGGTGATGGTCAGGTCATAAACCTGCTTGCTGAATGAGGCCAGGCTGACGGGCTGCGCGCCGTCGTAGGCGATCTTCTCGTAAATCTCGTCGGACAACATCAGGATGTCTTCTTCGAGGGCGACTTCCGCCAGCGCCTGCAGTTCTTCGCGAGTGTAGACGGAGCCGGTCGGATTGCCCGGCGAATTGAGAATGATCAGTTTCGTGGCCGGGGTCATGGCGTCGCGGAATTGGTCCGGCGTAATCTTGAACCCGTTGGCCTCTGATGTTTCGACGATCACGGGCGATGCATCGGCCAGTTTGACCATTTCGGGATAACTCAGCCAGTACGGCGCGGGAATGATCACTTCGTCGCCCGCCTGACAGGTGGCGAGGATCGCGTTGTAACAAGAGTGCTTCGCGCCGCAATTGACGATGATCTGCGACGGCTTGTACTCGAGACCGTTTTCGGATTTGAGTTTTTCGGCAATCGCCGCGCGCAGCTCCGGGGTGCCTGAAGACGGTGTGTACTTCGTGAAGCCGTCCGCCAGGGCTTTGGCGGCAGCGTCCTTGATATGCTGCGGGGTGTCGAAGTCAGGTTCACCCGCACCGAAGCCGCAAACGTCGACTCCTTCCGCCTTGAGTTTTTTGGCTTTGGCGTCGACGCCGAGCGTGAGGGACGGTGTCAGGGTAGTGGCGCGTTGAGCGAGCTGTTGCATGAGTGGTCTTTCTGGTGCTGATGGTTCATTCAAATTTCCAATCACAGCCTACAATTTACAGTTATAAAACTCCTCGACAAGCGGCTTCAGATTGTTTTCGCGAATGTTGATGATTCTCATTTCTCGCTGGGCATTCTCGGCCGAGTCGCTGGCGTGGGCGGCGTTGACCATGATGTCCTTGCCCATCTCGCGGCGGATGGTGCCCGGCGGGGCCTTGCGGGGATCGGTGGGGCCGAGAACGCCACGGATCTTGTTCACCGCGTCCGGTCCCTCGTAGATGACGGCGAGAATCTTCTCCAGGCCGGGTTGAGCTTTGGCCGGACCGGAGCAATCTTCCGGTCTTCGACCGGTCATGAATTGCACGATCTGGCTGAACTGTTCGTCGGCAAAGATCGGGCCCATGACGTCGCCCAGTCCCTTCTCGGCCTGGGGATTGAGACCAAAGCCGAATTCCTTCTCGAGGGCGAGGCGGGCGCGCTGGCCGGAGACGTCCTTGAGCTTTTCTTGCAGGACCGCGCGGACCGGGCCGTAAAACTCCTCGGCCTGAGCGACGCTCATGTGATGCACCTTGATCGCGATGATGTAGAGCCCCGTGCGCGACAGCATGTCGACAATGTTGCCGGGGCGCGCGCTGGGGAATCGGAAATTGTCCGGTTTGAGCAGCACGAGCGTCTGTTCCACCTTGGCGGCCTTGGGGTAGGGGACGACCTTCTCCAGAAACCCGCCATCGGAATCCGAGTGTTCGGCCCACAACTTGAGTTTGATCTCAGCTTCTTCGGGGCTGGGCGCGGCTAGGACAGCCGGCTCGAAATATTTGGCCTGGCCATCGGCGCCAACGATGAAGTCACCGTACGTGTCACGGATCGTTTCGCCGGAGGTACCCTTGTCGGGCGAGAAGCTGCCGACGACCTGCCGTACCTTGCGGACCGCGTCTTCGCCGCGGAACACCAGCATCATCACGCGCCGCCGCTGTTTGGTCTTGGGATCGGGTGAATAATTGTCCAGAATGTACTGGCGGATCCACTCCTGGATTTTGCGATCCTGCGGGTCCTTGGGGGAGACGACGATCTTGGCGTACTGCTCCACCAATTCGCGGCTGGGCGCAAACATGCGGGCCGCGACCAATTCGAGTGCCGTTCGGGTAAACAACCGGGCGATCACGCCGCCCGTGCGCGATTTGTAGATCGTGTACGGATTGATCAGTACATAAGCGAGTTCTTCTTTTGCGGAAGTCATGGTCGATAACTCTCAGGGTGTCGCGTTATTCCATCAGGCGTTCTCACCCGTCCTTCCCCTGGGCGCGTCGCAGCGACCGGGGTGTCTGGGGGTGGTTCCCACCGGGTGAAGACGGCAGGGCTACTTCTTGCCTCCCATGATGCGGAACAGCTTCGTGCCACAGTCCGGGCAAACACCCTGGATGGCGGGACGGCCGTTTTTCATGGTCACTTCCTGCCCCTTGGCGATTTCCTTTTTGCTTTTGCACTTCACACAATACGCTTCAGCCACGGTCCTTGCCTCCCCTTCGTTCGATTTTCACACGGAAAACTTGGGCCGCATAGTACCGGCAGGGTCGGGGGGCGTCAAGGTGCAAAACGGCCCGCACCGGCGGCGATGGGATTGGAGCCGGATCAGGATCCCAGCGTGCCGGTGGCCGTCAAGTGCGGGCTCGAGCCCCGTCTTGGGCCGGAGGCTTCACAGGCATATGTCATTGCCTGAACGAATCGGGCAGGAAGGCGATTGCCGTAACGGCGCCCTCTGCATGCATCATGAAGCTCCTCACATCTCGGAAGCCCCGCAAGGGCACCCTCCAAATGTGAGAGTGCGGAAACGATTGGAGCCGTGCGGGTTTAGATCAGCAAGAAGGGCGTAAGAATCTGGTGGTTTGTCAGCTGTTTTGGGCCGCTTGCGGGGTTGTATTTTTGGGCCGTCTGTGGTACTATACTGCGAGGTAGGTATAGGTTGTCCTGAAGTAGCGCACAAGGAATGGACTCTACTCGTATGAGCCGGTCTGTCCAAGGGGACGGGTGCAATTTGCGCCGGTCAGTAGCCCTCTCGATCGCGGCGATCTTGCTGCTGTTGGCGGCGGCCTGTGAACGCACCGGCCCCATCTCTGACTCCGATGCCGAGCAGGATGCGAATTATCAGCGGGCCAAGCGATTGTGCGAGCAGAAGGATTTCTCCGCGGCAGCGAGTTTCTATGAGAAAGCGCTGGCAGTAAACCCGGGTTTTGCCATCGGCCATTTGGAAGTGGGCTTGCTGTACGAGAACCAGTTGGCCGACCCGATTTCGGCAATCTACCATTACCGGCGATTCTTGGAGTTGCGACCCGATTCGGAGAAGAGGCAGGTCATTGAGGATTTTATCGAGCGTGCCAAGCTGGCGTTGGCGGCAAAGTCGCCCCAGTCTCCGATCGTGGATCCGAGCGAGTTGACGCGGTTGGAGGGCGAGAAAGCAGCGCTGCTCCAGGAGAATGCATCCTTGCGGGCGCGAGTTTCGGAACTGGAAAAGGCAGCGAGCGAAGCCGCACAGTCGGCCGCGGTCGCGCCGGCCAGCGCGACAACGGCTGCGGGTTCAGCGCCGGCCACGGCGCCGGTTCCGGCGGCGAATGTGGTTATGGCCGCGCCGCCGCTGACGTTGACTGCGGATACATCGACGGCGGAACCTCCCCGCATGCGGACCTACGTGGTTCAGCGCGGGGACACGTTGCAGTCGCTGGCGTTGCGCTACTACGGGTCGCGCGCGGGTTGGGACAAGATCTTTCAGGCAAATCGAAGTGGTCTGGCGAGCAAGGACCAGTTGAAGGTGGGGCAGGTGTTGATCATTCCCTGATCGGGGAATGCGGGTGAAGTAGGGCGAGACGGTTATGTGGAACAAGGTATTCGCGGGGTTGGTAATTGCGTTTTGGGCGGCGATGATGACCGCGTTGGTGCGCGTCGAAATTTATCCCCAACCGACAATCATTGAACCGTTTTCGAGTGAGCGAATCATCCGGAAGGTGTTCGCGAATCCGGAGCCGCTGAGCCTGGACATCTATTCCAACGCCAGCAATCACATCGGCCATTGCACGATCGAAATCCAACCGCAGATGGGCGAGAAATCCGGTGTCGATTCCAACGCGCCCCCGAAGCTGGTCGGTTACAAGGTTCACAGCGACTTGAAGATCCGGCTGTCGGCGTTTGGAATGCCCTCGCGGCTGTCATTGGACGGCGATAGCATCTTCGACAAGAACCTGGACTTGCGGCGTTTTCAGTTCAACACGGACATTGGCGAAGGTCGCATGGGCTCGGAAGGCTTCGGCTACGGGCACGTAAACATAGTGGGGGATGATCGCACCAAGATGGTGCGGGTGGAATTTGACTTCGGGGAATTCCACGATGAGCGGCTGTTTGATTTCGACCAGATCAAGGGCGGTGGGTTTGCCAACGCATTCGGGTTGCCCGGAATGGCGAACTTCAGTTTCCTGGGCGGTGGGGGCTTGCCCACGGCCTTTGGCGCTGCTGCCGGCGAAGACCCGCGGGCGCAGCCGACGACGACCGTTTCCATCGATCGCCTGCAGATTGCCGGCACTCCCCAGCGGGTCTACCTCGTGTATACGAGGCTCGACAACCAGATTTGGACGAAGATGTGGATCGACGAGGCCGGTCAGGTTCTCAAGGTTGTCACGTCGATGGGCTTGGAGATGCGAAGCGATGTGGCGTTGGGCGATGGCGATCACCCAGTACGTCATCATCATCGTTATCATTACCGAAGGGACGGTGTGGCAGGGTCATGATTCGCACGGAACATCTGACGAAGCGGTACGGCGGCCTGATAGCGGTCAACGATCTGAATCTGGACATCCCGCAAGGCCAGTTTTTTGCGTTCCTCGGCCCGAACGGGGCCGGCAAGACCACCACCATCAAGCTGCTGGCGGGCCTGCTCAAGCCGACCGCGGGCCGCGCCATTATCGGCGGCTATGACATTCAAGCTCATCCGGTCGAGGCGCGCAAGATTATCAGTTATGTTCCGGACACTCCGTTTCTCTATGACAAGCTCGAGCCGATGGAATTCATGCGGTTCGTCGGCCAGCTCTACGGGATGGAACGCGCGGAACTGCTGCGGGCCAGCGACGAATTGTTCGAGTTGTTCGGGTTGGACGAAGTCCGCTCCCAGCCGATCGAGGATCTGTCCCTGGGCACACGGCAGCGCCTGGTAATCGCCTCGGCGCTGTTGCACCAGCCCAAAGTGATCATCATCGACGAGCCGATGGTCGGCTTTGACCCGCGGAGCGCGCGCGTCGTGAAAAACGTCCTCAAGGAGCGTTCCCGGGCCGGCGCCACGATCTTCCTGTCGACACATATCCTGCACATTGCGGAAGAGTTGGCGGATGAGGTGGGGATTTTGAACCGCGGTAAGCTCATCGCGGTGGGGACCATCGACGAACTGCAGGAGCTCAGCGGTGAGCACGGCGAACTCGAAGACACGTTCCTCGCGCTGACGCGCGGTGAGGAGCCGGCGGGAGAATTGCCGTGAACGGACTGAAGTTCTTCTGGCTGCTGCTCCGCCTCAACCTGCGGATGACCTGGCGGAACGTGCTGAAATTGCGCGAGAAATCTCTTCTGATGGTCTCGGTAATCACCGCGTTTGTGGTGGGCTACTGGGTGGCCGGTTACGCGATCTTCTACATGGGATTCTGCCGCCTGGCGCAGGTGCCCGGCCTCCAGGTACTGGTGCTGGACCGAATGCTCTATTTGTTCTTCGCGTTCCTGTTTCTGATGCTGATGTTTTCCAACATGATCATCGGCTACTCCACGCTGTTCAAGAGCCAGGAAACGCAGTGGATGCTGACGCTTCCCGTCCGCAGTCTCGATGTGTTCCGCTGGAAGCTCATGGAGACGACGCTGCTGGCGAGCTGGGCCTTCCTGTTTCTGTCGGCCCCGCTGATGGCCGCCTACGGTCATGCCCGGCACGTGACGGCGGGCTTTTATCTGGAGGTATTCCTCTTGTTCGTCCCGTTTACCGTTCTGCCCGCGGCGCTCGGCTCGATGGCGATTTTGATCATCACCCGCTACCTCCACCGGCGCATCTTCAAGTGGGTGGTCTTTGGCGTCAGCGTCCTCAGCATCGTGGCGGGCGTCATGTTTTTGAAGCCGATGCAGGCCGAGCAGCTCGAACAGGCACAGATGGTGGCCTCACTCCAGCAACTGCTGCATAACAGCAACGTGACCGTGCAACCGATGCTGCCGAGCTATTGGGTGGCCTCCAGCATGATCGCGTGGGGCGAAGGATGGACCGGCAAAGGCCTGTTCTATTTCTTCGTGCTCTTGAGCAATGCGATGATGGCCACCCTCGTCTGCGTGACCATCAGCCGCCGCCTGTTCTACGAAGGCTGGTCGCGCAATCACACCCAGGGCGAGTTCCAGCTCGGCGTCCCGCTGCTCGACACGCCGATCAATCTCCCGCGGCCGGCCCTGGCCGACCACCTCGTCAATCTCTGGCCGCGCATGCATCCCGCCACCCGCGCGCTGGTCATCAAGGATATCCGCGTCTTCTGGCGTGATACCTCACAATGGAGCCAGTTCGTCATCTTCTTTGGGTTGCTCGGCCTGTACGTGCTGAACCTGCGCAGCGTCGCCTATGATTGGAGCAACGAGTACTGGGCCAGCTTCGTGTGCTTCCTCAACCTCGGCGCCTCCAGCATGACCCTCGCCACCCTGACCACCCGCTTCGCCTTCCCGCAGTTCAGCCTCGAAGGGCGCCGCCTCTGGATCGTCGGCATGGTCCCCAACGGCCTGAAGCTTGTCCTCCTCGAAAAATTCTGGCTCAGCAGCGTCACCTCGGCGGCGATCACGCTGTGCCTCATGCTCACCTCGAGCTGGATGCTGCGCATCCCCGGCCTGCTCACCCTGCTGTTCTCCTCCACCGTCGTCGTGATGAGCTTCGCCCTCTGCGGCATCGCCGTCGGCATCGGCGCGCTCTTCCCCAATTTCAGTTCCGGCTCCACCGCCAACCGCCGCGACGACAATCCCGCCCGCATCGTCTCCGGCTTCGGCGGCACGTTCTGTTTCCTGCTCAGCCTCGTCTATATCATCCTCGTCATCGGCGCCGAGGTCCTGCCCATGTACGCCAGCTTCGCCGCCAACAATTTCACCGAGCGCGGCCAACCCTGGGGCCTCATTATTTCTTGGATCTTCGTCGCCCTCCTCAGCCTCGCCGCCACCGTCATCCCCATGTCCCTCGCCCTCAAAAAAATCGAAGCTCTCGAAATCTAATCGCGAAAGACTCGGAGGTCGTTCTCCACTGCGTTCCCTTGCGTTTTACTCCCTGACTCTCCACTTCTCCTCCGCGCCCTCCGCCCAGACCCCGAATTGGCTTGACTCGCGCGCCGACCCCTTGGTAAACACCCGCAGTCTCGGTTCGGGTTCGTTTGGCGGGCTTTCTCCGTCGGCAATCAGAAAGCTCCTAACACGTCAGTGAGGAGAAATGTTGTGCGGACATGGCGCAGAGGTGACGCAGCGGCTGTTCCCGTCCACGTCGCAATTCGCGGCGCATCTCGGCATCGTCGCAGCCGCATCCCCCCATCGCGATCCCAAATCCCCGGCCGCCCTGCTTCGGAAAGGAGAACGTCATGACCACATTCAACACCATCACTCGCCGCAACGCTCTCATCACCGCCGCCCTGGCACTTGCCCTCGCATTCATTTTCAGTTTCGTCGCCGCCACTACCGCCTTGGCCCAAAATCCCTCCGCCATGTACGTCTTCGGCGACAGCCTCTCCGATGTCGGCAACGTCTACAACAACTCCACGCTCAACGCCGTCTGGGACTTCGGCTTCGGCGCCAGCGGCAATTACAATGGTCCCGCCCTCTGGCCCGGGCCCACCCCTCCCAACACCGGTAGCAGCCTCATGAACGCCGGCCTCATTACCAGCGGCGTGTGGGGTTACACCAAGGGCGCCTTCACCGACGGGTCCGACACCGCCCCGTCCACCTCTACCGCCAGCAACTGGGCCCAGCAACTCGCCGTCGACCTCAATCTGCCCCTCACCGCGTCCTCCAGTGGCGGCACCGACTATGCCTATGGCGGCGCGACCACCGATAACACCACCACCAATATCTCCACCGTCACCATCGGCAATGGCTACACCGTCACCGCCAACGCCACCGTCAACAACATCGGCAAACAGGTCGCCACCTTCCAGACCTCCCTCGGCCTCGCCCAGGCCAGCTCCTCCGCCCTCTACGTTGTCTGGGGTGGCGGTAATGACATGCTCAACAACACCAACACCAGCCTCTTCGGCGCCACCGAACAGACCGCCATTCTCAACCTCACCAACAACATCCAGTCCCTCTACAACTCCGGTGCCCGCAACTTCCTCTGGCCCGATCTGCCGCCCATGGCCTCCATTCCGCGCTATCTCGGCACCAACGCCGCCATCTCCTCTGCCCTCAGCAACGCCTGCGCCACCTTCAAGACCGATGAAGACTCGGCCATCCTGGCCCTCAAAGCCGCCGATCCCGGTATGAAGATCGCCGAGCTCGATGTCCTGAGCATCTTCACCAACGTGCTCGCCAACCCCGGCGCCACCACCTTCACCAACGTCACCAGCCCCGCGCAACTCAAGCTGGTGAACCCCGACCAGTACCTGTTCTGGGATAACACCCATCCCACCACGGCTGCCGACACCTTGATGGCCAATGGCGCCATGGCCGCCCTCGCCGCCGCCCAAATCCCCGAACCCTCCACCATCACCCTCGTCCTCTTCGCCTCCTCTCTGCCGCTAATCCTCCGCCGTAGAAGGTAACTTTGTAGCCGCGGGCGTTGACCGCGGTGCCGTCAGAAGCGTGTGGCTGCGAATCTCATTCGCGGTGCCGCTCGCTGTTTTGGTGGGGCCTCCTTCGTCTCCACGCCCCCGTAGGGGCAGGCCTCTGTGCCTGCCCCACGGTCGTCCCGCGTGTCGCGCCGAAGCTCGCAGAGCGAAGGCGGACGACCCGACCGGCCCCGAACCCCTCTGCAGGAGTCGCGAGTCTCTCTCGGACTTCGGGGTTGCCCGCCTCACCCGCCGGGATTATCATCGATCATCTTGAACCACCCCCGCCATAGACGTGTCGACTGGATGTCCTCGCTCTTCGTCGGCATGCTGATCGTCTACGTGATCAGTTGGACGCTCATGGCCTACCGCGGCTATGGAATTGGCGGCGCTGTCGCCTATGGCTCCTGGCAATACACCTACGTGCACTTCACCGAAACCTCAGCGATGGCGTTGGCACTGATCGTCTCGACCCTCTCCATGCTCCTCTTCGCCGTCGCCTTCTTCGCCAGGCAGCGATTCGCCCTCGCCAAAATCGCCCTCGTGGCCATCGCCCTGGCACTTATCGGCGCGCTGGCCTTGCCCGCCATCAACTGAACGCCTTCCGCGTGTCGCGCCTGCGGCCCTCTGTGGTTCATTCTCTCTTCGTGCTTCGAATTTCAGCTTTTCCGCATTCGTATTTTCCTCCCGCGTGAGGAATCATCGACAGCGCTGTCGAAATAACCATAAGATCCAAGCCCGCATCGTTGCTGCGCGAAGTGAGCAGGATGTGATGAACGCCCGAAGACTCAGTCCATTCATCTTCGTCTGTCTCGCCCTCGTCCTTTCTTCCATCCCCGTTCGCGCCTCCGCCGAGGATTTCACCAATGCGGTTGCCGCCTACCTGCAACACTACGTCCACGCCCAATTGCCGCATGGCTGCATCGTTATTGGCTTGGTCGACGAGCGCGGGTCCCGGGTCGTCGGTTGCGGCGACCTCGGTAACGGCACCGACCGTCAAGCGGATGGCGACACCCTGTTCAATCTCCAATCGGCCACGTACGCTTTTTCCTGTTTGTTGCTGCAAGACATGGTCGACCGCGGCGAGATGCAGCCGGATGATCCCGCGGCCAAATACCTGCCGGCCTCGGTCAACCTGCCGACCTGGCACGGCCAACAAATTACGCTGCGCCACCTCGCCAAGGAACTGTCCGGACTCCGCCCCTCGATCCTCGCCGCCGTCGACCCGAAACGCGCCGACTTTCCTCTCGCAGGCTTCACCGCCGAGAAACTCTATGCTCTCGTGTCCAATTACCGCTTAACCTCCCCACCGGGAACAACGCATCTGCATCCCAGCGTGGATCACCCGCTACTGGATCAAATCATGGCCCTGAAAACCGGCATGGACATCGAGCCGCTCCTGACGGCGCGCATCTTTGGACCATTGCACATGAACGACACCCGGCTCACGCTCACACGCGAGATGGAATCCCGCTTGGCCCCCGAACACGACCAGCTCGGTTACGCCATGCCCCGATGGCACGGTGAAGACTTCCCGCCCATGGGCGCGTTGTACTCCGACGCCAATGACCTGCTCAAATTCCTCTCGGCTTGCGGCATCACCTCGTCCGCTCTCCGCTCGCTCTGGGACAACACCGCCGCCAACTTCGCCTTTGCTCCCCCGCGCGCCGGCATGCTCCACACCGGCGGAGGATGGTTCTGCAATGGTTGTTTCATCGCTTTCGACAAGGCCCGCCGCCGCGGCGTTGTGGTCCTGGCCAATTCTTACCAGCCCAGGCGGGATCTGGGCATTCTCCTGCTCGACAGCGAATGGCAATCGGACCGCCGGCCCAGCCCGGCCGACATTGGCAGCCGGTCCTACGCTTCCTATACGGGCCAATACCAACGCTCAGCCGATGTCGCGCTCGGCCTGTTTGTGATTCGGCATTATCTCCTCGACGCCCCCAAGATCAGCACGCTGCTTCCGGCAGTCGTTTGCGTGATGGTCTTGGCGGTGCTACTCTGGCGCGCCGGCTCCCCGCGCAAACGCCGGCGCATCCTCGGATGGACGATCCTGGGCTGTGCGGTTTTGGCCCCGCTCCTGCCGCTTGCGTCCAGCCGCATTCTTTGCGCCCTCCTGCGCCCCGGCATCGGGATCCATTGCGAAGGCGCGCGGCTCTTCGCTCAACCCACCGGCTCGGACCTGTGCACCATCGAGGACTGGCCGGGGGCTCGGGCCTGGCAACGAAACGTGCACCCGATCGACATCTTGTTTCCACCCGTGCCCGTTGAATTGTTGCCGGAATCCGAACCCCGCTTCTTCGAACGGCTGAGTGGCGTACCCATGACTTTTTCTCGCGATGCCCGCGGCAACGTCACGAGTCTGGCCCTGCATTATCGCAGCAAGGTTTTCCGTTATGACAGAATCTCCGACGTGCCGCCCGGCGTCCCCGAACCAGTGAAGCCGCCCGTGATCGTCCAGCTCGACACCAATCGCCTCGATGCCTGCGTCGGCCGCTACGAAGTCGCCCCGGGTGCCGTGTTCCCCAAAGGGATGAACCTGACCGTGTGGGGCGAAGGCGGGCAACTGGTCGCCCGGGCCAGGGGCGCCGGCGAACATTTTCTCCCCGGTGCTTTCGACCTGTTTCCCGAATCGGAAACGAATTTCTTCGACAAATTCACCGGTGGCCAATACGGTTTCATAAAGAATGACCAGGGACAGGTGGCCGCCGTCACCTACCATATTCCGGTTGCGGGGATCTTGTGGTTTCCGGATTGGGAAGCAACGAAACTGAAGAGCGGATCGCGGTAATACTGCAGCATCCGGCATTTCACTCCGCCGAATCCCCCGGCACCGCTGCCACCGTGCATTGCGGTAATGGCTGGAGGAACTTCGTGAACTCTCAAGGGTCGGGCGTTTGCCCTCACATCGCATCGTCTGGTTGACATGGAGGTTCCGTCGTGGCTTAGTTCTTGGCGTACGATGGAGGGTTGACCTGTCATGGTCACAGTTGCCAGGTGCGGAGACATCGCGGAGGCCATGCGACTGAAGATGGCCTTGGAGTCTCAGGGCATCGCGGTCTTCATTCCCGACGAATACACCGCGACCAATGCGCCCTACCGGTTTCTCACTGACCCGAGCGGTGTTCGGATTCAGGTCGCCGAGAAGGATGCGGAATCCGCGCGGAAGATTGTCGCTAACGAGGCGAAATCCTGAGGGTCTCGGTCGGCTGCATTCTCGAACCACCGTGAATCACATTTCACGGACGCACCATCCCTCGTCTCGCTACCCAACCTCGTAGCATCGGCCCCTCCTTCCACGGTGCCTGTCCGTTCTGCCCCGAGTTGGCCGAGGGGCGCCGATTCCGTATCGCGGTTGCCCCGAATGATCTTGTCGCCTCTCCGCCATCCCTGATAAAGTCGGTCGCAGTCGAGGCCAGGCTCTGAAACAGTGCGCCGCGCGAACAAGTACCAACACCGCGCCGACGAGCCGCCGCCGAATCACTATGATGCGCCCGTCGAAAACACTGCTGCTACTGGCAGTTTCCACTGGCCTGCTCGCTCTGGCCGAGCCTCAGCCCCTGCATCCCGTTCCCAGCCCGCGATTTCTCCCGGCTGTCCGCCTCGCCACGAAAGACAAATCGCGAAACTGGGCCGGCTACATCGTCGCCACGAGCCTGAAGAAACCCCAGGACCATTCTGTCACCGATGTCCGCGGCACGTGGCGGGTCCCCGACGTCTCCTCCTCGGGCGCGGTGGACACTTCCTCCGCCATCTGGGTCGGCATCGACGGCGCGACCGACCACACCGTGGAACAGATCGGGACGGAACAGGACTCGAATTTTGGTTCGCCCGCCTACTACGCGTGGTACGAAATGTATCCACTGGGCGGCCAGTACATCTCCACGTTTCCGATCGCGCCGGGCGACCAGATCAAGGCCGAGGTCCAGCTCGTCGGCACGAACCTCTTCCTCCTGACCATCAGCAACCTCACCCAGAACGCCGGGTTCTCGATCACGGAAAAACACTCCGCCAAGCGCACGTCCGCGGAATGGATCGTCGAAGCCCCGTTCCTTCATCGCATCCTCCCGCTGGCCGATTTCCAGTCTGTCACGTTCAGCGACTGCTCTGCGGCCATCGGTGGCTCGGGCGGCGCCATCAACGATACCAACCGCCAGAACCTGGCCATCACGATGGAGAACTTCAAGACCTCCACCGTCCTCGCCCAACCCTCCGCCCTCACCGGCGACGGCACCAGCTTCTCCGTCACCTGGGACCACAACTGATCCGGCTGTAGCCGCAGGCGTCGCCCGGCGGTCGCGTCTACCCGATTATCTTGGGTCACTCGTCGGCCAATTCAAACACGTCCTCGATCTTCAGTTTGAACAGCCGGGCGATTTTGAAGGCCAGCGGCAGACTGGGATCGTATCTCTCCGTCTCGATGGCGTTCACCGTCTGGCGGGACACGCTGAGTTTGTCGGCCAGATTCGATTGCGACCATTCTTTGGCCGCGCGCAGGTCGCGTAGTTTATTCTTCATTTGTAGCGGCGGCTGATTCGGGCGTAGCCCACAAAGTAAAACGCCAATACGAGCGAAATCGGGAAACTCGCCGTGTGAAAATGCGCGTTCACTTTTGCCGGGAAGATCCCCGTCTGATCCAACAAATGCCAGGCAGTCACGACGAACAACGTCACGACTGTCGCGAAGAGGCAGGCATCGAATGTCAGGCGCCGATGCATTTCGTCCATGCCGCGCACCCAGCGTACGAAACTCCGCACCCACAACAAACTGACGGCCAGCGGAACGATCGCGATCACCGCCCGTTGAATCGCATTCCAATCACCGTATCGCTCGAGCAGCAGATCACCCGCCAGTGACAGGAGCATCGCCACAAACGCCCATGAATTGACTCGCAAGTTCGCTCGTAGTGAAAACTCCGGACCGAACATGAGTTCTTCGGGAAGACTTGGTTGATTGTTCATGATGCAGCCAGTGTAAAGCATACTTGTCAGATGTCAAGCATGTTTTACATATTATTTTGCGGAAGCGCGGTGACGCTGAGAGGCTGAGTATTGATGGTGTTTATAAACTCTTGCGTGTCAATTGGTAGAACGACCAGATGATTTCCTCCTCGAAGGCGTGGAGGCTGGGATAGCTGAACTGCTGCCCGGTGATCGCGGCTTTGATGCCGAGGTTGGTTTGTTCGGGCGCGAGTGTGTTTCCCAATCTGGCCAGGAGCGCAGTGAGCTGGTCGCCATCACGCAGGCGGAGATGGGCGCCGTTCACGGTGATGACCGAATCTTCGGTAAGCACCCATTGGACGCGGGGTGATTTGGTCGGAAGGAACAGTTCGAGACGGAACTCGGGAAAGCTTTCAAAGTGATGCCCGGTGACAATGGTGGACAAACTTCCCGGATCCTTCGCATGCCCGCCGGACACGCGGACGGCTTCCATCTTCTGATCCTGAACGCTTCTCTGATGTAACAATCCACCCGCGGCAGCAAACACGATATGTGGCCATTCATACGACGTTTCGCGATCGTAAAAATCGACGAGACCGATCCCCGAGTCCGTGAGCTTCAGCGCCCGCACGTAGCGTGGCTGCGGCAGGACGGGCAGCGCCGATGCGTCGATGACTTCGGTCTCGATGTTGCGGGAACGGAGCGCAGCCTGAAGGGCGAGCGCGTCATCCTGAGACAAATCTGCGGCAATGATGCCGAATGGCTCGCGAACCAAGCCCGCGCAATCCGGTTTTGCCAGCCCCTCGGTGGCCATGACCGCTTCTTCCAACGTCTGGCGGTCGATGGGTTGGCCAAGTGAGGTTTGGAGCAGCGCGTGCATGGCTCATGCATCCTGGCGCATCAGTTGGTAGAACGACCAGACGATCTCTTCCTCAAAGGCGTGGACGCTCGGGTACGTGGAATACTCGCCCGCAGTGAGTTTTTGGATGCCTTGGTTGAGACGCTCCGCCGGGGCGGATTGAGCCAACTGCAGCAGCAAGGCCACGAACTTCTCATGCTCTTTCAGCCGGACCGGCTGCTGGTTCACGCGGAGGATCGTGTCCCGGTCCCAGACCCACCGCAACCGGTACGGTTCAACATCGAAGAACAAATCCAGGTGAAACTCGGGGATGCTTTCCAGCTTGTAATCGACGACCAACTTGGGCGGAGCGTACTTCGATCGGAACGGTTCCGGCTCGACTTCCCATCTGTTCACGTGCGGGCGGTCCACCAGGCGCAAGACGTAGCCCGCCGCGGCGAATACGAAGTGATCCCACGGATAGAGCGTCGTGTTCCCGTACAAATCGATGGCCGTAACCCCGTCCGACCCGATGTCGAGGCCTTGCGCAGGAGCAGGGTCGTTCAACACGGGAAGCTGGGACTGATCGACGACCTCGGTCGGGAAGTTGCGGGCGAAAAGTTCGCCCTGGAGCGCGGCGGCGTGATCCTGGTCCAGGTCATCCACTAGGATCCCGTACAACTCCCTTTGCAGACGCGCGCAATCAGGAAGCGGGATGGCCTTGGACGCGGCTGCGGCGGCTTCGAGTGTTTCGCGGTCGATCGTTTGATCGAGAGACTTCAGCAGGAGCGCGTACGGCATCAGTGGCCCCTCCTTTCGCAGTGTTCCAACGCCAGCAGCCGCTGTTTCATCGGCAAGCCGCCGCCGAACCCGCCGATCGAGCCGTCGCCGGCGATGACGCGATGGCACGGGATGACGACGGGAATGGGATTGGCACCGCAGGCGAGGCCGACGGCGCGAGCGGCTTTGGGTTTGCCGATTTGCTGCGCGACCCAGCCATAGGAACGCGTCTCACCGCGCGGGATGGTTGTCAGGGCGCCCCAGACGCGCTGCTGAAAGTCGGTGCCGGCGGAGGTGTCGAGCGGAACGGTCCAGCGGACGAGTTTGCCCGCGGCGTATTGCTGAAGTTGGCGAATGAAATTGCGGAGGAACAGCGGAGATGGCCCGACGCTTTTCGGCGGTCGCAGACCGCCACTACAGTCGGATGGGAACTCGATGCGGGAAATGCCGCGAATGGAATAGTGGACGCGAAACGGGCCGAGTTTGGTCGGGACGATTACCGAATCACGAACCAAATGATCCATAGCGCAACGAAGGATAACCCGAGCCACATGAAAAAGCGATTCCGGGCTTGGCGTTGCGCGTGGCGGAGCGGTTTGTAGCTCTTGATGCTGCCCGCGCCGAGATAGTGCGCGAGCTTGTCCTTTGGCGGAACGACCTGGGCGCTCTCCAGCGCGGAATTGGCCGGCGGGGTACCGACCCCGAGGCCACTCGAGTCCAAAGTGGTGGTAAACGGGCGCGTGTTGGTGGCCTCGGCGGACGCAGCGGCGAACAGGTCGGGCTCGGGCTTGTGCGCGAAGGCGATGGGTTCGGCCTCCAGTTCCTTGAGTGGCTCAGCGCCGCCATCGAACAGGTCTTGGCGGGCGCGCTCGGCTGTCGCCGTCTTGTCCGCCGATGGGGACAGGACGCTCTTGACGAATCGCGTCAGCTTTCGCGCCGGGGAAGGGGAGGACCAACCGGCCCCCCCGGTTGCCGGATCGCTGCCGCCGTTGACGGCGGGTCCGGCGGACAGCTCGCGCAGTTGACGTTGGACAGCGGCGATCTGGTGGTCCAAATCGTTGATGGCCCGGTCAATCGGATCGTCGCGTTTGGAGCGGGAGCGCATGGCCGCTTCCTGTCAGTGTTTGGCCGTCATCAGGATGATCAGCCAGATCGTGCCGGCGATGATCAGCGGGGCCGAGGCGGCGGCGCCGATGCAGGCGTATCGAACGAGTTCATCCCCGGACGGGAATACTCTTTTCCTGTCCGTGGGAAGTTCGGCGACCGGCTGGCCGGCGGCCGGGTTCAGGCAATCGAGTTTGGCGTAGGCGCGATTGTATTCAAGGCGGGCGCTCTCGATGGTCGCGAGCGCCTTGCTTAATTCCTCGCCGACGTTGCCGCTGTTCCACTCCGTATCGTTGATCTGCCCGATCTGGTCGACGTACTCGCGGAACGACAGTGTTGTTGCGACGCACGACTCGGCCAGCCGGCGCGACTCGATTTCCTGGCGCTCGAGCGCGACGAGGCCGCGGGCCAGCTTGTCGGTGATCTCGGCGCGGCCGCGGCTGTATTCCTCCTGACGGCGGCGGAGTTCCTCGAGTTCGCCTTTCTGTCGTTCGAGGTCCTCCTGCTGCCGGCGCAGAGCGAGCAGATGATCGCGCGCCTGTTCGAGTTTGGAGTCGACTTCGGCGCGATGCGGCGGCAGTTCCACGACGGAAAGCACGGGCCCGGTTTTGGAATCGGGCACAATGGTAGCGGCGCTCCCTTCCCCACGTTTCATCAAAGCAAGTCCTCCTTGTTGGGCAAACACTAGCAGGCGGGCCGGAAAATGTAAAGAGGGAAAGCGCGGGAAGAAGACAGAATTCAGGAGACGGACGAATTGCGGCGACCCAACTCTTGATACCGTCCGAAGGGGGGACAACGACCTCCAGCACAAAGACCATGAACGGATGGATGGCAGGGAAATCACTGTCGAGTTGACTTGGGGGCGGCTGTCTGCTTAATTGCCGCGTCTCGCGGAGAAGCACTCGGGTCGCCGCAACGGAAAGCAAGCGAGGCTGCGTTGCGGACGCCGTCACAAGGCGTCAGAACAACAATCAAGGGTCGCATGTACATATGCAAGGGAGTGGCATGAGATTATCTCGATCCATTTTCATTGGCTTCGCCGTGGTGGCCATGTTTTTGAGTAAGGCGGAGGAGATCAATGCTTCGTGCACGTTGACGTTTGTGGGCGGAGGTCCGTGTCTTGCGAATGGGACAGCGGGCACGCCGAAGGTGGGCGAGCTGTACGGGTTGACAGCGACGATCCAGATCAAGGGAGCGCCATCCCAGCCGTTCAACATTGTGTGGACGATGGCGAACGTGAGTTTCACGAACACGGTCACGCAGGGCGCGGGCACGTGGCACTGGATTTTCAACTATGCCATGGATTTGGACGATGAGATCCCGTGGCGTGTGACGCTGGATCCAGCGGGTGTGAGTGGCAACACGAACCCGAGCAACACGCTGAGCGGGGTGTTTACGCCGGTGCCGCCGTCCACCGCGGTTGAACTGTATGAGCCGCAGATCATGAGCGGGTTTGAGAGGTCGGTGCTGAACTTCCAGCCGGGCGTCGGGACGATTGATTATTTGTACGTGCTGTTTGGGATTCCGACGACGCACGGCGCGCAGAGCGTGGTGTCGGTTTCGAACCCGGCCAACGGCGAGACGATTGTGACCGAGCCGTATGAAGAGGCGATTTCGCAGATCACGCGGTCGAACGCGGCACCGGGCACCATTCAGGATTCCAACAGCTTTTACATGCAGCTCAGCAAGACGCGCGTGAACCCGACGATTTTGCGCACGAACACGTGGGCGGACATGAGCGCGCTCTCGAGCAACTGGACGGTGTGGCTGCTGCCGGATGGTCGGTGCCAGTCCACCGATCCGTCGATTACCAGTTTCGTTCAATCGAACCTGCCGGCGAATTACCAGACGACGATGACGCCGTACGACACGGCGCGGACGCTGCACAGGGCCGTCATGCGGACCCTGAAGTACGAAGAGCCGCCGCCACACATCGATGCGGTGAACGTGTTGAAGGACGGGATTGCGGATTGCGGCGGCTACGCGGCGTTGCTGACGGCGAGCCTGCGGAACGCGGGGATTCCCGCGCGATGCATTTCGGGTTTCCGCCAGGGCGAGGGAATCCCGCATTGCCGGACGGAATTTCATTTGCCGGGGACAGAATGGATCGTGGCCGATCCGACGGACGGATTCGACTTCGATCCGACGGGGACGTACGCGTATGATTTCGGCGTGACGTCGGACTCCTCCGGTTACGTGGCGGTGGACTACGGGGACACGCACGAGCTGTCGTATAACACGTTCGAGTTTATCCAGGTGCCGAATATCTGGTGGGCCGGCACGGCGACATTGCTGGCGTCTTCGACCAATGAGTACGGGTTGGTATCGACGCCATCGATCGCGATGCTGGCCGATCCGTCCGACGGCGGGTCGGTGAGCGGGCTCGGAGTGTACACGGCGGGCGCGAGCGTGCAGATCAGCGCGACCGCGAGCAACGGGTGGACGTTCACGGGTTGGAACGATGGCAGCACGGTGAATCCGCGAAACGTCAACGTGCCGGCCAACGGAACGAATTACATCGCGTTCTTCTCGCAGGGCGGCAGCACGAATACGGGCTCGACCGTGGCCACGCCGACGATCACACCGGATGGCGGCGCGTTCGGCGACTCGGTGAAGATCACGCTGGCCTGCGCGACGAAGAAGGTGGCGATGTATTACACCACGGACGGCAGCCAGCCGACAACGAGTTCGACGGTCTACAAGAGCCACATCACGTTGACGAATTCCGCAACGCTCAGTGTCGTGGCCTATCAGGGAGCGAACGGGCCGAGCGATACGGCCACGGCGAGCTTCAGCATCAGCACGCCATCGATCACGACCACCAACGTGTTGCCCGACGCCACCACGGGCACGGTGTATTCGGTCACATTGGCGGGCACGGGCGGGACCACACCGTACAAGTGGAAATTGTTCGGCAGCAAATTGCCGTTGGGGCTGAAGCTGGCGAGCACGGGCGCGATCAGCGGTACGCCTAAGGTCGCCGGCCCGGCAACGTTCACCGTGGAATTGGCAGATGCGAAGAAAGGCATCGCCAAACAGACCTTCTCGCTGGACGTGCAGTAGGACGAGAGGCGAAAGAGGAAATCGGAAAGCCCGAGGCGCCAGGAAGGCGCTGACGCGGCAATCACTCGACCTTGGCGATGCCGTGGAAGTGGCTTGGCCGCTACGTCGACTTTGGGCTGATCCGCCCCGACAGCAGATCGTCCAACGCAGCCTGCACGTCCAATTCGGCCGCCCAACGACGAAGATATTTGGCGTCCAGCCGGTCCTTTTGGACCGAGACCACGCCGGCGGCGTCGCCGAGTTGACGCTGCGATGGGGTGATGCGGTTCCAGTATAGCTTGTGGAGGATGACGTCTTCCGCTGTCGCAATCCACGCAGTTTCTCCGAAGATCGTGGTTTGGGTGCGACGCCCGAACATTTCCCGGTCGAACGGCCGTGGCGTGAGCAACCAGAAATCGACCTTCAGCGCGGATCGCGTATCCAGCACATTGAACTGGTGCGGCGGCTGATAGGCGGCGCGAATTGCTGCTTCATCGACAAAGAAGCCAGGGTGAAAAGCCTCGATCAATTTCCCCACGTCGGAGGGCGGCAACTGAACCACGAAATCCAGGTCGTGCGTCGTCCGTGGAATGCCCCAGTAATTGCTGACCATCGAGCCCGTCAGCATGTACGTGGTGCCGGCTCGGTTCAGCCGCCGCAGGCAATCGACCAAAAGTTCTCGCTCCGTCACGGTCGCGTGACCAGCTCCAGACGCTGGCGCAATAGCGTTTCAACTTCAGTGTCGGTAATCCCCGGATGCTGACGGCGAATCCCCTCGCGTGCGACATCACACGAAAGCTCGTGCATTTCCAGCGCCAGGGCGAGCCTCTCTTCCCCCGTCATCTGGCGGTAGCGCTCGATTTGGGCTTCCAGAGCGGCTTCCGGTGTCATGCCAGTAACATATGCGACGGCGCGGTCGAAACCAAGAGCGAAGTGTCCCACCGCAATCATTGGCTTGCGTTTAATGTCAGCACGGCTAAGCTTTCGTTGTGAGGCGTCAGAATGAGGTCTAGGGCGCTGTTAGCGCTTGCGGTGGTCGGTTGCGGCTGCGCGGCTTCATCAACGTCTCCCTCTACCAGTTACCATCCGACCTGTCAGGAAGACGAGCGTAGAGTCTATGCCGCCTGGCTCGGTCCGCTCGAAGCGGGACGCGAGACTGTCGTGCTGAAGGAGACCACCTCGGCGCCGCCGCGATTTTGCTACCCAACGGAGGATAGCTTCCGTAACTGGACGTGGAATGGCAGAGCGATCAGGGTGCATAGGTCGACGCTAGCAGATTTCAAGTGGGCCAATAGAACACGAGTCGCAGTGCAAATCGATTCTGCCGTGCCACACGAGTACATATGCGCGGAGGAGGCGAGGAGATTGCTTGGTGGCGAGGACAGGTGGAAAGAGTTCCATCAGAAGCACCCGCATTCTCACGGCTTCTATACATTGTCTCGCGTAGGATTCAGCCGAGACGGGACAGAAGCTCTTCTGTATGTTGACGAATTTGATGGGCCGATTGACGATGGGCCCCGGTTTCTCCTATTCTGGAAGTTTGACGGGCATTGGGAATTGGTCGCGGCCAATTAGCTTCTGTAAGAGGTCCCCAAAGTTCCAAAATGTGTTTGCCGCGTCTCGCTGAATCTGCGATAAACCGGCGCCCGGGAGGGCGCTCTTTTGCTCAACTTAAGCTACGAGCTCTCGAATCTGTCGACGGGATCGCCGATGAGGCTTTTGATCGTTGCTTTCTGCTGTCTATTTGCGCCTGGAAATCTGGACGCGCAGACGAATGTCTGGCAACCGTCGCCGGGACACCCACAAATACCAATATGGCCGGGAGCTGTTCCCGATGCGCATAACCAGCTGGCTTCAGGGCCGGAGTATTCTACGAACCTGTTGTCCCCTGCCGGCGTGCCGTGGGTTGCGGTATGCAACGTTTCGCAGCCCACGATGACGGTCTATTCGCCAACACGAAAGAATACCGGCGTGGCGACGGCCGTGTTTCCCGGCGGAGGCTACAACTGCCTGGCCATCGATCTGGAAGGCACCGAGATTTGTGATTGGCTGACCTCCAGAGGTATCACAGCGGTGCTGTTGAAATACCGCGTGCCGCTCAAGAAAGTGGGACCGTATTGGGAGGCACCGCCGGCGCTGCAAGATGCGCAGAGGACGCTGGGGTTGGTGCGCTTTCATGCCGCGGAGTGGCACATTGATCGGCACAAGATCGGAGTGATCGGCTTTTCGGCCGGGGGACATCTGGTGGCGTCGGTGAGCACGCATTTTGACAAGCGGTCCTACCCGGCGGTCGACGCGGCTGACAAGGAAAGCTGTCGCCCGGATTTTGCGATCGCGCTTTATCCCGGGCATCTCTGGAGAGACGACAACGGTTTCGAGTTGAACCCGAATGTCCCTGTGACCAGCAATACGCCGCCCACCTTCCTGGTGCAGGCCGAGAATGATCCGGTGGACGACGTCAACAACTCGCTGGTTTACTTCATGGCGTTGAAGAACGCGGGGGTCCCTGCGGAAATGCATTTGTATGCGCAGGGCGGACATGCCTACGGACTGCGACGCACGAAGTTTCCCGTCACAGGATGGCCGCAGTTGGCGCAGAAATGGCTCGAAACAATCGGGATGAATTCGCGGTAGCCGATCTTTCCGCTCAGCCGGTGGGGAAGCAGACATATGTGACTGGCCGAAACCGTTTACCAAAAGAGTTGCCGCATCCTACCAAATCTGCGATAAACCGTCGCCCGGGAGGGCGGCGATTTGCTCAATCTGCGCTACGATTTCAACAATCTGATGGCCGAGCGCGTCGGCGAACACGGTATCGCCGACGCCGAGCTAAAGGCGCTTGGCCCGAAGCTGTTCGCCGCGGGGGAAGCGGTCGAGAAAGCCGCGCTCGGCTTTCGCAAACTGCCTGGCGACACAAAGCTCGCCGATGAGGTCGCCGAGCTCGCCGCGACAATCCGCGACTGCTGCGACAACTTCGTCGTCGTCGGCATCGGCGGCTCGGCCCTCGGCAATCTCGCGCTCCACAGCGCGCTCAATCATCCCGAATACAATCTGCTGAATCGTCCAGCCCGGCGCGGCCCGCGGTTGTTCGTCCCCGACAACGTCGATCCCGACCGCATCGCCGCGTTGCTCGATGCCATCGACCTCGACAAAACGATCTTCAATGTCATCACCAAGTCGGGCAGCACCGCCGAGACGATGAGCGAGTTCCTCGTCTTTCGCGACGCCCTCATCAGGAAACTAGGCGCCGAGCGCCACGCCGACCATCTCGTCATCACGACCGATCCTCAGAAGGGCGAACTCCGTCAGATCGCAGATCATTTCGGCTACGCCTCGCTCCCGATCCCACCCGATGTCGGCGGACGCTTCTCCGTGCTCAGTGCCGTGGGTCTGCTCAGCACGGCCGTGACGGGCATCGATATCCATAAACTGCTCGGCGGCGCGGCGAAAATGGACGCGCTCTGCCAGAAATCGAGGAAGCTCTGGGAAAACCCGGCGCTCACCGGCGCGGCGATGCACTATCTGATGGACAAGGCGAAGGGCAAGAACATTGAGGTGATGATGCCGTACTCGCACGCGTTGCGCGACGTGGCCGATTGGTTCCGCCAGCTCTGGGCCGAGAGCCTCGGCAAACAGGCCGATCGCGCCGGCCGACGCGCCCACACCGGCCAGACGCCCGAGAAAGCCCTCGGCGTCACCGACCAGCATTCGGTCATGCAACTCTACATCGAAGGCCCGTTCGACAAGGTCGTGACGTTCCTGACCGTGGACGAGTTCCGCGCCACCGTGCCGATCCCGCCCGCGTTCCCGGATTTCGACGCGGTGAAATATCTCGGCGGCCACACACTGAATGAGCTGATGAACGCCGAGCAACGGGCAACGGAATTGGCCTTGACGCAGAATCGCAAACCAAACTGCGCGATCCGCCTCCCGCGCGTCGATGAAGAGACGGTCGGCGCATTGCTCCATCTCCTCGAAATGCAGACCGCCTACGCAGGTGAGCTGTACAATATCAACGCCTTTGACCAGCCCGGTGTCGAATTGGGTAAGAACTACACATATGGCCTCATGGGCCGCAAGGGCTTCGAATCCAAACGCCGCGAGGTCGAACAGGCGAACAAACCCGACGCCAAATGGGTGGTGACCGCGTGACCGACGCCGAAGTCCTCAAAATCTTCCGCGACACGGGCGCGTTGCTGGACGGGCATTTTCTGCTGCGCTCGGGTCTGCACAGCCGCCAGTACTTCCAATGCGCGCTTGTCCTGCAATATCCGCGCATCGCCGAGCGGCTGTGCTCAGCCCTGGCGACGAAACTGAAACGTGTGGGGGCGCAGACGGTTATTTCGCCCGCCATGGGCGGCTTGTTCGTCGGCCATGAAGTCGCCCGCGCGCTCGATGTTCGCCACATTTTCGCCGAGAAAAACGCCGCGGGGAAACTGGAGCTGCGCCGCAATTTCCGCATCGCCCCCCGCGAGAAAGTGCTCGTGGTGGAAGACGTCGTCACCAAGGGCGGGCGGGTGCAGGAGACCATCGACATTGTCAGCGCCCTCGGCGGCGACATCGTCGCCGTCGGGACCCTGGTTGACCGGTCCGTCGCGAAAGTTGATTTTGGCGCGCCGCTGGAAAGTCTGCTAAGATTGCAGGCTGAAACATTTGATCCGACAGCCTGCCCGCTCTGCCAATCGGGAATACCGTTGGTGAAACCGGGAAGCTGACCCTGGCATCAGATGTCGGGGTTGACGCGCGGGCGACGATGAGCGATACGAGAGATTTGTATGGTTAGCTGGATACTGAGAAAAATCCTGGGTTCGAAGAACCAACGCGAGCTGAAGCGGCTCTGGCCGATCGTGCATCGCGTCAACGAAATCGAAGCGGAATACCAGAAGCTCACCGACGAGCAACTCCGCGCCAAGACGGACGAATTCCGCAAGCGACTGGCCGAGGGCACGCCGCTGGACGATCTGTTGCCCGAGGCGTTCGCGGCGGTCAAGAACGCCTGCCGCCGGCTCGTCGGGAAGGAATGGCCCGTCCGCGGTCAACCCTACAAATGGGACATGATCCCGTTCGACGTGCAGATTCTCGGCGGCATCGCCCTGCACCGGGGCCGGATCGCGGAAATGGCCACGGGCGAAGGCAAGACGCTGGTCGCCACCATGCCGCTGTACCTGAACGCGCTGGCGGGCAACGCCCATCTCGTGACCGTGAACGATTACCTCGCCGCCCGCGACGCGGAATGGGTCGGCGAAGTGCACAAGTTTCTCGGGCTGACCGTCGGCTGCATCCAGCACGATCAGCCGCCCCCCGTCCGCCGCGCGCAATACGCCTGCGACATCACCTACGGCACGAATGCCGAGTTCGGGTTCGATTATCTGCGCGATAACGGCATGGCCACGAGCGTCGAAACCCAGGTGCAACGCGGCCATTTTTACGCCATCGTCGACGAAGTCGACTCGATTCTGATCGACGAAGCGCGCACGCCGCTGATCATCAGCGGACCGTCGACCGTGTCGACGCATGCTTACGACAAGTACAAGCCGCAGGTGGCGGAACTGTTCCGCGCGCAGACGATGCTCTGCAATCGGCTGGTGAGCGACGCAAAACAGTTGCTCGACGGCCGCACCGCCGACGACAAGGGCAACGACAATTTCGACCGCACCGCCCGGGCCGGCCGCCTGCTGTACGAGGTCAAGCTCGGCACGCCGAAGAACAAGCAGTTGCAGAAGATGATGGAAGAGCCCGAAATCCGGCAACTGGTGGACCAGGCCGAACTCGAGATCCTGAAAGACTCGACCAAGAAGGACATGCTCGCGCTCAAGGAGGAATTATTCTTCACCATCGACGAAAAACAGCATGACGCCGACCTGACCGAGAAGGGCCGCAAATTCCTCAATCCGAACGATCCGGATGCGTTCGTCATTCCCGACCTCGTCATAGCGTTGCAGGAGGTCGATGCGAAACAATCGCCCGAGGCCGAACGGGAAAAGGAGAAGCAGCGGGTCCAACAGGCGTTTGACGAGCGAAGCGAGAGAATCCACAACATTGCCCAACTGCTGCGCGCCTATTGCCTGTTCGAGAAGGACGTCGAGTACGTCGTCCAGGAAAACAAGGTGATGATCGTCGATGAGTTCACGGGGCGGCTCATGCCGGGCCGCCGCTGGAGCGACGGCCTCCACCAGGCTGTCGAGGCGAAAGAAGGCGTGGCCATCGAGCGCGAGACGCAGACGCTCGCCACGATCACCATCCAGAACTATTTCCGCCTGTACAAAAAGTTGTCCGGCATGACCGGCACAGCCGAAACCGAAGCGACCGAATTCGAGAACATCTACAAGCTCGGCGTGATCGTCGTCCCGACCAACCGGCCCTGCGTCCGCAAAGACGAGCACGATGTCATCTACAAGACGCGCCGCGAAAAATACAACGCGATCATCGATGAAATCGTCGAGCGGCACCGCAAAGGCCAGCCCATGCTCGTCGGCACGGTGAGCGTCGAAGCCAGTGAGGTGCTGTCGCGCATGTTGGGCCGCCAGCGGATTCCGCACAACGTGCTCAACGCGAAATACCACCAGCGCGAAGCTGAAATCATCGCCCGCGCCGGCCAGCGCGGGTCGGTCACCATCGCCACGAACATGGCCGGCCGCGGCACCGACATCAAGCTCGGCGAAGGCGTGCCGGACGTCGGCGGGTTGCACGTGATCGGCAGCGAACGCCACGAAGCCCGCCGCATCGACCGCCAGCTCCGCGGACGTTGCGCGCGCCAGGGCGACCCCGGCAGCAGCCGGTTTTACGTGTCGCTGGAAGACGACCTGATGCGCCTGTTTGGCGGTGGACGAATCGGCACGGTCATGGAGAAGCTCGGGATGAAAGAAGGCGAGGCGCTCGAGCATAGCTGGTTAAATCGCTCCATCGAAACCGCCCAGCGCCGCGTCGAGGAGCATCATTTCTCCATCCGCAAACGCACGTTGGAATTTGACGACGTGATGAACAAGCAGCGCGAGGTGTTGTACGGTTTTCGGAACGACATCATCCACACCGCCGACCCGCGCGAGTCGATTTTCGACATCATCGAGGAGGTCGTCGAGGCGCGGGTTGTCGAGTACTGCCCGCAGGACAAGACGGCCGATGAATGGGAACTCGACGCCCTGGTCCGCTGGGCGAACCAGGCGTTTCCCATCGGCCTGCGCAAGGAGCATGTCGACGGGAAGTCCGCCGAAGAAGTGCGCGATTTGATCCTCGGCAAGGTTAAGCGCGCCTACGATGCCAAAGCGGCTAACGAAAATCCCGACGCGCTGAAGGCCATCGAGCGGCTGATCGTTCTCAACGCGCTGGATCGTCTCTGGCAGGAGCACCTGTACAACATGGACCAGCTCCGCGACGGCATTGGCCTGCGCGCCTACGGCCAGAAAGATCCGTTGGTCGAGTACAAGACCGAAGCGTTCGCGATGTTCGATGAGATGCAGGACAACGTGAAGAATGAGATCGCCAACAACGTCTTCCGCTCGGCCAGTTCGCTCGCCGCCTTTGAGAATTTTCTGCGGGCCCTGCCGCAACAACTCATCGGCCCGGACTCGACCGCGGGCTCCGCTTACAAACAGCCGCCTCCGGGCGCGGCGCCAGGCGGGCCGCCGCCACAAGCCGGCGGTCAGGGCGGGAAAGACATCGTCAGCGACGCGATCGAGAAGGCCACGCAGCCGATCCGGCGTGATATGCCCAAGGTGAACCGCAATGATCCGTGCCCGTGTGGAGCAAAGGACCCCAAGACGGGCAAGCCGAAGAAATACAAGAACTGCTGCGGAAAGAATGCGTAGGTTCCCGATTGTGGCCGCGAAACTGTTTCGCGGTGAACAGGACGACCGCGAATGAGATTCGCGGCTACAATGACCCAACTGGCGCCGCCACGTGCGTCTCCTTTCCCCTTCGGGGGGAGCCGAGTCCGACGAGATGCCGCCTGTCGTGCCGCGGTGGCAAAGGGTGTGCCCGCCGAAGCCCGTCGTCTGGCGAAGGCGGGTCAGGGTGAGGGGGCAATTATCCAATGAGTCGTGGCACAACACTGGGTTGCTGGCTGCTGCCGATCATCGCCGGCGTGGCGACGGCCTGGGCGTTTCCCCCGTTTCACATGGCGCAGTTGGCGTGGCTCTCGCTGGTGCCGCTGCTGTTCACGGTCGAGAATTGCCCGCCGGGCGAGGCGTTCCGCCGCGGTTACATCGCCGGGCTGACGTTCTTCGGACTCACGACGTGGTGGGTCGTGCACGTCAGCGTGCCCGGCGCCGTCGCGCTCGTTGCGTTTCTCGCTCTCTACTTCGGCGCGGCTGCCGCATGCTTCGCGTTCGTCAGCACGCGCCTCATCGGCATGGGCGCCATGTCCGGCGGTGGCGGACCGGATTCGGTCGACCGCAATGTATTCGGAGCAGTGGTTGGCTCGGCCTCTTGGACCGTGCTGGAGTGGGTGCGCGGATGGTTACTCCTGGGGGGCTTCCCGTGGAACTTTCTCGGCGTCAGCCAGTGGCAGTCGGGCCCGCTGATCCAGTTCGCCGGCGTGACCGGCGTCTACGGCGTCTCCGCGCTGATGTGCTTTGTCAACTACGCATTCTATTTCACCATCCGCCGGTTCGTTCGCCAGATCGGCAGTGCCACGCCGATGCGACGGTTGAGCTGGGAATTCTACTTCGCGATGTTGCTCGTGTGCCTGGCGTTCCTGCACGGGGTTGGGGAGATCAAGTCTGGCCAGAATCAAGAAACCCGCTCCATCCGCCTTGGACTCGCGCAGCCGGATATTCCCCAGTCGTTGAAGTTCGACCCCGGCGAGCGCAGGCTGATTCTCACCCGGTTACGGGATCAGACGGATGTCTTGCTGGCGCAGCACCCGGATTTGATCATCTGGCCGGAAACCGCCATGCCCTGGCCCGTCCAGTACGACCAGGAATCCGTCGACCTGATCACCAACATCCTTGCCAGGTCCAAGGCGCACCTGCTCACCGGCTTTTTTGATGACCGCCGCCCGCGGATGTACAACGCCGCGATGTTGTTCACGCCGCAGCCGGCCATCGCCGCGGTCTACCGCAAGATTCATCTCGTCGCGTTCGGCGAATATGTTCCGTTGCGGGCGCTGTGGGCGCCATTGCTGAAGAAGGTTGGCCCCAGGGATTACAACGTCGATGATTTTTTCGACATGACTCCCGGCGGAGAATTCACCGTGTTTCAAATGCCGGGCTGCCGGTTCGGGACGGTGATTTGCTACGAGGACACCGTGCCCGGCTTGTACCGGCAATTCGTCCAGCGCGACGTCGATTTCATGGTCAATCTCACCAATGACGCGTGGTTCAAGACCTCGCCCGAGTTGGAGATGCATCTGGCCAATGCCGTCTTCCGCGCCGTGGAGAACCGCCGCCCGCTGGTGCGCGCCACGAATAACGGCGTCACCTGCGTCGTCAGCGAGCACGGCGCGATTCCGGCCAAGTGGCGGTGCCCGCCGTTTGTGCCGGGCAACCTGAGCTGCGAGCTGCCGCTGCCGGTCGAGCACACGCAGACGTTCTATACGCGTCACGGGGATGTCTTCGTGGCCGGATGTGGACTCATTTCGGCGCTGGGAATCGGGCTTGCCGCATTTCGGAAGAATCGGCTACAGTCGCCGGTATGACCGCGGTCATCTTCGCCGGTTGCGCAATCGCGTCGTATGTCATCGGGTCGATTCCGACCGGCTTTCTCTGGGCCAAAGCGCGCGGGATTGATATTCGCACGGTCGGCAGCGGCAACATCGGCGCGACGAACGTCATGCGTACGCTGGGGAAGGGGCCGGGCATCGCCGTGCTGCTAATGGATGCCGTCAAAGGACTCCTGCCGGTCTGGCTGGCGCCGCGCCTGTTTTCGGATGTGAATCCGGTCTGGCTCGAAATCACCTGCTGCGTGTCCGTGATCGCGGGCCACAACTGGACGTGTTGGCTGAAGTTCAAAGGCGGCAAAGGGATCGCGACCAGCGCGGGAGCATTGCTGGCATTTCTGCCGTGGCCGTTGCTGTGCGCGCTCGGCGTCTGGCTGATCGTGTTTGGCATCTCGCGATACGTGTCTCTGGCGTCGATTTGCGCCGCGGTCGCGCTGCCCATTGCCACGTGGATCATCGACAGGGAGGCAACCCTCCTTATTTTCACCGCGGTTATTGCTGCCGTCGCAATCTACAAACATAAATCCAACATCCAACGTCTGCTGGCAGGAACGGAGAATAGAGTGAGCTCGAAACCGTCGAACCCTCGCCCCGAGAGGGAGAGGGGATTACAGGGCGCGGTTTCCTCTCCCCGCTTGCGGGGAGAAGGTCAAGGTGAGGGGAGATAAAATGAACGTCGCAGTCATCGGCACGGGCGGGTGGGGGACGGCTCTGGGAGTGTTGCTCCATGGGAACGGCCACAAGGTCGCGCTCTGGGGACGACTGCCGGAAGAGGTTGAGCCGATCCTGGCTGCTCGCGAAAACAGAGAATTCCTCCCCGGAGTTGAGATCCCCAAAGAGATCGCGGTCACGCTGGATGCGGCGGAAGCGTTGCGCGGCGCGGAGTTGGTGGTGCTGGCGGTCCCGTCGCACGGGATGCGACCGATTTGCGAAAAGCTGAAACCATTTCTGTCGCCGGGCCCGCCCCTGGTCAGCGTGGCCAAGGGGATCGAGAACGAGACCGGGGCGCGCATGAGCGAGGTCATTGCCGAGGTGCTCGACACGGACCGCATTGTCGTTCTCTCGGGCCCGAGCCATGCGGAGGAAGTTGCACGCGGTGTCCCGACCGCCGTCGTCGTAGCGGCGAAAGTCCCGTTGCTCGCCGCAACGGCACAGAAGGCTTTCATGAACGAGCGGTTCCGCATTTACACGCACGATGATGTGACTGGAGTCGAGCTCGGCGGCGCGCTCAAGAACGTCATTGCCATCGCCGCGGGCACCTGCGATGGGATCGGTTTTGGCGACAACACAAAGGCGGCGCTGTGCACGCGGGGGCTGGCGGAGATCACGCGTCTCGGCATGGCGTTGGGCGCGCGCCAGGAAACATTTTTTGGCCTGAGCGGGGTCGGCGACCTGATCGTGACCGCGTTCAGCCGTCACAGCCGCAATCGCGGGTTCGGCGAACGTCTCGGCAAGGGAGAGACGCGCGAGCACATCGCCGCGAGCACGCACATGGTCGCCGAAGGCGTCAAGACCGCCAAATCCGTCTGGCAAGTGGCACACCGCTTGCGGGTGGATGTGCCGATTGCCGCACAAGTATATGCGATTTTGTACGAAGGAAAGGCGCCCAAACAGGCCGTGCGGGACCTGATGACCCGCGAAGCCAAGCCCGAATTCCGCGGCTGAGGAGATGCGGACGAACGAATCGGGCGCCGCTTGGTCAAATTGGGCGGAACATTTCTCCATGGAAGGTGTCACAAGACCTGCCCCGAAAGAATCGGGGCCGGACGCTGAGAAGATCGTCAGCGACCAGGAATTGCTGGGCCGTTGCCGGGCCGGCGACGAGGCGGCGTTCGACGAATTGGTGGTCCGCCACCAGCAACGGGCGTTCAACGTCGCGTTTCAGGTGCTCCGCGACCGCGAGGACGCCATGGAAGTGGCCCAGGACGCGTTTGTGAGAATTTATCGGAGCGTGAATGATTTTCGTGGGGAATGCGAGTTCACCACGTGGTTGCATCAGATCGTGGTGAACCTTGCGCGCAACAAGCACCGCTGGTGGAGACGCCGCGGCCGCCAGGCAAGTGTGTCGCTGGACGCCACGCGGGAGTTGGCGGATGGCGAAATGCCGATGCAGATGGCCGCCAGCGGGGACACGCCCGACGTGGAAACGGTGAAGGCCGAGTTCGTGGAACGACTGAGCCACAAGATGGAGGAGCTGCCGCAAAAGCTCCGCGAGGTGCTGGTCCTCCGCAACGTCGAAGGCCTGAGCTACGAGCAGATCGCCACGGTGCTGGATTGTTCCATCGGCACGGTGAAATCGCGCATTGCGCGGGGACGGGAGGCGTTGCGGGAGAGCATGCAGGACGAACCGTGAGGACGAACGGATGAAAGACTGCGACATCATCCAACCGGAGTTGTCCGCCTACATCGATGGCGAACTGACCCCGGCCCAACAGCAGCGGGTCGACGCGCATCTGGCGGCGTGTTCGAGTTGCCAGCAGGCGCTGGCCGAACTGAAAACGCTGGCGGCGGGGGTGGCGGCCCTGCCCAAGCTGGAGCCGACGCCGCAATTGCTCGCGCAGGTTCGCCGCAAAATCAGCCGGGGCTACGATCCGGAGGCGCCGACATGGTTCGATTATCTGTTTCGTCCGTTCTGGGTGAAGGTCCCGATGGAAGCCGCGGCGCTCATCGCCGTTGCGCTGATGGTGACGCAATTCCGACAGCCATTACGCGAGGAAGCCGCTCCCGGGAATCAGTTCGCGCAGGCGGAGAACAGGGTTGCCCAGCAGCCGTCTTCAATGGAGGAGAGGCGGTCCAGTGACAAGATCGCGCCGAACGAACCGACGCCTGAAACGGCAGCCCCGGTGCCACAAGTCACCTTGGCGGACAATGCGGCCCCGGCTGCTCCAGCCGCCGGACCGGCGGCGGCGCCCGAAACGTCGACAGCAAGTAGCGGGGCGGGGGTGTCCACTGACGGAATCGAATCTGAATCGACCGCGACGCCCAGGCACGAATACAGTTCCATAACTCAGCCGGCCGCGGCGCCGATCGGGCAAGGGATCAAGGCGCGCTTGGAGGCACAACGGCGAGTAGCGTCGGTGAGTCATCCGCTTGCCAGTCTTGGCCCCGCGCCGATGCCGTCGGCAGCCGCCGTGTCGACCCTGGCGAGAACGGCGGGCGTGGAACCATCGCGCCTTGGCGATGTGGTGGTTGTTCGCTCGCGTGATCTACGCGCGGTCCAGGGCCGTGCCGAGGAACTGGCCGCGCGGTGCAACGGCAAAGTTATCAGCGTCCCACCGTCGATGGACTCGACCGAGCAGCTCTTTTTCGTGGAAGTGCCGCGGGAATATGTGGCGTCGTTCAAATTGGACATGCAACAACTGGCCGGCGCATCCGGGCCTTCCACGAGTGGAACGGTGGCCAGGGTTGCGGCTTTCACAACCAACGCCCCGGCTCTGTCCGCTACGTCCACGGCCCGCGTTGTCGGCGTCCTGACTGGTGGAATGGAGACAAACGTCGGCTTCGACGCCCGTGCTTACCTTGCGCTGGCTAACAATCCTCAGGCCGAAGCCGCCGCGACGATGGTGCTACAAATCTTCGTGGTCCCGCCGCCCGGCGTTGCGCTCACAAACACAGCGCTGTCCGCGCCGGCACATTAGCAGGCGGCGCACTAATTGCCCTGCAACTGCTGGAGGCGGTTGGAGATGTCCTTGTTATCGGGCTCGATCTTGCTGGCCTCGCGCAGGATGTTGATGGCCTCGTCGGTCTTGCCAGCCTTCAACAGCACTTCCGCGAGGTGATCGAGGACGACCGGGTCATCCTTCATCGCCGCGACGGCCCGCCGCATTTGGACGAGGGCCTCATCATTGCGTCCGAGCTTGAACAACACCCAGCCGAGGCTGTCGAGGTACGCGCCGTTCTTGGGATCGAGCTTGACTGCCTTCTCAATCAACCCCAGTGCCTCCTGCAGGTTTGTGCCCTTTTCGGCCCACATGTAGCCGAGGTAATTCGCCGCAATGGGATCTTCGGGATCGAGCTCGAGACATTTGCGGAACAAGGCCACGGCTTTGTCGGCATCCCCGGCCCGTTCGCAGGCCGCGCCGTAAGAGAAATAGAATCGGCTGGAGAGTTTTTGCGGCTCGGGCGATTCGCGGGCGAGCGTCTCGGCATCGGCGAACGACGCGACGGCGTTGGTGTACTGTTTGCGATCGTTCTGGATCAGGCCGGTGAAGTAGGGCACGCGGAAGTCAGTGGGAAACTTCTCCTTCCAGGTTGTCAGCGTCTTCAGCGCCTCGTCAATCTTCTGCGAGTCCAACTGGAGCGCGGTGATTTGCGCGTAGACCTCCGGTTGGTTGGGTTTGATGACCAACGACTGCTCGTAGTTGGAGATGGCTTTTTCGGTATTGTTCAAGTCCCCGTACAACTCGCCGAGGTCATTGTAGATCGCGAACGCGAGCGGTTCGCGCTTGATGATCTCTTCGAGAACCGCGATGGCCTTCTGTTTCTGGTCGGCGCGGAGATAATTCGCAGCGAGCCGCTCGCGGATCAGCGGCGCGTCGGGGTTCGCGGCCAGCAATTTGGCGTACAGATCGGCGGACTTCTGGTAGTCGCCGTTGTCGGTATAGGCGTCGGCGAGGCGCAACTCAACATCCGTGTCGCCGGGGTCAAGCGCCAGCGCTTTCTCATAACACTGCTGGATGCGCTTGCGGTCGATCTTCAGGTTCCAGGACGGCTTCTGCCGGTGCACGGCCAGATAGAAATCGCCCAGCCGCGACCAGTAACTTCCCACGTCGATGTTCTGGTGGAACGCGCGGTCGAGCAGACGGATCGCTTCCTTTTCCGCGTCCTGTAGAATCAGGACTTCCAGCAGGCCACCGAGCGCGTTCAGGTTGCTCGGTTGGGACTTGACCGCGAGGCGAAAGGCCGCCGCGGCATTGTCGTTTTGGTTGTCGGTGCGATAAACAAACCCGAGCCAGTAGGCGAGCTCCCCGTCATTCGGATTGGCTTGGAGGGCGGATTGGAGCACGCTGACCGCGTTGGTTATGTCATGCTTGGTCGCGTAGATCTGGCTGATACGAATGGCGAGGGCGGTGTCGTGCGGATCGTTCTCCACCGCCCGGGAATAGTATTCGAGGGCCGCATCCAGGTCGCCGCGAATCTCAAACGAATATCCGGTGGCATACTCAGCCAGGGCGTCCGCGTTGCGTTGGTCGGCGGGAGCCAGCGCAATGGGCTGATTGGCGGCCGACGGCGCGCGGGCACCCGGAGTGCCCGAATGCATCGTGGCGCAACCGGCGACACAAAACACCGTCGCCAGCGCCGCGGCCCGACCGCGCGCGCCTATCTTCCACCGAACCATAAACCCGATGTGAAACTCCTAGCGGTTTCTCTTCTTGTGACGCATCGCCTTCAAGCGCTTACGGCGCTTGTGCTTGTTGATCTTCTGCTTGCGTCGTTTCTTCAACGAGCCCATGCGGGCCTCCTTGTTGGTTGCAAAGCGAGTCCTTGGGCCACCCTCAGTAAATGACCTTGTTCAAAGGGTACTCTATAATACCCTCGGCACCCGCATCTTTCAACTGCGGGATGATTTCGCGGACGACCCGCTCGTCGATGATCGTCTCGACCGCGACCCAGTCTTCCCGCGACAGATTCGAGATCGTCGGGTTGCGCAACGCCGGCAGCTTCTTCAACAACGCCGACAGCTTCGAGCGCTGGATGTTCATCTTCAAGCCGACCTTTTCCTCGGCAGCCAGCGCGCCGCGCAGCATCAGGGCGATCGTCTCGATCTTCTTGCGCTTCCATTTGTCGTCCCACGCCTTGTGGTTGGCGATGAGCTGCGGGTAGCTCGACACAATGGTCTCGACGATGCGCAGGTTGTTGGCCCGCAGCGACGAGCCGGTCTCGGTCAGCTCGACAATCGCGTCGACCAACTCGGGCGCCTTCACTTCCGTCGCGCCCCAGGAGAACTCGACGTCGGCCGTCACGCCGTTCTTCTTCAGCCAGCGGCGGGTCATCTCGACCAGCTCGGTGGCGACGCGTTTGCCCTGCAGGTCCTTGACGGATTGAACGGGGGAATCGTTCGGCACGGCCAACACCCAGCGCGCGGGATTGGTCGTTTGTTTGCTGTAGGCGATCTCGCCGACGACGTGCACGTCGCTGGCGTTCTCGGCAATCCAGTCCGCTCCCGTCAGGCCAACATCGAGAAACCCGTGCTCGACGTAGCGGCTGATTTCCTGGGCGCGAATCAGGCGCAATTCCAGCTCGGCGTCGTCCGTGCGCGGCACGTAACTACGGCTGCTGGTGGAGACTTTCCAGCCGGCCTTGGCCATCAGGGCAAAGGTCGATTCCTGCAGGCTGCCTTTGGGCAACCCGAATCGCAACGTCTTCTTCGCTGTCTTTTCGCTCATGTCTTCCTACTCACTCTAAAATTCTCACCATGCGGCCGTCGATTTTCAGTTTGCCCTCGGCGAACAGCCGGATCGCCTCGGGGTAAACGTTATGCTCCGCCAGCTGAATCCGCTGGTGCAACGATGTCGGCGTATCGTTGGCGAACACCGGCACCGGTTGCTGGAGGATGATCGGTCCCGAATCCACACCGTCATCCACGAAATGCACCGTGCAACCCGTCACCTTCACGCCGTGATTCAGCGCCTGCTCCCACGCGTGCAGCCCGGGAAACGCCGGCAACAACGACGGGTGCACATTGATAATCCGTCCCGCGAACGCCTGCAACATCGGCGGTTTCACCACGCGCATGTAACCCGCCAGCGCCACCAACTCCACGCCCGCATCGCGCAGCAGCTTGACCGCGCGTTCTTCCAGTTCGGGTTCGAGCTTCGTCTTGAACCGGCTCGGGCCGATGAACTGCGCTTCGACGCCGCGTTTCCGCGCCCGTTCGAGAATCAACGCCTCCGCCACGTCGCTCAACACCAGCACGACGCGCCCGGGAATCCGTCCCTTGGCGCAAGCCTCGAGAATCGCCTCGCAATTGGAGCCAGTCCCCGAGCCGAGCACCCCGATACGGAAATCCGTGCCAGTCACTGTCTGTTTCTAGACGATGGATGGACAAAACACAAGTGCTGAGAGAAAAGGGCGGTAGCGGGGTTAAATGCTGTGGAAACGGCAGAACCGGCGCGTGCGCGAACCAAAATGCCGGTTGCGTGCATCTCAACAGTGAAGGGAGGGACTCAATGCCGGCGAAACTAAACGCATACGGCTCGATCACATTCGCGGCGTCGGATGGCACGGAGTATGAGATTCGCCATACGGCGGATACGCGTCTGGTCAAGTTGCGCGTGTACCGGGACAATCTGCCGGTGAATCGGTTTTGCTATACGACGACGTTCGAGACCGCCGACGAGTTTGCGCTGGCGACCGGGGGGAACGTCGTCAACGAGCTGATCCGCAAAGCCAAGCAGGACCTCGAGCGCGACATCGCGCTGAACTGAGCAAGGTGCCGGCGCGAACCGCGTCAGGGCGGTGGAATTGGCGTCGGCTTTGGAAAAACGCTCAAGAAACGACGAAGACTAAAGGGGCGAATTGTGGGGCGCGATGCCTGTCGTTTAGGTATCGCGCCGTTCTGTGTCGGTTCCGTTTCGGCTGGATACCCTCATCGGATTCGGGCATCCAGCCCTACAATCCCGCTGCTCGGCGAGCAGCTCGGGATGATGGATTCGTTAACTCGAAGCGCGGCGGTTACCCGCTGGATACGAGTAATTCCTATGCGGAATTCGGATGGATTGCCGATTGTGGCGACGGCGGGGCGGGCTTAGCCTCGTGGAAGTTGGTGGGACACGCGGGCCAATGGTTTGCGGAGATGCGAGCAGGGTCGGCGCAACCTTCCGACGGAGACGGTGTTCAAGGAGAGTGGGTTGGAGTTTCAACGCGAGTGGCCATTGGGGAGAACGTTTGCCCCGCCTTCTTTGGCCAAACAAACAGGGGCGATATGGGAGGGCTCACCCCGGATGCGGGTGATAGGAACCATGAAAACGCGATTCATCTATCTGGCAGCAATCATCACGGCGGCAGCGATTACATTTCCCGGCAACGCACGCGCCGGTACAAGCGAGGTGTACCGATTGACCATGTCGTTTACCGGAATATTCCAGGGAACGAACGATCTGAGCCAGGCCAAAGAAATCCAGTACGCCGAGTTTTTTGCTAGGGACATCATCAACCTGGCGACGGGACAACCATTCAACAGCCCGGTTCCCACGAATGAGGTGCTGGCGTACGTGGACGGTGGCAGCACCAATTCCATCGTCGTATACGACAAGAACGCCGGGAGCAATCTGGTGACGGTGGCCCAGGTGACCTCGCGCGGGAGCGTTTCCCAGCCCGGGTTGCAGGATTTCGTCTGGAACATCCGCTTCGTAAATCTCGGCGATGCCACCAACGGTTTTGGAGCGGGTACGAATGCCCTCAACGGCGCGTTCTTGCAGGCGGAGGGCACCAAGATCACGAAACACGGCAAGTTCCAGGTCTTCGCGCATGTTGACGGCACTGTGAACGCCGACACGGATGGGAACAGTTTCCATCTGCTGGTTCCGAGCGGCAACCTGTCGTTCGGCAGTCCGGCGATTGGCAAGATCGTCACGACAGCGCCGGAACTGTAATCCCGCGGACATTGATTGCGGCGAACCAAGCGGGGACAAGGAGCCCCGCTTGGTTCGAAGACGGTGTCGTCGGCGCGCTTGGGCTTGACGTGACGGTTCGGGGCGGGCAGTGTCGGAATAGACAGGGATGACGACATTGGACCGAGCGAGCCGCACGGCCGTTCTGACGATGCCGCTGAGCGCGGTTTGTCTCCAGGATTTGCCCCGTGTCGGCGGCAAAGCGGCTCATCTCGGGGAGCTGATCGCCGCAAAGCTGCCGGTCCCATCTGGATTCGTCGTCACGACGGACGCGTGCGCGCGATTCCTGCAATCCGATCCACGAATCGTGGAGTGGCTGAAGAATCTGGAGAACTGCGACGCCCGGGATCCGGCTGCTTTGCGCGCGGCGGCGGACGAACTGAGACAGCGGTTGAGCGCCATCGCCGTGTCGCCGGATGTGGCGAAGGCCGTCACAACGGCAGTGACAGCGGAACCCGTCGGCGCGTGGGCCGTGCGTTCGAGCGCAACGGTCGAAGACCAGCCGGAAGCGTCGTTCGCCGGCCAGCATGATTCGTTTCTCAACGTGCGCGGCGGCGATGCGGTGGTGGCGGCGGTGAAACGCTGCTGGATTTCATTGTTCACCGAGCGGGCCATTTCGTATCGGGTGCGAAAGAACATTGGGGTCGATGGCGCGCAGATGGCGGTCATTGTTCAGCAACTCATCGACGCTGATGCGGCCGGCGTGATGTTCACTGCCGATCCCGCGGGCGGCAATTCCCACACAATCATCGTCGAAGCCGCATTCGGATTGGGCGAAGCAGTGGTTCAGGGCAAGGTGACGCCCGATCGTGTCGAGGTGTCGCGTTCGAGGCTGGAGGTGACCCGGCGTGATACGGGCGTGAAGCAAATGCGAATCGTTGCCGCGAACGATGGCGTCCGCGAAGAATCCCTGGCGACGGAAAAGGCCAGCGCTTGCGTGCTGGATGACGAGACGGCGGCGCGGCTGGCGCGGCTGGGGCTGGAAGTGGAGCGCGTTCTGGGGGGGCCGCTGGACATCGAGTGGGGCGTGCGCGACGGAGAACTCTGGCTGTTGCAAGCGCGGGCGGTGACGACCCGTCCGGGCGGGCGGAAACCCAGCTTCGAGGATCGCCAGGTATGGACCAACGCCGGCGTGGGTGAGGTGGTGCCGGATGTAATGACGCCAATGACGTGGTCGTTCCTGGGAGCGATCACGCATGATCTGCTCGACCCCTGGTTTGAAGTTTGTGGTGTCGAGCTTGGGTTTGAGCAAATCTACGGCCTCGTGGCGGGGCGCGTGTATTTCAATTTCAACACGGTCTGTGCGGTGGGCCGTTGCATACCGGGATTGAGAAAACACAGGCTCGAAGAATTCCTCGGCGGCCATCAGGACGCGTTGGTGGCGCTGAACCGGATCGAGATTACGGAAGCCGATCTGCCGCGGGTCACACTCCGACGCTGGAGGGTTGCGGTCAGTCTTCCGTCGATCCTGCTGCGCTCGCTCTTCTACGCGTCCCAACGCGGCCACGCCGCGGTGGATAAAGCCCGACGCATGAACGAGGAGCTCGCGCGGATCGCGTCGCGCCGGCTTTCCGACAACGAGTTGGTTGGGGCGGTACGAACGGCGTCTAGTCCCGATATGCTGGAGCCGTTGGGCGTGATCGAGGCGATCGTCTTTACGATGGCCTACTACCCAATTCTCTTCGGCCTGAGCGAGCGCTGGTTTGGCCAGGAGGGGCGCGGCATCGCCAACCGGCTGCTGGCGGGTGTCGGCGACATGGATGACGCGGCGGCCGGACACGATTTGTGGGGGCTGGCGGAACTGGCGGCCCGGGAACCGCGACTGAAAGAGGCTCTGCTCGGAGAGCGCACCTTCACGGCGTTTGCGGCACGGTTGAATGGATGCCGGGGCAGTGATGCATTTCTGGGCAGGTGGAAGGCGTTCATGGATCGGCGTGGACACCATACGCGCGGCGAGATCGAATTGTTTAACGCGCGGTGGTCGGAGTGTCCCGACTTCGTTCTGGACATGGTGCGCAGCTACGTGCAAGCGGTCGAGGCCGGGCACGCCAGCCCGGTCGCCCGCCAGGATTCGCTGGCCCGCGAGCGCCGCGCTCTCGAACAGGCGTGCGTAGCGAGGCTGAGAAACCCGGCCAAACGAGCGATCTTCCGGTTGGTTCTGTCTCGCGCGCAGAATGCCGGGCGAATCCGCGAGAACCTCAAGAGCGAAGTCGTGCGGTGGCTGGCGTTGTTGCGGCGGTTCCTGTTGGAGCTGGGCGCGCGCCTGGCGGCGCGCGGACGGCTGGCAAACGCCGATGACATCTTCTTCTTGGAGTTCGACGAACTGCGGAGCGATTCGCTCTGGGACCCGGAGACTGACCTGCGGGCATTGGTTGCTCCACGTCGACGGGAGCATGAGCGGAATTCAAAACTGACGCCGCCGTCGGTGATCGTCGGTCGCTTTGACCCCGATACGCACGCGCCGGAAGCGGTGGATCGCGGAACAAAGGTGTTTCGCGGGCTGGGCGTGAGCGCGGGCAAGGTGACGGGGCGCGCGCGAGTGATTCTGCGATCCGACGCCAACGAACGGGTGCAGCCGGGCGAAATTCTGGTCGCGCCGTTCACCGATCCGGGCTGGACGCCGTATTTTGTCGGCGCGGCGGGGATCGTGAATGACATGGGTGGGATGTTGAGTCACGGCAGTATCATCGCTCGCGAATACGGGATTCCCGCAGTGGTGAATGTGGGGCCGGCGACGCAAATCATTCGGACGGGACAATGGCTCGAAGTGGATGCGGACCGGGGCGTGGTGACCGTGCTGGACGCAACGCCGAATGATGAACGCGGCTGACCAAATCAGATCAACAACGCCAAAGACCGACGGGACAGTAACTTGGATGTTGGAATTCTCGAAGCGATTTCTTGAGCACCGCCGCCTTCCGGAGCTTCTCGCGATTGGGGCGATCTTGGTGATGCTGCCCGCGTTGAGGATGGGCCTGGTGTTGGACGATCTGCCCGAGCGGGCCGTGGCGCTCCGGCCGGACGAATTGCCACCTCGAATGCACGAGACGGGCAACCCTGCAGATTCCGGCAGCTTACGGACCGTCCTTCGCGATTTTTTCTTCAATCGCAGTCCGGAGGAGATGGCGTTGATGAAGAGCTACGGCGCGCTGCCGTGGTGGACGCCGGACAATCTGGGAATAGACCTTTTGCGGCCGGTCGCCGCGCTTACTCACTGGCTCGATTACCGGCTCTTTCCCAACTCACCCGTGCTGATGCACGCCCACAACATCGCTTGGTTTGCGGCCATCGCGTTCCTCGTCACCGTCATCTACCGGAAATTGTTGGGGGCGGGCTGGATTGCGGGATTTGCGGCGCTGTTGTACCTGCTGGACGGCAACACGTATTTCCCGGTGGCGTTCGTCGCCAACCGCGGTTTTTTGCTGGCGCTTTTCTTCGGCCTGCTGTGCCTTTACGAACATCACCGATGGCGTTCCACAAAGTCCCGGTCCGGATTGGTGTTATCCGCGCTGTTCCTGGCGCTTTCCCTTTTCTCGGAGGAAAACGGGGCCGCAACGTTGGCCTTCATTCTGGCCTATGCCCTGGTGCTTGAGCCGGGATCCTTTCGCAGCCGGGCGGTGACGGTTTTGCCTTCGATCCTGGTCATTGTTGCCTGGCTCACAATCTATGAGGTTCTCGGTTTCGGCCTGCACGGCGTGGAACTGTATGTTGATCCCGTCCACCATCCGCTTCGGTTCGCGTGGGCGGTCACCCCGAGGGTGATGGTTGTGCTCGGCGGCCAGCTTGCCGGCGTGCCGCCGGATTTCTTGTTCGTGTTGAGTCCGTCCTTGCAGCCGATGGTCATTGCGCTTTATGGCGTGGTGGCAATCGCGGCATTGGTAATTTTCCTTCCGAATGTGCTCCGTGACAAAACGATCGCATTCTGGTTCGCCGTCATGGTGCTGGCGGCCATCCCGGCGTCAGCATTTGCGCCAATGTCCAAGAACTTTGGTTTTGTGGCCGTGGGGGCTTATGGGCTGATTGCCAGTTTCGCTGCCGGCCTGATCACCCGGCCAAATCGGTCGCCGGAATGGTTGGGGTGCCGAATACCGGCATGGACCGCCTGTGTGCTGCTAATGCTGGCCCACATTCCGGGAGCAATCGCCGAACGAGTCGAAACGGCCAAAGCAACTCCTAAATTCTTCAAGGTGATGAACCGGCTGATCAATCTTAGGGATTTGCCGGACGCGGAAAACAAGAATGTGATTCTGGTCAACTCACCCTGTCCGTTCGCGTTAATTCATGTGCCTTCCTACAAGGCATTTTACCGCCAGACCTTGCCCAAAACACTCCGAGCGCTGGTCCCGGGTTGCACAGGCTTCGACGTTCGGCGGACCGATGACAACACGTTGGTGATCCGGCCCAAGGGGCCGGACATGTTTTCCTGCGACGATGTGGGACGCATGCACCCAGCGTATCTTTTCAGAACCTTCAACACGACCATGGGCGGCGCTCGATTGGGAAAAGGACATCGCATGGAGTTGCCTGGCCTGAGAGTGGAAGTTCAGGAAGCGAGTGCGGATGGACGACCCACGCGGGTGGCGTTCCGGTTCGACGACTCGCTTGACTCGCCCGGTTTCTACTGGCTGCGGTGGAGTTGGCAAACATTTTCATACACGCCATTTGAAATCCCGGCCGTCGGACAAAACGTTTCGTTGTCCGGGCCGTTCTAGGTCCTGGGCATCGCAAGCGACAAGGCCAAATCTAATGAGCCATCAACCGGGGCGTCGTGACGGTGCTTGATGGGGAACCGCGGACGAGGACGGAAGACGAGAACGCAATCCAGCCTTGCCGCGGCTAATCGCATCGGCAAAGATGTGCGCAAATCACATCCGGAGGCTGAGAGAAATGCGCAAATCGATATTCACAGGTTTGTTAATCGGGGTCGTAGCTTGTCACGGTGCCGCAGCGATGGCGGAGACGGTATCGGATCGAATCACGGTGACGGTGCGGGGGCAGGGCCCCGACGCGGTGTTGATTCCCGGGCTCGCGTCTTCGAGCGCGGTGTGGGACGCGACGGCGAAGCGCCTGGAAGCGCGGTACCGGTTGCATATTGTTCAGGTGGCCGGGTTTGCCGGCGCGCCGGCGCGGGCCAACGCGCAAGGGCCGGTCATCCAACCGACGGTTGACGCGCTTGATGCGTACATCAAGACGAACAAGCTGACCACGCCGAAGGTGATTGGGCATTCGCTGGGCGGATTGATGGGGTTGATGCTGGCAGTTCAGCATCGCGACGATGTGGGCAAACTGATGATCGTCGATTCGTTTCCATTTTTCGGCGTGTTGACTGGCGCCAACGACGTCGCAGCGGTCACACCGGCCGCGGCGGCAATGCGCGATAGTATTCTCAACGAGACGCAAGAGGCGTACGCGCAGGGTGAGCGCGGATTCGTGCGCACCATGGTCAAATCGCCCGACGGTTACAAAGCGGCGACGGCGTGGGCTGTGGCGTCGGACAAGTCGGTCGTGGCACGCGCGATGTACGAGGACATGGTGACCGATCTTCGGCCGCGCCTGCGTGACGTCAGGATACCCGTGACAATTCTCTATCCGTGGGACCCGTGGACGGGCCGTCCACCGGAGACGTTCGACGGGCTGTATCGGGACAATTTCGCCGCGCTGCCGAACAAGACGCTGGTGCGCATCGACGACTCGCTGCATTTCATCATGCTCGACCAACCCGACGCCTTCGCCGCCCAGGTGGACGCGTTTCTGAAGTGAGGGCGGCCGCGATTGTTAGATTACCGGGAGGAGCCTTTCATATGAGAGACCTGACGAATCCGGTGGCGATCAAGATCAAGGGGGCACTGTTTCTGGTGGCGGGGGTGGTGTCGGCGGGGTTGTTGTGGTGGGAGAGGCCGACGTTGCGGACGGCGGCGCTACTGGTGATTACGGTGTGGTGTTTTTGTCGGTGTTATTATTTTGCGTTCTATGTGATCGAGCGCTACGTGGATCCGGGGTACCGGTTTTCGGGAATGGGGTCGTTTGTGCGGTATGTGATGCGGAGGCGGAAGGCGGGGCGGTGAGCGTTCGAGGTCGTTCAGGACAAACCCTTCGGCGGGTTCACGGCAAAGCGGTGACGAGCGGGACGACACGATTCATTTGACGAGCGCCCCCTCACCCTGACCCTCTCCCCAGTGAGGGGGAAATCCACAGCATTTTGATGTGCCACGTCTGGGATGTCAGAGGCCCGGTGTTGATCGTCGGGGTGCCGCCGGTGAAGTACAGAGAGATGGCGGGCGAGGCGACGGGAGAGACGTCGGACAAGATTCGCGGACGTGTGGAAGCGGCACGCGCGGTGCAGCGCGACCGGTTTGGCAAGACCAACGCGCGGATGGCGCCCAAGGAGATCAAGGAGTATGGCCGTCCGGACGACGACTGCCAGCACCTGCTGAAGATGGCGATGATGGAATTGAACTTCAGCGCCCGGGCGTATGACCGAGTTTTGAAAGTCCCGCGCACGATTGCCGATTGGAATGCGGCCGTGCAAATCCAGTCCAGCATATTTCCGAGGCAATTCAGTATCGCGCTCTCGACCGGCAACTATGGGTGCAACGCGTGCGCCCGAGGTTCCACGTTGTTAGCGGCCGTTTGAAAATGCAAACGGCCCGCGAGAACTGGATTGTTGTGTTTCGATAAAAGGGACAGAACAACTCGTGGATGCGCATCGCCGTCACGCATCAATTTCCTCAGGGCGTGCTTCGGCGGCTCCGGGGGACGAGAGCAGGGAGTAGGCCGTACTTCTTGAGTTTGTATTGCAGGGCGCGGCGGCTGATACCGAGCGCACGGGCGGCCAGTTCACGATTGGCGGAGACGTGGAGAAGCGTCTGGCTGATGAGTTCCTTTTCCACCGCGTCAATCGTCATGCCGGGGCGTACGGTGAACTCGGCTTGCGTGACGGCAACCAGGCGGATTGGTTCCGGCAGGTCGGCGGGGTGAACCACCTTGTGATGAACGGTGATGATCATTCGCTCGATGACGTTGCGCAGTTCGCGGACGTTGCCCGGCCAGCGGTAGCGCTGGCAAAGCTGAAGGGCGTCCGGCGACATCACTTTCGCGGCCCGTTTGTGTTTGGCAGTGAAGTGTGTGAGGAACGCATCGATGAGCAGCGGGATGTCCTCGACGCGCTCGCGCAGCGGCGGCAACTGGATCGGCACAACGTGCAGGCGATAGAACAGATCCTCGCGGAAGCGGCCGTCTTTGACATGCCGTTCCAGGTGCTTGTTGGTGGCGGCGATGATACGGACATTGCAGCGGGTCAGGTCACTGCTGCCAACCCGGCGGAACATACCTTCTTCGATCACACGCAACAGGTCGCCCTGACCTTTGGGAGGCATATCTCCTACTTCATCCAGGAACAGCGTGCCGCCCTCGGCCATCTGGAATCGCCCGGGGCGGTCGGTGTACGCGCCCGTAAACGCGCCCTTGACGTGGCCAAACAGTTCGGCCTCCAGCAATTGCTCGGGCAAGGCGGCGCAGTTGACGGAGATGAACGGTTTGTCGCGGCGCAGGCTATTCTGGTGGATGGCGCGGGCGACCAGTTCCTTGCCGGTACCGCTCTCGCCCTGGATGAGCACGGTCACATCGCTGGCCGCCACTTCGTCGACCAGTTGACCGACGGCGCGCATGGTTTCCGTTGAACCGAGGAGTGGGCTGGGCTCGGAACGCTTTTGCAGGCGCAGTCGCAGTTCCTTGTTCTCGGCCACCACCGCCTGATATTCCAGCGCCTTGCCGACGAGGGCGCGCAGTCGCCGCATGTCCAGTGGCTTGGGCAGGTAATCGTACGCCCCTTGTTTCATCGCCTCGACGGCTGTGTTGACGGTGCCGTAGGCTGTCATCAAAATCACAATCGTGTCGGGACTTTTCGCTTTGATGTGGGCCAGCAGATCTGCGCCGTTGGGGCCGGGAAGGCGAACATCGGAGATCACGAGATTGTAGAGACGTTGTTCCAATCGCTCGATGGCCTTCTGGCCGTCGCCGGCCGTCGCCACCGAATAGCCTTCGCGCTGGAGCGCTTCCTGAATACCCGTGCACAGGCCCGGTTCATCTTCTACGACAAGGATGTGAATTCTGGATTTATCCATGCGGCAAGCGAACGGGTAGTGTGAGGATGAACGTCGCCCCCTTACTTGATGCGCTTTCGACGCGCAACGTACCGCCATGGGCGTGCACGATTTGTTGGGTGATCCACAACCCCAGACCGCTGCCACCGGCCTTGGTGGTAAAGTACGGCTCGAAAATCCTGTCCTGATTCTCGGGCGCGATTCCAGCGCCATCATCGATGAACTCGACGGTCACGTCGGTCGCGCGCGCCGCCGTGCGCACGACCACATGCCCTCCTTTGGAGGCGGCCTGCAGAGCATTGATGACCAGATTGATGAACGCCTGGATCAATTGATCGGCGTCGGCCTGAACTTCTGGCAGCGCGTCACCCAACTCGACGACCAGATCGACGCCCCGTTCTTGCGCCTGTGGTCGCAACAAATCACAGGTATGACTGATCAATTTATTCACCGAGAGGGGCACCAAGCTCAAAGAAGGTGGGCCGGCGAGCTGTAAGAAGCGCGTCACTACGTTTTCCAGCCGATGCAACTCGCCATGGATGATCTGGAATCGGTCGAAGGTCCGTTGCGCGAGGTCCGCGCCGCCAACTTCCACGTCTTCTTCGAGCAACTGCACATGGATGTCAAGCGAGCTGAGTGGATTGCGAAGTTCATGAGCTACATGCGCGAGCAATCGGGTCAACAGCTCGCGCTTCTGCTCCTGCGTCAACCGCTGCAGTTCCTGCGACGGAACAGGCTGTCCCATCGCCTTGGCAAGGATTCGTTCCACAAACTCGATGGTAACACGATTTGCGGCCCGAGCAAGAATGGGTATGGGATTGCACAACGCCTTTGTGATGTTGTGCAAGACTTGCACGGAGACAGCGACGCACGCATCGCATGCGCGGACGGGCAGCCAGCAGGTGAACGCTAACGTGCTGCTGCCTAATGGATTTCGCAATCGACGCACCAAGGTGGCACCGTCGTTGCTAAAGGCAATGGCAAGCGAGGCAAGGTATGAATTCGGTGGCGGGTTTTAGCATCCAAAGGCCATTTGAGCTTCAAGAACGACGGCGGGACGATTTGACCATCCTGTCTGCCGGAGGCCCGATGGAGATGATTGAGCTTGGAGCACTCGAGAGGACGCTCAAGCGATTGGCGCGCGAGGGTCGGCGTCGGGTCATCGTGGATTTCTCCGAAGTGACGACACTGAGTACGCTGGCTGTGGGCGGCTTCGTCATCTGCGCCGAATGGTTTCGGTCCAACGGCGGAGAAATGACAATTACGGGGATTTCGCGCTCGCTGCGCGATGCCTTTCGCATGATCGACTCCGACGGCAGGATCAAACAGCAAACCGACATTGTGGCCGCCATCAAAGCCATGTCCCCGCGATCCATTGAAAAGGAAGGGTGAACGAGTGGCATCGCAGCGAAATTCGCCTCCTTCTCGCCAACCATCGGGTGACAGTCCGATGAAAGCAGAACGCCCGATTGACTTCCGGACGCTCGTGAAGCTCGTGACCGCGCTGCAACGCTTGGAGCGATTTGCGCAGCAGGACGGTCGGAGACACCTGAGTCCGCACGAGACGCTTCTACTGCAGACCCGGATTGCCAGATTGCGCCAGGACATCCCGTCTGACATTCTGAACTCCTATGAGACCGTGAAACGGTCTGATCCGAAAGCGTTCCTCGACCCGCAGTTGTTTCCCTTGGTGGTACTACTGGCAGCCATCACGGTCTGGGCCGGACAAAGACTGCGTTATTCAGACTTCCAAGACCACGCAGGTCGCATGACCTTTCGCATCCGCCGTGTCAAATGGCCGGGCCTTCGACACGGACTGGCAACGAACCGCTGTTGATGGCTGTCAGGCTTTGGTGGCCGGATTCTGTTGCGGATTCGTAACGGGGATCGTCAATGTCTCGCCCGGTTCGAGCGCTCGCGCCCACAAATCGTTGGCTTGCCGTAGTTCAAACGTAAACAGGCCATACCGGTCCGCAATGCCTTCCAGCGTTTCCCCTGGCAACACGCGGTGTTTCGTCGGACGAGCCGGTTGCTCCTCGTGGCGGACTACAGCCGAAACCTGATTACTTGGTTCCACCGGGTGTCGTTCCTGCCGGCGCTGATGCCGCCTGTGCGGGCATTGTCTTTGCCGAGGTGACTGGGCGCGACGCTGACGCTGCAGCCGCTCGCGCCATGGGGATCCTGAGCTTCTGGCCGGGTTGGACCGGACCGCTCAATTTGTTGAGCTGACGCAAATACTTCGCGGGCACCCCATAGACCTTGGCGATTTGCTCGACAGTTTCTCCTGCCGCGGCGACGTGTTCTTTTTGCGTTGGAGGGGTGAGCTGTTGAGTCGGTTGAGTGGTCGATTGAGTTGGCTGAGTCATGGATGATTATCTCCTTCGGTTAATCGCGCGAATCACACTTGCGGCTGGTTAAGGCATTAGCGATGCCATGCAAGGCACGATCCGCCCAACCCGCTTGACTGCTGGTGGTTACAGAGCCGTAGGGCGTTTCCGCTTGCGTGTTGCAGGATCGAACCAGAGCTTTTGGACAATTGTTGCACAAGGAAGCACATACAGCGTGCAAGACCCACGACCTACGCTGTCGGCGACAGGATTGGTCGATTTGCTACTGCACGCGTTGGCCCCGACGGAGTGCAAAACTTGCGCCACAGACGCCCGCAATCCTCCTCATCGGCGCAGGCTCTCTTGTCCGTGGACACGCAGTACATTCTGCCCCAAGCGGTTATGTGACGGCGATGTGGACTGGCACACGGATTGTTTAAGATGATGTCATGACGATGACCATGGGGGATTTTACAGAGTTGAGCTTGTTGGTTCCGCAATTGCTCGGTGCGGACCAAGCGACGGCGATTCATGCGCTTAGCAACCGACTGCAAGGTGCGGGGCGAATCGAGGATTCACTGGCATTTTTCCAGGAGGCTCTGCAACGCGATTACCTCTCGTCTTCAGCGATTGAAGGCGGAGTGGCTTTTCCCCACGCGCGGGGGCACGGAATTCATCGTTTCTCTGTTGCGCTGGGACTTTCCAAAGAGGGAGTTCATTGGCGGGACGGCTCGCAGGTGCACGCGGTGTTTCTGATTGGCGTCCCATCAGTCGATGCGCCATTATATCTGTCCGTCGGGTCGGCACTGGCCCGGCAATCGCGGCTGGCCGGATGGTTGACCGCACTGATGGCGTGCAACCAGCCCGAAGAGTTGCTGGACATGCTGAGCAAAGTGAGCGTGAGTGGGGCGGGAAGCATCACCCGACTGAACAAGCAGGCGTCGGGGCAGGTCGCGTAATATTCCGCACGAGCGAATGATTCTTGAGCCGGGGAGCCTTTTTGTTTGAAAGGATAGAGAAAACAAACCATGGAATTGCGTGTTCGTGAAGTGGCGAAGCTGTTCGCCGTCCCGGAGAAGAGAATCTACGAGTGGATCAGGGACAAAGGCTTGCCCGCCAGCCAGATCAGCGGCCAGTACCGATTCAACCGTGCCGAGTTGCTGGAATGGGCCACGGCGCGTCAGATCCATCTCTCCAGCGAGATTTTCGGTGGACAGGAAAACGGTTCTGGACCGCCACCCAGCTTGGCCGCTGCGCTGCAGGCCGGGGGCGTCTTCCACGGAGTTGGCGTTTCCGACCGCGAATCGGCATTGCGGGAGATTGTCAGGAACATGCCCCTTCCCGACAACGTGGATCGTGAGCTTCTCTTCGACGTGTTGCTGGCGCGCGAAGCCCTGCAATCCACGGGCGTTGGCGACGGCATCGCGATTCCGCACGTGCGCAATCCCGTCGTGCTGCATGTTCCGAAAGCCATGGTCAGCCTTTGTCTGCTCGCCACTCCCATCGAATTCGGCGCCATGGACGGCAAACCAGTGCACGCATTGTTTTCGCTGATCAGTCCCACAGTGCGGACGCACCTGCACTTGCTGTCGCGTTTGGCGTTTGCGCTGCACGATGCCGGATTCAAGTCAGCTGTAGCGCGTCGCGCATCGGCGGACGAAATCCTGACAGAAGCGCATCGCATTGAAGCCGGCCTTGCCCGGCCTGTCATCGCTGCCACCAAGGAGGGGCAACGATGACGGGGTTGCTGGTTGCCGTCGCGGTTCTTGTATGCAGCGCCCTGGCCGCACTGTTGGCCAGCGGATCGCCGCGGGCGGCAACGGCGCTCGGCGCCTGCGGCGCGGTGGTGGCCTGCGTCATTGGGTTGATCGCTACCGTGCCCGTTCTGTTTGGTGCGCCGACCGAGTCGTTGCGACTCGCGTGGAACGTGCCCTATGGCGCATTCTTTGTTCAAGTGGACCCGCTCTCGGCGTTCTTTCTCCTGCCGATCTTCGGCCTGTCTGCACTGGCCGCTGTGTACGGCACGGAGTATCTGCAGGCCTGGCGCGGGCGCAAGTCGCTCGGGGCGGTGTGGTTCTTTTATAATTTGCTGGTCGCGAGCATGGTGCTGGTGGTGCTAGCCCGCAATGGCGTGCTGTTCCTGGTCGCCTGGGAGACGATGGCGCTGACGTCGTACTTCCTCGTAACGCTCGATCACGAACAGGACAGCGTGCGCGAGGCGGGTTGGACGTATTTCGTGGCGTCACATCTCGGCACGGCGTTTCTGCTGGCTATGTTCGTGTTGCTCGGACGCAACAGCGGCTCGCTCGATTTTGACCGGTACTCTTCCGCCAATGCCAGTGCGATGTTCTTGTTGGCGCTGGTGGGCTTCGGAACGAAGGCGGGGTTCATGCCGTTGCATGTCTGGCTGCCGGAAGCGCACCCGGCCGCGCCCAGTCATGTGTCGGCCCTGATGTCGGGCGTCATGATCAAGATGGGGATCTACGGACTGCTGCGCACGCTGATGTTTCTCGGTCCGCCGCCGGCGTGGTGGGGCTGGGTGCTCATCGGTGTCGGGCTGACATCGGGCGTGCTCGGCGTGCTGTTTGCGCTGGCACAGCATGATCTGAAGCGCCTGCTTGCCTACCACAGCGTGGAGAACATCGGCATCATCGCGCTGGGCTTGGGCGTCGGGCTGGTTGGCGTGAGCAACGGGTCGCCCGTGCTGGCGGTACTGGGTTTCGGTGGCGGGTTGCTGCACGTGCTGAACCACGCATTGTTCAAGGGGCTGCTGTTCCTCGGCGCCGGGTCAGTGTTGCATGGCGCCGGGACGGGGGAGATTGATCATCTGGGCGGACTGGCCAAACGGATGCCGTGGACGGCAACGACATTTCTGGTGGGCGCAGTGGCGATTTCAGGTCTGCCACCGCTGAACGGTTTTGTCAGCGAGTTTCTGATTTACCTCGGCGCGTTTAATGGCGTCACACAACGCGCTGGCGTGGCCGTGCCGCTGCTGGCAGCGATTGCCGGTCTGGCGCTGATCGGCGGCCTGGCTGCCGCCTGTTTCACGAAAGCGTTTGGAGTTGTTTTTCTCGGCGAACCCCGGAGCGAGCACGCGGCGCACGCGCACGAGGCCGGTGCGGCGATGCGTTGGCCAATGGCGCTGCTGGCCGTCGGCTGCGCGCTGATCGGTCTTTGCGCACCGTTCGTGGTGCGACCATTGGCGAGTGTGCTCCCACTGGTGAGCGGGCTGGCACCGGAGACAGTCAGTGAGATGTTGGCCAACGCTGCCACTCCCCTGCGGTTCGTGATCACCGGCACCGTCGCGTTTCTGGTACTCGTGGCCGGGCTGGCGTGGTGGCGCCGCCGATTGCTGAGAGGGCGGACGGTGGCGGAAACCGTTACCTGGGACTGCGGCTACGCGCAACCATCGGCACGAATGCAATATACCGCCTCGTCGTTTGCCCAACCACTGACGACGTTGTTCGCGCCGCTGCTGCGCCCGCGGCGCACACTGGCTGCGCCCGAAGGATATTTCCCGCGTGCCGCGTCGCTATCCACCGCGACCCCCGACGCGGCACGGGTAGCGTTGTATGAGCCGGCATTTTCCGGTGTGGGCTGGGTGCTTGCGCGGATGCGCTGGTTGCAACAAGGCCGCATCCAGCTCTACGTGCTGTACATCGCGCTGACATTGCTGGTTTTGCTGGTGTGGAAGCTGGGCTAAACGATGCGCGCCACCTCCTTCATCCAACCCTTACTCGCGCTGGCGTTGTCGCCGCTGATGCTGGGTGTGATCAACCGCACCAAGGCCTGGTTCGCGGGACGGCGTGGTCAGCCATTGCTTCAGGCGTATTACGATCTCGCGAAGTTGCTGCGAAAGGGCGCGGTGTATAGCCGGACGACGACCCGGGTGTTCCGGGCCGGCCCAATTGTCGGCTTGGCAGCCGTGGTGGTGGCGACGGCCCTGGTACCGCTCGGCAACGAGCCGGCGCCGCTGGCGTTTACGGGGGATTTGATCCTGCTCGCGTACATGCTGGGATTGATGAGGTTCTTCACCGTGGCGGCGGCGTTGGATACCGGATCGAGCTTCGAGGGAATGGGAGCGAGCCGCGAGGTGACGTTCTCGGCACTGGCCGAGCCGGCGTTGTTGCTCGGGCTGGCCGCGGTCGCGCGGTTGACCGGGTGTCTGTCACTGTCCGGCATGTCCGCTGCCGTGTCGCTGGAGACCTGGCGGCAAGCTGGCCCCGTGTTGGCGCTGGTGACTGCGGCGTTGATGGTGGTGCTCTTGGCCGAGAACGCGCGTCTTCCCGTGGACGATCCGAACACGCATCTCGAACTGACGATGATCCACGAGGTGATGGTGCTCGACCACAGTGGGCCGGATCTTGCGTTCATCCTGTATGGCGCGGCATTGAAATTGTGGGTGTTGGCGGCGTTGTTGGTGGCGCTGATGTTGCCCGTGCGCACGGGCCACCCGCGGCTGGACGCGGTCGCGGCGCTGGGCGGGATGTTCGCCGTGGCGGTGGCCGTGGGAGTGGTCGAATCTTCGATGGCGCGGCTGCGGTTGCTGCGTGTGCCGCAATTGCTGGTGGGCGCGGGCGCATTGGCGGCGTTCGCGCTGATTCTGACGCTGAGGTGACGCAATGACTCCGGATACCATCTTGATTCTGATCGTGCTGACCAACTTGCGACTGCTGGGAGCAAGCCGGATCGGCGCGAGCGTGCGCACGGTGGCGGTGCAGGGAATTCTGCTTGGACTACTGGCGCTGCTGGCGCATCACGGCGAATCATCGTCGAGCGTGTGGCTGGTGGCGGTGGGCGGCGCGGTGCTGAAGGGCGTGGTGTTCCCGTGGCTGCTGTTGCGGGCGCTGCGGTCGGCGGACGTGGACCGCGAGGTCGAACCGTTCGTCGGACCGATTGCCTCGCTGCTGGCCGGTGTGGCGGCGTTGGGGGTGTCGTTGTGGCTGGCGCAGCGGCTGCCGTTGCCGGGGGGAGCGCATTCGCCGGTGCTGGTGGCGGTGGCCTTGTTCTCCATCCTGGTCGGTTTGTTTCTGATCGTAGCGCGCAAAAAAGCGATCAGCCAGGTGCTCGGGTTTCTGGTGATGGAGAATGGCATCTACACGTTCGGCGTGGGTTTGGTGCGGGAGTCGCCGCTGCTGGTGGAACTCGGCGTGATGCTGGACGTGTTCGTGGCGGTGTTCGTGATGGGCATTGCCATTTTCCACATCAGCCGCGAGTTCGATCACATCGACACCCAGGAACTAACGACCCTGAAGGACTGACGATGACGGTGCTTGCTCTGATTTTGATTCCGGCGGCGATCGGTGGCGGCGCGTTCTTCATGCGCAACGATTCGTTGCGCCGCGCGCTGTTGATTGGGACCGCCATAACGCACACCGGGCTGACGGTGGCGTGCTGGGTGTGGCGACCGGCCGCGACGGCGGGCGGGTGGTTGGCGCTGGATGCGGCGGGACTCCTGTTTCTGAGCATCACGAGCGCGCTGTTCCTGATGGCGACGGCGTATGCGGTCCCCTACCTGCGACGCGAGCATGATCGCGTGGCTCGCGATGCGACCGAGGGTTTCCTGTTCTCCAATGCGCCCGAAGCCACGTTCACCGGTTGTCTGCTGTTGTTCCTGGCGGCGATGACGCTGGTGACGGTGAGCCAGCACGTCGGTCTGCTGTGGGTGGCGGTGGAGGCAACGACCCTGGCCAGCGCCCCCTTGATTTACTTCCACCGCCATCACCGGTCCCTCGAAGCTGTCTGGAAATATCTCCTGATCTGTTCGGTTGGGATCGCACTGGCGTTGCTGGGCAATTTCTTTCTGGCGGTGGCGGCCGGTCCGACGCCATTGGTATTCGCCGAACTGGCCGCGCGAGCCGGTCAACTCAACGTGCCCTGGCTGAAGGCGGGGTTTCTGTTGGTGCTGGTCGGTTACGGGACCAAGATGGGGCTCGCGCCGCTGCACACATGGCTGCCGGACGCGCACAGTGAATCGCCGTCGGTCATTTCGGCGCTGTTGTCCGGCGCGCTGTTGAACTGCGCGTTTCTGGGAATCATTCGGACCCAGCAGGTGTGCGCTGCGGCAGGACTCGGCGATTTTTCCCGGGGACTGCTGGTCGACTTCGGACTGATTTCGATGGCGGTGGCGGCGGTGTTCATTGTCGGGCAGACGGATTTCAAGCGGATGCTGGCCTACTCCAGCGTCGAGCACATGGGCATCCTCGCTCTCGGCGTGGGATTGGGCGGCGCCGGTGTGTTCGGCGCGATGCTGCACGCCCTGAATCACTCGCTGACGAAGGCGATGCTGTTCCTCGTGGCTGGCAACATCCTCGGTGCCTACGGCACGAAATCCACAGCGGATGTGCGAGGAGTGTTGCGGAGCCTACCGGTGACGGGTGTACTCTGGGTGGCAGGCTTGCTGGCAATTACGGGCTCGCCGCCGTTCGGCCCGTTCTTCAGCGAGTTCACAATCTTGAAGGCGGCGCTGGATGCCGGGCGCACCGGCGTGGCGGTGACATACCTGGCACTGCTGGCGGTGATTTTCATCGGGATGGCGACAATTGCGCTGCGGATGGCCCAGGGCGTCGAGGCGCGCGTGGAACCGCGACGTGAATCCTGGACGGCAGTTGTGCCGCCCGCGGGGCTGGCGACGGTGGTGTTGATGCTGGGCGTTTATGTGCCGGGCCGGCTGACGCAACTGCTCCAGGACTCGGCCCGATTGGTGGGAGCACCGTAATGACCCTTCCGCTCCACAACGGCGAATTCCGGAACCGCCCAGAGATTCCCCGGCAGAGCGTCGCGGAATTTCGCCGACAAGTGATTGAGCGTGTGCGCGACGGGGCGCGCGTCGCCGCGATGTTTGGCCTGACGGGCAACGGCAGCACGCCCGTACTCGGTGTGCTGGCGGACGGCGTATCGGGGACGCTGGAGTTGGTCGACACGGAAATCAGCGGCGACTATCCGTCGTTGACGCCGGACGTTCCGCAGGTTCATCTGTTCGAGCGCGAGATCGCCGAGCAATGCGGCGTGACCCCGCAAGACCATCCGTGGCTGAAGCCGGTGCGTTTCGTCGCATCGCAACGCCCCGGCTACGACGGCCAGGGCCGGGCCGCCAGCGAACAGCGGCTCGTCGGCGTGACCGATTTCTATCGGGTCGAAGGCGAGGAAGTGCACGAAGTGGCAGTGGGGCCGGTGCACGCGGGCGTTATCGAGCCCGGGCATTTCCGCTTCCAGTGTCATGGCGAGGATGTGTTGCACCTGGAGATTTCACTCGGCTACCAACATCGCGGCGTGGAGCGGGCGTTGGTGGGCGGACCGGACAAACGGACGATCCATTACGTGGAGACACTGGCGGGCGACACGACGATCGGCCACGCAACCGCATACTGTCAGGCCGTCGAAGCCCTGGCGGGCTGCAAGCCACCGGCCCGGGCGCAAGTCTTGCGTGGCGTGGCGCTGGAACTGGAGCGGCTGGCCAATCACACCGGCGATCTCGGCGCCCTGGCGGGTGACGTGGGCTATCTGCCGACGCAGTCATTCTGTGGGCGCTTGCGCGGCGATTTCCTGAACATGACGGCGCTGGTGTGCGGTAGCCGGTTTGGCCGGGGACTGGTCAGGCCGGGCGGCGTGGGCTTCGACATGGACGAGGCGCGTATCGGTCAGTTGCGTGATCGGCTGGAGCAGGCGCTGCGCGATGTGAGGAGTGCGGTAAACCTGCTGTGGAACACCTCGTCCGTGCGCGGGCGCTTCGAGAGAACCGGCGCGCTCACGGCGGAGACCGCTCGCGAGATCGGGCTGGTCGGCGTGGTAGCGCGGGCGTGCGGACTGGAGCGGGATGCGCGTCATGAATTCCCGTCGGGGATTTACCGGTTCGGGCAGATTCCCGTCTCGACCTGTCACACGGGCGATGTGTTCGCGCGGGCGTATGTGCGCTGGCTGGAAATCGAGCGGTCGGTGGCATTCGTGCGCGAGCAACTCGACGCGCTGCCCGCCGGCCCCGTGCGCGCAACGGTCGGCCCGCTGGCGAACGACGCGGCAGTCGTCACCATGGTGGAAGGCTGGCGCGGAGAGATTTGCCATGTGGCGTTGACGGACACAGACGGACGATTCGCCCGCTACAAGGTGGTTGATCCGTCGTTCCATAACTGGTTCGGCCTGGCGTTGGCGCTGCGCAACCAGCAAATCTCCGACTTCCCGCTGTGCAACAAGAGCTTCAATTTGTCTTACTGCGGTCACGATTTGTGAGGTAACCAATGTTTCGAAACGTCGTCATTCGCCTGCGGCAAGGTCATCGCACAATTTCTTTCCCCAAGGGTCAACCGACGGTACCTGATCGGTTTCGCGGCACGCCGGTGGTGAATCGGTCCAAATGCCCGGTCGGCTGCCGCGATTGCGCCGAGGCCTGCCCGACCGACGCGATCGCAATTGATGGCCAGGGGTTGCGACTGGATCTGGGTCGGTGTTTGTTTTGCACCGACTGCGTCGAGGCGTGTCCGGAACAGGCGATCCGTTACACGCAGGACTTTCGATTGGCGGCGCGCCAGCGTGAAACTCTCGTGTTAAGTGGCGAAAGCCTCAAGCTGGCGGACGCGCTCGACAAAAAGACGCGCCGACTCTTCGGCCGGTCCCTGAAATTGCGACAGGTCAGCGCCGGTGGGTGCAACGGCTGCGAGGCGGATGTGAATGTGTTGAGCACGGTGGTTTTTGACCTCGGCCGGTTTGGGATCCAGATGGTTGCCTCACCGCGCCACGCGGACGGCCTGCTGATTACCGGACCCGTGACCGAGAACATGCGGCTGGCGTTGAAGAAGACTTACGACGCGGTGCCATCGCCGAAGATTGTCATTGCCGTTGGCGCGTGCGCAATCAGTGGAGGCCCTTACATCAACCACCCAGAACAACACAATGGTGCGGACAGTGTTGTACCGGTTGACCTCTACGTCCCCGGCTGCCCGCCGCACCCGCTGACAATATTGGATGGTTTACTTCGGCTTCTCGGACGGCTTGAAGATGGACGGCGTGCGACGTGACCCACGGCGAATAATTCACCGCGCAACTGGCCGTTCATGCGGATCGGCGGACCTTGATCATTGACGAAGGAATACGTCCGCCGCAATACTCCCAAACCTTGGCAACACGTCCCAACGCTTCAACGCGCAGGACAACAAATCCGCAACACAACCCCATGGTTCGTCGCCTAATCTCGTCGAAGGCAACTCGTTTCAGGGTTTGGCCTATGGTTGGGCCAGGATTGTTCGAAGAGCCCGTCCTGCTGCGACGGACAGGAGACTGAGGTCGTGAGATACGAGTTTGGCGGCGTGCAATAGCCAACGGGGCTACTCTCCCCCGGAGGAGAGAGGAGATCTTCCGTTGCGCCGAACGGCAGTTTCGGCGCGACGACGCTGCTCACCCGAGCCACTCGGGGTGATAGAAGGTCGTATGGAACATGTGAGAGGTTTTGAAGGGTTCGTACTGGCCGGTGCTGGCGGCGTCGGCGGTTTTGGCGAGCAGCGCGGAAACCTGATCGGCGGTCATGGGCCGGAAACTGCGGGCGGCGTCGATGGCTTGCTGGAGAATGGCCATCGAATCGCAGCCGGTGATGGCGGTGCTGGTGGGCAGATTCATCGCGTAGTGGAGGCACTCGACGGCGGTGGCGGTCTGGCTTTGCAGCGCTGCGCCGAAGCGGAGCGACTTCATGCCGAGCACGCCGATCTGTTGCTGGACGAGCACGGGCAGAACCGTCTTCTCGAAACTGTGGAAATGCGCGTCCATGACGCTGAGCGGCATCTGCACGGTGTCGAAACGGAAGTTGTGGGCGGCGGCGGTCTCGAGCATTTTCAAATGCAGGTCAGGATTCTTGTGGCCGGTGAACCCGATGAAACGCGTCTTGCCGGCTTTCTTCGCGTCGAGGAGCGCCTCGATTGCGCCGCCGGTTCCGAACACGCGGTCGCCGTCATCGGCGAGACCGACCTCGTGGATTTGGATGAGATCGACGTGGTCGACCTGCAAGCGCTGGAGGCATTCGTCGAATTGGGCCCGGGCAACCTTGCGGGTGCGCCGTCGATCTTGGTCATCAGGAACGCGCGGTCGCGATAGCCGTCGCGCAACGCGCGGCCCATGCGCCGCTCGCACTCGCCGGCGTAGTAGTCCCAGGCATTGTCGAGGAAGTTGATGCCGTTATCGAGCGCGGTGCGGATGATGCGGATGCTGTCGGGTTCGCTTTGGCGCCCGAGATGAGCGCCCCCGAGACCGACGAGCGAGACCTGCTCGCCGGTGCGGCCGAGTTTGCGGCGCGGGATGTCGGTGTTCGAGTCGGCGGCAAGCGCGAAGCCTCCCGTGGCGATGATGGCGGCGGTGGCCGCGGCGGTTTTGAGGAAATCGCGGCGGGTGATGTCGCCGGCTTCGTCGCGGAGAGGATCGAGGCGGAAACTGGCGGGCGTGTTGGTGTTGTTCATGGTGCGTACCCGGGCTCGTGTTGAGCGTGCCTTTATGATGACGGAGGCGGGCTTGGGAATTCAAGGCTGGCAGGTTTGTCGGTGACGATGTCGTCACCATTCTGTAACATTTCCGCCATAGAGAAACGTTGACAGTTCTGACCCCGATCAGGTATTCAGTCGTTGACGCTGTTCGTTTGCGAGGCCGTAGTCGTCGGAGAAATCTTCTAAATGTACGCCAGCATTGTTGGCCTTTGTCTCGTGGTAGCGATTGGGCTGTATTTTTACAACAATCCGCTCCATCACAGCCGTCGGTTCATGCTGCGGCGGTTCATTAATTGGTTTCCGCTGGGGATGACCTACGCGTTCCTGTACATGGGGCGCTACAATCTGAATGTGGCCAAGAACGCGCTCGGGGCGACGATGTCCAACACGGATTTCGGGTGGATTTTTGCCGCCGGCACGTGGACCTACGCGATGTCGTTCCTGGTGAACGGCCCACTCGTGGACAAGATCGGCGGCAAACGCGGCATCATCATCGCGGCGCTGGGGGCATCGCTGGCGAATATCGCCCTCGGCGTGCTGACGTATCTCGTCGCCACGCATCAACTGCGGATCAATCTCGTGCTGGCGTTTTCGGTGGTGTACGCGGTGAACATGTATTTCCAGAGTTACGGCGCGGTCTCGATCATCAAGGTCAAGGCGTACTGGTTTCATGTGCGGGAGCGCGGGATGTTCGGCGCGATCTTTGGGACATTCATATCGGTGGGAGTGTACTTCGCATTTGACTGGAGCGCGGCCATCGTCGAGATGACGCGGGCTCAACATTCGCCGGGTTGGTTTGCGGGCCTGCTGCGGCAGATGTTTGCGATGCCATCGCAATCCGTGGACGCGACATGGGCGGTGTTTTTCATCCCGGCGGCGATATTGATTGCCTGGGCGCTGCTGGATTGGTGGCTGATCCACGACACGCCCGAGCAAGCCCGGCTCCCCGCATTCGATACTTGTGATGCGTCTTCCGGCCAGATGCACGTGGAATTCACCTCTCTCGACCTGCTGAAGAAAGTCTTTACGAGCCCGCTGTTGCTGATGATCGCGGGAGTCGAGTTGACGTCCGGCGTGTTCCGCAACGGGATCGTGCAGTGGTACCCGATCTTCGCGCATCAGGTGCGACAGCCCGGCGCGGAGCTGTTTTTGAAGAACTGGGGGTTTCTCGTCTGTATGTTTGGAATTGTCGGCGGGTTCGCGGGCGGATTGATTTCCGACCGCTGGTTCCAATCGCGGCGTGGTCCGCCGGCCGGGTTGTCGTGCGGGCTGGTTCTGGTGATGGCGGCAGTGATGGCGCGGTTCTTGTTCGTGTCGCCGGCGATCGCCGGGGTGTCAGGGCTGATGATCGTCATGGCGGCGATCGGCATCACATCGTTGATGTCGGGCACGGCCGCGACCGATTTCGGCGGACGCAAGGCGACGGCGACGACCTCGGGGATCGTGGATGGTTTTGCGTATCTGGGCAGTGGGCTGCAATCCGCCTGTCTCGGCTACATCACGACGCACAACTGGCACTGGTGGCCGGTGTTTCTGATGCCGTTCGCGATTCTCGGTGGGATCATCGCCGTCAAGATCTGGCACGAGTTGCCCGCCGCCACGCGGAAATACATCGCCGAGGTCGAGCTGGAGGAAGACGAAGCCGAGCCCGCGGGCGAACTGGTCTCGCGCTAGCCGCTATTTCGTTTTGATGTTCACGGTGCCCGTCTGGGTGAACTGATACTGCTTGGTGTTGAAGCCGCTGCAGTTCACGTCGTAGTAGATCTGAAGACTCCCATCCTTCAAGGTGGAGAACGTGACGTCGTTGAACGCCAGCATATCGAAGGGCAGGCTGTTCGCCGCGATGTAGTTGCCAAATTCCTGGTAGGTCTGTGGCCAGCGTCCGACCGACGAACGAAACATCTTGGTGGCGGCGGTAAGCAGATTCACTTTGGCACGAGCGTAGGCCGCCACCTCGCGCTGGGTGCGGTTGTAGTCTTGCAGCGCGGCCTGTCGGGCCTTGTCAGCCGGGGACGCGCAGCCGGCAGCAAGCCAGATCGACAAGCCGAGCAATAGGCACGTCGCGCGCACGTCAGCACCCGGTTTGGCGAATGCGTTCGATGAGCCGCGTCGTGGAGAACCCTTTGACGAATGGCAGAATGCGAATCCGGCTGCCAAGGTTGGTCAACACGGCCCGCTCGCGGGCATCCAGGGTTTCCGGCCGATAATCGCCGCCTTTGACGTAAACGTCGGGCCGCACAACGGCAAGGAACCGGTGGGCGCGTTTCTGGGGGAAAATGACCACGGCGTCGACACAGGCCAGCGCGGCGAGAACGGCGGCGCGTTGACGCTGCGGCACGAGGGGACGGCCCGGTCCTTTGAGTTCGCGCACCGAGCGGTCTCCGTTCAACCCCACAACCAGCAGATCACCGAGCTTGCGGGCGCGCTGCAAATAGCTCACATGCCCGAAGTGCACCAGGTCGAAACATCCGTTGGTCGCCACCACGCGCCGACCGCGACGACGCGCTGCTGCGGCCCAGCGCGCAGCCTGTTTGAGCGTTAAGGCTTTGCCGGGAGCGGATTTAAGCACTGTTTTTGGGCTTGATTCCCTATCGCGCTTTGACATGATGGCCACTGTGAGGATGGCTCACCCGAGGAAGAGGGGTCAAGTTTGATTTTTGGCTGCGGGCCGTCGCCACACCGAGTTGTGGTTCCGGCTACGCAGGCCGGTCGCATGTGGGTGCCGGGGGGAGCGACCGCTCGTGGCGGAAAGTATTCGCGACGGGCCACCGCGAGTTGGTTCTGTTTCAGGAGGTTATGCAAGCGCTTCATTTGGTTGGAACGATAATTTATTTCGTGGTTCTGGTGTGCTTGTCGTGTTACGGCGTTCACCGGTTCTGGATGATCTTCCTGTACTTCCGCCATCGTCGGGAGACACCCCAGCCGGCAGGTCGTTTTACTGAACTGCCCAAGGTGACGGTGCAACTGCCGCTGTACAACGAGATGTACGTGGCGGAGAGGTTGCTCGAAGCCGTCGCCTCCCTCGATTACCCACAGGACCGGCTCGAGGTGCAGGTGCTGGACGATTCGACCGATGAGACCACGGAGATCGTCGCCCGGAAAACGGCGCAGTTGTGTGAGCGGGGCTTTGATGTGCAGCACATCCAGCGGTCCGACCGCACGGGGTACAAAGCGGGCGCGCTCGAAAACGGCCTGCATCAGGCCACGGGAGAATACATTGCGATTTTCGATGCCGACTTCGTCCCGCAGCGCGACCTCCTCCAGAAAACGATTCACTACTTTACCGACCCGAAGATCGGGATGATCCAGACCCGCTGGGGTCACCTGAACGAGCAGTATTCGTTGCTGACCAAGATTCAGTCGATGCTGCTGGACGGCCATTTCCTCATCGAGCAGACGGCGCGCGCGCGGTCGGGCCGGTTCTTCAATTTCAACGGCACCGCCGGCATCTGGCGGCGCACCTGCATCCAGAGTTCGGGCGGTTGGCAGCACGACACGCTCGCCGAGGATCTCGACCTGAGTTATCGCGCGCAGATCAACGGCTGGCAGTTCCTGTTTCTGCCCGAGATTGTGACGCCCGCCGAACTGCCTGTCGAGATGAACGCGTTTAAATCGCAACAGCACCGTTGGGCAAAGGGGTCGATTCAAACCAGCAAGAAAGTGCTGCCGATGCTCTGGCGCAGCAACGTGCCGTTCAAGATCAAGTTCGAAGGCACCGCCCATCTGACCAGCAACTACGGCTATCTGTTGCTCCTGGTGCTCTGCGTGTGCCTCCATTCGTCCGCGTCGGCGGGAGCGTATCAGGCTTCGGGCGGCAATCCGTGGACCAAGATGCTGTTGGTCGATTTGCCGCTGTTCATCGCAGGGTCGGTCTCGATCAGCGCGTTCTACTTCTGCGCCCAACGCGAACTCCATGCGCAATGGTGGAAGCGGCTGCTGTTTCTGCCCGTGCTGATGGCGGTCGGCGTCGGTCTCTCGGTCAACAACGCCCGCGCCGTGCTCGAAGCGATGTTCAATCATCGCAGCGAGTTCATTCGCACGCCGAAATATGGCGTGTCACGCCGCGGCGAATCCTGGACGCAAAACAAATACCGGACCTTGCGCGGACTGTTTCCATTCATCGAACTGGCGTTCGGAGTGTATTTCACATTCGTCGTCGTCCAGGCAATCAACAACAACCAGTGGACCTTCGTCCCGTTCGTGTTCATTTTCCAGGTGGGTTTCCTCTACGTTGGGCTCATGTCGCTGCTGCAAAGTTCGGTGCGCGCGGCGCGGTCACTTGATGGCCCAGGTCTGGCTCCCGCGGGCGCCTGATTCCACCGGGCTGGCGGGAGCCTATGCCGAACTCACTCGCCCTGCAGTTGCACAGCCTGCGGCACGAAGCCGCTGCCGATCCCCAAGCTGTAATTCGCCGCGTTCCATCACTGGGGTTTGACAGCGTTGAGATCGCCCAGACATACGGTTGGTCGGCTGAGCAGTGGCGGGAAATACTAACGGAAACGACACTCCACGTAGTCGGCGCGCATGTCCCGCTGGAAACTCTGGAATCTGATTGGGAGAACCAGGTGGAGTTTCAGCGCGCGATTGGCAACTCGCGGTTGGTGGTGCCGGCGCTTCCGCAGAAACAGCAAAGGCGCGCCGCATATTCTGAGGCGGCCGCACGCCTGACTGCGCTCGGGCAACGTGCCCGCTCCGAGGGTTTCGCGTTGTTCTATCACAATCACGGCTACGAATTTGCGCCGTTCGCCGACGGACGTTGTGGCATGGACATTCTGTTGGCTGAAATCGATCCGAGCGTTCTGCGTCTCGAAGTGGATACATACTGGGTCGAGCGTGGCGGAGTCAGCAGCCGCGAATTCATCCGGCGTAACGCGGATCGAATCGGCATGATTCACGCCAAGGAGTTTTGCCGCGACGGGCGTGACGTTCCGGCCGGGCAGGGCGACATCGATTGGCGGACCATCATCCCGCTCGCTCGAAGTCGCGGCTGGCCCATCATCGTCGAGTATGAAGCCGAGAATCCGTTACCGGCGGTCGAGGCCAGCGCGCGATACCTGCACGGGCTGTGACGCGATAACGGATGAATGTTTCCTTGCCATCGGCGCACGGAGCGGCAAGAATTGCATCTCGCAAATGGAGCCACTTGGCATTATTGCAGGAAACGGCGATTTTCCCCTGATTCTGGCGCGGTCGGCGCGGCAGCGTGGCGTCGGGCGCATCGTGGCGGCTGCGTTCGATGGGGAAACAAGTCCTGAAATCGAGGGCGCCGTCGATGAGGCCGAATGGATCAAGCTCGGCCAGCTCAACAGACTCATCGAGGTGTTCACGTCGCGCGGCGTGAAACGCGCCGTGATGGCCGGCGGCATCGCGCCATCAAACCTGTTCAAAAATCTGCGGCTGGATTTGCGGATGACGACGGTGGCGTTTCGCCTCAAGACGCGCAATGCGGAAACGATTTTCGGCGCGATCGCCTCCGAGATGGCCAAGGACGGTGTGGAACTGGTCGACCCGCGCCCATTTCTCGGTGAGGCGGTGCCGCAGACCGGTGTTCTCACGCGCTCGAAGCCGAGCAAGGATCAACGGGAGGACATTGAATTCGGGCTGAAGATGGCCAAAGCCGTCAGCGCACTCGATATCGGCCAAACCGTGGTCGTCAAAACGGGTACGGTGCTCGCCGTGGAAGGCTTCGAAGGCACGGACGAATGCATCCGCCGCGGCGGACTGCTCGCTGGCGAGAAAGGCGGCGCGGTGGTGGTGAAAGTCAGCAAACCCAACCAGGATTTTCGGTTCGATATTCCCTGCGTCGGCGTGAAGACGATCGAGTCTTGCCGGGCCGGGCACGTGTCCGTAATGGCCATCGAAGCCGGCAGCAGTTTGCTACTCGACAAGGACGCGTTGCTGCGGGCGGCCAACGAAGCCGGCGTCTGTCTGCTGGCGGTGACTTCCCCATGAGCGACATCCTCCGAGTGGGCGTGGTCGGCGTCGGGCATCTCGGCTCGCAGCACGCCCGATTGTATTCCGAGCTGGCCAAACGCTCCAATGGCCAGTGTTCGTTCGTGGGTGTATGCGACACGGACAGCATCCGCGTGCGCGCGCTCGCGGAGAAGGTCGGCGGCGGGACGTTCGAGAGCGCCACGGAACTGGCCAACTTTGTCGATGCGGTCAGCGTGGCGACGCCGACGGAGACGCATTACAAGGTGGCGCGGGTGTTTCTGGAGCGCGGCAAGCACGTTCTGGTTGAGAAACCGATCACCGACAGCCTGCGCGAGGCGGAAGAACTCGTGGCGCTCGCGCGCCAGAACAAATGCGTCCTGCAGGTCGGCCACATCGAACGGTTCAATCCCGTGATGCGTTATCTCAATGAGGTGCTGCAGGAGGCGCGATTCATTGAAGTCCATCGGCTCTCGCCGTTCCCGGGGCGCTCGACCGACATCGGCGTGGTCCTCGATCTGATGATCCACGATCTCGATGTGGTCCTGTCCCTCGTCCGGTCGCCGCTGGAAACCGTGGACGCCGTCGGGATTCCTGTGTTGAGCGGGAGCGAGGACATCGCCAATGCCCGGCTGAAATTCGCCAACGGCTGCGTGGCCAATATCACCGCGAGCCGCGTTTCCGCGGAGAAGATGCGCAAGATTCGTATCTTCGGCCGCACCGAACACGGCGCGGCGTACATCTCGCTCGATTACATGAAGCAGGAGGGCGAGCTGTACCGTGTTGCGTCCGAGGACGCGCAGGAATCGGGCCTGCTCAAGAAGCTGCTGGCCGGGCGCCATGCCAGCATCGTCAGCGAGTTCGCGGGACGGAAGATCGTGCGCGAGCCTGTGCCGATTGAGCGCGACGAGCCTCTCAAACTGGAGCTGCAGCATTTCGTTGAATCAGTCCGTCTCCACCGCGACCCGCTGGTCACGGGCGAAGCCGCCAAGCAGGCGCTCGAACTCGCAATGGAAATCACGGGGCAGATTACGCACCACTAACGGTTCCAACAGAGGGGAGGAACTCTGCGGGTTGCCCGGGACAATCAACATCCGCTCCCCTCCTTTGGAGGGGGCAGGGGGTGGGTTCCGTCGTTGTCATCAGGCGTTGGTGTCGCTACTATTTGCTGTCATGCGCCAGTCCATCATCCGTTACAACCCGATTCTGAAGGGGCGCGCCCGCGCTTTGCGCAGGAACATGACTCATGGGGGAGTATTGCTGTGGACGAAGCTCAAACAGAAACAGATGTGCGGCTACGACTTCGACGGTCAAAGGCCCGTGGACGATTACATTGTAGATTTCTTCTGCAAGGACCTGCGGTTGGCCATTGAAATTGACGGTTGGAGTCACGCGGTGAAGGGGGCGCGGAATGTCGCAAGGCAGAAGCGATTGGAGAGCTTGGGCGTGCGGTTCTTGCGATTTGGCGAACGGGAAGTCGTGGCGGATTTGCAATCTGTGGTGGACCAGATTGAGATGTGGATTCAACAGGAAACGACAAGCAAACCCACCCCCAGCCCCTCCGGAGGAGGGGAACGAACAGCATGAACCCGCGTCGCCTTATGTTTGTCGCTGGGGAAGCATCCGGCGACGCACATGCAGCCGAGGTAATCAAGTCGTTGCGTCTCGAGGATCCGCAAATCCAAATCTTCGGTGCGGGCGGATCGAAAATGAAGGCGGCGGGGATGGAATTGTCGGTCGACCTGACCGAGCACGCCGTGGTCGGCTTGGTGGAAGTGCTCAAGAACTACGGCAAGTTCCGCCGGATCTTCTGGGACCTGGTGCGCGAGGCCGAGAAACGGAAACCAGACGCTGTAGTGCTGGTCGATTTTCCCGGGTTCAATCTGCGGTTCGCCGCGCAGATGAAGAAACGCGGCATCAAGGTCATCTACTATATTTCGCCGCAATTGTGGGCCTGGCACGCCAGCCGCGCGAAACAGATCGAGCGCGACGTCGACTTGATGCTGGTGATTTTCCCGTTCGAAAAAGAGTGGTACGCCCAACACGCACCGAAATTGCGAGTGGAATTTGTCGGGCATCCCTTTGCGGAGAGAATCGGGAGGGAAGGCGGGGCCCCCGCCGAGCCGCGTGAGGAAAATCTCATTCTGTTTTTGCCGGGCAGCCGCGAGCGCGAGGTGGCGAAGATCTGGCCGATCATGCGGCAGGTGGTCGACAGGATGCCACCCGAGACGAGATTTGTTGCGGCGGCTGTGAACGAATCGATGGCCGGAATGATCAGGCATCCGCGCGTGACCGTGGAAGTCGGCAAGGCGCATAAATGGATGCAGCGGGCGACGCTGGCGATCACGGCCAGCGGCACGGCGACGATGGAATGCGCGTTCTACGGCTGCCCGATGATTGTCGTCTACAAGGTCAACTGGCTGACCTATCTGGTAGGGCGCATGGTCGTGACCGTCAATTGGCTCGCCATGCCGAATGTGATTGCGGGCCGCGCGATCATCCCCGAGTTCATCCAGCACGATGCCAAACCTGACCGCATCGCGGCGACGGCGCTCGAACTTCTGGGGAACGTCCACAAGCGCGAGGCGATGCGTGAGGAACTGGCGACCGTCGTGAACACTCTCGGCGGAACAGGGGCAAGCCAGCGAGCTGCGCAGATGATTCTCGCGGCGATGGAACGCTGAGCGCCACCGATTCTCAGGTTCGGCGAAGGTCTCCTGACCTCGCCGAACGGAAGACCGTTGGCCGGGCATGTGCGCGGTCTGGAGACCTTCGCACAACAAGTCCATTCCGAGTCTAACTTTTCCGCGTCAGGAAGAAATCGGCGATGGCGTGGAGGGGCGTGGCTTTGCTTCCGAACGGTTTCAGTTGCTTGTGCGCGTCGGCGATGAGCTCGGCAGCGTATTGACGTGACTCATCGAGGCCGAGGACGGTGGGGAAGGTGGACTTGTGGTTTTTGGCGTCGGCCCCCACGCTTTTGCCCATGGCTTCCCGCGTGCTGGTCGCGTCGAGGATGTCATCGATGACCTGAAACGCGAGGCCGAGATCCTGACCATAACGGGTGAGACGCTTGAGGTCGGCGGCACGGGCGTTTCCCGCCATGGCGCCGAGCCGGATCGAGGTCGTGATCAGGGCTGCGGTCTTGTTCAGGTGCGTGGTCTTGACCTCGTCGAGAGTCGCGCGGCGATCTTCGTTTTCGAGGTCCTGCACCTGCCCGGCAATGAGCCGCAGACTGCCGGCGGCGAACGCGAGATCACTCGTCAGCGCCTGCATCGAGTAGCCCCGGGGCGGTTTGGCCTTGGCGACAATGGCAAACGCCTCGGTCAACAGCGCGTCGCCCGCCAGCACGGCGATGCCTTCGCCAAACACCTTGTGGTTGGTCGGTTTTCCCCGGCGCAGATCGTCGTCGTCCATGCAGGGCAGATCATCGTGGATCAGCGAGTAGGTGTGAATACATTCCACGGCGCAGGCCAGGGGCATGGCGGCGGCGCGTTTCCCGCCGACGGCTTCACACCCGGCGAGGCACAGGACGGGCCGGATACGCTTCCCGCCGGCGAAAAGGGAGTAGCGCATCGCCTTGTGGATCGTCGCCGGCGCGGCGGTTTCGGACGGCAACAGCTTGTTGAGCGCCGCATCGACTTCCGCACACCGGTCGTCAAGGTACTGCTTCAGGTCAAATGTCGCAGGGGATTTCAATCGCGCTCCTCGGTTCGTGCGCGTATGGTACCGGGCGGGTGCGTTTTTTCAAGCGAAAGTTTGAGTGTTCGTCGCACGGTCGAGAGATGGACTTCAGAGTTGACTTGGTGTAGTAAATTATTGATAAGCATGTGTTTTCCTATGCCGACCTACGAATACGAGTGTCAAAAATGCGGGCATCGCTTTGAGTTATTTCAGTCGATTAAGGATGCACCGAAGAAGACCTGTCCGAAATGCCGTGGACGAGTGAAACGGTTGCTCGGGACGGGGGCCGGGGTGATCTTCAAAGGTTCGGGGTTTTATAGCACGGACTATCGGAAGCCGGGCTACTCCGAGGCGGCGAAGAAGGACAGCAGCACGGCAGCGGGCACTCCGGCTGCTCCCAAGACGGAGGCTGCCAAGACGGGCGACGCCAAGAAGTCGCCCCAGAAGGATCAACCATGATTGTTTGTCCGAAGTGCGGGTACGACAACGAGTTGGGGCGGATTTTCTGCCACTCGTGCGGAACAAAGCTCGATCTCACCGAAATCAAAGCCCCAAGCCAGGGTGGTAAGCCGCTGACGAAGAAGGCCAAGAGCGGTTCAAAAAAACTCGTTTCTCGAATCTTCTCTGTCGTGTTGACCGCCTTTGTGGTTGTTCTGGTGTTTCTGGCCCTGCAGGTGCCCGCCGTCCGCCCGATCAGCACATCCAGTGATGATCTGAACATGTCTGATCGGAAACGGGCGGCGCTGGACAACGTTCTCGCTCTGAAGCGGCCCAGTACGGTTTCCGTCACCGAAGGGGAACTGAATTCGTTCGTCCAAACCCTCGGCTTCCAGGGCGGCAAGCCGGGCCCGTTCGATGTCGTTCCGATCAAGCTGCAGCTGGAATTTGGCAATGGTGCGGTTACGGTGGTGCTTCTCGGCCGGCTTCACATTGCCGGCTCGCTGGAAAAGGAGATTTACCTGAGCTACACCGGTGTCCCCGCGATCAAGGCGGGTCATTTCGTTTTCCAGCCGACAGCGGGCGCGCTGGGGGCATTGCCCATGAGTCCGTGGTTGTTGGAGCAGACGGGACTGTATGATCGGTATTTCGCCAGGCTGTTTGCGAAACAGGACACGGAGAAACAAATCCTCGACTCGCTCTCATCGATCACCGTCACCCCACAATCGCTGAATTTCAATTATCAACCGCACTAGGTGTGTGCCGCGCGCTCATGAGTACGCGACGGTCAGGCATGCAGTTCGCAGTCGCGATGACCGTGCTATCGGGCTCCGCAGTTGCTGCCCTGCCGCCGTCGACCAACACGCCGGTCACCACGGTCAGCGCGTCGCGCCAGTTCATTGCCTGCGCCAATGACCGCCTTCTTCCATCGGCACTGTGCGCGCACGCGGAGCGTGTCAAACGCGAATGGCTCCGGCGCCTGGATGCCGTCGACAACTGGCGGGACCCGATTCTGATCCTCGTGCAATCCCGACAACCCCAACTGGCCGGCGCACCGGCGGTATCGATCGCGGTCTTTCAGACGGACACTCACCTCGAGTACCGAATTCGATGTCTCGTGCCGCCGCGGATTGACAAGGGAGAGTTGTCCGCCGCCATAGTTGACGCGTTGTGCCTGGAGCGGGCGAGCCGCGATCAGATGCCCGACCCGTCCCAGCCGTACACGGCGCCACAGGTGCCTCTGTGGTTGGTCGAGGGGCTGGCGTCGTCGTTCGGGCAGCGCGATGAAACCGTGCTGCCCGTCGCGAAACGGTCGGTGATCGGCGGGCAGCCCCGGCTGGCCAGGGATGTGATGGAAACGGCGAGCATTCCGGAGGATCTCGCGGATCGCCAGTTGTTTCAGGCGAATGCGGCGATCCTCACGGGGGGGCTGTTGCGACTGGACAATGGATCCGGCAAACTGCGACGGTTCTTGTCGGAACTCGGCCGCCTCAGGGTTGCGAGCAATGCGTTTTGGAAGGTCTATCACGATGATTTCCCGAACGCGACGGCCCTGGAAAAATGGTGGAGCCTGGAATTGGTCGCCCGCACATCCGAGATGGTTGCGCAAGACCTGTCGGCGGAGAATACCCGGCAGGATCTGGATGCAATCCTGGTAACGAAACTCGGCCCCGCCGGCGGGCGCCGCGGAATGCCGGGCGACATCGACGTCGCCATCAATGACCTCTGGCGATATGAGGGATCGCCGTGGATGGGAAACTTGTTGAGAATCAAGATCGACCGGATCGGCGCGCTCCGCGGCGTGGTGCACCCGCTGTATCTGCCGGTGTTGGACGAGTACACGCAGGCGCTGGTCTGGCTGCAGGGGCGAAACGTGACGCGGTTTCGTCGCAGTCTACGCCGCGCCAGCGCCATGCGGACGCAGGTGGACAAACAGACCCGACGGATCACGGCCTGCCTGGATGAAGCCGAACGCGTCTACTCGGCGGAACCGCTCGCGAATATCCTCGGCGGCTACTTCCAAACATTCGATCAGTTTCAGAAACTGGAGAGCGACCGGCACAGTCCGATCAGCGATTACCTCGACCGATTCGATCACTGAAGGGCTCGCAGGAGCGCGTCAACCTTGTCGCGCTGCTCGCGCAACTGCTGTTGCTTGTCCCGCTCGCGTTGCACGGCCACCGCCGCCGCCTTGCTCACGAAACTCTCGTTCGCCAACTTCGCCTCCGTGGCGGCCAGTTGCTTGTCGATATCGGCTAGCTGTTTCGTCAGACGTTGACGCTCGGCGCCAACATCCATCGCGCCCACCATGAAAATCGTTGCTGCCCGGGTGACGAGGCTCGGCGCCAAGCCGCCGGGAGCATACTGCGCGTCGACGGTCACATCTTCCGCATTCAGCAGCAGTTTCAGCGACTCCGTCTCGCCCCGGAAGAATTGCTCGTCGCCGCTCGGCTTGATGGCATACCGGATTTTCTTGCGGGGCTCGATCCCGTAATCATTGCGCAACTGCCGGCCGGCAGTCACAATCTCATAGAGCGAATCCACGCGCGCGGCGAGTTCGGCGTCCGCGCCGGCGAGGGGATGCGCCTTGGGCCACGCGGCGAACTGGATCGTACCGTCGCCGCCGGTGCTGTTCCACAATTCCTCGGTGATAAATGGCGCGAACGGGTGAAGCAATCGCAGGATGGTTCCCAGCACCTCGTCCAGCACCGGAATATTCGGCGCGACCTTGCTCGCCTCGATATACCAATCACAGAAATCGCCCCAGACGAAATCGTAGAGCTCCTTCGCCGCCTCGTTGAATTTGTATTCGTCGAGTGCCTGGCTGACGGTTTCAATCGCCCGGTTCATCTCGAAGAGAATCTTCAGGTCATGCGCGTTGTGCGGGCGCTGCGGTGGATTCGTGGCGCGTTGCATCTGGATGAATCGCGCCGCGTTCCACAGTTTGTTCATGAAATTGCGGCCAATCTCGCAGCGTTTCTCATCGAACAAAATATCCTGTCCCTGCGGCGCAATCAGCATCAGCCCGAACCGCAAGCCGTCGGCCCCGTATTTGGCGATCAGATCGAGCGGGTCGGGCGAGTTGCCGAGCGACTTCGACATCTTGCGGCCCTGCGCGTCGCGGATGATGCCCGTGTAGTAGACGTTCGCAAACGGCCGCGCATCCATGTACTCGTAGCCGGCCATGATCATCCGCGCGACCCAGAAGAAAATAATGTCGGGACCTGTGACGAGATCAGCCGTGGGATAGAATTTCTTCAGCGTATCGGTCTTCTCGGGCCAGCCCATCGTGGCGAACGGCCAGAGCCAGGAACTGAACCATGTGTCGAGGACGTCGGGGTCCTGCTGCCAGCCATCGCCCTTGGGCGCTTCCAGCCCGCAATAGATCTCCTCGCCGCGATACCAGACCGGAATCCGGTGGCCCCACCAGAGCTGGCGGGAGATGCACCAGTCACGGATGTTGCCCATCCAGTGCGCATACGTCTTTTCCCAGCGTTCGGGGGAGAACTTGATTTCGCCCTTCTCGACCGCCTCGGTGGAACGGGGGACCTGTGGATACTTCAAGAACCACTGATCGCTAAGATACGGCTCGATGGGCACATTGGTCCGCTCGCTATAGCCGACGTTGTGCGTGTAATCCTCGAGCTTCAGCAACAGCCCTTCTTCCTTCAGTTGCTCGACCACGGCTTCGCGACACTCGAATCGGTCCAGATCTTCAAAATCTTCGCCCGCTTCTTCGGTCATCTTGCCATCAGGCGCGATGACGACCGTGAACGGCAGCTTGTGCCGCAACGCCATCTCGTAGTCGGCCACATCGTGCGCCGGCGTGACTTTCACGCAGCCCGTGCCGAATTTGGGGTCGACGGCCTCATCCGCAATGATCGGAATCTGCTTGTTGCGTAGCGGCAGCAACACCCTGTGTCCGACGAGATGCGTGTAGCGCGCGTCGCTCGGGTTCACCGCAACGGCTTCGTCCCCGAGCATCGTTTCCGGGCGTGTCGTGGCGACGACCACGAACTGGTCGGACCCGACGAGCGGATACTTGAAATGCCACAAGTGACCTTGCGTTTCGGTCATGATGACTTCTTCATCCGAGAGCGCCGTGCGCCCGGCGGGATCCCAATTCACCATCCGTTTGCCGCGGACGATGTAGCCCTTGTTGTACAAATCGACAAACACGCGGAGCACGCACTGCGAATACGCTTCATCCATCGTGAACCGTTCGCGCGACCAATCGCACGAGCAACCGAGCTTCTTGAGTTGCTGAATGATGATGCCGCCGTGCTTCTCCTTCCATTCCCAGACCTTCTCGAGGAACTTCTCGCGGCCGAGGTCGTCGCGATGCTTCATCACGCCCTGTTTGCGCAACGTCTTCTCGACGACGGTCTGTGTCGCGATCCCGGCATGGTCGGTGCCAGGCAGCCAAAGCACCTCATAACCCTGCATGCGTTTGCGGCGCGCTAGGATGTCCTGAAGCGTGTTGTTGAGCACGTGGCCCATGGTCAACATGCCGGTGACATTGGGTGGCGGAATGACAATGGAATACGCCGGTTTGGCGGAGGACGGATCCGCGGTGAAACGACCCTTCGCCAGCCAGTCGGCGTACCACTTCTCCTCGACCTGCTTCGGCTCGTACGCCTTCGGAATTTCAGTTGGTGCGGTGCCCATTCGACAAGGGTTGTAGCGGAGAGGGGCGGCGAAACACAAGCACAACCAGTAGCGCCAGACTCGTCAGGGAAATGGCGATGCCGGTCGCGGCGCCTAGCGTGTCATACCGCAAACGGACTTCGTGAATGCCGGGCTCTAAGCGGACGGCCAGCAAGAAGCCATCTGCGGGCAGGACTCGAGTCGGCACGCCGTCCACGCGGGCGTGCCAGCCGGGATCAAACGCCTCCACCACGCGAAGGAAACCCGTCCGAGCGGCGTGGACGTTGGCCACGATTAGGTCGCTGGATGGTCGCTTGTACTCGACGGTCGAATCAACAGTTGCGTGGTCGGTCCGAGCTGGGACGGGCTCGGCTGCCTCGCGAGGAAGCATGATGGAGTGTGCCAAATCCGTTTTCGGATTCCGAAGTCGTTCGTGGATCGCAGTGTCGTCGAGAAAGCTGGCCTGCGTAAGCGGCAGGAAACTCGCCCGCGCTGCCGGAGATGGGACGGCATAGATGTGGACAGGTCCGTCGTCACTGATGTGAGGCAGGTCATTCCGCTCAGCGAACGTGACAACCTGCCTGGTCGCGGTGGCAGCCAGCGCGCGCGCACTCATCTGGGCCCCATTGAGGCTTTGGAGGTTGGAAGTCGGCGACAGATCCGACAGGTCCAACAAGGCACGATACGGCCGCGCTAAAATGACGGAATCGAAGAATCCGACATCGTCGATCTGGCGATTCAGCGTGGACATGATCTGGTAGTCCATGGCGATTCGCCCGTCGCCGAGTTGACCGGGTAAATCGGCATAGGCCTGCGCGGGATGAAAGCCGGCGGCTGGCAGCGTGCGAATGAACCGGAGGTCGTGCGAGCCGAGATCCAGCACATGCAGTGTCAGCGCGGCCAAGGTGATTCCCAACACCCAGGAGCGAGGAAGGCGAACTAAAGCGCCCGGCAAACAATCGATCGCCCGACCTGTCAGCAGCGCCAACGCGAAGGCGGTCAGATAAAGTTGTCGCGATGAACTTCTCAGGATCGTTTCCGGGACCAGAGATCGCAGGGGCGTGGCGATTGGCAACGCGAGGGCCAGCGCCAACGTACCCAACACAACGAAGAACGGCCAGGGCTGCTCCCACGATTTGCGCCGGGCCAGAAAAACGACGGCTGCGGCCAGCGGTACCCAGCCGACATAGCAGTACGTTTCCCAAAAGAGAGCAGCGCCCGATCGGCTCCCCAGCGTCGGATTGGGCCCAAACGGGTCCGGGAACCCGTTCTTCCACGGGAGGGCAAATCCACTCAGATGGTCGTAGGGAAACACGATGTCATTCCACGGCGTCTCCAGGGCATGGAAGCGCGTGCTGCGGAGAACGAGTTCGACCATTGGCCAGAGAACAAACCCGGCCAATCCAATGCCGAGGAAGATAGCCAACAACACGTCAAGGGCCCGCGCATGGCGCACTCGATAGACTGTGTAGCCAATGGCGGCGATCAGCGCGTAGGCGGGCAGTTGCGGATGGCCGGCCGCAACGATGCATCCCGAGGCGACGCCCAGGGCGAGCAGAGGGACGTTGAGTCGACGGGGTGAAGCCCGTTGCACAACGATCTCGATCAGCCACAAAAGTAGCGGGAGTGCCGGGTACGCTTCCAGCAAAGGAAGATGTCCGGCCATAACGCGCGCGGCGAAGAAGCCCGAAGCGGCGAAGGTCCAACCGCTGACAGCAGCGGCGACAAGCCCGAGGCCGATTCGGCGGCAATACCAGTATGTGAACAACGCAGCGAGCGCGGCAGCGAGGTTCACGCCGAGCGCGTACGCCTGCAGCGGATCGACGGTCAACAGAGGATACCGCGTGGGAAGAAACGGGAAGTTCTGTATATTCGACCAGAACGGCGTGCCGAGAGCTTCGCGGGAATACCACGACGGCAAGTGTGGATGTCGATTCAGCAGTGCCTCCCGCGCGTAGTCCAGACGGCGCGCGTGGAGCTGAAGATAATCGAAGCCGAAGAGCGTCTGGGTGCGATCCCACGCAAGCCACGGACGATAGAGCGCGGTGACAACCAGCAGCATGACAGCCACAGCGAGAAACCCACGGAAACGCGGGGAGTCGAAGCTGCTCATGCCATTCGGGCTCGCTCCCATCGTTGCGCGCAGTCTACCGGGCGAGCGTCGCCCGGACAACGGAAATCATCCTGCCCGCCACACGCAGTGGTTCATCCGGTTCTTGAGTGACGCGCCGGTTGCGTGTACTCTGGCAATCATGACCAACGAGGAACGCAAGCCGATTGTGGCCGGATTGCTGGCCAAAGGCCAGACGCTGTCGCAGATCCAGGATTTCCTTCACAGGGAGAAGAACGATCCGATCACCTACATGGAGCTGCGGCTGCTGTTGTCGGAGATGCCGGACGCCAAATTGCCCGAGAAAGAAGTCCGCAAGACGGTGTTGCCGAGCGCGGCTGTGCCGCCCGCCGGTGCCAGCGCCAAAGCCACTTCCAGAGACGCGCCGCCGTCCTCGTCGGCCAGGGAAACACCCACCGCCGCCCGCCTGTCGATCAGCGTCGATCAAGTGCCGGCGCCGGGCTCGATGTTGAGCGGCTACGCGCGATTCTCGTCGGGCGCAAAGGGGCATTGGTTCCTCGATGAGATGGGGCGACTGGGAATCGAACCCGAGCTCGGCTCGGGAAAACCGACCCAGGCCGACATGCAGGAATTCAGCAACGAACTGCGCCGCCTGTTGCAGCAAACGGGTGGCATGTAGCCGGGCGCCATTCCTCGCCGCGCATCGGACCCGCAGGCGCACGAGCCTACGCGCCCGACGGTTCTTTCGCGACGGCATCTCCAAGACGGACCTCTCCTTCGCGAACAACCCGGGCCAACAACCCCCGCAGGCGCAGGGCGAGACCCTCGGGCGTATCCGCCAGATCACGGGCGGCCTTGCCGTAGCGGCGCTCGAACTTCGCGCAGGGCGTGTGCGGAAGATCGGTGACCTCGATCACCGCTTCCCCGACGCGCAGGCGGGTGCCCGCGGGAAGATTGTTCTCATGCAGATCGAGATCGACGATCAGATTGTCGCCCGCGAGATTCATGCGCTCCGCGTCGCCCGCAATGGCTTCGAGAAACCGGGCGTTCATGACGGAAACCTGCGAGAGTGGGTTCGGATTTGGTTTGAGATTCCAGCGGTCGCCTTCCACGCCGCCGGCCGAGCTGAGCACGGCCTGAACCGGCGTCCGCCGCTGTTCGTTCGGCAGCCGCAGCACGATCAACTTCAGCACGCCGTTGTCCTTGGGGCTGGCGCGAACCAGGTCGACGATGGCGCGCGCATCCACAGGCCGGTGATCCTTTCCATCCCCCGCGGCAGCCAGCTCACTTCCGCTGTTCGTCCTTGAAGAGCTTGTACTCAACCGAGTCCACCAACGCTTCCCAACTGGCCTCGATAATGTTGTCGTGCACGCCAACCGTGCCCCACGTGTCCTTGCCGTCCGTGCTCTCGATGATGACCCGCGTCTTGGCCGCCGTGCCGCTGCCACTGTCGAGGATACGCACTTTGTAATCGACCAACTTGACCCTCGCGATCGACGGATAAAAACCTGTCAGCGCCGCGCGCAACGCGTTGTCCAGCGCGTTGACCGGGCCGTCGCCCTCCGCCACGGTGTGGTACAGGTTCCCGCTGATCTCCAGTTTCACGCTGGCCTCGACGGTCTCGCCACCGTCATCGCCGTGCTTGTCCATGATCACGCGATAGCCGTGCAGTTTGAAGAACGGCTTGTGCTGTTTGAGCAGCTTCTGCACGAGGATGTGAAAACTGGCGTCCGCCGCCTCGTATTCATAACCGGCGTGTTCGAGCTGTTTGAGCTGCTGCAAAATCTCCCGCACCTCGGGCGTGTCCTTGCTCAGGTCCATGCCCAGTTCGTGCGCCTTCATCAAAATGTTGCTGCGCCCGCTGAGTTCGCTTACCAGCACGCGGCGATGATTGCCCACGACCTCGGGCTCGATATGCTCGTAGCTGCGCGCCACCTTCTCGATGGCGTTGACGTGGATCCCGCCCTTGTGCGCGAACGCCGTCGCGCCGACAAACGGCTGGCGGATATCGTGCCGTACGTTCGCCAGGTCATCGACAAACATCGACAAATCGCGCAGCTTGCGGATGTTCTCCTTCGTGATGCAGTCGTAGCCCATCTTCAACACGAGACACGGCATCACGCTCGTCAGATTGCAATTGCCCGTGCGTTCGCCGTACCCGTTGATCGTCCCCTGCACCTGCACCGCGCCGGCCTCGATCGCCGCCAGCGCGTTGGCCACGCCGACGCCCGAATCATTGTGCGTGTGGATGCCGACCGCACATTTCATCTTCTTGACGATCTCCGCCGTCACCCGCGCCACTTCGCCGGGCATCGTCCCGCCGTTGGTGTCGCAGAGCACGACGATGTCCACGCCCGAATCCTGCGCCGCTTGGAGCGTGGCCAGCGCGTATCGTGGATCGTCCTTGTACCCGTCGAAGAAATGTTCCGCGTCGTAGGCGACTTCCTTGCCATGCTCCTTGAAGAACCGCACGGAGTCGGAGATCATCGCCAGGTTTTCCTCGGGCGTCGTGCGCAGCACCTCCGCCACGTGCAACGACCACGTCTTGCCCACCATCGTGACCACCGGCGTGTTCGCCTTCAACAACATGTCAATCTGCGGGTCGTCCTTGCATTTCGTGTTCGCGCGCCGCGTGCTGCCAAATGCCGCCACCTTCGCATGCTTGAACTTCCGCGTCGCCGCCTCGGTGAAGAAATCCATGTCCTTGGGATTCGACCCCGGCCAGCCGCCCTCGATGTAGTCGATCCCAAACGTGTCCAACCGCTCGGCAATCCGAATCTTGTCGGCGCTCGAAAAGGAGATGCCTTCGCCCTGCGCCCCGTCACGGAGCGTCGTATCATAGATTTGGATTCGCCTGCTCATAAGCCGACCCAAAGACTAGAGCTATCTTCTCCGCCCGTCAACTGCGCACTTGCCAGCGCGTTGCTGACCGAGGTGACCGATTTGAAAACAGGAAGCGCTTCGGTGGATCGTCCGCCGTACCCGGACTGGGTATTTGTCTTTACTTTGAAGACATCGCGCGCGATGCTGCGCGGCAATTCAGCTCACGGGGGCAACGCATGAGGCCATCGCAGGTGAACATTCTGGTTCTTCCACTAATCGCCTTGGGAGTTCCTTCCGTGTTTGCTTTGTCCACGCCGTTTCCCAATGTCAGTGATCTCCCCGTCCGGAAAGACATGCCGAGTGTGATGACGATGAATGACGGAACGACCGTCAAGACTCCGGAACAATGGCGGCAGCGACGCGAGGAGATGAAGGCGATCCTGGAGTATTACGAACTTGGCCACGCGCCGCCGCCCCCGGGCAATGTCACCGGGCAGGATCTGCAGGCACGCCCGGTTCTCGACGGCGCCGCGAACTATCGACTGGTTCATCTCAAGTGTGGGCCGGACCAGCAATTGGGATTCGACGTCGCGATTTTCACCCCGGCCGAAGGCGGTCCGTTCCCCACGATCATCAATCCGTCTTTCTTCATGACGCCCGGTGTAATTCTCACCAATAACCCCGCCGTTGAGCCGGTCAAGGCGAGCACCAACGAGGTCGCGGCAACAACGACAAATACGCCGGCCCGCCCGCGGTTTAATTTCAACCAGCCAGTGAGTCCCGAAAAAGCGGCGGAGGGGTTCACCAACGTGCTCAGTCGCGGCTACGCGGTCGTGACATACCGCTACACCCAATGCGGCGAGGACAACGCCGGCTTCCGCACGAATTCGTTTTATCCGGCGTACCCCGGTTACGACTGGGGCGTGCTGCGCGGCTGGGCGTGGGGATTGTCGCGCGTGGTCGACTACGTGGAAACCCAGCCGTTCGCCGACAAAACCAAGCTGATCGCACTGGGGCATTCCCGCCTCGGCAAACTGACGATGGTGGCGGCGGCCTTTGATGAGCGGATTGCGCTCGCCGCGCCCGCCGGGTCGGCCGGCGCGGGCACGGGCGCCTATCGGTTCTGCGGACCAGGCCGCGGCGGCCGGGAAGGCATCGAGGACATGACGCGGAAATTCCCGTATTACTTTGTGCCGCGCCTCAAGGAATTCACCGGGCAAATGGACAAGCTGCCATTCGACGCCTATTGGTTCGTCGCGCTGACCGCACCGCGGCCGTGGATTTCGCTGGAGGGCATCGACGACAAGCTTTGCGTGGCCAATGCCGTCAAACAAACCGTTCTCGCAGCACAGCCCGTGTACACGTTTCTCGGCGTGAGTACGAATCGCGTTGTCGCCAACTATGCACCTCACCCGCACGGCTTGCCACCTGCCGATTGGGACGCGGCACTGGATTTCGCCGACCAACAATTACGCGGCATCGACCATCACCGGCTATTCAACAATTTCCCGCCGGACACAATTTCGACGAATTCTCCCGCCTCACAATGAAGTCGGTTTTCTCCAGCAGGAGTCTTTCTTGGGCTCTCATGGCCGGCTTGTTGCTTGCCCAAGCGGGAAGTTTTGCCGGCACGCACCCAGCAATCAGCGTCCGCGACCTCGGCGCGACGGGCGACGGCACGAACAAGGATACCGTCGCATTCCAGAAAGCGCTCGACACGTGCGCCGTCAACGGTGGCGGCGAGGTCATCGTCCCGGCCGGTAACTATCTCATCGGCAGCGTGCAGATGGGCACCCACACGATCCTGCGCCTCGAAAAGGACAGCGTCATTATCGGCAGCGGAGATACCAACGATTATCCGATGCTGGACGTGCGTTGGGAGGGCCGGTGGCAACCGGGGCGACGCGCGCTCATTTATTCTGCCAATGTCGACCAGATCGGCATCATTGGTCCGGGTCGGATCGAGGGGAACGCCGCCGTGGCCGCTCCGCAAAACCCGCGCGGCGTGGTGATCCTCGAACCCATTTCCTGCAACGGCGTGACGTGGCGGGATTTTTCCGTCTCGCAGGCTGGCAATTGGGCGACGCATCCGACCTATTGCACCGATGTCGTGATCAGCAATGTGACCATCAATTCCGGCCGCGATGGGATCGACATCGATTCCTGCAAGGACGTGCTCGTTGAGAACTGCGACCTCAACACGGGCGACGATTCGATCAGCCTGAAATCCGGGCGCGGTATGGATGGCGCGCGCATCGGCAAACCTACCGAGGATGTGGTGATCACCAATTGCACCTTGGTTGGCCGGCGGTTTGCCTGCGTCGGCATCGGCAGTGAGACCTCCGGAGGCATCCGCAACGTGCGCGTGACTCACTGCAAACTGACCAGCCGTACCTATGGCATCTATGTCAAGACGCGGATTGGGCGCGCGGGCGTGATCGAAAACATTTCAGGTGATGACCTGGATGTACTCGGTGGTGGTTTTCTGCGGGTCAACCTCACCACCGCGGGCAATGCGAACACGGCGGATGACCCCGTCGAGGGCTTGATCGGTTATCCATTGGGCAGGAACCTTCGCTTTTCCGACGTTCATCTCACGAACGCAACGGTATTGGCCGAGGTGACGAAGATCTCACCGGAGAGACCGCTCGAAGGCCTGTCGCTGTCAAACATCACGGGCACGTGCAAGACGGGCATCTCTCTCGCCAACGTAACGCAGGCGGAACTGCACGACATCAATGTGACCGGCTTCACTGGCCCGTTGGTGACTCAGACAAACGCGCAGGTCGTCGGACTGAGCGCCCGTTAAGAGGCCCTACATCCCCGCGAGTTTTGCGGTGCGGCGAACCACGTCGAACGTGCTGTCTTGCGCAACGACGTGTCCGGAGAGCTTCTTCTTGCTGCCGGCGATCACGCGACGCCCCGCTTCCGTTCTGTCCATTTCCACCAGCGCAGTCTGAATCTGTTTCACCAGCGCGTCGTCCAGCCCGATTCGTGCCGCGATCGCATCGTGGGGAATCGGTTCCGTGCGGGCAATGACTGCCAGGTCGTCCGACCGCAGCCCCGCCAGCTTTTCAAGGGCCAGGGCCGTATCGTACGTCGCGCCGGCGTCCACGCGACCGTCGAGCACGTCCGCAATCACGCTCTTGTGATCGCCGGCAAAAAGCGTTTGCTTGAAAAACGTGTCGGGATTCACGCCGTCCTCGATGAGCATCGCGCGCGGGTACACGTAGCCCGACGCTGATTTCGGGTCGACGAACGCAAACCGTTTCCCCCGCAGGTCCGTGAGTGTTTTCAGGCCGCTGTTCTTGCGGGCCACGATGATCCCGCGGTACGTGGCCGAGCCGTCGATCACGGATTGCGCAATAATCCGAATCTTGCCGCCACGCTCTGCATCCACATATGCGAACGGTGAAAAACTGCCGATGTCCACCGTGCCAGCCTCCATCTGTGTGCGCAGGTCCCCGTAGTTCTTGGCGACGTACAGCACCACCTTCTGGCCGATCGCATCAGAGAGATAGATGGCAAGAGGCTCAAACTCGGCCCGTTCGTCGGCCTGGCCCAGTACGGGCGTAAACCCAAACTCCAGGTCGCGCGCGGACGCCGGTGCGCCAGCCAACCCGAGCACAAATAGTGACAGCAGCAGTGAGACGACATGACGGCGATCCATCCTTCACCTCCGGGAAGCGGTCCAGTAATCGACGTTGAAACGCCGCTCATCGTAGAAAACAGATGAGCGTGTGTCAACGACGGGACAGTCACCCTGCGTCAAAGACGTTGTCAGTGCACCGGCTTCGTGAACGCCGCTGCCGCAGGCGCATCGTCGAACGCGTTGACCACTTGATCGGGCCACGGCTGCGCGGGCGCGGAATCCAGAAACAGGCTCGCCGCGGGCTTCGATACGACGGCGTGATAATCTCCCGTCGATGCCGGGTCCAACGCCAGCACGCGCAATGTCTTGAGTTCCCGCGACGCGGCGGATGGATCGATCTTGCTGGTCACGGGCTGCCCGACAGCCATCTCATCATCCTTGCGGACGCAGCGATACGCGGTCGCGAAATTCAGTACTCGCGTCTGGAGCTGTTCCAGCCGCAGGTCGCGTTCCTTCTCGGCCAGAGTTCGCACGCAGGTCCCCAACGTCGCCGTGCCGTTGAGCGTCGTGCCAATCACTAGGGAGTCGCCTTCACGACCCAGCTTCGACGCGGCTTGCAGACGCCGTTCGTAGTCCACCTGGATTTGCCGGGTCTGAAACTGGCGATAGACCTCTATTAACAGGGCAAACGCCGAGTCTTGCGCCTGCAGTTCGCACGCGGGACCGCAATACTGTACAACCCGTTTCGATGCGGAGCCGGGCTCCGTGACGACGGCGTCGTCCGAGGTTCCCAATGCCACACCGGTCAAGCCGATTACTACAATGACGGCCAAAGCAATCCGTCGAGATTGCCCCCTTCCCATACCTGCCTCCTTTCGGCACCCTGTCCGGCTACCCAAACCAGACATGTCTGTAGGTTGGATGAGCGGAACGGCGGAACTGTTCCGAAAAGAAGTGGTTCCCCCGGCCGTCAGTCAGCCCTTACAAACCCCCTGCGGCAATCAAGCATATTCAGGGCTTGCGGTCAACAGGAAAGGGCGGGAGTTACGCGCCGAGACCGAAGGCGTCGTGAATGGCCCGCGCGGCTTTATCGGCATCCTTGAGGGCGATGATCACCGAGATCTTGATTTCGCTGGTGGAAATCATGTCGATGTTGACGCTGTTGGCGGCAAGGGTTTCGAACATCTTTGCCGCGACGCCGGGGTGCGACCGCATCCCGATGCCGACGACGGACAGTTTGGCGATCTCGCTGGTGGAGCTGACCTGGCGCGCGCCGATCTCCTTGACGACGGGCTGCAGGACCTTGGTGGCCTTGCCCGCCTCGGAGGAACCAAGCGTGAACGAAATGTCCGTGAACCCCTTCTCGCTGACGTTCTGGACGATCACATCGATGTTGATGTTCGCGTCGGCGATGGTCTTGAACACCTTGGCGGCGACGCCGGGTTTGTCGGGCACGGCGGCGATGGTGACTTTGGCCTGGTTCTTGTCAACCGCGACGCCGCGGATGACCACATCTTCCATTTTGGCGGTTTCTTCTTTCACGATGGTCCCTGGGTTGTCGTTGAAACTGCTGCGCACTTCAAACACGACGCCGAACTTCTTGGCGAATTCGACCGACCGGGCCTGCATCACTTTCGACCCGAGCGCGGCCAGCTCGAGCATTTCGTCATAGCTGACTTCCATCAGCTTCTTCGCATTCGGCACGATCCGCGGATCGGACGTGTAGACGCCGTCCACGTCGGTATAAATCTGGCACAGGTCGGCCTTGATGGCCGCGGCGATGGCGATGGCGGTCAAATCGCTCCCGCCGCGCCCGAGCGTGGTGATCTGGCCATCGGGCGTCTCGCCCTGGAAACCGGCGATGGTCACGATGTTGCCGTTGTCGAGAAACTCGTGGACGCGTTTCGGCGTGATGTTGGCGATCTTGGCCTTGGTGTGCAGGCCATCGGTCACGATCCCTGCCTGCGCGCCGGTCAACGATACGGCCTGCGCGCCGAGCCCGTGCAACGCCATCGCCAGCAGCGCGATGGTCGTTTGCTCGCCGGTGGCCAGCAACACGTCCATCTCGCGCTCGTTCGGCTCGGGATGAACCTCTTTAGCCAGCTTGATCAGCGAATCGGTCACGCCGCTCATCGCCGAGACGACGGCGACGACCTTGTTGCCCGCCTGCTGCGTCGCGAACACGCGCCGCGCGACGTTCTTGATGCGCTCGGGGTTGCCGACCGATGTCCCGCCGTATTTCTGTACGATTAATGCCATGTCAGATTCCCAACCGCGAGTGCCCGCAGTCTGTGCTCACTCGAAGCTCTCCACGCGAATGACGACGGTTTTGTCTTTGACGACTTCCAACTGATCGATCGAAGCGACGGCGTCGCGTACGGCGCGATCTTTCGCGGTGTGCAGCATGAAGATCAACGGCACGTGCCCGCACGGCGGCTGGCCGGGCTTGGACTCGGGCGCTTCCCGTTGCAAGACCGACGAAATGCTGATATCGGAATCGGCGAGAACCTTCGAGACCTTCGCGATCACGCCGGAACGGTCGGCAACCGACAGCCGCAAATAGTAGCGGGACTCGACATCGTCGATCGTGCGCACGCGCGCGTTAAGCCGATGGGAGACGAACGATGGCACACGTTGTTTGCTGCCAAATTTCAGGTTGAGCGCCGCATCGGCCAGATCGGAAATCACCGCGCTCGCCGTGGCGTCCGCGCCCGCGCCGCGTCCGTAGAACATCGTGTCACCCACCACGTCGCCGCGGACGACCACGCCGTTGAACACGCCGTTGACGCTGGCCAGCACGTGCTCGTGCGGAATCAGCGTGGGATGAACGCGCACCTCGACGGGCGCCGAGTCGTTGTCAGCCGCGCCCTTGATGATCGCCAGCAGTTTGATCGTGTAACCGAGTTCGCCCGCGACCCGGATGTCAAACAGCGAGACGTGGCGGATGCCCTCAACGTAGGTGTTGTCGAGTCCGGTCCAAAAGCCGTGCGCCAACGAGGCGAGGATCGTCGCCTTGTGGGCGGAATCGCCGCCATCCACATCGAGCGACGGATCGGCCTCGGCATAGCCGAGCTTCTGCGCCTCGGCGAGAACGTCATGAAAATCCTTCCCCTCGGCGGTCATGCGCGTGAGGATGTAGTTGCACGTGCCGTTGACGATGCCATAGATGAACGGGAAGCGATTGGCGACGAACCCTTCGCGTAGCGCCTTGATGATCGGAATTCCGCCGCAGACGCTGGCTTCGTAGAAAATATTGGTCGAATTCTCCGCCGCGGCGCGGAACACCTCCTCGCCGTCGTGGGCCAGCAGCGCCTTGTTCGCGGTGACGACCACCTTGCCGCGGCTGAACGCATCCAGGATCAACGTCTTGGCGAAACCGGTCCCGCCGACCAGCTCGACCAAGACATGCACGTCGGAATCCTGGAGCACTTTCTGCGCGTCGCCGGTGAGTTGGGCGCTGCAGCGGGGAAGGGCTTTCAGGCGCGCTTCGTCCTTGTCGCAGACCCATTTCAAATTGATCCGCATGCCCAGCCGCTCGGCGATGAGGTCGGCGTTGCGAGTGAGATGCTTCACGACACCGCCGCCGACGACACCCGCGCCGACCAGACCGACATTGAGTTGTTTCGCCTCATTCATGGGAGAATCCGGAGCCAAAGTGTAGCGACAGGCGGGCGGTTTGTCTAGTGCTGGGACACTTGATTTGACGAGTGATGATGCGGTACCGGCAGCAATTGCGGCGCAAGGCGAGGCATCCCCTCGCCCCTCCGGGGGAGAGGGTCAGGGTGAGGGGGCCGTCAAATGAACCGCCACGTTGCACTGGACCGATGCCTGACGATTTGATTACATCGCGACACAACCCACGGGAGGCAACATGAGCAGATTCAGCAGGCTGGCGGTAGCTCTGGTTCTGGCATTCACAGGGACGGTCGGTTGCGCGACGCATGTGGCGGTGACGCCGACGCATCACGAGAACATGGCGGCGCAGGCCAAGGTGTTGGCGATCGCCGCGCGCGACCTCGAAGATATCGTGCGGCACCAGAACGCGCAGGGCGCGGCAGCGGACGCGACGCAGGCGGTGATCGATTTCCACGCGCAAGCGGAGAATTTCGCTGGGACGACCGTGCAATGGCAGTCCGACGACCGCGTCAGCAACGATTACGAGCTGTTGATCAAAGCCTGGGTGAAGGTCAAGCAGACGTTCCCCAACCTGAGCCCCGACAAGCAGATGCAAGACGCCTGCGCCCATGTCCAACACGAGTGGGACCAACTCGCTCGCACCTCCGGCTACGCCAACCGCGCCTACGAGAAGAAAGTGGAGCAGGGGAAGTAACGACTGCCGCACGCAAACAGCGTGAGTATTCAGGGTTCGAATTTGGAACCTTGAATCCGACGACGTGCCGCTTGGAGGTGTCATTCTGAGCTTGTCGAAGAATCTCTGTCGTTTCAGACCTAGTGCCGCGTAATAGCGGAGAAACAAGTTGTCGTGCGCGGAGCAGGCCATGGTCACCATCCTTCAACGCCTCACGGACATCATCGACCCGCTAGCCCTGCTCGAAGCGCCGCACAACCAGCCGGCATCTAGGCCAACGGCGTGTCTGTTCGACAAAGTACCCGTCGCGAAAGGAACTACGGGTTACTATGTTGACACCGACCGCAGACTCAGCGTCCGTCCAATCGACGTCGGTATTCCCGAAACTTGCGCATGTCTTCAGCTGAAAGCCCTTGATCGTACATGATCTTGTCAATCGTTCGTTCGCGGAGTTCATGCCAGGTAGCGTTCAGCCAGTCATGAGCGAGCTCTGCGTTCGCGAAGTCTTCGTCAGATACGGATAGGTCGGTCTTCAGCTTTGGGTGAGTCAAACGATCACGGACTCGCAAGGACTTTTTAAGGCAAGCCCAACCTTCCTCGCGTACAGGCAATGCATACTCTAGTCCGGCAGATTTCGCGTACATTGCGAATGCGAATTTTATATTCTGTTCGGTCTTGATGTGTGCAGCATTGGTCGCGACGCCTCCCGCATCGGTTAGTGTATAGGACTTCTCCGCGAGCAAAGACCGCTCTGCGTCAGAGAATTGGACGTTCCGCGACAGCAGAGCCAACTGTTTCAAGCCAAAGCACGTTCCCTCGATCCACGCGAAGAACGCTCGAATATACTGACGACGGTGGTATTGCTCACCGCTTCGTCCCGCTTCCTGTCGACCCCTGTTAACATCACTCCAAAAGTGAAAAAGCGCCAACTCGTCGACAAATCTGACAAGAGAATCCAGGTCTTCAAACCGGCCTTGCCCTGCACCATTCATATTTCCCCACAATACAGCGTATTGTCGAATAATCGCAAAGCTCATTTTCTCAGGCCGGCTCGGCGTGGACTCATCGACACGCTCGGCACCCTGCTTAAAGCGAGGCCGTGGTTCCAAGTCTGTCCCCCGACACCTCGCGTAACGGCCCGACTATAGAGAAGTGGAGACCCTTCGGCAAGCTCAGGGTGACGGCGAGACCGTAGTAGCTGCTACTTCAGGCCCTTGACGAACTGCGCGATGCGCTCGGCGGCTTTTTCCATGTCGGACATGGGGCCGCTGTAGCTGGCGCGGACGTGGCCTTCGCCGCCGGGGCCGAAGGCATCACCGGGGACAACCGCGACACGTTGCTGTTCGAGCAACTGGACGGCGAACTCGCGCGAGGTCAGGCCCGTTTCGCGAACGGATGGGAAGGCGTAGAACGCGCCGTTGGGCATGTGGCAGGGCAGGCCGATCTCGTTGAATGATTTCACGATGAAATTGCGGCGGAGCCGATACTGTTCGCGCATCGTCGCCATGTCGTCCAGACCCTTCTGCAGGGCTTCGAGGGCGGCTTCCTGGCTGATGATCGACGCGCAGAGCATCGAGTATTGGTGAACCCGCAACATGGCTTCCGTGAGCGCCGCGGGCGCGCAGGCGTAGCCAATGCGAAAACCGGTCATGGCAAACGCCTTGGAGAACCCGTGGAGGAAGATCGTGCGTTCCTTCATCCCGGGCAACGCGGCGATGCTGGTGTGCTGGCCCGAGTAGGTCAGCTCGCTGTAAATCTCATCGGTGATGACGAGGAGATCGTTATCGACGCACACGCGGGCGATCTTCTCGACGTCCTCGCGCGTCAACGTCGCGCCGGTCGGATTGCTGGGGAAATTCAGTACGATCGCCTTGGTGCGCGGCGTAGTCGACGCAGCGATGTCCTCGGCGGTCAATGCGAACTTGTTTTCGGGGCGAGTGCGGATGGCCTTGCCAATGCCGTGTGTCAGCACCACGCTCGGATGATACGAAACATAGCATGGCTCGTGGTACAGGACTTCATCGCCCGGATTGACGATGGCGCGCAGGGCGATGTCTAATGCCTCGCTCACACCAACCGTCACGAGCACTTCGGCATTCGGATCATACTCGACGTGATAGTTTTCCTTCAGGTACGCGCAGATGGCCCGCCGCAACTTCAGCAGGCCGAAATTCGAGGTGTAGCCCGTCTTGCCGCGTTCCAGGGCGAAGATCGCGGCTTCGCGGATGTGCCACGGCGTGACGAATCCCGGCTCGCCAATGCCAAGCGACACGACATTGTCCATGGATTGGACGATGTCGAAGAAATCGCGGATCCCCGAGCGCGGAATACTCCGCACATGCTCGGCGACAAAATCCCGCTTCGTCTGTCGTTCGGAAGGCATAGGCTACGTAGTCTAATCCATCTGGCTGTCAAATCAAGGCGGGTTTGCCGTTACGGGCTGATTTTCAGGCGTTCGTAGTCGTCGGGGCCGTCCATCATTACGCCCTGTTCCTTGTAGGTCTTGAGCATGAAATGGGTGCTGGTGGAGGTGACGCCGTCGAGGGTGGCGAGTTTCTCGGCGACGAACTGGGCGACCTGCCGCAGCGAGTGGCCTTCGACGAAAATGAGCAGGTCGTAGCCGCCCGACATGAGGAACAGCGAGGTGACCTCGTCGAACTTGGCGATGCGCTTGGCGATGCGGTCGAATCCGCCCTCGCGTTCGGGCTGGATTTTGACCTCGATCACAGCCTTGACGAGATCGGTATCGACCTTGTCATCGTTGATGACGGCCTTGTAGCCGAGGATGACCTTGTCGTCTTCGTACTGCTTGATGCGGCGCTGGACTTCCTCGGCGGGCAGATTGAGCATTTTCGCCAGGTCGACCGGCGTGCGCAACGCGTGTTCTTCGAGAAGTTTTAACAGTGGATCCATGACGATTGACATCTTATCTGAATCTCAGCGCGAGGACAAGGGCGCGTTACCACAGATGCCGACGGGCAAATGCATGGCCGGAGCCGCCTTTGAGGTAGCGTTCGAAGTCCACTGCCCGCTGGCGATTGGAAAAGGCGATGTAACAGACGATTTCCCAAGGGCGGCATTTTGCGGTGTGATGCGAACCGCCTTCATTATGGTTCTTGAGCCGCGCCCGCAGATCATCTGTGAGTCCGATGTAAGTCTGCGACGCGTTTGTCTGGCTTTGTAACAAGTAGACGTGGTGCATTTGTTCAGAGGCGGCTGCGAATGATATGGCTCGCCATCCGTAGCTCGAAGCAGTCGGGTGATCGTCGGACACAGGCAGCCCTCCTTCGCCGTGGGCTACGGAGGGCATCCTTCGCTCTCGCTTCGAGCGAAGGATGGTCGGGACGGCGAGATTCGAACTCGCGACCCCTTGCACCCCATGCAAGTGCGCTACCAGACTGCGCTACGTCCCGACGCTGTTATCAATGGCCAAGTGTACCACGGGCCGGCTCGTGGGCGCAAGCGTCCCGAATGTCCTGCATCTCCTGTAAAATCAGGACGCAAACGGCGGACAAATCATTGGGTAAGACGATCACTTCCATGGCATAAAGTATCGGATTTACCAATCGTGCTTCGAGGACTTAATACAGCAGCTTGCGTTTGGCAAGTGTGCCTTCATCGTATATGCAGAGGGATTTACTGCGGATTTGATACTGCCATTTGATACTCCATTGGTTTTGTTGACCTGAGCCCCTGAAACTGGACCGACTTGAAAGAGAGTCCTTGGGTAGGGTCAGAATCGCACGCCGTCAGTGTGTCTCAGCAACGTTTGACGACATTCGCAATTCCTTCACCCGCCGCACGAACCACAGTAGGAATTGGCTGTCGTGCGGAGCACGCGCCTATCGCTGGGTGTGAAACCCCAAGTCGCGACGACACGTCTGAGTTTTAGCACGGCAGAGGGTCTGCACCATGAGAAGCTTGTGAGGATCTGTGCAAACAGATTTCGACTTCCAAGCCGGTGGGCTGGCGGTTGCGGGCTGTAACGGTTCCTCGGCAGGCTTGGATGCAGGTTTTCACGATCGCCAGACCCAACCCGATGCCGCCGGTTTCCCGACTGCGTGAGGTTTCGAGCCGGTAGAACGGATCGAATATTTGTTGAAGCTCCTTATCGGGAACGCCCGGCCCGGAGTCCGCGACAATTAGACAGACTGTGTCGGTGTCGACGCTAGCGTGAATCGCAACCGGCCCGGAGCCGTAGCGCAGGGCATTGCGAACGAGGTTGGCGAGCGCACGGGCGAGCAAATCAGGTTCGGCCAGCGCGTACAGATCCTCCGGGATCTCAACGCCAACCTGACCCTCCGCCTCGCGCGTGACTACTCGCCGGGCGATCTCAGCCAGCCTGACCGGTTGCAGTTGGATCTCCCTTTCACGCAAGCCAGCTTTGGAGAAGGATAGCAGTTCATTGACGAGGTTTGACATATGTTGGACTTCCTCGCGCACGTCTTCGACGGCAGTGCGCTGCTTCTCATCGGCGCGCTGTTCGAGGATGCCGAGAGCCACTTGGATGCGGGCCAGCGGCGAACAGAGTTCGTGGGCAACGTCGCCGAGAAACCGCTTCTGACCGGTGACAAAGCCGGCCAGACGACCGGTCATGCGGTTGATGGCTTGACCGAGCCGTCCTAGTTCGTCCCAGCGACGGTCATTGACGCGGATATCGAAGTTGCCTGCGGCGATCTGCTCCGTGGCACCGGTCATCTGCGCAATAGAGTGAGTGATGCCGCGCACCAGTGGCAGCCAGAGCAGAACCGAAAAAACCAAGGCGCCGAAGCCGATCATGACCCACGGAGTGGTGTCGAGAAACAGTCCGCCGCCGCTGATCGAGTCCGACACCGCCAACAGCGTTAACTGCTCTCGGTTTCTGACCGGTACGCCGATGCCCACCCAATAGCGTACCGGATCTGTCACGCGCTCCATGAAATGGTGAGAAACTCCGCCCGCTCTTTCTCTTTCCACTGGCGGTCGGCGTTGTTCGGCCAGCACGTTAGCAACCCGTCGCGGCAACTCGATAGGCTCGCCGGCAATCTGGCGGCCGTCCAGCTGAAACAGGTAGAAGCGCACCCGGTACGAATTGCCAAAGCGCTCCAGAATGGCATCCCACTGCTCGCGCCCGTCGGTGTTGTTGAGCTCGTCGGTGATGATTCTACTCACTGCCTGGATCCGGTTACCGGCCTGGCCTGCGATCAGCCAGTTCAGGCCAAGTTGGAACTGGCTATGAAAAAAAATATAGAACGCAACACCCAGCGCCGCGAGGTTCAGAAAGAACCAGAGCAAAATCTTCGCGTAGAGCGGAAAACGCAGCGTCATTCGTCCTCAGGATTCACCATCATGTAACCGGTCGCCCGCACGGTCCTGATGAAACGTGGCTCTTTCGGGTCGTCTCCGAGCTTCTTGCGCAGTGCGGAAATGTGGACATCGATCGAGCGGTCGAAGGCTTCGTAGCTGCGGTCGCGGATTTCTTCAAGGAGTGTCTCGCGTGTCTTCACGCGACCGGCCGCACGCACCAAGCTCGCTAGCAAATCAAACTCGACCGGTGTGAGCGTGAGCGGTTGATCTCCGAGCACCGCCGTGTGTGCCTCCAGGTTTACACGCAGCCGGCCCACGACAAGTTCTGGTGAGGTCGACATGCGAGTCGTGCGACGCGTCACGGCGCGCAACCGAGCGAGTAGTTCGCGTGTGGAAAACGTTTTCGGCAAGTAATCGTCCGCACCGATCTCCAATCCGACGATTCGGTCGGCCGCGTCGCCGCGCGCCGTCAGCATCAACACCGGTACGTCCGACTTGTGGCGGATTTGCTTGAGCACCTCGAAACCATCCAGCCCCGGCAACATCACGTCGAGAATCACGGCCTGCCACTTCTCGGCGGTCGCCTGCTCGACGCCATCCGGACCAGTGTGCACGGCCGAAACTTCGTAGCCCAGCGGCGCCAGGTACTCCTTGATCAACCGGCACAACTTCCGGTCGTCATCAATGACCAGCACGCGCGTCATGACGGCAGTGTAGCTGGCCGGCGGCAAAAAGCCGAAACTTTTACACTTCCTTAACAATATTCCCACCCCGGCATGACGAAAGCTTTACAGTGATGGTGTTACATCCAAGTAGATGAAGACCACCATTGAAAACACGATCACCATGATGGCAGCGCTCGCCATCGCACTGTTCGCATTGAACGCGTGTGGACAAGGCGCGGATATTTCGACACCACCGCCACGCGCAGAATCTCAATCGCTGACCGCCGCGCAAACGGCTCAAGTGAAGTCGATCCTATCGAAGTACAGCGCATCGACCCTGACCGTTGCCGACGCGCGAGCAATTCACGAGGCATTTCGCCAAGCCGGTATCCATGGCGGCTCAGCGGAGAACGAAGCCGTCACTGCCGCTGGCTTCGATCCGAGGAAACTGCGCGACCTCGACCCACCGCCCGGCTCGGCTCGTGAGGGCGAACCGCATCCGGACCGCGGACCTGATCTACCGCTGCGTTCAGCGGGCTGGCATTTCTGACCGGTGATTTTGGCGCGGCGACGTTCATGCCGCCTGGCAAGGTATGCGATTTCTTCGGCTTCCAGTACATGCGCGACATTGATGCCGCCGAGAAGGGACACAATCCGATCTTCCTCACACGCATCGCCGGTGACGTGCTCCACATTTTGAATGACCGGCAACGCCAGTTGTTCGCGGATCTCGCCGCTGAACAAGCGCCGCAATTCGAGCAGCTCGCGTTGAAGCGCATGCCGGTGATCGAGGCGTTTCAGCGTGAGAAGGACGGCAAAGTCCCAACGGGAAGTGCCGGACTAAGCCGTGACGCGGTCAGCCGGTACGTCGGCGACTTCTATGCGTTCGACGCCGAACTCAGTTACCGGCGCGCTGAGGTGTTTGGCCAAATTGTCGCGTCCCTCACAGCGGAACAGAAGGCTTCACTTGCCAAGATGAAGTTCGGAGATTTCAGTACCTGGCCCGAGATGGACGAACGCGACGCACTCAAACGCCGCAATCCCGGCACGTCGCGGTTTTTCAGCGTCGCGTACATGACTTACGCCAGCGAGTTCTTCAGTTGGTACGCCGGTAACGTGGATGCCGATGTCTACTTCTGTCCCGAACGTCACGGCACGTATTTCGGCAGCTTCTATATGAAAGACATGCCGGCCATGGGCAAGCGCAACTACGACATCAGCACGGCGGTGACCGGCGACAGCGGTGTGAACTTCCTCAACGTCTTGACCGCCGAACAGCGCGCCCTGATCACTTCCATCCCGGAGCAGCAACGCAAACTGCTTGCGGAAACGATCGAGGTTCGCCGGGCCATCTCCACGGAACTTCGCAAATTTCTGACCGGAGGCAAAGCCGACAAGAATAAGGTGCTCGCCTTTGGACGCCGGTATGGTGCGCTCGATGGCGAGATGTCTTGGATGTACGCGACAGCCTTTGCCAAGGTTGGGCGTACGTTGACGCCCGAACAACGTGCTGCCTGCATGAAGCTCCGCAACCTGCCCGGCTACCAGAGCGCGCCTGCCTACATGTATTCGAATCCGGTGCAGAAATTACCGGCATTGCCGAGTTCGGATTTTCTGTTCGGTGCAGTAACCGGCGCTGCCACGCCATCGGCGTTTACGTTGAGCAGCCCGGCAGTGGCCGACGGTGGAACGCTGCCGGTGGAATTTACCGGCGATGGCGCGAGCGCCACGTTGCCGCTCGAATGGTCCGGATCGCCTACCGGCACAAAGAGCTATGCAGTTGTCATGCACCACATTGATCCGGAGGGGAAAACCAAGTGGTACTGGATTCTGTACGACATCCCGGTCTCCGTTCAAACCCTGCCCGAGAACGTGACCGGCATCGGCACGCTCGGCAACAACAGCATCAACCGCCGTACGGAGTACGCGCCGCCGCATTCCAAAGGACCGGGGGCCAAGACCTACATCTACACCGTCTACGCCCTCTCCGCGCCGCCGCAACTGACCGTGCCGCCGGCGCAAGTCAACCGGGAGGTTTTACTCGCCGCGATGCAGGATCGAATCCTTGCCACTGCCGAATTGCATGTGGTTTACTCGCGTTCCGTTGAGGGAAGTCCTGTAAGGGAAACAGGCAGGCTCTGAGAAGAATCGCATGGTACTGCTGACCAGTCGCAGGAAATTCCTCGGAATTATCGGTTCGACTCTTCTCTCGCTTCTCATCCCGGCGTGGGCGCAAACCAATGGTCGCGATGATCGCAAACGCGTCCCCAAAGGAAGGCGGCGCGACCAGTACACTTTGCCGGTGGAATTGGCGGCATTCAATCAGTTGTCGCTCATGCTGGGGCGCATCACGGACCGGTCGGTCGCGGTCAGTGCATTGGCCAAGGAGACACTGGAGGGATTTTTCGAGTACGGCTTGGCGACCGGCCATTATGACCACAAGACAGCCGTGGTTGTGTTCCAAGCTGGCAATCCGGTGGAGTCGGTTTTCCATGATCTTCACCCCGACACCGAATACGTTTACCGGCTGCAGTGGCGCAAGCCGGGTGAAGCGGCGTTTCAGGCGCGGCCGGAATGCTGGTTCCACACGCAACGAACCGCCGGCAGCACATTCACGTTTGGCGTTCAGGGCGATTCGCATCCCGAGCGTCCACAAATGAGCGACCCGGAGTTGTACACCCGCACGTTGCTCAACGCAGCGGCGGGGAAACCGGATTTCTACGTCTGCATGGGCGATGATTTCAGTGTGGGCACGTTGCGGTCGGTTACGGCGGAGACGGTAACCGCGCGCTACACGCTCCAACGTCCCTTCCTTGCACTCGTCGCGCAGTCCGCGCCGTTGTTCTTGGTCAACGGGAATCATGAACAGGCATCGCGGTTTAATTACAACCAGACGGACATTCGGCACGACGTTGCAGTTTGGACGCAGACCGCCCGCAATCGATTTTATCCGACGCTCGCGCCGGAGGGGTTCTACACGGGCGACATGGAGCAATTGCCAGGAATCGGCCTGCTACAGGACTATTATGCCTGGAGGTGGGGCGATGCGCTCTTCGTGGTGCTCGACAATTACTGGCATTCGCCGGCGCTGGTGGACAACGGATTTGAGGGAGGTCGAGACGGTGGCGGGCCACACCACGACGGCCACCACGACCGTGATTGGTGGGGCATCACGCTTGGGGACGCGCAGTACCAGTGGTTCAAGCAAACTCTCGAACAGAGCAAGGCCAAATACAAATTCGTGTTCGCTCATCATGTCCTTGGCACGGGTCGAGGCGGGGTCGAGCAGTGCGACTTATACGAATGGGGCGGACAGACAAGACGTGGCGATGACGAATTCCGCCAGCACCGCCCAGGCTGGGAATTGCCGATTCACCAATTGATGGTCAAGCACGGCGTCACGATCTTCTTTCAGGGCCACGATCATCTCTACGCGCGGCAGGAACGCGACGGCGTTGTTTATCAAGAAGTGCCCATGCCCGCCGATCAAGGGTACGTTGCCTACAATGAGGATCGCTATCAGTCCGGCGTCAAGCTGCCCAACTCCGGCCATTTACGGGTCACGGTGTCCCCGGAGCAGGTGAAGGTCGATTATGTGCGGTGTTACCTGCCGAAGGATGAAACGGAGCAGCAAAAGACTGGCGAGGTCGCCTACAGCTATACGATTCCATCGAGGACCAATCGTGCCTGACGCCCGGGTGATGACCTTTGCCATCATGTGCGCGCTTTCCCTGACGAGAGTGAGCGCGGCGGCAAATGACGCGCAGTCCGCAATGGGTCGTGGACACCACACTCAGGGGGGAACGAATGTTTTCAACGTCGCGGTTCCTGCGCATGCCTATGATCTGATCCTCGCTCGGCCCGAGAAGAACTCGGTGACCTTGAGCGCACTGGCATATCAGGACATGGAGACGTTTGTGAGCTACGGGACGAAGTCGGGAGTCTATCCCGCGTATACGCCGGTGCAGGAGCTGAAAAGGGGAGCGCCCGTTGAACTGGTGATTGGTCCCTTGCAGGCCAACACGCAGTATTACTATCAGCTCTGTTCGCGTGCACCCGGAGCGGCGGACTTTGCGAAGAGTCCGGAATATACATTCCACACGGCGCGGCCGCCGGGCAGTAGTTTTACATTTACGCTGACGGCGGATTCGCACCTGGACGAACGCACCAGCCCGGAAGTCTATCGCCAGACGCTCGGCAATATTCGGGCCGACGAGCCCGACTTTCACATTGACCTTGGCAACCTCTTTATGACGGACAAACACGCGAGCCGTGACGAAGCGGCCGCGCAGTATCTGGCGCAGCGGTATTATCTCGGGCAAATTGGATGTTCCACTCCGATCCTTCTCGCGCTGGGCACTCATGATGGCGAGGCGGCCAAGGACAATGATGGCTCCGCCGACTGTCTTGCCGCCTGGTCGAACCGGATGCGCACGCGCTATTTTCCGAATCCCGCTCCTGACGATTTCTATAGCAGGAGTGGCCCACTCCAAAACTACTATGCCTTCGAGTGGGGTGACGCCTTGTTTGTGGTGCTCGATCCTTTCCGGTATTCCGCCCGACAACACGGCGGCGGTGACGGCTGGGGTTGGTCACTAGGACAACCTCAATACGGGTGGCTCGAACGAACATTGGAAAACAGTCGGGCAACATTCAAATTCGTCTTCATCCACAACCTGCTTTGCGGCGATCAAGCGGCACGTGGCGGTGTGGAAGTTGCCGGGTTCAACGAATGGGGTGGCAAGAATCGGGACGGCAGCGACGGATTCAAGGAACACCGGCCCGGTTGGGCGATGCCGGTTCACCAATTACTCGTGCGCAACCACGTTGCGGTTGTCTTCAAGGCTCACGACAATTTCTACGCCCGACAGCAACTTGATGGCATTGTCTATACCATGGTTCCCCAACCGAGTTTCGCCGGTATCGACCGCATCCGTGATCTGGACAATTACGGATACAAGCAGGGCACATTCCTCGGGAATTCGGGCCATGTGCGAGTCACGGTATCGCCTGAGAAAGTCGCCCTCGATTATCTGCGGGCTTCGCCTGACCGCGAAGTCGTTGACAGCCACGTCATTCCTGCAAAATCGAGCAGTGAATGAAGCACAACAAGCAATGATAGGTGAAATATGAGACGCAGATGGTTTGTTTTCTCCATTGCGTTGTCGATATTCAGCACGACCTGTATTTTGCGCGCCGGCGCGACAACATCAAACGTCGTCGTGTTCCTTGAAACGATGTCCGCAAACGCGCAGAGTGCCTGGACGGGCGCCGGCTGCAACTACCCATGGACAATTACCTACACCGGTTCCAATCCGTTCCAACAAAACCACAATGCGAACTATGGCGGTGGCAACACCAACGGCCTGTTGTTCAAAGGCGGCACCATCAACCTCGCCGACAGCACCATCACGACGATGCAGGGAATCAACGCACAGGGCAACAGCGGCACGGTCCAATTTTACCTTGCGATTCCGAGTCCCACCAATAGTTCATACGCCGGTTGGGCAATGCTGCTAAACAACGGCTCTGGTTTCATCACGCGCATGTCTGGACAGAGCACCACCAATCAAAACTGGACCCCATACAGCTATTCCCTGCAGCCCAGCGATCTGGTCAGCAACCTGACGATACAGTTTCAGTTCAATGAGAACAATACCGGCAACCGGATCTGGTTGGACTACATCTCCATCACCATCCAGACCGGCACAAATTCGTCCGCTTGGAGCATGCTTCGTCTTCCCGACACCGGACAAATCCTCAGCTACACCGGCACATTCGGTGAAGACTCCGACTATACGATTCAGCCGCCGGCATACGCCAACAACGGCGACGGCACAATTAGCGACAAAGTCACCGGCTTGATGTGGCAGCAAACCGATGCAGGCGAAATGACTTGGGCCAGCGCCTCCGCCTACGTCGCCACGAACAATTTGGCCGGCTACACGGATTGGCGGTTGCCGACAGCGCACGAACTTTTCAGCATTGCCAACCACGGTACTTTTACCCCGGCGATCAACGCCAACTATTTTACCGTTACCACCGCCGATTGTTGGTGGTCGCGTGATACGCAGGTTGCCAATTCGAGCAATGTTTGGGTCGCGGACACCAGCGGCGGCATTAGCCCGCAACCCCAGAGCGCCACCATCAGTGCCGGTGGTACACAACATTTCAATCTTCGCTGTGTCCGTGGTGCACCTGCGCCATCAGCATCAAGTCCGATCCATCACTTCGTCAACAACGGCAACAACACCATCACCGACACTGACACCGGCCTGACGTGGCAACAAGGCGAAGTCTCGTCAGCAACGAATTGGGAAGGTGCCTTGGCATATGCCGCGACGAACACACTCGCCGGGTACACCGATTGGCGCCTGCCCAACATCAAGGAACTCCGCTCGATCAATGACGAAACCTTGAGCTTCCCGTCGGTGGACACCACGTATTTCCCCAACGCTGCCGCCGCCAGTTATTGGTCGTCCACGACGGTGAGCAGCACGACGAATTTGGCGTGGTGTGTCAATTTCCAATACGGCATCGCGACCAACGCTGACAAATCGAGCAACCTGTTGCTGCGCTGTGTTCGCGGCGGAACGACCAACATCATCCCGTCGTTCACCGCTCAGTATGTCCGCATCCCCGGCGGCAGTTACGTCATGGGTGATCATTTTGACTATGTCGATCCCAAGCACTACACCGACGAACTTCCGCTGCACAACGTATACATCTCTCCGTTGTACATGGACACGACGCTGGTCACCATGAGCGAGTATTGCGCCTTCCTCAACGCGGCGCTCTACCAAGGTTTAATCGAGGTCCGCAACGGCATCGTCTACGCCATTGGCGGCACCAACGATTACTTCTACACCTCCGGTGCTTCCATCAGCAGTCTTATCCAGTACACCAACAATGCTTTCGTCGTTCTCAACAGCAGCAATCGCCTGACCCGCCCGGTCACCAGCGTCCGTTGGTTCGGTGCCATCGCCTACTGCAACTGGCTCAGCCAGCAAAGCGGATTCAAACCGTCTTACGACCTTGACACTGGCGACGTGAACTTCACGAAGAACGGCTGGCGCTTGCCGACCGAGGCTGAATGGGAATACTGCGCTCACGGCGGGCTGACCAATCCATATTGCATGTTCCCGTGGGGCACGAACAGCAACGCCGATGGCACATTTGCCAACTGGCAGAATTCCGGTGATCCGTTTGAGACCACCAACGACTATCCCAACACGACGCCCGTGGGGTTCTACGATGGGGCGCTCCGCTACCAATCCGACTACAATTGGCCCAACACGTTTTCCTACCAAACCAGCGACGGCTCGAATCCGTTCGGCCTGTACGACATGGCCGGCAACGCCTGGGAATGGTGCAACGATTGGTACATGAACACTTACTACACCAACTGCGTCATCAACAACATCGTCACTAACCCTCCCGGCCCGACCATTACGCAAGCTGATTTAATGCCAGATGGTCAGCCATGGCGCTGCTTGCGCGGTGGCACTTGGTGGAATGGCGGCGAACAGACCAATTTCGGTTACAGCCGGGTTTCCAACCGCGACCCGGGCTACTATCTCGGTGGCGGGCCATACCCGAGCGATCCGTACACCTCGTACAGCCAGACCGGTTTCCGCGTCATGCGCCCCGAGAAACTCGTTCAAACTGTCGGTCTCTTCCTAAACACCGCCAAGGCCCAGCCCGGTTACACGCTCATGTCGCCGATGCAGGGCTACGGCACGTATCTGCTTAACAACGCCGGGCAGTATGTCCACATGTGGACCAGCCAGTACAATCCCGGCCGCGGCGATTATTTGACGACCGATGGCCACCTGATGCGTACCTGTGCCCTCACGGGAACGTACCTGTCTACCGGCGGCGGCGAAGGCGGTCGCCTCGAAGAACACGACTGGCTCGGTAATCTCGTCTGGGTTTTCACATTGAACACGCCCACCAATCTCTCCCACCACGATATTGCGCTGCTGCCCAATGGCAATATCCTGATGATCGTGTGCGAGTACAAATCACTCGCCAATGTCATCGCGGCTGGATTTAACACGAATCAGTGCCAGCCCTCGATCACCACCAACGGCGGTTTTATGATTCCCGATGCCATCTATGAAGTACAACCCACCCGGCCTGTCGGCGGCAACATCGTGTGGCAATGGCATGTTTGGGACCACCTCATTCAGGATTACGATCCGACGAAGAACAACTACGGCGTCGTCAGCAACCACTACGAACTGATTAACGCCAATCCGTCGAGCGGACAGATTCAACAATTCTGGAATCATTTCAACGGCATTGATTACAACCCGCAGTTCGATCAGATACTGGTCAGCGCCCGCAACCAGAGCGAGATTTGGGTCATTGACCATTCCACCACGACCACCCAAGCCGCTGGCCATACCGGCGGCAATTACGGCAAAGGTGGCGATTTGCTCTACCGCTGGGGTAACCCACTGTGGAATAAACTTGGCACCGCTGCCAATCAGACTCTCTTCCAGCAACATTGTTGCACCTGGATTCCCACCAACTACCCGGGCGCCGGCCACATCCTCATCCACAACAACGGCATCGGTCGCGGCTACACCTCAATCGATGAAATCGTTCCGCCCGTCGACGCCAATGGCAACTACTCGCGCACCGTCGGCGCCCCCTTTGGTCCGACCAATCTGTATTGGACCTACGTCGCTACGCCGCCAACGAATTTCTTTGGCGCGGACATCGGCGGTGCTGAACGTGAACCGAACGGGGATACGCTCATCACCTACGGCATTCACGGTACCTTGTTTGAAGTCACCACGAACGGCCAAACCGTCTGGCAATACGTCAATCCGGTCACGCACTCAGTATTGGCCCAAGGCAGCAGCATCCCGTTCGACCCGAATAGCAATACCAGTTTTCCGCTGGAAACACTCAACGAAGTTTTCAAAGTCCACCGCTACGCCACGAACTTTGTCGGCCTCGCCAACAAAGACCTTACCCCGCGCGGCACCGTCGAAAGCTACACCGGGGCGGCCACCGACACGGTCGGCCTCGGCCTTCCCGATATCTGGGTCCGCTCCTGGTTCGGCAGCCTCTCCGCTGTCACCTCCACCAGCAGCCATTCGGGCAATGGCTTGACCGACATCCAAGAATATCAATACGGACTGAATCCCGCTGCATGGTCTTCCACGAGCAATGGCATCCCCGACAGCTGGGCCATCCAGTACGGATTCGACCCCACGATCACAGGCTACGGCAACCTCATCGCTTCCAACCTCGACACCGTCCTGCAATGTTACGTCGCCGATCTCAACCCCACCAATGCCGCGTCGCAACTGGCCTTTATCGGTCTCAGCATCGCCAGCAACGATGTCTATCTGACGTGGATTGGCGGCAACAACGCTACGCAAATTCTGGAATGCACGTCATCGCTCCTTTCCAACCAATGGACAGACATTCTCACCAACAATCCGCCGACGCCGATCACCAATACTGTCATCCAAACAGGCGCAACTGTCGCTAGCAACCTATTCTACCGGATTAGAGCAGGCCGATGAAAACAACACTTTCTTTGGTACTAGCATTCCTTGCCACCTCAGAGGTTCGAGCTGCGCTTGACACACCGAACCTCGTGCTTGGACGTCCGACCGACTCCACCATCGCGGTCAACGCCCTGGCAGAAACCAACCTGGTCACGTACTTCGAGTATGGCACGCAGTCCACGGTTTATGTGGATCAGACAGTTGTCACGAATCTGATCGCCAATCAGCCGACCGAAGTGAATCTCAGCACCCTGCAACCCGACACACGCTACTACTACCGGCTTGAATACAAGCTCGCTGGCGACACGTCGTACCAAACGACACCTGAATACACCTTCCACACCCAGCGCGCGCCGGGAAGCTCGTTCACATTCTGCATTCAGGGCGATTCGCACCCCGAACGCGTCAACACCATGTTCGATGCCGGTCACTACAGCAACACGCTCCTCACAGCCGCCGTCGATCAGCCTGACTTCTATATGACCATCGGCGATGATTTCAGCGTTGACAGGATCCCGACAAACCAACTCAGCGCCAGCACGGTCATCGATCGCTATATCCTGCAGCGCCCATATCTGGGGTTGATCGGCAATTCTGCGCCGCTTTTCCTGGTAAACGGGAATCACGAGCAAGCGGCCGCCTATCTGCTCGACGGCACTTCAAACAACGTCGCGGTCTGGGCACAAACTGCTCGAAACAGTTACTACTCCGAACCGGCGCCCAATGGCTTCTACACGGGCAACACCAATGTCGTCCAATTCATTGGGTTACTTCGGAACTATTACGCGTGGACATGGGGAGACGCTCTGTTTGTTACGATTGATCCCTATTGGTCGTCCCCGGTTTGCGTGGACAATGTGTTGGGTGACGACCAAGGCACAGGGGCCAAGCGAACCAATGTGTGGGACGTCACACACGGCGACCCTCAGTTTCAATGGCTCAAAACAACCCTGGAGCAGAGCACCGCCAAGTACAAATTCGTTTTCGCCCATCACGTTCTCGGCACGGGCCGGGGCGGGATCGAAGAAGCGCAAGACTACGAATGGGGCGGCTATAGCGTTGCTGGCTCAACGGAGAACTTCGGCACGAAGGTCACCACATATGATTTCCCCACCTATCGTCCGCTGTGGGCGATGCCCATCCATCAACTGATGGTTTCCAACCACGTCACCATCTTCTTCCAGGGCCACGATCACATTTTCGTGCGTGGACAACTCGACGGCGTCACCTACGTGACACTGCCCAATCCGGCCGATCCAAATTACTCGCTCTTCAACTCGGACGCTTACACGAGCTACATCTACAAAACAAATAATTCCGGCTATGTGCGAGTTAACGTTTCGCTCGCGCAGGTGAAAGTAGACTACGTCCGCACGTACCTGCCGTCTGAGGAAGGGCCGGGCAGGACGAATGGCATGGTAGACTATAGTTTCACGCTCTCGACGTCCAACAGTCAACCGCCGGCCATCACGAACGTGACCACCTCTCCGGGAGTCCCGGTTGAAGGCAGCCCGACATGGATCACCGCCCTGGTTACTGACGCTGTCGGCGTGGCGTCGGTCACGCTCCGCTACAGCACAGGCGGGCCCGGCGTGACGAACACGGTCTTTCTCGAAACGATGGCAACCAATTCCGTCAAACCGTGGACCGGCACAGGTTGCGATGAGGCGTGGACCGTCACATATACCGGCTCGAATCCCTTCCAGCAGATCTCCAATGCCAACTACGGCGGCGGCAACACCAACGGCCTGGCATTCAAAGGGGGCACTACCAACCTGGCCGACAGCATGATCACAACCGCCGGCGGGATTAATGCCAGCGGCAACAGTGGGACGGTCTCATTTGCGGTCTTGGCCAATGGTTTGACCACCAATACCGGCTGGGCCATGCAGCTAAATTCCGGTACCGGTTTCACGACGCGCGTCAGCGAACTGACCGGCAGCAACCACACCTGGCAGGTTTACAATTACTCCCTGCTACCGGGCGACCTATTGACTCCTGCATAATACAGTGACTATTTCACCACAGTTCAGCCTGTTTCCAGAAGGCAGTGATCAACCGCGGGCGACGGCGCATTCGGCGGAGCGCTTGGGTTGCCCGCAGTGTTAGCTCCCAGCCGTGGTGGGCG
>DATKNW010000056.1:0-195407 GCA_035541135.1 Verrucomicrobiia bacterium
AGTGCACAAACCCAGCGTTGTACTCCTCAATCCACTGCGGGGATACCTCCGGAGGTATCCCCGCAGCTCATTCAACCTAGTAGTGCTCACCACCTTCAACTTCACCGCAGGGGGGTCATGATGTACCCACCGGTTCCCACCATCACCGCCCGTCCGGCTTGACTCCGGACCGGATTTCGCACAGGATTGGCTCCCGAAAGGAAAGGTAATTCGGGTTGTCGGCGGTGATTGGGAGATTTTCCTTGACCGCCGGCTCGCGCCGATGCGGAGCCCCCGAAAAGCAACTTCCTACCAGTTCAACGTCGAGACCATAGATACGATCGGAGCATCAAGCTCACGCGGGACTTCAAATTAATGTCGCTCGAGAACATGCCAACCCTACCGGGCGATATTCCAGAACAACCCACCATGATCATTTCGCGCAGTACGAGGAAAGGCAGGGCCCAGACTCCATGAAGCTGTCGGATTACGTGGTCGGAGAAATCGCCCGGGTGACAGGTTCCAGGCATGTCTTCATGCTGTCCGGCGGGATGGCCATGCACCTCATCGACAGCTTTGGCAGGCATCCCGGCCTCCAGGTCGTGCCGATGCACCATGAACAGGCCGCGGGCATTGCCGCGACCACCTACGGACGGGTTCGCGGCACACCCGGCATCGTCCTCGTCACGGCGGGACCCGGCGCCCTCAACGCGGTCACGCCCTGCGGCGGAGCCTACATGGAATCCGTGCCCCTTGTCGTCGTGTCGGGCCAGGTCTCCCGCGCGAATTCCCGGCAGGGCCACGCCGTGCGCCAACGGGGCATTCAGGAAGTCGAGATCATCGACGTCGTGCGCTCGATCACGAAATACGCGGCGAAGATCGAGGACCCGTCGACCGTGCGCGAGCACGTCGAGCGCGCCCTCGCCCTGGCCGTCGGTGGCCGGCCCGGACCGGTCTGGCTCGATATCCCCGTGGACGTCCAGGCCGCCGAGATCGATCCCGCTTCCCAGCGCGGCTACGAAGCCTCTCGCGAGTCCGGCGGGGCGCGCGGAAGCGACTTCTTCGACCGCATCCTGCGGGAGCTGCGCTCGGCTGAACGGCCGATGCTGATCCTGGGGCACGGGCTGCGCCTGGCCGGAGCCGCGGCCGAGGCCCGGCGCCTCATCGACGCGCTCGGCCTGCCCTTCCAGACCACGTGGAACGGCATGGACCTCGTCGGTGACGACCATCCCCTGGCCTGCGGGCGGGCGAACGTCTTCGGGCCGAGGTTCGCCAACATCCTGATCCAGAACGCCGACTACGTCCTCGCGATCGGGGCGCGCTTCGGCATCCAGCATACGGGCTACAACGTCGAGGGATTCTGCAGGGGCGCCCACCTGGTGATGGTCGACATCGACCCGGAGGAGATGCGGAAGCCGGGCCTCGCGGTCGACGAAGAGGTGGTCATGGACGCCGGCGATTTCGCCCGCGGCCTCCTCGAAGCCGTGTCCCGCGAGGGAAAAGCCCCGAGTCACGACAAATGGCTGGGCTTCTGCTCCGAGGTCAAAGGCCATTTCCCGGCGGCGGCGAGCCTTGCCGAGCTCGCGGGGCAGCCGTATGTGGACCCGAAGTTCTTTATCGACCGGCTCTCGGACGAACTCCCGGCCGACGCCGTGATCCCCTTCGGCTCGAGTGGCCAGGGCCATACGATTTTCGGCGGGATGTTCCGCTGCAAGCCGGGCCAGCGGGTCTTCACCTTCAAGGGCCTCGCGGCCATGGGCTACGGTCTTCCCTGCGCCGTCGGCGCGGCCTTCGCCGCTCCCGACCGGCCGGTGTTCACGCTCATCGGCGAGGGCGGGCTCCAGCTCAACCTCCACGCGCTCCAAAACGTCAAGCACCACCGGCTGCCGCTCAAGATCATCGTGTTCAATAACGGCGGCTACCATTCGATCCACATGACGCAGACCATCTATTTCGGTGGGCACTTTGTCGCCTCGGGTCCGGAGTCGGGCGTATCCTTCCCGCCGGTTGGCGAACTCGCCAAGCTCTTCGGCTTCTCGCATGTCATCGCGCGCAACAACGAGGGCGCCGCCGAGGCCATTCGGGAATTCGTCCGCTGCCCGGGCGCGGCCTTCCTCGAGGTCATGATCGACCCTGCCAGGGCCATCGAACCCAAGGTCGCCTCAATGAAGCTCCCCGATGGGAGGATGGTATCGCGCCCGCTCGAGGACATGGCGCCGCTACTCCCCAGGGAAGAACTGGCGAGGTACATGCACATCCCGTTGATGGAATGACCCGATCGATGTGGTTCCGGAGTCAGATCCAATCATCGTGACGTTTCGCATTTCCGCCAACGAACGCTGCGGGCATGGACACCGCGCAACGCTGGCCCCGTAACTGTTTCCATCCACCTCGCCATTGCCATTGAGCCGCGCGCGCTGCGAGCGGGACAACGGCGGGTGTCTGGGGTGCGCTTGCCGTGAGGGGGATGTCGTGTCATGATAGCGGTGGCAACGGCAGCCGGCAACCAAAGGCGTGAGAAAGGGGTATTTGCATATGAAGATCCATGCGAGTTTTCAGTGGATGGCAGTGGTGGTGGCGGTGGGATTGGCGTGTGGGGTGGCGACGCGGGCACGGGCGCAGGCCGGCGTGACGATGTCGTTCAGCAACATCACCGAGACGGTCAAGACCAAGACCAAAATCATCAAGAGCACGATGGAGACGAACACCACGTCGAAGTACACCGTATCGGGCAACGTCGTGTTTTCGGACATGACGCCGTCGAACACGCCATCGTTCTGGGTGTTGTTGTGGATTGAGCAGCCGACGAATCTGGTGACGTTTCCGGATGGGGTGCCGATTGGCGCTCCGCGTAAAGAGAGCGCGCTGAAAGCGGGTAAATCGAAGAAAGTGCCGGTGAAGTTGACGTTCACGAACGACCAGGCAGGAACCTATTTCTTTCTGACGTCGACCAATCTCGACGTGCTGGCGTCGGTGAAGATCCCGCCGGTGGCGCCGCAATGATGCGGCACGTTCCGGGGTCCAAGTTCGCGGTTCGAAGTTGGTGGCCATCCAGACCATGAACAAGAACGAGTTGTCGCCAAAACAACGCGACGAGCTGCTCGGGGCATTGAAGGCCCGCTTTGAGAAACACATGAGCCGGCACAAAGATGCCGAGTGGACCAAAGTGCAAGCACGACTGGAAGCCAGTCCGGGAAAATTGTGGTCGCTCCATGAAATGGAACGCACCGGCGGCGAGCCGGATGTCGTGGGTCAGGATAAGAAGTCGGGCGGATACATTTTTTACGACTGCGCGGAGCAGAGTCCCAAAGGCCGCGTGAGTCTCTGTTACGACCGCGAAGCGCTGGACGCCCGGAAGGAGCACAAGCCGAAAAGCAGCGCCATGGGTATGGCCGCGGCCATGGGCATCGAGCTGTTGACGGAAGAAGAATACTTTGCCCTGCAGAAGCTGGGCGAGTTCGATACGAAGTCGTCGAGCTGGCTCAGGACGCCCGCCGACATCCGAGAACTCGGTGGCGCCATCTTCGGCGATCGCCGGTTCGGCCGTGTGTTCATCTATCACAACGGCGCGGAGTCGTACTATAGCGGCCGGGGGTTCCGCGGGTCGCTGATGGTCTGAGGGCAGGCAGAACGGCCTGGCTGCCGCGCGCTTCGTCGCAGATCAGTGCGTGGAGCAAACCTTATTGCAGGTTCTGCAGGGGAACCAGTAAATCTGTCTCGGACGCGCCCATTCCGTCCCCGCCATCGTGTCGGAGCCCGGAGGGATGGTGGGATTGAAGTAAGCCGCGTATGCCACCCAATCGGCATGGCCGTCTACAAACACAAAGTTGTCACCGCCATTGTGTCGCGGGACGCCGCGAGCGAGGAACCCGCCGTCCGTAAACGGGTACGGAGGATCGCTGCTGCCGTCACCGTCGCACATCAAGACCGTCTTGTTTGGTAGCACGGCGATGCTTCGCTTGTAGAGATTGTGCGGACAGGGAGCCAGCTCGCCGGTCATTACGCGGTTCATCTGATAGGCAAAGAACGGGTTGGCCATACTCGGCGTGTAGGTGAGATTGCTCGATACAAGCGCCGGGCACATGAAGACCGACTTCACCCCCGGCACGGGAATCTTTCCCGCGTTGTACAGATTCGTCAGCGGCGGATTACCGATGTACGACGGCAGAACATTGAACCAGGCGTTGATATTGTAATCGGTGTCGATCGGCTGGACACCTCCGCCTTCGTGCGGCACGTAGTCCTGGTAGTCATTGGCGTAGAACGCGAACGCCTGGCCCCACTCGCGCAGGTTGGAAAGACAGGCGGCGCCCTGGAACGTTTGTTGGGCGCCGTTGAGCGTCGCGAGCACCAGTCCGCCTGATAGGGCGAGAATGGGCACCAGGACCAACAATTCCGTCAATGAGAAAGCACCATGTCGTTTCATAGTGGTATCGAGACCTCCAGATGGACGCGGTAGAACCGTTGACGCACGGTCGCCGCGCCGGAATCGAGGATGTTGGTTACGCCCGCGGAGCCGCTGATGAAGCTGGTCAACGGCATCCAGTTCGGATTGCTGAGATCGTCGGTGTATTCGACGGTGTGCTGCTGATTGGGGAACATCGTGAATGTGATTTGCGCGTTGGAACCGACCATCGAGATCGCGAGGATGTGCGGAACATTGTCGCTGGTCAGGATGACCCCGCTGCTGTCGACGCCGGCCTGGAAATTGGTCTGGCCCGCGGCCGCATCGATCACGCCGATGTTGGTCACCGAACCATAAGCGGCCAGTGTCGTGCCGTTGATGGCCCGCACGGTGCCGACATTGTAGAAGCCGTTCATGAACGTGAGCGTGCCGCAGTCACTGAGCACCGTGCCCCCCGAATTCACGCCGACGTTGCCGATGATCGTGCCGCAGCCGCTGAGCGTGCCGCCGCTGGCGACGTACACGCCATTGGCAAACGTGTGAACCCCGCCGAGCAGGTGGTAGGTGGCCCCATTTCCGACGATTAGCGCTTGCGAATTGCTGACCGTGGCGGACCTGGCGCTGAACGTGCCGCCGCCGAGTGTGATCGTGCTGTTCGTCCCGTTGACCGCGAGCAACCGGTCGACGGTGGACGAGCCGCCGGATTGCGTGAAGTTACCCTTGCCGGCCTGGCCGACGATCAAACTCGCCGTGCCCGACTGGTTGGTCACGAAGAACGATCCTCCCGAGACCTGGATTGAGCCGGAGGCATTCAGGGAAACTCCCGCCACGACGTTGGACGTTGCCAAAGTCTGGCCGCCCGCGAGATTGAGAGCGCCGGGGGAGTTCGTTCCGTACCCGGCCAGAATGCTCCCGGCCTGAAGCAGTCCGTTCGACACCGACACTTGACCAATTCCGGGGCACGAGAACAGGGTGTATGGGTATGTAGAGAGATTGGAACCGCTTCCCGAAGCGATGGCCAGTTGATCCACTTGCAGGACGCCCCCGTTCTGCGCCAGCGTGCCGACCCCCGATTGGCCCACGACCAGTGAGCCGGTGCCGGACTGATTGGTGACGGTGACAGAACCGTTGGCGATCTGCATCGCCCCGACACCATTCGTGAATGCGCCGAGAATGATGTTGGAGGAGGCCGATACGGTTCCTCCCGCCACCGTCAGCAAGCCGACCGATCCCGTGCAGCTCCCGACGCTTACGCCCTGGGCCTGCAAGATCCCGTTGGAGATTGTCATCTGTCCGACGCCATAGTTGCCCACGACAACGTCCAGGTTCGTAACGACCAACTGGCCGCCGGAGAGGAAAGCGTTGCCGGTCGAATACAATCCTTCGCCGACCATCAGCCCGCCGGAAAGCGTGGTCGTCCCGCCGGCGACGGTGAGCGTGCCCACCGAGTTCGACCCGCTCCCCGCGATCAACGAACAGGCCGCGAGCTGCGCGTTGGAAACCACCAACTGCGCGATGCCGTCCGCGCCGACGGTCGTGAGATAGTTGTCGGCCAGCGCGACCTGTCCACCCGTAATCCAGACGGCGCCGGCGGTGTTGGATTGGTCGCCGATGCTGAGGTGGTCCGGCGCCAGCAGTGTGCCGCCGGAGAAGTGAACGGTGCCCTGGGCGCCGGGGGTGAGTCCGACGAAGATGCCATTGGGCGCGGCGTTCGAATCGCCGATCTGCAGCATACCGTTTGGCAGTTCGAGATCGCCGGAGCCGTAGAAGCCGACCGCGGTGTACCCGTTGGTGAACATCGACTGGCCGCCGGTTACGACGAGCGCACCGGTGGAGTTGGTGGAGTACCCGACATAAACGCCGCCGGCAAAGGAGTTCGTTCCGGAAACCGACGCGATGCCCTCGATGAGAAAACTTCCGCCGAGCGGGCCGCCGACCTGAAGCGCGGAACCGTCCATGGTCAACGCTCCGCCGCTGAGGATCATCAGGGAGTCCTGAACGGATAGCGGCGTGGCGGTTCCGGCATCCGACAAGGACAGCATGTTGATGACGCCGGGATCCGCCGACAGTGTGAGACTGGTGACGGTCATGCTCGCCGGGAAACTGCCTGCGGTGTAGGCGTCGATCGTCACCAGCTTCGTTGGGGCATTGGTGATGAGCACGGCCTGCGAGCTGGCGGGAGGAATGCCCAATGACCAGTTGCGGAAATCATCCCAATACCCGCCGGAGGGATAGGTCCAACTGTTGGTCTGGGCCCGCACATCTCCGGCGAGGAGTACCGTGGTTACGATCAGAAGGCCGCCGACGCGGCAGAGCCCGAAGGTTTTTCCATGTCTCGTTCGCATGTTCTTGAAAACCTCACTTTCAAGTTGAGAACCGAGTCCCGCGGTCGCCATCCCACCGCGCTCACACGAGCAGCGGCGTGACAACCGCGTGTATGCTACGTGGGGAATCATAACCACTGCCATCGCCATTGTGGTGTAAAAGATGTGTAAAAAAGCGACGCGGGGGATCGGACCGGCGACGCGACAGGGGCGGCCTCTTTAAGTGTTACCTATGTCCTGAACCCAAAGTGTTACCCATGTCCTGAACCTGCACCAGCCCGAAAACCGCCACTTGGATCTGAGCCTTCCGCCTCTTGGAAGCCGTTGCCTGCTTGCGCAATTGAGTGCGAATTCGCATTTTTGACGCGTGGCGGAATTGAACAGCTCTGGTTAAAGTGGTGGCACCGGCAGTGCTCTGCTCTGCTGCTCAGCAGGTGAATTCTGAAAGGTGCCACTATGTTTATCAAGCGGACGCGATATAACTCCCCGAACGTGCTGCTGGTCGCAGCGCTGGCGTGCGGCTGGGCAGCGATTGCCCCCGCGGCTCGGGGACAGGCGGGCAGTCTCATTTGGTCCAATGAGTTTGGTGATTTTTCCTGGGATGACGACACCGGCGCCGTCGCGGCGGACGCCAGGGCCGTCTACGCCATCGGCACCGTGTCGGACGGCTCCGGTAATTGGGACTGGCTGCTCACCGCCATCAACAGCATCAATGGCGCGACGCTCTGGCAAAGCCAATTCGGCGTGACCAACCGCCTCGAAGACGCCAACGCCGTGGCGCTGTCGGGCCGGCGCTTGTTCGTGGCCGGGTATGAGGACAACGGCCACAACACTGCTGCGGACTGGATCACCTGCGCGTATGACACGCGTAGCGGCACGATTCTTTGGACAAACCGATTCGCCAACACCAACGGATTCAACGTGCCCTACGGCATGTGCGCCGACGGCAGCCGGGTCTACTCCGTGGGCCAGGCGAATCGAGGATTTGCCGTTTATGCGTGTAACGCCCTCAATGGCGCCACGCTCTGGCAGGACACGCTGCCGCCTCAGCCGGGCCCGGACACCGCCACGGCGGTCGCGGCTGATGCGGGCAACGTTTATGCCTCCGGCGCCACCTACCAGGGCGGTCCAAAGTACAACTGGCTCGTGCGCGCCTACAAGGGGCGGTCGGGACAGTTGCTCTGGGAGGACAATTTCAACAGCGCGGGTCTGCAGGACGCGCCGTCCGCCCTGGCGGCCGCCAGCGGCAAACTCTACGCGGTGGGCCTGACCGAGGACGCCACGACCAACGACGATTGGCTGGTCAAAGCCTACGACGCCGCCACCGGCCGGGTGCTCTGGCAGGATCGCGTCGACAAGGCCGGCGGGTTTGATGAGGCGACGGTGGTCGCGATCCAGGGGAATTTCGTCTGCGTCGCCGGCATCTCCGATGTGGGTGGGACAAACAACCCTGTGGATTTTCATTGGCTGGTGCGCGCGTACAACGCCCGGAACGGTTCGTTGCTGTGGGAAGACAGTTCGCGCAGTGTCGGCGGCCTGGCCGCGCCCAAGTCCATCGCCCTGGTGGGGACCAACCTCTGTGTCGCCGGCTCGATCGATGATCCGCAGAACGGCTCCGACTGGCTGCTGCGCGTCTACGACGTCAAAACCGGCGATCTGGCTTGGGAAAGCCAATACGATCGCAGCGGTTTCTGGGATGACGAGCGCGGTCTGGCGGTGGGGCCGCAAAGTGTTTACGTGTTTGGGCTCACCACCGATGCCCAAACCACGCTTGTCGACTGGATGGCGCGCGCCTACCGGCTGAAATAGCAGGCGTTAATTGTCGCCGCCAAGGCCGGTGAGGAGTTCGGAACGGTCTTCGGCGACAAGATTGGTGGAGGTCAGGATATACTGTCGGGCGGCGGCGGGATCGGAATCGTTCCAGCGGCGGACGATGGTGGCCAGGGTGCGGGAGCGCAACTGGCTGTTGGCGATGCTTTCCGCCCAGGAGACGGCGACCTCGGGTTTACCGTCAAACGATCTGGCGACAGTGGCAATCCCTTGGTCGAGTTCGGGTGAGGACGGTTGTTGATTCATCCACTCGGCGGCGGCGGCGGGGTCGTTGACAGCCCATGAGGGGAGAGACTCGGTGAGGGCGGCGGATTTATCCTGACCCTCGGGCAAGGAGAGGGAGTATTCCGCCAGTCCTTGGGGATCGTGTTGGGCCCATCGGGCGAGGGCGGATTGAACGGCGGATTGCCGCGAATCGGGATTCGGCAATTTCATGGCCTCGGCAACGGCGGTCTGCGGTTGATACTCGGACCATTCGCCGAAGGCGGCCGCGAGCCACTCGGTGCGATATGGCGAGTCGCCTTGCGCGGCGAATGCAACGGCGCGGCTGAAGTCACCGTTGTTGCTCCACGCCGCAATCAAGGAGTCACCCAATTCCCGCGTTTTAGTCGGATCGATCTGGGAAAGGCGCGAGAACAATCGGATGGCGGCGTCGGGATTGTTGATGGCGCCCGTGAGGACGGCGGTGGCGGCGTCGCATTTGTCAATGATGGGCTGGTGGGAGAACGCCCAGTCACCGGCGGCATCTGGATCGGATCTGGCCCAGCCACGCAACGCGGCGCGCAGCATGTCCAGCCGCTGGCGCAGATCGGTTTGCGCCAGGGCGAGCGCGACGGCGCGTTTCGGATCGCGCGCGGCGAAGTCTTCGATGGCGGCCAGGATTTGATTGTCGCGCATCCGCGTGCGGGGTTGCGACGTCAACTTGTTCCATTGCTCGTCCGGCTTGTCGGTTGCCGGTGGCGCGTCCCGTGGAACAATGATTTTCGATGGCGCGGGGGCTTGTTGGGTTTTCGATTCAACGGGAGCGCTGTCCGGCGGGATGGGAGCAATTTCGCCATGGCCCGCCGGGGAAAATGAATTGCGCCCGCTGTAAAATCCCACGGCGCCCGAGATCGCGGCCACGAGGATCAGGCAAATCGTCGGACATCGCGCGGGAAACCGGGTTTGCGGGAGATGGCCGTCTGTTTTCACAGGGTCCATTAACGAGACAGGCCGACACCCTGATGCGGTGCCGGCCTGTCATGGAATTCACCTGGAGGGTATCAAGGATTCCAGCCGTTGAGAACGGCGCTCTCGGTGTATGCGGCGGCCTGCGAGGAGGTCAGGCGCTTGACCCAGGAAGCGCGAGACGAGGGGCAGGGATACTCCGCGAAGCGGCACGTGGACGAGTTGCTGGTTCCGGTCCAATTGATGTACCCGACGGGCTCGATCACGCTACCGATCGAGCAGTTGATGAAGGCGAGTTCGCCGTAAGCACCCCACGGGCGGCCGAGATAGGAGGAATCGCTCCCGGCGGTTCCGCCCGAGGTGATCGTGCAACTGGAGAACACAATGCCGTAGTTCTGGCTCTGCGCGGTTTGCGGCGCGCCGATGGTACCGCCATTGCCGCGAATCTGACGGATGGTGCAACCGGTCACAAAGATCCGGCCCTGCCCATACACGAAATCGACATCGCCATCGATTTCACTGCCGGTGACGAACACGGATGTACTCGCGCCCTTGGCATAGAGGGTGTCCTGTCGGCCGATGAGATTGCATGATCGGATCGCACAGCGGGCGGCGGTGATGATCAGCACCTGACTCGTGTTGTTGTCGCCCGTGTAGCTGTTCTTGAGTTCGATGTTCTTGATCGTGACATCGGTGGCACTGACCGTGAGGGTGACTTGGTTCTGGCCGGCGACCAGGATTGTGCTGGTGTTGCTGGCTCCCTGGATGGTGATGCCACTCTTGGAGCTCGGGACTGTGAACGGCCCGGTGTAGGTGCCGTTGGCGATGGCGATGGTGTCGCCCGAGGCGGCGGCGTTGATGGCCGCTTGCACGGTCGAGTACTGCGAGGGAACGCTGCGGGTGGTGGCGGAGGCCGGAAGGACCGCCAACGCCAGGATCGCTATCAGGACGGCCAGTTGCCGATGGATGGAGTACGCTTTTGACATAGATTGAACCTTTCTTTGTTTGGTTAACAACCCACGGTGCGGAAGCTGACTGAGCCTAGCCAATTTCGGGCGCGGCGGTCAATCTGGCCAACGCGCAAAAGTCATTGAAAAACGCGACCCGACCAGAAGCCGATAACGCCTCGACCAGGACGACGGCGAGGTCGGAGACGACGGTAGCCGAGTACGCGCGGAGCGCTATGGCGCGACACGCGGGGGGACGAAGCAAGAGCGGGAAGCCACGGAATGACAGCGTTTGGGGGAGGACGGACTACAACGGGCGGATCCGGAGGTCGCCGTGTGGGGGCACACGGCCTACAACGACGGAAGAGGGCGGGGTAAACGGGCAAGACGCCCGTTCTCCGGGGTAGCGGATCGCGAGTGGCGTGTGCGAGGAGTTCCGTATGCTGAGGGGATAACGCGGATGGTGTGGAGGGGGTGGTTGAGGGGTGGGGATAAGTGAAGTCAGGAGAACGTAATAGAATAAAAACGAACCAGCCGCCCCCCCCGAGACGGAGGCGGCTGGTCGGAGAACTTCGATGACGGGGCGCACTTACATCGTCGCGATGGCCGGTTTGCTGGTGAGGATTGCTTCGCGGCCCTTGGCCTTGCTCGACTTCATGAAGTAGAACACGCCATAGCCGCCCCACAAGGCGACCACCACGAGCGCGATGTACGGTTCGTGCCAGCTCATGCCGCTGACGGAGAACGGGCCGATCAGGTAGAACAACATGCAGGCCAGATTCGCCAGCAGTCCGAAGATCGGGATGAACATGTGCTTGAAGCCATTGAACGTGTGATGTTCGCGGAACGCAACCATGGCGATCATGCAGGTCGTCATGTAGAGCAGGAACGTACCGAAGTTGCTGATCAAGGTGATGATGACCAGCGTGTTCGGCAGGCTGACATAGGCATCAGGTTTGAAGATGCCGAAGCTATACCAGATGTTATGATATTTCGCGTCCAGCGGCGCCAGCGGACTGCCCTGGGCGCCGAGATAGACCGTTACCGAAATGATCCCGATCACGGTGGAGATTGCCGCCAAGGTCCAGATCGCGCGATACGGCGAAAGCGTCTTGCCGTGCAACAGGCCGAAGTGCGACGGGACTTCTTCGTCGCGGCCCATGGCGTACGTCACGCGCGCGCCGGTATTCATACAGGACAGGGTTGTGCCGATGAGCGCCAGAAACACCGTGAATGCCTGCACGAGCATGAATGCCCGACCCGCCGTATAGCTGCCGAACATCCACGTGCCGACAATCACCATCATATCGCCCAGCGGCGCGCCAGAAGCGCCGGCCGTCGGCATCGTGTAACCGTTGTGCAGGAAATAATTCGCGGCGAAATACTCGAACAGATAGCAGAACCCGCCCTGGATCGCCAGCGACAGCAACACCGCGCGCGGGATGTCGCGTTTGGCGTTTTTCGCCTCTTCACCCAGCGAGGTGCACGATTCAAATCCGACCAGGATTAGAATCGCAATGCACGCCTGGATGAACACGAAATTGAATCCATGCACCCCAATGACGGACTTGGCAGTGGTGTGATAGTTGAAAGTCGGATTGCCGCTGCTGTCCTTGGTGATGGCTCCGTCCGCCGAGTAATCGACGGTGAACGGCGCGGCCTTTGCCATATCGGTGGTTGCATTGCCGTCTTTGTCGGCCATCACCGGGTTGCCGTCCTTGTCTTGAGAATCCTGCATTTGATAGACGGGCTTGCCCTTGTCATCCACAGTTGGTTTGCCGTTGGCGTCAAGCACCGGCGTGGGCTTGCCTTTGTCGTCCTTCACGACCTCCTGTGCGACCTGATAATTCACGGCGACCCCGTTCGACAAATGATAGCCCTGCGAGCCTTGCTTGTGCTGAAGCCGATAGCCGATAGCGATCACCGAGAACACGAGCAGGGCGCTGATCTGAATGACGTTGATCGCGATATTGACTCCCGTCGAACCCGTCACACCCCGGTAGGCGATGTATGCCACGCCAAACGAAAATGCGATGCAGAACAGGTACATGAAGAGGGGGCTGTTGTATGTTCCACTGAATGTGTCGGGCCAGAACTGGCTGGCCAGATAGCCGCCCAGGATTGCCGTCACTCCCACCATGCACCCCGGGTACACCCAGTAATACAAATGACTCGCCCAGCCGGTAAAGAACTTGGCCACGCGAGCGAACTTATAGGCGTGCGTCTTGGACAGGAATGCCTGCTCCGCATAAAAGTACGATGAGCCGGCGCCGGGATAGAGTTTCGTGAGTTCGGCATAGGCGATGGCTGTCGCAAAGCACAGCAGCAGTGCCGCGAAGATGCCAAACCACATCGCGCAGCCCGCCATGGGCGCGCCGTACAAGGATTGCATCTGGAATGTCAACCAAAGGAACGCGCCTGGCGCAATCAAGGCCATCGCGTTGGCTGTCAGCCCCGTCAACCCCAAGGTACCCGTGGTTTTGGGCCTGCCTGCCGCCCCGCCAGTTTCTGCAGTTGCCATTAGTGGTTCTCCTTACTCGGTTTTAACGTTTCTTTCGTTGCCGACGGACGCGCGTCACCCCGCGTCGTCAGAGCGAATAGCCGTACTCGCATGGTGTTGGCGCGTTAGCGTCCGCTGTGCCACGCAAAGCAGGGGTGTTAAGAAGTTGTTAACGGACAGGAACTTTCGCGGAATGATTCTCGTGAGAGGGTCCGCCCTCTCAGACGGATGTTATGCAGCATGGATAAAAAGAAACACGCCGCCCTCGCCGGAAGCGCGGTCTCAAACAAACCCGAGCGCACCCAACGGGCGTCGCGCACGAACTTCCGTTGTCGTAATTCTTCGTCAGTCCAAAGTCATCAAACTCCGTGATCCCTAGCAGTCGTAGTACATGTGAAATTCCCACGGATGCGGGCGCAGCCGGACCTGATCCTGTTCCTTGCGCTTCATATCCAGCCACTGCTCGATTACGTCTTCGGTGAACACGTCCCCTTGCAGCAGGAACTTGTGGTCCTTCTCCAGCGCGTCGCAGGCTTCGGTCAGGCTCCCCGGCATCGACGGCACCTTCTTGAGTTCGGAAGCCGACAGCTCGTAAATGTTCTTGTCCAGCGGCGCGCCCGGATCGATCGAGTTCTGGATGCCGTCGAGCCCCGCCATCAGCATCGCCGCCATCGCAATGTACGGATTCGCCGCGGGATCCGGCGGGCGATACTCGATGCGCGTGGCCTTCGGGCTCGGCGAATACGTCGGGATGCGGACCGCCGCCGACCGGTTGCGGCTCGAATAGGCCAGGTTGACCGGCGCTTCGAAGCCCGGGGTCAACCGTTTGTAACTGTTGACGATCGGGTTCGTGAACGCAGCCATCGCCTTGGCGTGCTTGAGGATGCCGCCGATGTAATTGAGCGCCAGGTCGCTCAGACCCGCGTATTTGTTGCCGGCAAACAGCGGTTTGCCCTTTTTCCACAAGCTCTGATGTGTGTGCATTCCGGAACCGTTGTCGCCAAACAACGGCTTCGGCATGAATGTCACGGTTTTGTTGTGGCGCTTGGCCACGTTCTTGACGACGTATTTGTAGACCATCATGCCGTCGGCCATCGATACCAACGGGCTGAAGCGAAGATCGATCTCGGCCTGGCCCGCGGTCGCGACTTCGTGGTGCTCGCGCTCGACTTTCAGGCCGCAGTCTTTCATCACGGTGATCATCTCGTTGCGGATGTCCACCAGCGTGTCCTGCGGTGGCACGGGGAAATAGCCTTCCTTGTGGCGGATCTTGTTGCCGAGGTTGGGGGATTCTTCGCGGCCGGTGTTCCAGATGCCCTCGACGGAGTCGATGTAGTAATAACCGCTGTTGGACGTCTGGCCAAATCGTACGTCGTCGAAGATGAAGAACTCGGCCTCAGGTCCGAAATACGCCGTGTCGGCGATGCCCGTTTGCTGCAGATACGCCACGGCTTTGCGGGCGATATTGCGCGGGTCGCGCGTGTACGGCTCGCGCGTGATGGTATCGATGGCGTCGGCCGTGATGCTCAGGGTTGTGATCTGGGGAAAGGGATCGATGAACACGGTGGCGGGATCAAGGAGCAGCAACATATCGCTGGCCTCAATCGATTTCCAGCCACGGATCGACGACCCATCAAAGCCCACGCCGGCCTCGAAAGTGTCCTCTTCGAGTTCCGCGACGGGCATGCAGAAATGCTGCCACGTGCCGAGGAAGTCACAGAACTTGATGTCAACGAGCTGAACATTTTTGCTTTTACACAGGGCCAGGACTTCCTTCGGTGTCATGTCATCCTCCAATCAATACAATCGTACGGCGGTTTTTCGGGCGGCTTGCGTCTCCTCTTCTTGCCCGGATCGGGCCGGCCACGGAGGAGGCCGGCCCGATCCGAGGCGGGGGTTTCTGCCTACATCGTAACGGTGACGGGTTTACTCGTAAGGATTGTTTCCCGTCCTTTCGCCTTGCTCGACTTCATGAAGTAGAACGCGCCATACATGCCCCACAGGCCGCAGATGAACAGCGCGATGTACGGCTCGTGCCAGCTCATTCCCGCGACCGTGAACGGCCCAATGAGGTAGAACAACATGCAGGCGAGGTTCGCCACCAACCCGAAGATCGGGACGAACATGTGTTTGAACCCGTTGAACGAGTGATGCTCCTTGAACGCGACCATCGCGACGATGCAGGTGGTCATGTACAGCAGGAACGTGCCGAAGTTGCTGATCAACGTGATGATGACCAGCGTATTCGGGAACTTGGTATAGGAATCGGGCGAGAAAATCCCGAAGCTGTACCAGAGGTTGTGATACTTCGCATCCAATGCCGCGGGCGCGCTGCTCTGGCCGCCGAGATACACCGAACAGGTGGCGATCCCGATGATCGCCGACAATGCCGCCAGCGTCCAGATCGCGCGGTATGGCGAGAGCGTCTTGCCGTGCAACAGACCGAAGTGCGACGGCACTTCTTCGTCTCGGCCCATCGCGTACGTCACGCGGGCGCCTGTGCTCAGGCAGGACAGCGTGGTGCCGATCAGCGCGAGGAAGACTGTCAACGCCTGTACCAGCATGAACGCGCGGCCGGCGGCGTAGCTGCCAAACAACCACGTGCCGACGATCACCATCATGTCGCCCAGCGGCGCGCCGGATGCGCCCGCGTTGGGCAGCGTGTAGCCGTTGTGCAGGAAATAATTGGCAGCGAAGTACTCCAGCAGGTAGCAGAACCCGCCCTGGATCGCCAGCGAGAGCAGCACCGCGCGCGGAATGTCGCGCTTGGCGTTCTTGGCTTCCTCGCCCATCGCCGTGACCGATTCAAAGCCGACCAGAATCAGAATCGCGATACAGGCCTGGATGAACACGAAATTGAACCCGTGCGGCGCAATGACCGACCCGGGCGTCGCATGATAGTTGAAAGTGGAATTGCCGCTGCTGTCCTTCGTGATTGCTCCATCCGCGGAGTAATCCACCGTGAATGGCGCCGCCAGCTTCGGATCGGTCGTCGCGTTGCCGTCCTTGTTGGCCATGACCGGGTTGCCATCCTTGTCCTGCGAATCCTGCATTTGATAAACAGGCTTGCCTTTGTCATCGACCGTTGGCTTGCCGTTGGCATCGAGCACGGGCGTGGGATTGCCTTTATCGTCCTTCACGACCTCTTGAGCGACCTGGTAATTCACCGCGATCCCGTTCGACAGATGGTAGCCCTGAGAACCTTGCGGGTGATGGACCCGATAAGCGATGGCGATCACCGTGAACACCAGTAGCGCGGTGATTTGAATGATGTTGATCGCCAGGTTGACGCCCGTGGTGCCCGTCACGCCGCGAAATGCGATGTACGCGACACCGAAGGCGAAGACGATGCAGAAGATGAACATGAACAGCGGGCTGTTGTAATTGCCGGCGAACGTGTCGGGCCAGAATTGATTGAGCAGATACCCACCGAGAATCGCCGTCACACCCACCATGCATCCCGGGTACACCCAATAATACAAGTGACTGGCCCAGCCCGTGAAGAACTTGGCGACGCGGGCGAACTTGTAGGCGTGCGTCTTCGAGAGGAAGGCCTGCTCCGCATACAGGTAGGATGATCCCGCGCCGGGATATAGCTTCGACAGTTCGGCGTAGCTGATCGCGGTGGCAAAACACAACAGCAACGCCGCGAGAATCCCAAACCACATCGCGCAGCCGGCCATCGGTGCCCCGTACAAGGACTGCATTTGAAACGTCAGCCACAGGAACGCGCCCGGCGCGATCAGCGCCATGGCGTTCGACGTGAGACCTGTCAACCCTAGTGTTCCCGTTGTTTTGGGCTTGTCAGCCCCGCCAGTATCTACCGTTGCCATTTTGTTCTCCTTACGCTCCGTGCTTTTTACAGTTTTTTAATTCGCCGACCCGTCGATTCTCTGCCTTCCACATCTGCCTGTTCCCCAATGTTTGTCGGATCGAACTCACACTCTCGCCTGAGCGCACCCCTTAGCGACCGCTATGCCAGCCCGGGTGTTGGTATTAAAAAAACGTTAAAACACAAGGTGTTGCATCGATTCGACTTGGCGTAAGCCGGGCAACCATCAGACGCCCGTTGGTCAGCCTGATAAAAAAGCGACAGCGGGTTCGTCGCGCCGCCCTTCTTTTTTGATGAAGTGTGCAGTCCTCGTGTGGTACGTTCAGCGCGGCGATGGGGTTCGCCTGCAACCGCCCCTGCGACTACAGGGCGCTGATGACTCCTACCATAGATTCAGGGGACGCAATGTTCAGATTGTTGCTGCTCATCGTTGGCGGAGCGCTTGGCACGTTGGCCCGGTACGGGCTGAACGGCGTCATCTCTGAACACCAGTCGAAGCATTATCCCTGGGCGGTGGTCTTCCCGCTCGGCACGCTCGTCATCAATGTCACCGGCTGCTTCGCGATCGGGTTCATCGCCGCCATCAGCGGACCCGCCACGGGCCGCGCCTGGATCAAACCCGAATGGCGCGATTTCCTCATGGTCGGCTTCTGCGGCGGATACACCACGTTTTCCAGTTACGGATTGCAGACGCTCAACCTCGCGCGCGACGGTGAATGGCTCGGGGTAACGCTCAACGTTCTCGGCTCGAACGTGCTTGGGCTGCTGGCCACATATCTCGGTTGGGTCGGCGGCCGCGCGCTTCAGGCAAAATTCCATGGAGGCACATTGTGAAACTCGACGGCGAAGGTTCTCTGCTGCGCATCTACCTCGGCGAACTTGACAAATGGCACCATCAACCGCTCTACGAGGCCATCGTCCTCAAGGCCCGCGAAATGGGCCTGGCCGGCGCGACCGTGCTACGCGGTCCGATGGGTTTCGGCGCCAACTCGCACCTGCACACCGCGAAGATTCTCCGCCTCAGCGAGGATCTGCCCGTGCTCATCGAGATCGTCGACAAGGAAGACCGCATCAACGCCTTCATTCCCGAACTCGACAAAATGATGGGCGACGGCCTTGTCACCCTCGAGAAAGTCCGCATCATCCGTTATCGCGGCACCCCGCCCGCCTGACACTGCCCCGCTTTCCGCATTGTAGGGCTGGATGCCTGAGTCCGACGACGATATCCAGCCGTTCCGAGTGTTGCAGGCCGCGTGCCCTCACGCGGCGGTGGTTTTGCTGCCCCCCTTGCCAACCTCGAAAAAACGCGTACCGTTGCCGAATGAAAGTTCACGGGCCGCGCCAACACTATCGTGCGATCAGGAAAACGGTTGAGTTCCGACTCGACGCGCCGCAGGCGCGCGAGGTGTCGCTGGTCATCCGCCTCGCGAAGGATGACGCGGCCTCGACCCGCACGATGCGCCAGAGCGTTGACGGGGTCTGGAATCTCCGGACCGAACTTCCCCGGGGCCGCTACGTCTACCGCTTTCTGGTGGACGGCACCCCAACGCTTGATCCATCGGCGCTCGGCAGCGTGTCCGACGCGGACGGCGGCCAGTGGAACACCCGCGAGATCGGCTACTGACCCGAGCCGACGGCAGAACCAGCGACCGACAATGCCTCCCGAATCACCCGGCCTTTTTCGTTGAAGCGGGCGCGCCGGGGCGGTACAAGTCAGCCGGTTCATCCCAAAACGTGCGAGGCGAGCATTCATCATGAGCAAACCGATTCGAGTCATTCAATACGGACTGGGCGCGATCGGGCAGGCGACCGCCCGCCTGATGTTGCAGCGGCCGGGCTTGCAACTGGTTGGCGCCATCGATCGCGATCCGAAACTGGCAGGAAAAGATCTGGGTAACGTGCTGGGCCTGAAGCGCAAGCTCGACATCGCCATCAGCGACAAACCGGTGGTGCTGTTCGCGCAGACACCAGCCGATGCCGTGGTCCATTGCACCACCTCCAGTTTCGTCGACGCCTACGAGCAGATCACCGAAATCGTCCGCGCGGGCCTGCATTGCGTCAGCTCGTGCGAAGAAGCGATGTTCCCTCACTACCGGCACAAGGCGCTGGCGGACAAGCTCGATGACTTGTGCGTTCAGCGATCGGTGGCCGTTGTCGGCACCGGCGTCAACCCCGGCCTGGTCATGGACACGCTGGCGCTGACGCTGACCTTGGCCTGCCAACGCATCCAAGCCGTGCGCGTGCTGCGCGTGGTCGACGCCGGAACGCGCCGCGAAGCGCTCCAGCGCAAGGTCGGCGCGACGATCACGAAGGCGCGATTTGACGAGTTGAACCGGCAACACAAGATCGGTCATGTCGGCCTGGCGGAATCGCTCGTCTTCCTCGCCGACGGGCTGGGCTGGGCGCTGGACGACGTGAAGGAAACCGTGGCGCCGATGATTTCCAAGAAGGCGGTCCAGACGGAATTTCTCACGGTGAAGAAGGGCGCCGTGGCCGGCGTCCACCAATTCGCCCGCGGACTGCGCGGCGGCAAGGAAGTCGTGACGCTGCAACTGCAAATGTACGTCGGCGCGCCCGAGCCGCGTGACGTCATCGAGATCGATGGCGAACCGCCGTTGCGGCTGGTGCTCGAAGGCGGCGTGCCCGGCGACGTGGCCACGCCGGCGATCCTGGCCAACACATTGCCGCGGCTGGTCGAATGCCCGGCCGGACTGCACACGATGCGTACGCTCGGCCTGCCGCGCATGGCGCTCTGATCATGGCGAACATCGTCTACTTCGATCTGGAAACCCAGAAGAGCGCCGCGGATGTCGGCGGCTGGGACCGGAAAAGCGACATGAAAATGTCCGTCGGCGTCACGTACAGCACCGGCGACGGCCAATATCGGATTTACACCGAGGACAAGGTCGCGGATTTGGTCAAACAGCTCATGCGCGCCGACCTTGTCGTCGGGTTCAACATCATCAATTTCGATTACGAAGTGCTGCATGGGTATACGCCGCTGGATTTGCAGGCGACGCCGACGCTCGACCTGATGGCCGACCTTGAACAGAAGCTCGGTCACCGGCTGTCGCTCGATTCGCTCGCGAAGGGGACCCTCAACGCGCCGAAGATCGCCGACGGGATGCAGGCGTTGCAGTGGTGGAAGGAAGGCCGCATCATGGACATCGCCGAGTACTGTTGTTTCGACGTGAAGATCACCAAGGAACTCCACGAGTACGGCCAGCAACACGGCGAAGTCGCTTACGTCGACCGCCTCGGCCAGAAACGCACCGTGAAGGTGAAGTGGTAGAGATTTCGTTGAGCAGAGTGGCGTCGACCCGTGTCCAATCCTCCATGAATCGGAGAATGCGTGGAATCTGGCGGGAATGGGTGCTTCCGGCATTGATGGTGACGGCGGTGTTGGCGCCGTTGCGGTCGGCGGTGGCGGACTGGAACGATGTGCCGAGCGGATCGATGATGCCGACGATTCTCGTTGGCGATCGGATCTTTGTGAACAAACTCGCTTACGACCTCAAGGTGCCATTCACCACGTGGCATCTGGCAACGTGGGCCGATCCGCAGCGCGGCGACATCGTCGTGTTTCGCTCCCCGCACGACGGGACGCGTCTCGTCAAACGCGTCATTGGCGTGCCCGGCGATCAGATCGAGCTGCGCGATGATCATCTTTTGATAAACGGTCAGCCGGCGTCCTACGCATCTCTTCACGCCGAAGCGCAACCGGCGTTCGTGGTCGATGAGACCGTTTCCGGCAAAACGCATCCCGTGATGATCGATCCGCAACTGCCCGCGCGGCGGTCCTTCGGTCCGATACAAGTCCCGGCGGGTGGCTACTTCATGATGGGCGACAACCGCGACAACAGTTTCGACTCGCGCTACTTCGGGTTCGTGCCGCGCGGCAACATTTTCGGTCGGGCCACGCTCGTGGCGATGTCGCTCGATCGCGCCCACTACTACAAGCCGCGCTTCGACCGATTCGGCCACAGCCTGCCGTAACCCCCCCGCTCAGCTCGGTCTCTCCCAAAGGGGCGGGATCTGGCCCGTTTCTGAATTCAGAAACGAAACGTCCCGTCGATCCGTCTTTTGGCGTGAGAGGTCGACATTGGGATGAGGCACCAGTTGAAACGATCCGGGTCTTTCGCCGCGAACTTTGCCGCCGTTGCGGTGTCCGACTCGATGCGGTAGCATGACGGTGATGGCTTCCAACGATCCCGACGTGGCGCTCATGTTGCGCGTGCGCGAGGGCGACACGGAGGCGCTGCGGGAATTGATCGAGCGCCACCAGCGCGCGGTCATCAACACGATTCATCGGTCCATCGGCGACGCCTGGGAAGCCGAGGACCTGGCCCAGCGGGTGTTCGTGCAGGTCTATCGTTCGGCCAATCGATACAAGCCCACTGCGAAATTCACGACGTGGCTGTTCACCATCACCCACAACACCATCCTCAACGAGCGGCGCCGCCGCAGCCGTCACCCGGCGGAATCGCTCGATGCGCTGCAGGATCCGGCCGACCCGGAATCGGCGGGCTGGCAGCCGCCCGATCCCGCGGGACGCGACCCCGCCCAGGAAGCGGTCGAGCGCGAGTTGCGGGAGAAGATCCAGCAGGCCATCCAGGAACTGCCCGAGGCGCAGCGGACCGCCGTGATCCTCTGCCGGTACGAGGGTCAATCCTACGAGGAGATCGCCGCGGTGCTGGGTTGCTCGGTTTCGGCCACGAAGTCGCTGCTCCATCGGGCGCGGCTTACCCTGAAGGACAAACTACGAGGTTATTACTGACCGAAACCATTCACGAAACTTGGTGTTTAACCAAATGGACAGGAAGGACATGAGTTGCCAGACCATCATAGAGCAGTTCGGCGACCGCCTTGACGGGCGATTGAGCGCCGCGGAGCAGGCGGCGATGGAAGCGCACCTGGCTGGCTGCGCGGATTGCCGCCGCGAATGGGAGGCATACGCCAATGCCTGGCAGGTTCTCGCGCGTGACCCGGGCATCGAGCCCTCCTTTGGGTTCGCCGAGCGCACGTTGCGCCGGCTGGCCGAGCGCCCGAGCCGGGTCCATTGGTGGTCGTGGCGTCCATCGATTCGCTGGGCGGTGCTGGCCGCGACGGTCGCTGCGGTGGCGGTCACGACCTGGGTTGGGCATGAGCGCGCCGTGGGCCGGAAGCATGCCGAGGTGTATGCGCGCGTCCAACAAGCAGATTATCTCGAAGACTACGATGTGATTGCCAACCTTGATCAACTCAAGGAAGGCGGTCGTCCATGAAACGGTTCGCCGTTCTTGTGGCGCTGATGATGGGTGCGGCAACCACAACGACGCTGGCGCAACAAGCCGCGCCGTCCCCGCCATTACCACCTCCTGCCGCCTCGCCGCAGCCCGCCAAGACGAAGCAACCCATGACCGATGAGCAACGGGTTCAACTCGAACAGAAACTGGATGCGCAGTGGAGCAAGATGTCGCTGGAAGGCAAGCAGCACGTGATGCGGCTCCACCGGGCGCTGACCCAGATGCCGGCCGACGAACGGAAATTCATCCACGAACGGATCGAGCGCTTTCTCAGCATGACGCCGCAGGAACGCCAGCGTCTCCGGCAGAACACGCTGAAGTGGGAGCAGATGACGCCCGAGCAACGCCAGCAGGCGCGGGAAGAGTTCCTCAAACGCCGCCAGGAATTCGAAGACAAGTGGAGCCGCGAGCATCCGGGCGCCGACCAGCCGCCGACGGGAAGCAGCGCGCCTCCTGCGCCTCCGCCGGCAACGCCCTAGCGGTCTTTCCACCGGCCATGTACCTCGTAACCCAGTCACAGACAAACCAGTAAGGAGACTCACAATGAAACGCGGATTCGTCATCGCTTGTTTGATCAGCCTGGCCACTGCCGTCGGCGCGTTTGCCCAGGGCGGTTCGACCAATGCCCCGCCGCCGAACCACCGGCCGCCGCGACCGATGATGGACAGCCTGTTGGGGCCTCGCATGCTCAAAGAACTCGCGCTGACCGGCGAACAGAGCGCCAAGTACAGCGTACTTGATGCGGACTACAAGGCCGATGTCGCCAAGTGGCGAGCCAACAACAGCATGACCAGCAGCGTGAGCACAAACGCGCCGTCCGGCGGTGGCCACGCGCAACTGAGGGAACTGCGCCACAGTTACATTGAAAAACTGCGCGGCATTCTCACCCCCGACCAGAACACCAAGCTCACCGAGTTGATCGAAAACGGTCCGGGTCGTGGACGTCGCGGTGGCGGCACGGTGGGTGGGGGGACTGGTTCACCGGCACCGGCCGCGGGAAGCAACTGATTGTAATTGCGTGAACGACGCGCCGCCTGTGACCGCGTTCGGTCTCACGCGGCGCTCGTTCGTCGGAGTCTCGCCACGAACGCGCCATCCATGCGGTCGCGCGGCGGAAACAACGACCGCGTTGCTTCCATCGTGAAGCCGGTGTGCGCCGCGAGAAATGTTTCCGTCACGCCTTCATTTTCTTCGCGCTCCAAACTGCACGTGCTGTAGACCAGAACGCCGCCGCGTTTCGTGAACTTCGCCGCCGAGCCCAAGAGCTTGATCTGGAGCGATGCGAGCCGCGTGATTTCCTTTTCCTCGATCCGCCACCGCAGGTCGGCCCGGCGACGAATCACGCCGGTATTCGAGCACGGGGCGTCCACCAGCACACGGTCGAATTCCTCGCCGCGCAGGCAGTGATCGAGCCGCGTCCCTTCGCAGGCGAGCGTCGCGGCGATGGTGACCCCCAGCCGACGACAGTTCTCGCCGACCAGGGCCAGCCGTGAACTTGTCGAATCAGCGGCGATGATCCGGCCGCGGTTCTGCATCTTCTGCCCGATGTACGTGGTCTTGCCGCCGGGCGCGGCGCACATGTCCAGCACCGATTCGCCCGGCTGTGGATCGAGCACGTCCACGGCCATCAACGTCGACGGATCCTGGACATAAAACTCTCCGTTGAGGAACGATTTCGTCTGGAACAGGCCTGCCGCGTTCGTCGCGCGCCAGCCGAGGGGATGATCCGTCGGTTCCGCGGCCACGTCGGCCGGTTTGCCGTTCGCCTTGAGCGTGTTGATGCGGATGAAGACCGGCGGCGGCTGGTTATTCCACTCGCATAACGCCGCCGCATTCTCTCGTCCGAACTGCGCCGCCCAACGGTTCCACAACCATTCGGGATGCGAGTAGTGAATCCACGGCTCGGTCTCGCGGGTGGCTTCGAGCGCCGCCCGCAACTGTTCCTGCTCGCGGTCCGCCCGCCGCAGGACGGCATTGACGAATTTCGCCTCGGCGTCGCCCGCGCGGGTTTTCGCGAGCGCCACGGTCTCGTGGACCGCCGCGTGCGCGGGAGTCTTCAAGTAGAACAGTTGGTAAAGTCCGAGCGTGAGGATATTGGCGACGATAGGACGCGGCGGTCGTGTGGCCAACCGTGACTGCAGAAACCTGAGCGCCAACTGTTGCCGCAGGCAGCCGTAAAACAGCTCGGTGACAAACGCGCGGTCCGATTCGCCCAGCGAAGACCCGGCGAGCGCCTGTTCGAGAAGCTCGTCAGCCAGCGCGCGCGACTGCGGCCAGCGATTCAGTAAGTCGAGCGCGAGTTCCCGGGCATTCACGTGCCAAAGCTAACACGGGCAGGCCAAATCGAACAGATGCCAGTGGACTTACAGTTTGTGAAGAGCGCGCTAGCAGAGTCGTGCCTCCATGTCGCCGGGCAGCTTTCACGGCCGGGCCCAAAAGAGCTCGGGATCGTGCGTATAGCTCATCCCCGCTTTGTCTTCCGGTGCGATACTCACATCGTCCAGTTCCACGTAGGCTTTCTTTCCCTTCGTCGACTCATAGCCGAAGGAACTCTGTTGGGGGCACCGGAGTTTTACAAAATTCTTGGCCATGTAGTCCAGATACTCGTCCGGGTCCTTCTCTTGCCCGTTCCAATTGGCGCCCTTCGACAACACAAGGGGCTCGCCTTTGATCATGCGTGTGCGCACCTCCGGAAAGGACAGCAGGATTCCTTGCGGGTCTGTGAAATAGGCCTCGAAGGTGGGATCAAAATACACCCACTTCTGCAAGCCCTCCAGCCACACCGCGGTAATGACGTGGCAATCGGTGTCGCCCTTGTCCAAGGGCAGGCAGGTGATGTGTCGCGCCTTGTAGCCCAGAGCTAGGCACGCCTCGTTGAGGATGGTCGCCATCATGCGGCAATTGACGCCGCGGCCTTCTTTTTGACAGACCTCCAGAAGGTGCAAGGCATTGCGAGGCTCTGGATTGGTCGAGTTGCCGTCATGGCGGACCTGAGTGTGGACCCAGTGCAGGAGATTCAGAACGCGCGAAGCATCATCTCCATTTCCGGCGATCGACTCCAGCTTCCATGTATCACGGAAACGTGTCAGATCCGGATCCTGCATCGACTGGTACGTGAAGGTCACTGAATTCGTCCCGGTATCCCGGGCGTAATCAGCGTGTTGACGGAGGATCGCCAAGTGCTCGCCCGGGACGCGGACGACGTCACCCCGGGCGCGGACAATTTCCTGCAGGACCAGAAAACCGGGATTTTTGCGAATGGGGTCCAGGTCGGGATCGGACTTGAGATGAGCGAAGTGCTTGAGGTCGAGGTTATCGAAGCCGCTCCCGACGGCCATTCCCAGGTAGGCGACAGCCTCTTCCGGTCTGCCCAGCCGAGAGGCGCCACAGGCGAGATCGTAGAAGTATTCAGTTTGGATGTTCTGCGCCACGGACCCGAATTCCGGTGAAGCGACGCGTGCCTCCATGAGGTGCATGGCTTCGGCGATCTTCTTTTTCTCCCACAGCGAACGCAGTGTCTGCATTTCCGACTGGATGTCTGCCGGCGATGTCACGGGTTCGCTCGGTTGCCTGTTGACACCGGCATCGGAGGGGCCAACTTTGACGCTACCCGTCTTCAAGAGATCCACGGCTTTCTCCAAGGTGACGTCGCGGTCCGTGGCGATGTCCGTTGCCGTGGGATGAACCTCCACGTCGGGGATTACGCCGACGCCCACGAACTCTTGCCCGTCGGGGTATGAACAGTGCAGTGTGCAGATACGGGCCTTTACGCCTCCGGGCAGATCAACCCACAGAGGATTGCCGGTGGATCCGCCGCTGCGTTCGCCGACCAGCGTTGCCCGCTTGCTGGCGTGCAGCACCACGACAAAGTCTTCCGCGGCGCTGAAAGTCTCCGGTCCGGTCAGCACCACGATCGGCCCGAGGAAGGGATCTTCCCGACTCGGCTGGACTGGAGGCCCGTCTTCCTCATGCCACATCGCTTGATATCCCCACCCGCGGTAGGCCGGTATGTATTCGGGCGTTCGGATGTGCCCCCAGGGGACCGGCTTGTTGATCAGCATGCTGATGATCGCGTCTCCATTGCGGGAGTTTCCGCCGCCGTTGTGCCGGATATCGAGGATCAGACCTTTGGCCTTCTGCACCTGTGGGAAGATGTTCTCGAAGTCATGGACCACCTGATTCGTCTGGAAGCTCGGCAGATTGACGTACAGGATGCCGTTTGCCAGCTCGCGACACTCGAACTCATTGCCTGCGTTCCTTCGCGGGTAGAAACCCCTCGTGAGGGTCACCGCGCGCGCGGTACCGTCCAAGCCCTTGATGCGCAAGACGGCCTTGGATCCGTATTCGCCCGACAGAAGCCGTGGGTAAGCGGTCACATCCCGGCTTTGCGGCGTACACGCGCTGATATACGGGTAAATGTCCTGTTCCAGAATCTCGTCGACAGGTCGCCCGTTGATGTGCGTGACCTCCTCGCCGGGTTTGAGGTTGGCTTTGACGAATTCCTCTTTGCGCTTCGGACTACGGATGTCCGCGACCGGCGTCGTGAGGACAATGACCGCCCGCCTGCCCGCCAGCGGACGGACTTCCAGCGGCAGGCCGTAATCTCCGTAATCCGGGTGTGCCATGGGGGTCTGGATACTGGTATGCCCGTCATGCAGCAGAGCCAGACAGCGTGCCAGGACGCAAAGATACTCCCGCTCCGTCTCCGCTTGTTGGACTTTGGGGATGTATTCCACCGGCACCTTGTCCCAGTCGAGGTCGGGGACTCGGTCGAACAGAGCAAAATTGTATTTGAGCTCACTCCACAACCGGGTGAATCCCGCCAGCCGCTCGGCTTCGGGCAGTTTCCGCGGCGGGAAGGGTCTGAGATTTCTCCTCCGACAGTTCATTTTCGAGTTTTCCGCGGTCGCCTCATCCCACTCACGCTGGTTTTGCTCCTTGTCCGCGGACAGGCAGAAGTGAAGTCGGAGCGTTTGGTCCCGGAGGTTCCATTTCATGATCGCCAGACACGGTGTGTCTGCCACCTGCCAGAGCCATCCCTGCTTCTTCTGAAGTGAGGGTCCAGCGGTGAAGATCTCTTCGCCTTCGGCATCGAGAGGACACACCCAGACTTGATTACTGGCGGCGGCGTAGAGAAGAAACTGCTTCACCCAATACGGATTGCCGGCGCAGTCGAACTGGACGGCCTGCCCGATGGGCAGAGTCACGTCGGCTTCCTCCCCGATGGCGTACGGCCGATGGATCGTCACCTTTTCTTTGATTTGTTCCGGCGTGGGGGCATTGGTTTGTCCGAAGGCCGCTCCAGCAGCGAGGGCCAAAACACTCCGCAGGAACACGCGTGTGAAGCCTGAAATGCTCATTGGTGCCATGGTTGTTGAAACTCATTGATTTCACTGAGTCCAATCGCGATGCCGCCGTCGATGGCAGCGGGTTCAATACTCAATTGCCTTTCGTCTGAAAGATCAGCAGGTAGGAAACGGCGGCATGGCCTTGCTTGTCTTGGAAGCCCTGAAATTTGGCGGAGTTGAGCCAGTAGGCGTAGGTCTTGTTGGGATCGAGTTTGACTTTCATGATGCAGGTCTTATGGTCGGTGTCGTAGTGTGGTTTCTCGACCATGTCCGCCGTCGAGCCTTGCCACACGGTCGTCCAACTCCACGATCCGTCAGCCATTTCCTTGCTGAAGGTGACTTTGATTTCGACGACGCCCGGGGCCACGTCAGCGAGGGCCAGCAGGAGAAGGAGAGGCCAAGCGGTTGCGAGTTTGAATGTCATTCCTTGGGAGTTGTGTGTCATCAGTTTTATTTCACCGCTATAATGGGTGACCTACTCGATACCGCCGCGCCGCCGCAGTAATTCGGCTATCTCGGTGTTGTTGTGCAGCAGGGCAAATCTCAATGGGGTCCTGCCACTATTGTCTTTCGCGTTGACATCCGCATGGTTGGCCAGGAGCAAGACCACCAGGTCTTTGAAGCCCAAAGCCGTCGCCGTGTGTAACGGCGTCATGCCGTCTTTGTTCTGGGCGTTCACATGAGCCTGGTGTGCCAGCAGCAGGGCGGCAATATCCGTGTAGCCGTTTTCCGCCGCGACCTGCAGGGGGGTCCGTCCCGAATTGTCCTCGACGTTGACATCGGCTTTGTGCGCCAGGAGCAATTCCACCAAGTCCTTGTGGCCCCCAAACACCGCGTTAAGTAATGGGGTCCAGTCGCCATGAGCCTTGGCTTCGACATCGGCCTTGTTGGCCAGGAGTAATTCAGCCACATCCTTGTGGCCGTACTCCACCGCAAGGTGCAACGGTGTCTGGCCGTCGTAGCTGTTTTGACTGTTGACCAATTCGGGATGCTGTTCGATGAGCGCCCGGGCTTTCTCCAACTTGCCGTTAAGAGCCGCCTCGTGAAGACTGCCTTCGCCCGTCCCACCCGGTGGAATCTCCGGCGAGAAGTTCGACCAGGGAGAGGGCCCGCGCGCGCCGAACTGCTCGTCGAGCCATTTCATTGCGTCCAGCCATTTTTTGAAATCCTCCGATTTCATTTTGTCCCATTCAGGTCCGTTCAGCTTCAACATCGACGTCGACCGCGGGTCAACCTGGTCGAACGGGGCGTAGCGTCCATCAGCCTCGCGCTGCAGGAACAGCAAATACCGCGTGGATTCCTTCGGATCAAATGAGGCCAGGTTGGGGGCGTTCATCATCAATGGGTCCGGGTCCTTGAGTCGATAATGATGCACAACCAGCTTCTTCAGACTCTTGTCCCCCTTCAAAACGATACTGACCTCGAACTCCGAGGACAAGCCGATCACAGCTGTGAGAGGACTGATGTTGGGAAGATATGTTTGTTCAGCAGTGTCTTTCGTCCAGACTGGTCTGGCAACGACGACAATGTCCGCTCTTCTGTCGAGTTCCCGATAGTTGCGTCCGCCGATGAGGCGAGCCTCGGCCACGAACGCTGTGGCTGCCAGGACGAGAAGAATGGCAACGGCTGATTTCATGTTCAGGCAGGTGACGCTATAATTATGGATTGAATTCCGAATCAAGTGCGCTTTCATGAGAGTATAACCTTTCAATTCTCCGGCAGTACCACGTCTCTCCATTCATTCGCGCGGATGGGGCGCGTGCCGATGATGAACTTCGCGACGTCGGACAGCGGAATCGCGAAGTCAAAATTCTCGACACGGACACCCTTGTCGACCGCCCCAAATCTTCCCCATCCCCCGTGCCGGATTTCGCGCCCGTCATTGGCCACCGCGATCACATCGAATTGGCGCGTCCTCAATGCGGCAGTGTCCTCGGCGATGGCGACGAACGCCTTGCCGTCCGCGTTCTGGCCGATGCCGTTGAGCTGGCTGCCACCTTCCAGCGTAAGCAAGCCGTTATGGTAGGTTTTTGACACCTCTTGCGTGCGTTCCAGCGGACCCACCGTGTAGCGTAGTCGCACCGTCACTCGCGTCGGAATGTTGGTGCCCGCGCCGGGCCCCAACGTTTCCATGAGCCAGCCGAGTTGTCCGTTGGATTCGTTTGCACTTTGTGAAGAGCCGGCGGTCGAGCCATGCGCGGCCAGCGGAATCGGGTCGCCTTTGTCATCGAGCAGCGTGACTTCATTCAAAGTTGTCTCGTCAAACAGCGGATGTGAAAACGACAGGTGCAGAAACCGCGGTTCCGAATCGAGCGGGAGTTTGCTCGCATCCATGCCGGCCGGATGAACTTCTCGCAGCCAGCTTAGTTCCGCCGCATCCGTCACCGGCGAACCATCCGGATGCCGCGCCGCCCCGGGCTGATTGGTTTTCCATTCATCCTGCCACGCGACGAAGCGCAGCACCGGCGGCTCGCTTTCCACGTCCCGGTTCTGGCTGGTGATTCCGCTTGTCGCCCCGTTTTGCACCAGCTTGTAGCGGATCTTGACCGCGCGCTGGTCGTCGGTCAGGCCGACGACTTGCAGGACGCCGGTGCTGCCTTCGCGCGTCCGAAATACCACGGCGGCGTCGCTCTGAAACAATATGAATGGCGGTATGGGCTTGCCGCTTTGTCGCAGCTCTTTGTCGGCCTCGGCTGCCCGCAGCAACACCTCATCGGCGGTCAACTTCTCGAACGAAAGCGACGGATCGATGGCAATCACGCCTCCCCATAGCGCGGGCATGGCTGTTGGCGTGGTCATGCCAATCATCAAATCCGCCCCACTGTCGCGCGCCCACGCCTGGATCAAATTGTCGGCGCCTTCAACTCTCCCCGCTGTGAAACGGGTTTTCACCAGCGTTCGGATGTTCTGAGGCGCGTCAACGAAGTTTCCGGTAGCCAGATCGAGAAAGTAATCGTTGGCAGTGCTCTCGCTCGCGAGTTTGATCGTCCGCTCGATCACGGGACCGAAGGAGAGATTCTGCGCTTCCACCCTAGATTCTTTTTCATCGCCAGAGTCTTGAATCTCCACCGTCGTCGCATGGCCCGGCTGCAGTGAGACGTTGCGGAATTCGACCCATTGATACTTGCGCCGCTGCAGTCGGAATTCCTTGATGCGGGCGAATTCATTCGAGGAAATCAGAAGCGTCCCAGCCGCTGGACTCTTGACGGCAGTGGCTAGATTCTCCCTGATCGGAGTGATTCCGCCGTCGCCGCTCGCATAATAAACCATGCGCGTCTCCCAATCTTCAACCTTGGGATAAACGAAGCTGACGGCAACGTCGCCTTGATTGCCAACGACGGCGTCATAGGACGCATTCCATTCGCCTCGCGCCACCGCCTGGCTCAGCGCGCTGGCCGAGTTGCTCATGGTGACCGCGGTCTCCCAAGGACCGTCGGCGATGCCCAGGGAAATGTTCATCACTGAAGCATTGCTCGGACAGGTGATCACTTGGATGAACAGCCCGTCGGGCCACCGCGTGTATGGCGCCTGCCAGGCCCGACTTGCCAACTGAACGCCCGACTCCTCATTGACCCGGGAGACAGGAGCGGAAATATCAGTCGCTTCCCCAGTATGGATCAGAAATGCAATCTTATCCACCAGCATGTTTGCCGCCCACTGATCGAGGCTGCCATTCATGGCAGGAAATGGGCCTTTCGAAACGGTCCCGTCCGCCCGCCAGCAAATCCCGTTTGTCCAGGGTTTGGATGTCAGCGCCACCAGTTCCACGGTGCCACCGCGATAACGGGCCACAAACGGCGCGCTCGCTGCTGATGAATTGCTCGGCGCGTCCGTCGGCTGTTTCCTTCTCAGGACGTAGTACTTCGGTTTCATTCCGCGGATGGTCACGTCACCGCCTTTCCATTCGAGGAACAGGTACGATTGGCCGTTGATTTCCCGAATCTCATAATGGCTGGCCGTGCGATCACCGCGATGGATAAGGATTCCCTTGGTCCACGTCCACCACGGCTGCGGCGTCCGGCCGTTTTCCAGGAAGGTGAGCCCCTTGAGGGAGAGAACTCCCGTCCATTGAGTTTGGTCCGGGTCGAAGTCGGATGGATTGGCAACGAAGTCCACACTGTCCCATTCTCCAACGACCTGCGGATCGTTCACGAACGGGAGATCGATGTTGCCCGTCGCGGGCTCGCCTCGTCGAATCTCGATGCGGCCATTGACCGTGCTGGCTTTGACACGACCGCCGCCGTTGCCGAGAGTGCCTCTCAGGTGGCTGCCCAGCGGAAACTCTTTTTCCACGACCAACGAGGAAAAGTCGCTGGTAATGCGACCGTTGACCGTATCGGCGGACACGGCGGCGTTGGCTCCTTCGGGCAACGTGGCCACGATTCGGCCGTTGACCGTTTCGAGCGACACGGATTGGTTGCCGCTGCCCAGCTCCGCGGCGATGCGGCCATTAACAGTGGAAAGTTTCAGATTGCCGGCGGTATTCTGCGACTGAATCCCGCCGTTGACCGTTTCGGCTTGGATGCCGCCGGACACGTCGTCAATCGCGATGCTCCCATTAACAGACTCGACCCTCTCCAAACGCGCCCGCTGCGGAACCTGAATCGTGTAGTCAACGCTCACGTCATTGCGTCTCCACCAAAAGAACCAGGACCGAAGACCGGCTTCGGGTTGCCGGGTGTGAATGACGACGCGATCCGGTCGCGCCTCAACTTCGATCTGCGTGGCGTCGACGTTTTCCTTCGTATCACCGTGTTTGACGGCTTTGATGGCCACTTCGTTACGGTCCCAGCCGCTGATTTCGATCCGTCCATTGACGTTGTCGAGTCTGAGGCTGCCTTCCGCTGTCAGTGGGACCGTTTGGCTGAAATCCTGCCACACTTCGTCTCCTGTCAGGAGCCTGCCGATCATGGAGGATGGCTGTCCGTACGGTTCGCCAAACTTTCCGCCGGCTTCCGCTTTCACCGGCGGCGGTGGTGGTGGCGGCGGCGGCGGCCGCTTCAACAGATGGGGCGACCAGAAGCCGAAAAGAATCCCGAGCACCAAGACAGCCATCCATGGGACGAGGGATTTCGCCAATTGTCGTGCTTCGGGCGTCCTGGTGGTTACGGCTCGGTACACGAGGAACAGGAAACCGACGGAAGCGATCCCCGCGAAAACCTCCAAGCCCGGACGGAACCAGCTCCAGGCTTGGCTGCTGATGGCCTCCGAGCTCATGGCCAGGAGAACGACCAGACAGGCAAACAGCAGGGCCACGCCAGCAGTGACGAATTGGCCTACGACTCTGATCAGACGCCCGGTTCCAGTGGACGCGCGGGCGTTGGTGGCAGGTGCCGTCGTTGCCACCGCCGCCGTCACCGCCGCCGGGCCGAAAATGTCCTCGTAGGCGTAAGCCAGCGCGGCCAGGCAAACCGGCACGGCAACGAAAACACCGACGAAGCAAACCATCAATCCAACGAGGTGGATCAACGCCAGCACGATCAGGAACCAGAAGAACTTCCACCAGTGCTTGGAAATCATTTTCCGGCTGAGTCCCATGGCCGGCCAGAAATCGAGATGCTTGTCGACGACCAGCGCCACGGCAAAGGTCCAAACGACCCACAGATAGACCCCCGGGAGTATCAGGCAGACCAGTCCGAGGATCGTCAGCACTTTGGTGATTAGACCAGCCAGCACCAATTGCAGGAAGGCCACTTTGAAGCCGGAAAAAGCCGTATCGACTGTGACCCGGTTGCCTCGAATTCGGTTGAGGAAATACAGCCACAGCCCGCCCAGCAACGGGTAGCGGATGATGATGCCGACCATGGAGGATGTCGCCAGCCAAGCCAGCAACCAAACAAGCGCGCTCACCCCAACGATCCGCCAGAAATCGCTGATGACCAGATTCCAGCCGCGATTCAGGCAGTGGCTGATATTCAAGGAATAATCCCGCGCTGACGCCTCTGGCGTCGATGAGGCGGCAACAGGTGGCGCGCTCGCCATCGGCGAAGTTTGGGCGATGGTTTCCACCTGCGTCTTGACATCGCTGGCGTGCTGGAAGCGGCGCTCCGGTTCTTTTTCCAGGGCGCGCAGGACGACCTCGTCGAGGCGCACGTCGATGTGCACTTTGCGCGACGGCGGCGCGAACCGGCCGATGGGCAATTCGCCGGTGAGCATCTGGTAGAACACGACGCCGAGCGAGTAGATGTCGGCGCGGTGATCGACTTCCTGCGGGTGCTCGACCTGTTCCGGTGCCATGTAGAGCGGCGTGCCGATCACATCGCGGGCGCTGGTGATTGTCAGATCCTTGGCCTCGACGCCGACCAGTTTTGCCAGGCCGAAGTCGGCGATCTTCACCGTGCCGTCTTTGGCCAGGAGGATGTTTTCCGGTTTAATGTCGCGGTGGACGATGCCCTTGTCGTGGGCGTATTGCAGCGCATCGCAAATCTGTGGCACGATAGCCAGCGCCTCTTTCGGCGAAATCTTTCCCGTGTCGAGCAGTTGGCGCAGGTTCATCCCGTCCACGAACTCCATCACGAAGTAGAACAGTCCGTCGGTCTGACCGAAATCGTGGACGGTGACAATGTTCGGATGAGTCAGCCGAGCTAGGGCTTTGGCTTCGCGCTGGAACCGCTCGGCAAACGCCGGGTCGCGGCTGACATTGCCGGGAAGAATCTTCAGGGCCACCAGACGATCAAGGCGTTTCTGGCGGGCTTTGTACACGACACCCATCCCGCCCCGTCCGATCAATCCGAGGATTTCCAGTTCCGGGAAGTGCTGCGCCAACTCAGCCGGCGTTGGCGGCACAAACTCGGTGCGCGCGCCTTCGTTGACGGATTCGCCCGCTCCCGTGCTCGAAACAAACCCGCGTTTCAGCAGGCAGGCCGGGCACAGCCCGTGTGGCGCATCAGCGGTCAGGGCCGCCCCGCATTGCGCGCATCGCTTCTCCTCGCTCATATCGGCAGATCCTTTCTACCTCATCGCTTCTACTAGTTACAGAAGCAAAACGGAGAAAAGGTTACACTCTGACAGAGTATTCCAAGGTACGGAGAAGGGAACCGACCCTCAGTGAGCCGAGAGGCAAGCATTGGTTGCGGCCATCCTGAGACGGGCCAGTTCAGCAGCCAACGCCATGTTCTCGGTTCGTAATTGCTCGACCTCTTTACACTGACGGTGGAAGGCCCACTCCAACGAGGCGACGTACTCGGATGAGTCCCCCGACGGGACCAACGACTCTTCCGTTCGGGAGGCCTCCACCGCCTGAATGATGAGGATCGGCGTGACTCCGAGCGTTATGACGACCATGACGGTCAACAGCGTTTTCACAATAGCTCCGGCGCTTCCGTTTGTTACAGAAGCAAATCGAGAGAGAAGTTACAGATGGGCCGAAGCCTAGTTCTGCGCATCGTTTTCATCGTCGCCCCAATAGTGGCCGGAGAGCGCAATTTTGCGACATGAAAAATCAGCGGAATGCCGCGAACAGGTGGCGGATTTCCTCGTCAATCTCCGCGGGGGAGGCGACGGTGTGGGCGATTTCCTCCCGCAACAACTCACGGTAGCGGCGGCGCAGGGGCCCGCTGGCTCATGATGCCGCGTTGAAGATCTTCGATGAGCGACACCGGATTGGCGATGGTCCTGAAATCGACCTCCGTTTCACCGTTGCGGATGCGAACAGTCTGGCCAGACGTCAGGGCCTCGGCCCAGAATTCTGCCGGGGTAATATCCGGCTTTACCTGGCACGCCAACGCGTAGAGGCCGGAAATCCATGGAACACACCAACTCCAGCCGCCGTCAGCGTATAAGACGTAGTCTTCGGGACCCGTGGGACCGGCCACGCAGCGGGAGTCCATCGGCACCAGAAGCCGCTCGCCAGGTGAGATGCGCCCCCCGCCATCCCAAAACTCCGATGCCCACCAAGAGCCAGGGCTGTAAGAGGCGAACGAATTCGGATCGGCCAATGGCTGGCGTCCCAATCCATGGAACGCCAGGGAATGGGTGTTCGCCAACGCCGTGGAAACTACGAATACGCGGTCCTTCGTTGCCCGCTGCACGGCGGCCATAACTTCGGCATAGCCCTTTTGCTGCGGGGACCAGCCGACCGAGATCGAGATGACGCGGATTCTCCTTTCCTTGGGCAAGCCTGCGTTTACCGCCAGCAGGCGGTCGATGGACTTCGCCAGCCACGTGAAGTCCCAGTTGAATTCACCGCCGACGGTGTAAACGCCGTGCGTCTCGGCGATGTAGTAAAGATCCGACTCCGGCGCGACCCCGACGGTCTTGCCCACGGCGATCGATGCCACCGCCGGTCCGTGCATCGCGCTGGGGTTGCCCAGGTTATGAATCTCCTCGTAGAGCCGCAAACGGTCGCGGTACTCGATGTGATCGACGAGCAACGTCTGGTCGATGATGCCGATGCCCACGCCCTTGCCGGTCACGCCCTTCGCGTGAAGCTCTCGAATGCCAAGCCCCGGGTCCTTGCCCAGCTCCATGATTCGCGCGGGGTCGAAACCGACGGGAAGGTTCGACGGAAACCGCGTGTTACTGTCGAAAACCGCGTGCAGCAAATCGGCCAGCCGACCGCTGATGTCCAGTCGGCTCAGATCGCGGCTCCGGAGGTCGACTTGCCACGGGGTCCTTGCATCTTTTGGATTGTAAGCGGGCAATGTACCGAGGGCGCCGCGGTCAAAATGCATCGGTGGCGGCTGGCGCACGATGGCCAGAGGAGAAAGAGCCGTGATATACTGTTGGTCCGGCGCGCCGGAACTTCGCTCTCCCGTCGTTATGTACAGCGCCGTTACTCTGTAATTCAGAAAAAAGAACCTGACGTTCTGGTCTGGCCGAGCGTAGTAACAGTCGCCTTTCTTTCCGTCGATATCTCTGTACAGCACGCCGCTGGCGAAAGCCAACGGCTTGCCGACAACCGTTTCGGTAGGCGGGCCAACCACTTGCAGGACATCATCCAGTGAAGAACCCAAGTGAAGTTTGCCATGCCAATTGAACCCGGACTCTGAGCCCCCTGCTTCGCACCGTAATTCCGTGACGGTGCCTCCACTGAGTACGATTTGGACACCGTGAGGGAGTCGTGCGATATAAGTTGGCGGCAGGGCGCTCTTTCCGAAGGTCTGCTGCCCCCAGCTGTATTTCTGCGGTTCGCCCAAAACCTGAATGACGTCCTTGATGGTCGTTCCCGGCTTGTCGAGTTGAGCGATCTTCGCGTCAAGATCATTCAAAGAAGATCCCGGACGATCCGTGCTGGGGTTCGGCGGTTGCCCCAATGCCAGACACGCGGCGCACAGAATACAGGCGGCACTTACTCTTGTTGTGTTCATGTGTTTGCTCCAGGGTGAATTAAGGATCCCTTTCCCAATCGCAAGTTCGTTTGTTATTGGATTCGCCCGCTCCCGTGCTCGAAACCAACCCACGTGTCAGCAGGCCGGCTGGGCACAATCCGTGTGGCGCATCGGCGGTCAGGGCCGCCCCGCATTGCGCGCATCGCTTCTACCAGTTACAGAAGCAAAACGGACAAAAGGTTACAGAGGATCCCGCCCCCCGATTGTAAAAAACGCAAGAACGGTCAAGCCTTCTTCCGTAGGATTCGCTAGAGTGGTTGCCGAATGAGAGCCTCGACGCTGCGATTCTACAAGGAGCGAATGTTGCGGGTGCTGGTGCATATCCAAGGGCATCTCGATGAACCGCTTTCACTGGAAAAGCTGGCCGCTCTCGCCTGTCTCTCGCCGTATCATTTCCACCACGTATTCACCGGCATGCTTGGAGAATCTCTGGCCAGCCACATTCGGCGGCTGCGGCTCGAGCGGGCCGCCTGGAGATTGAAGCTGAGCCGGATGCCGGTCGTGGAGATTGCGCTGGAAGCCGGTTACGGGACGCACGAGGCGTTCAGCCGCGCCTTTCGTGACTGTTTCCAGATGTCGCCCACCGCCTTTCGTCGCCGCAACGTTAACCGTCCCCGGATTCACGTTTCGTCTGGCGTCCACTATCGCGCCGACGGGACGCTCAAACGTTTTCGAGCGTCACGTACAGGAGACAAGAACATGAAGGTGACGATCAAGCGTATTGAGCCGATGCGCGTGGCGTTCATGCGGCACACGGGTCCGTATTCTCAAGTGGGCGGACTCTGGGAGGAATTCATGATGATCCTCGGCAAGGATGGGTGGCTGGGCGGGGATGCGCAGTTCATCGGGATGTGCCACGATGACCCCGCCGTGACGCCACCGGATAAGATTCGCTATGATGCGTGTATGACCGTGGACGATCGGTTTCGCGCGCAGGGCGATACCGGCGTGCAAACCATTCCCGGTGGCGACTACGCCGTGATGACGCACTTGGGTCCTTACGAGAAGCTCAGCGAAAGTTACGCCGCGTTGCTCGGCCGATGGCTGCCGCGCAGCGGTCGAAACCTGCGCGCCGCGCCCTGCTTCGAGGTGTACTTGAATTCACTGGAGAACACGGAGCCGGAGGATCTGGTCACCGATCTGTACGCACCCTTGGAACCCGCCAGAGGAGGCCGCCATGCCCACACCTGAGAAGATTGACCTGTACAGGCGGCACAAGGATGAATATGCGTCGCCGAAGAAACCGGTGCTCGTCCGCGTCAAGCCGGCGCAATATCTGTCGATCATCGGCCAGGGCGCTCCGGGTGATGACCGGTTTTCGGCCTGCATCGGCGCGCTGTATGCCGTGGCATTCACGATCAAAATGACGCGCAAATTTGCCGGCCAACAGGATTACGCCGTGTGTAAACTGGAAGGCCAGTGGTTTTTCGAAGGCGACCCTTCAAATACTCCCCGAGAACAGTGGCGCTGGAAGCTGCTGATTCGAACGCCCGATTTCATCAGGGGACCGGACCGGCAGCAGGCCATCGACGCCTTATTGAAGAAGGGCAAGCCCCGCGAGGTTAACGAGGTGGACCTCGAAAAGATCGATGAAGGCCAGTGCGTCCAAATGCTGCACGTGGGACCATACGATCGCGAAAAAGAATCGCTGGCCGAGATGCGAGCGATGGCGGAGCAACGCGGATTGCGGTTTGCTGGTCCGCACCACGAGATCTATCTGTCTGACCCGCGCCGTGTGCCGGCGGAGCGACTGAAGACGATTCTCCGTCAACCAGTTGTCCGGTCCTGAGCTAGAACGCCGCGAACAGGTGGCGGATTTCCTCGTCAATCTCCGCGGGGGAGGCGACGGTGTGGGCAATTTCCTCCCGCAACAACTCGCGGTAGCGGCGGCGGAGGCGATGGACAGCCACCTTGACGGCGCCCTCGGTCGTCCCGAGCTTTGTCGCCATCGCGGCGTATGACGTTGCGCCTTTGCCCTCCGTCAGGAACAGCTTGAGCTGGTCGAACTGCTCGCTCTTGCCGTCCGCGGCAAATTCCGCCTGCAACCGGTCCAGCACCTGATCGAGCAATGCCAGCGCCCACTGCCGCTCCAGCAGTTTTTCCGCGGTTAATTCGTCGGCGGGCTCCTGCCGGTACCGCGTTTCCGCCGACTGCGTGTCCAGCGGCAACAGCGGCTGGCCGCCGCCGCGTTTCGCCGCGTGGGCGCGGTCCCATTCATTGGCCAGGAAATGTTTCAGCGACGCCAGGAGAAAGGAACGGAATTTTCCCTTCGAGGGGTCCACGCCGGCCAGGTAGTTTTTCGCCAGCAGCCGCGCGAAGAACTCCTGGGTCAGGTCTTCGGCTTCATGCACGTCATAACCGCGGCGGCGCACGTAGGCGTAGAGCGGATACCAATATGCGCGGCACAATTGCTCCAGTGCGCGGCCTGCTTGTGGCGAGGCCCCCTGCCCGGCGGTCAGCACCACGGTCCAGCGCGTTGCCGCGAACCGTCCGGCCAGGGACGGGGACGAATCCGTGGTGGCCTTGCTGGTAGGCATTTGGCTCGAAGCCTAGTCCGTGAGCGCGGAATTGCAAGCCCGAGAAAGACTCGCGGCTGTTGGTCACGGTTTCATGCAAGCGGGCTTGCCCCAGCCACGAGGCCTTTGGCATACTTCGCGCCGATACCTGCTGAAAAAACGCTGGCGACACAGATCGATCGGCTCGAGAGCCTTATCTATGAGATTCGCGGCCAGAAAGTGATGTTGGACGCGGATTGGGCGGCGCTCTACGGAGTCACAACCGGCAATCTCAACAAGGCGGTGAAACGCAACCGCAACCGGTTCCCCGCCGATTTTGCGTTTCAGCTTACACGACAGGAGGTTGCAGCTTTGAGATTCCAATTTGGAATCTCAAATCTGGGGCGTGGCGGACGTCGGTACCTGCCGTTTGTCTACACCGAACACGGCGCGATCATGGCGGCGAACGTACTCAACAGCAAACGCGCCGCACATAATGAGCGTGTTTGTCGTTCGAGCGTTCGTGAAAATGCGCCTGGCGTTGTCAGACAACCGGGAACTCGTCCGCAAACTCGCCGCCTTGGAGAAAGAACTGAAAGACCGTCTCGATGTCCATGAAGCGGCCATTGTCAGTATTCTCCAACGCGTCATGGACATTATCGACCCGCCCTCCCTGCCCGAACCACCGAAGAAGGACATCGGCTTTCGGGTGAAGGAACCGCGCGGCCGATACGCGGTGCACCGCACCAAGGGCAGAGCTTTACGGGTTTGACTCTACCAGCACGGCTCACTTTCGGCTCTTTTCCCGTTTGCGGAACTCGTTGAGTTCTCGCTGCCGTTTATGTGCCTCTTCAATGAGTCTTAGCCAATGCGCCTTGAAATAGCTGTCCGCCCAGCGAAAGCCCACGCTGCGGAGCATTCCTTTGAACTTCTCAAGGTCGAAGCTGTCTGCGTGACTGTCGTGAGCAATCTCGCTTTCGCGAAGTCTCAAGACCTTTATGACGAAGTCTTCAGTCATGCACACTGTGAGATAGCCTATCGCCGCTTCGACCTCTCTTGCATCTGGGTCCGGACCCGGCCCGGGTTGCTCTTCCGTTTGTTCCACCGCGTTCTTGGGCGGAGTTATCTTCGCAAGATCATCGCGAAGCAGCCGAACCAGTATTCGTGCCTCGGCGTCCGGCAATCTCTCCAGGTATTCGATCACGTCCTTAATCGTTCGTGCAAGCGCGTCAAATTCACCGTCGGCCGTCGAGGCGATGTCCCCCCATACGTAGCAGGAATCGTCAAGCAGATTTGCTCTGTCAGCAATTCTCTGAGCCGCAACGCTCGGCTCGTGTACATCTCGCCTGGGTTTCTTCGTGCGCTTATTCACAGTGTCTCCCGCTAAAAGTACTCCTCGACCTGCATCCGGCTACCGCCGTCACGAAAGACATACCGCCAGACCACTTGCGACGCCAAGCGTGGCCGGGAGAGGGTGCTCCATCAAGACCGATTCGCTTCTGGCGGATTCGGCCCGACTTCGCTATGGTGCGGTGCCAGTCATCAATTACATGCAAGCGACACACGACATCTTGGCTATTGTGGGCCGGCCGAACGTCGGGAAGAGCACGCTCTTCAACCGGATCGTCGGGCGGCGCGTGGCGATTGTCCATGAAGAGCCCGGCGTGACACGGGACCGCGTCAGCGCGGTGGCGCGCTGGGGCGAGAAATCGTTCGAGGTCATCGACACGGGCGGGATCGCGTTCATGGACGACGAGAAGAGCGGCGATGTTCTCGCCGATGCGGTGCGACGTCAGGCCGAGGTGGCCATCGAGATGGCTACGGCGATTATCATGGTGGTGGACGTGACCGAAGGCGTCGTTCCGCTCGACCTGGAAATCGCCCGCAAACTGCGCAGCAGCGGCAAACCGATCTTCCTCGCGGTCAACAAGGTGGACAACGACCGCCGGGCGCGCAACGAGGCGGAATTCAGCGAGATCGGGTTCAAAAAGACTTTCTCGATTGCTGCCGTGCACGGCACCGGCGTGTCGGAATTGCTCGATGCCGCGACCGAGGATTTCACGGCCGGCCCGGCGGAGGAAGCGGCAAAGCCGACTCGGATCGCGATCGTGGGACGCCCCAACGTCGGCAAATCGTCGCTGATCAACGCCATTCTGAAAGATCACCGGACGATCGTCAGCGACATCCCCGGCACGACGCGCGATTCCATTGATGTGCCGTTCGAGTTGAGTGGCAAGCCGTATCGGCTCGTGGACACCGCGGGTTTGCGATACCGGGGCAAGATCAAGACATCGGTCGACCAGTTTGGATCGATGCGGGCGGAGCGTAGCATCCGCGAATGTGACATCGCGGTGCTGGTGCTGGACGCGGTCGCCGGCGTGACGAAGCAGGACAAGAAAATCGCCGGACAAATCGCCGACGCGGCCCGCGGGTGCATCGTGCTGGTGAACAAGTGGGACCTCGCGGCGGAGGAAGAACGCAAAGAGCGTGTGCGCGAGAGTCGGGGGATGAAACGGAAAAAGAGTTTCCGCGAACAGTATCTGGACGCGTTGCGGAAGGAGTTGTTCTTTCTCGATTGGGCGCCGGTGTTGTTTGCGTCGGCGAAGACGGGCGAGAATCTGAATCAATTGTTCGATCAGGTTGTGGTGATCGAGGGCGAGATGGCGCGGCACATCGAGACGCCGCAACTCAACAAGCTGTTTGCGCGCGCAATCGACGCGTATCCGCCCCCATTTTTCGGCGGCAAGCGGCTAAAAATCTTCTACGCGTATCAAAAAGCTTCCCATCCGCCGACGTTTCGGCTATTCGTGAATCAAGCGAGTTGTTTGACGCCGCACTACAAGCGGTTTTTAATCGATAAGATCAGGGCAGCATGGGCGTTCACGGGGTGCCCGGTATTGTTGGAGTGCCGGGAGAGGGAGCGGCGAGCGTTCGTCCAAGCGAGAAAAAATCAGCGAGTTTGAAAAAAAGTGGTGGCGGGCGTAGTTTTGTCTTGAAACACAATATATAGGGTGCATATAGTCTCGTCCGCACTATTAGCGGTGGTTTCCAACCTGGACGTTGACCACCCGAAAGTCGCAGTTGTCTAGCTTTTTGGAGGAGGGACAGTGATCAATTTGAAGCATGGTGTGGGGGAGCTTTCTGCGGGTAAGGGGAAAATGACCCGGGAGGATTCGGCGGTAGAGATGTCAGTTTCGCCAGACACGAGCAAACGCTCGAGGAGGGGTGGCCAGGCTTCGCGAAGCGGTCCACCGGGGCCGGTAAAGAAAAATGGCTGGGTGGTACCGCGGGTGTTCAGCCGTCCGGACGTGAAGCCGTTCGACGAAGTCGAATGGGAACGGCGGACGGCGGAAATCACCGACGACAGCGGCAAAGTCATTTTCAGACAGGAGAACGTCGAAGTCCCAAAGGCCTGGTCGGTTCTGGCGACCAAGGTGGTCGTTTCGAAATACTTCTACGGCGAGAACGGAACCGCCGAGCGAGAGCACAGCGCCCGCCAGCTTATCCACCGCGTCACGCGCACGATTGCCGATTGGGGCAACCGTGATGGCTATTTTGCCAACGACAAGGACGCCGAAACATTTTATGACGAGCTGACCTGGCTGTGCCTCAATCAATACGGTTCCTTCAACTCGCCCGTGTGGTTCAATTGCGGGCTCTACGGCCAGTACGGCGTGGGCAAACACAGCGGCACCGGGAGCTACCACTTCGACCGCGCGGCGAAAGCCATCGGCCGCGCCGCGACCCAGTACGAATACCCGCAGTGCTCGGCCTGCTTCATCCAGTCCGTCGGCGACACGATGGAAGACATCATGGAGCTGGCCCGCAGCGAAGCCATGCTGTTCAAGTACGGCAGCGGCACGGGCACGGACCTGTCATCGTTGCGCAGCGCGAAGGAAAAACTTTCGGGCGGCGGACGCCCCAGCGGTCCGCTGTCGTTCCTGAAGGTCTACGACGCGATTGCCAGCGTGGTGAAATCCGGTGGCAAGACGCGGCGCGCGGCGAAGATGAACACGCTGAAGGTCTGGCATCCCGACATCAAGGAGTTCATCGAATCGAAACCGAACGAGGAGCGCAAAGCCTGGGCGTTGATCGAGCAGGGGTACGCGGGCGACTTCAACGGCGCGGCGTACGGTTCGGTAGCGTTCCAGAATGAGAACCTCAGCGTGCGCGTGACGGATGACTTCATGCGCGCCGTGCAGGATGACAGGGAGTGGGTGACGCATTGGGTGACCGATCCGAGCAGGCCCGGACCGAAGTACAAGGCGCGCGAGCTGATGCGCGGCATTGCCGAGGGAACCTGGACCTGCGGCGACCCGGGCGTGCAATACGAGGACACGATCCAGCGCTGGCACACGTGCAAGACGACGGGGCCGATCAATTCGAGCAACCCGTGCAGCGAATACATGTTCCTCGACAACAGCGCCTGCAACCTCGCGTCGCTGAACCTGATGAAGTTCCTCCGCGGCGACGGCACGTTTGACGTCGAACGGTTCAAGGCGGCGGTGGAGATTTACATCACCGCGCAGGAAATCATCGTCGACAACGCGAGTTATCCGACCGAGCGCATCGCGATGAACAGCCATTCGTTCCGTCCCCTCGGCCTGGGGTACGCGAACCTCGGCTCGCTCATCATGTCGATGGGCTTGCCGTACGACAGCGACGAAGGGCGCGGGATGGCCGGGGCGATCACGGCGATCATGCACCTGCACGCCTACACGCAGTCGGCGCGGCTGTCCGAGAAGATCGGCACGTTCGAGGGGTTCGCGAAGAACCGCGAGCCGATGCTGCAGGTCGTGGAAATGCACCGCGACGCCGTGAAGCGGATTCATTCGAGTTGCCCCGACTATCTACGGAGCGCCGCGCAACGGTGCGGCGACGAGGCGGTCGAACTCGGGCGGCGATTCGGCTATCGCAACGCGCAGGTCACGGTGCTGGCGCCGACGGGCACGATTGCGTTTATGATGGATTGTGACACGACGGGCGTCGAGCCCGACATCGCGCTGGTGAAATACAAACTGCTGGCGGGCGGCGGGATGTTGAAGATCGTCAATCGCACGGTGCCGATGGCGTTGCGCAAGCTCGGCTACACGGAAGCGCAGATCGCCGACATCGTGAAGTACATCGACGAGAACGACATGATCGAGGGCGCGCCGCATCTGCAGGAGAAACACGTGACGGTGTTCGACTGTGCGTTCAAGCCCGCGAAGGGCCGGCGCAGCATCCATCACATGGCGCACCTGAAGATGATGGCCGCGGCGCAGCCGTTCCTCAGCGGGGCGATCTCCAAGACGGTGAACATGCCGCAGGAGTCCACCGTCGAGGACATCATGCAGACGTACCTGGAAGGCTGGCGGCTCGGGCTGAAGGCCGTGGCGATTTATCGCGATGGCTCGAAGCGGTCCCAGCCTCTGAGCACGTCGAAGAACAACGGTGCCGCCGTGGCCGAAGCCGCGGCGAAACAGGTGGATTCCTTCAAAGCGCGCATCGCGGAACTCGAAGGCGAGCTGGGACAGACGCGCGCCAGGCTCGGCACGCCCGCGCGGCATCGTCTGCCCGACACGCGCAAGGCCATCACGCACAAATTCGACATCGCCGGCCACGAAGGCTATATCACCGTCGGGTTGTTCGAGGACGGGGCGCCCGGCGAATTGTTCATCACCATGGCCAAGGAAGGCTCGACGATTGGCGGGTTGATGGACACGATCGGGACGCTGGTGAGCCTGTCGCTGCAATACGGCGTGCCGCTGGAGACGCTCGTGAACAAGTTTGCGCATCAACGCTTCGAGCCGAGCGGGTTCACCAAGAACCCCGATATCCCGATCGCCAAGTCGATCAGCGATTATTTGTTCCGCTGGCTGGGATGCCAGTTCATTCCCGGCTATCGCGAGGCGAATTCGCCGAACAGCGGGCAATCGGAGCTGCCGCTGCCCGGCGTTGAGGAGGAAGAGAAACGGATCGTGAACAAACCCGTCGATGATTTGGCGAAGACCGAAGACGCACCGGCCCGGCCGACGGGCGGCGATGGCGGGATGACCGCCGTGCATCGTTTGAGCCGGACCGTCGAGCACTTCATGCAGGATGCGCCCGCGTGCGACACATGCGGGGCGATCACCGTGCGCAACGGCGCCTGCTACAAGTGCCTTAACTGTGGCAACTCAATGGGATGCTCCTGATTCCACGGAGCCCCCCACACACACAGGAAGCCCCGAGGGTAACACCTCGGGGCTTTTTGTTTCGTGCAGTTTGGATTGTAGCCGCGAAACATTTTCGCGGCCCAGCTTTCATCGAACGACCCCGCGAATAAGATTCGCGGCTACAAGGCGGTGGTTTTTTAGGATGCACCGGGGTATTGTGGGAAAGGCGCGGAAGTGAATGAATCGAATAAACTCTGTTGCCGGTGGATTCGGTGGGGCGTGATTTATACTCTCCCATGTCTGATATTTCTGCTCTTGGCTCTCGGGAGTAGGCAGAGGGGATTCATTTATGTGGCACGCGGCGGGTCGATGGATACCGGCGAATGCTACGCCGTTGCAGTTGTATCGTTCGTAGGGGCTGTATATTGTTTCGTGCAAGCATTTCGCACGAAGCCAAATTAAGACACTACCGCCTCCTCGCCGCGCTTGACGGCGCGGGCGCGGGCGGGTACAGTCCCGTCCTCTTACAGCAAAGACGATTTCAGGAGACACATTATGGCAGCAGCATCGACCGCAGCACCCAAAGCAGGCGTCACGCACGCGCGTCCGAAGGCGAAGGACGACAAGGGCGGTAAAAAAGAGCAGAAGGTCGTATACCCGAGCGATTTCGGCTCGCACGCGAGCATGGCGAATGAAGAATTGACGGGCAAGATCGCCGCCGCGAAGCAGGATGCGGGCGATCCGTGGATCATTTTGAAGGACGAGCGCGGGGATTATGCCACGCGCAAGTCACGCCTCGATTCCGGCCTCGCCGATCCGAACCGGTGCGCCGACCAGCCGGTTCGCGACAAGGCCGTCAAAGAACTGACCGCGGCGTAAGCGGGGGATTCGTACAGACGGAGCGCCAGGGCCGCGAGGTTCTGGCGCTCTTGCCTTTTCGGGCCGGATGCGATTTGCTAGGAGCGCTATGCCGAACGAGAATCCAAATGATGCAGTGGTTGCGCCCGAACCGAAAGATTTCATCCGCGACATCGTGCACGAGCACGTGGCGGAAGGGAAGTACCCGAAGATCGTCACGCGATTTCCGCCGGAGCCGAACGGCTACCTGCACATCGGGCACGCCAAATCGATCTGCCTGAACTTTGGGATCGCGCGGGAGTTCAACGGCCAGTGCAACCTGCGGATGGACGACACGAACCCGACCAAGGAAGACGTCGAGTACGTCGATTCCATTATCCAGGATGTGAACTGGCTGATCGGCGGGTGGGCGGACGACAAGCTGGGATTCAAGCCACTGGGCAAAACGCCCGACCCGCAGTCGGTGGACGGCAAGCCGGACTTTTATCTGGGCCCGGTGAATCCGAAGTCGGCGCCGAAGGATGAAAAGCTGGAGCCGTTTTACGCGTCGGATTATTTCGATCAGTTATACGTGTGGGCAATCGAGCTGGTGAAGAAGGGCAAGGCGTACGTGTGCGATTTGTCGCCCGAGGACACGGACCGCTATCGTGGCGCGCCGGACAAGCCGGGGACCGACAGCCCGTTTCGGAATCGGCCGATCGAGGAGAACCTCGATTTGTTCGTGCGGATGAAGAACGGCGAATTTCCCGACGGCAAACGGACGCTGCGGGCGAAGATCGACATGGCGTCGCCGAACATCTGGATGCGCGACCCCGTGTTATACCGCATCCGCCACACGGCGCACCATCACACGGGCGACAAATGGTGCATCTACGCGATGTACGATTACGCGCATTGCCTGAGCGATTACATCGAGGGCATCACGCACAGCATCTGCACGCTGGAGTTTGAGGTGCACCGTCCGCTGTACGACTGGATTTTGGAAAATCTGGATTTGCCGCGGCCGTTGCCGCATCAGTACGAGTTTGCGAAATTGATTCCCACATACACGATCGTGTCGAAGCGCAAGCTCATCTCGCTGGTCAACGACAAGGTCGTGTCGGGCTGGGACGATCCGCGGATGCCGACGATCAGCGGGATTCGCCGGCGCGGCGTGCCTGCCGAGGCGGTGCGGGCGTTTGCGATCGGCGTGGGCGTGACGAAATTCAACAGCGTGACCGACATGGCGGTGTTCGACCATGCGATCCGCGAGGATTTGAACAGGCGGGCGGTGCGGCGGCTGGCGGTGTTGCATCCGCTCAAGGTGACAATCACGAACCTCGACCCGCATCACTACGAGGAACTCGACGCGGTCAACAATCCCGAGGATCCGTCGGCGGGCACGCGCAAGGTGCCGTTCGGCCACACGCTGTACATCGAGCAGGACGATTTCATGGAGACACCGCCGCCGAAATTCTTCCGATTGAAGCCCGGCGGCGAGGTGCGGCTGAAATACGCCTACATCATCAAGTGCGACGAGGTCGTCAAGGACGCGAGCGGGAAGGTGGTCGAGCTGCGGTGCACGGCAGATCTCGGCAGCAAGACCGGCGGGCCGACGAGTTCGCGGAAGGTCAAGGGCACGATCCATTGGGTATCGGCGGCGCATGCCATCGATGCCGAAGCGCGGTTGTACGACCGGTTGTTCACCGTGCCCGAGCCGGATGCGGATGGCGATTTCAAGAAGAACCTGAATCCGCATAGTTTGGAGGTCGTCACCGCCAAATGCGAACCGAGCCTCATCGATGCCCGGCCCGAATTGCGCTATCAATTCGAGCGCCTCGGCTATTTCACCCTCGATCCCGATTCGAAGATGGATTCGCCTCGCCCCAGCGACCACAAACCCATCTTCAACCGCACGATCACGCTGAAGGACACCTGGGCGAAGATTGAGGGGAAGCGAACGTAAGGGTTGGTATAGATGCTCAAAGGGCTTTTGCGCGCGTGAAAGATACGGATACCGGAGAGCGGATTCGTCGCTACTTTCGGCAGAAAGCAACTGAGTTGCTGGCGGTCTCAGATGCTGCCGTGTGCGAACACCCGACGCTGACCGGCGGCCACCGTGAGGCAATCAACCGAGTGTACCTCAGTAGCATCCTTCCGCGACGATTTGAGATTGGCCGCGGCATGGTTTACGGCCTGTTCGGCCGTAGCAAGGAGGCGGACATAGTCATCTGGGACGCAGCAAACTATCCTGCCCTTCCACTGCAGGACCACTCCTTCTTCTTTGCGCAGGCGGTTCGCTTGGTGATGGAGGTAAAATCGCAGTGGTCCGAAGCGGAGTTTATGGATGTGCGCCGAAAAACGGCAGCCCTAAAGCAGGTTTGGCAGGGCTACGAGGGAGGCAGTTTGAGCGATCGAATTCACCACTTGGAGGCCAGCGTTGCGGCGCTTCAGGAGGGTCTCAATTACGACGGCACACTCATCGCTCAACATACGATCGGCACTGCTGCCATGTTCCTCAAAGGAGGGCAGTCAATAGACGGCAACACATACGAAATCGATGCGAGCACCGCGCAGTCGGACTGGCCAGACGTGACGCTCCTGTTGAGCGCTGGAAAGCTGGTTGTAAAAGTCTACGAGAATCAGCACGGGTTCATTTGCTTTTATGACTATGGGGAGGATTCGTTGCTGGCCTTCACCTCGGCGATCTTGTCACTCCTTCAGGAACGTTCAGTGCAAGTGGAAGACCCGCTGTTTCTTCTTAGATACGCCCCGTCCCTGGCGAATACCCATCCGATTGTGAGAGAGTTTGATATTACCTATCTGACTCCGATGCGCCGTCCGTTCTGGAGTAAGAAGCCGCAGTAGATTACGAGATTATTTCCCGCCGCAGACTCGAATGTTAAAGCGCACCCTGCGCGCAAGTCTCAGGGCGTTGCCAAGGTCGACTCTTGGTCATGACAGAAATACCCCCGAGCGCGCGGAAGCACCTCGGCAGAAGCGCTTTGCCGATCACGCAGCCCGTCAGGGTGATGGCTTTCCGCCAGTGCGTTCGGCTGAGCGGCGGTCGGCGGGGCGATGATGCATTGTAGTAAAATGTATCGGTGGCGGCGGCAGAAGACGTAAACGACTGAGATGCTTCGACGAGCTCAGCATGACACGCGGTGGCTGGTGGGAGAGACGAACGGCTGAGATGCGCATGGGCGGCTCATAGAGCCGCCGCTACACCGGAGTTGGATCTTTGGGCGCGATTGTCCGGCGCGGTCGGGAGACCGGCGGTGAACGCCGGTCTCGTTGGACGCTCTTATCGGATGCGGCGGAATGTGCCGCTACGAAGCGCGGCCCCGCCGTCGGCGGCTGATGATGAGCGTGCTGACGGCCAGAGCCACCAGCGACCAGGTCGCCGGCTCCGGTATGCTTTCCGCAAGGGCAACGTAGACGCCATAGTTGGCGTAATTCGGATCCGTGTTCGAGACCGTCATGGGGTTGCCCGCATTGCCCGGTTCGAGCGTCAACACCGTGTCCACGCCCGGCTGTTCCGGGTCGATGGTATCGAGCGTCAGCGTGTCTGGTGCCGTGAATGTATGGCTGTTGTCGGTGTCATTCCAGGTAAGGCCCGTCAAGGTCAGCGCGTGCCCGATCGTCTTGTCGATCGGCCAGATGCCCAGCTCGACATCTTCACCGTCCTGCAATTGGCCGAGGAGGAAGTTCACGGTCGGGTTGGCGTTTTGGTCCCAGGCCGGACGCGCCACGGACATCGTATCCATTCCCGTGAAGACCATGGAGACCGGGGAGAAGGCGTTGAGGTAAGCCACCTTGCCGCCGATCCAGCCGGCCATGGTGGTCCCGTTGATCGCCGAGGTGTTCATGTAATTCGTGCTGGCCAGCAGCGCGGCGGCGGCCTGCCACGATCCTTGCCCTCCCTGCAACACCGGGAAGCCACCTAGGTCATTGCCAAAGATCGACGGATACGCGTTCTGGAGCCAGATGAATGAATTCATCGTGGCAGTGGGGACGCAACTCATGGCGCCGTTTCCCGGCGGTACGGAGTTTTGATCGATCGTGCCGAATGACGCGGTTGCTGTCTCATCGATAGTATAAGTGTCCGCCCACGCTCCGTGGATGCTTGCGAAGATCACCGCCGTGATCGCCAACGCCCTTGGCGCAACGCCGGCTCCGCGGGAAAAACCACAAAGTGAAAAGCTGAGAAGGTGCTTCATAGATAGCCTCGCCGTTTAGTTGTTCTCGAGCCTCAGGCCGACCTCCAATGAGGTCAGCGGGATCAAACAGTTGCGACTGCAGATCCGTTCGTGAAGGGGTAGTGTACGTGCTCGTCGACTCGCCGCCAAGTCGGCTGGCGAACCGTCAGCCATGCAGGGGACAGAGGCCCGCGGCTCGGCTGGCGCACAGGGGCGGCAGCCGGCTTCCTGGCGCCGCCGTTAGTCGCAGGAATTCGCTGATGACCAGCAAGATCAGTCCCACTCGGTCGGCGACATCGAGCTTGTGGTAAAGCCGCTCGACGTGCGAATGCACGGTGTGCGGTGAGATATTGAGGTCGGCGGCAATGGCCAGTTCGGTGCGGTCATCGAAAACCCCGTGGAGGATCTGGGCCTCTCGTGGGGATAATCTGAGCGAGCGGGCGATTTCGGTCCACGTCTGGTCGCTGAACAATGCCGAGCCTGATGCCTGTCGTGGTCGACGGGCATGGTTGCGACTTTTGGCTGCGTTGTTCACGGCACCAACCTCACGGTCTACCGGTGAGGCTTGCCGCGCACCGGCAGTCCACTGGGCGCTAGTGTCCCACGGTCGGGTGGAAAGGCAAGCTCTTTGAAGAGCGGACGGACCCGGGTGCGTGCTTGAAAAGCGCGTTTCGTTGGCCGCGCTAGCTGTTGCTGGCTTGTTTGATGATCTGGCGGACGCGGGCTTCGTTGGAGCCGATGACGGTGCCGGCTTCGTTGCCCATCTTGTCGTAGATGATGATGTGCGGGATGGCGGTGACGTTGTATTCCTTGGCGAGATCGCGCTGTTTGTCGATGTTGACTTTTTGCAGGACGATGTCGGAGTTCTCCTGCGCGATCTTTTCCAGGACGGGGCCGATCCTCCGGCACGGGCCGCACCAATCGGCATAGAAATCGACGATGGTGATCTTGCCGCGCTCGGGCTGGATGGAGCCTTTATCGGACGAACGCGAGTCGGATGCCTCGGGAACGGCGGCGGGTGGATGATACGGCGGCGGAGGCGCGGAAGCTTCGGCTTTCTGATCGCTAACGGTGAGGTCGGTGACCTCGGAGGCGGCGATGAGTTGTTTGCCGCCGTGGAGCGTCGTGATGGTGAACAGACCGGCGTCGAGTCCGCCGAGCGCGCCATTCAAGATGATGTGACCGTGCGTGGTGAGCATGGCGTTCTTGGAATCGAACTCGATCCGCTTGACCTGTCGGAAATCGACATGGTTGACGCCGCCATCCTTGTCGGCGAATTCGAGGCGCTGGTTGAACAGGCTGAGCACGTGACACTCGGTCTTGGTGCCGTCCTGGAATTCGATGACGTCCGCTCGGGCGCACAGGGTGATCGCCAGGCACAGGACGGCTGGTAGTGTCGACCTCACGAGGGGGTCATAGAGCAGATTCCCTGCCCGAAAACGCGGTATTCCCTGACGTTTTGTTGAGGAAATCGGTCACTTCTTCTGTTCGTGGACGCTGAGTTGTTTGACGCCGTCGAACAGGTACCAAATGGCCGAGGCCATCGTGAAGAAGCCGGCGGCGTACAACGCCCAGTGGTACGACGGGCGTTCGACCTTGAGCAAGATCCAGCCGAGCGCGATCATCTGGAAGAAGGTCGAGCACTTGCCGACGAGGCGCGGGCGGACGACGACACGTCCCGCCAGCATGTGAATGAGCACCATTCCGCCGACGAGCATCAGGTCGCGGCTCACTACGAGCACGGGAAACCAGAGCGGCAACAGATCAAAGGGTGTGCCGTCCTTGAAACGGACGCTGAGCAGAATCAACGCGGAAAGCAGCAGCGCTTTGTCCGCCAGTGGATCGAGATACGTGCCGAGCTCGCTCTTTTGATGATAACGGCGCGCGATGTAGCCATCCACGGCGTCAGAGATGGCGGCGATGGTAAACACCGCGAACGCGAGACCGCGCTCCCATTCCTGTTCCTGCTCCTTCTGGTAGTCGCGGATGTAATCCAGCGTCAGCCACACGAAGACCGGGATCAACAGGATCCGGGCAATCGTGATTTTGTTCGGCAGCGTCATGAGCGGAATTTTTCAGCGCCGCGCCGCAGCCGCGCGAGCACGCGGTCGCGGCCCAGAACTTCCAGCATGTGATACAACGACGGCCCGGCGGACTTGCCGCTGACAGCGACGCGGCAAGGGTGGATCAGATCGCCGGTCTTGACGCCCAGCTCTCCGGCGAGCGTTTTCAGGGCCGGCTCCAGGTGCGCGGCGTCCCACGGATTCACCGCGGCGAATTTGTCCGCGAGCTTGGCGAGCCGCTCGCTCGTTTGCGGCGCGCTGCAGGACTTTTTCACCGCCACCGGATCGAACGCGTAGTCGTCGCGGAAGAAGTAATCCGTCCACGAAGGCAGCTCCCTGAGGAGCTTGAGCTTTTCTTTGACGAGGCCGAGCACCTTGGGATCGTCGTGGCCGCCCGTGAACGGCCGGGCAAGTTCCAGGAATCGCTCCAGCGACATGGCGCGAATATATTCGCCATTCATCCAGGTCAGCTTGGAGACATCAAAGCGGGCGTTGTTGCGCAGGATCTGCGGAAGGTCGAACAATTCAACCACATCGTGGATCGGCATGATCTCGCGATTATCTTTTGGCGACCAGCCGAGGAGGCAGAGATAATTGCGCACGGCTTCGGGCACAAACCCATCCTCGACGTAGGTTTGCAGCGACGCCAGCCGCGCCTTGGCGGCATCGGGATCGCTCTTGCTCATCTTCGTGCCGTCAGGGTTGAGGATCATCGGGATGTGCGCATATTGCGGCGGTTCGACACCAAACGCGCGGAAGAGCGCGATGTGTTTGGACGTGTTGGAGAGATGATCCTCGCCGCGGATGACGTGGGTGATGTTCATCTCCATATCATCCACCACGTTTACGAGGTGAAACACGGGGTTGCCGTCGCTGCGGACGATCACGAAATCTGGATCGAGCGTCTCCGCTTCGTTGAGCGGACGCGTCACACGACCTGCAATCAGGTCGGGCACCTCGACCGGCTGGCGCGTCATCCTGAATCGCACAGCGCCGTCGCGCTCGTAGGCCAGACCCTTGTCTTTCAGTTCCTGGATGTGGCGCTGGTAAACATCGGCGCGTTGCGACTGGAAGTAGGGACCGTACATGCCGCCTTTTTCCGGACCTTCGTCCCAGTCCAGCCCCAGCCACCGCAGCCCATCCAGGATGGTGCGGAGAGATTGATCGGTGTTGCGGGCGACATCAGTGTCCTCGATGCGCAGCACAAAGGTGCCGCCCGTGTGGCGAGCGTACAGCCAGTTGAACAACGCCGTGCGCACACTGCCAATGTGCAGGAAGCCGGTGGGACTCGGGGCGAATCGAACACGAACGCTCATGGTGTGGGCGGAAAATAGCAGACGGCGCACACGAGTCGCAAGACCCAATCGGGTTGCAGGCGAAGGGACCGGGAAACACGGATGTCCGATGGGAGAACCGGTACGTGGAGAATGCTAGTACCCCAGCCAGTGCGATTGCGCCCACAACAGGCGGATGGCGGTCCCCAGCGCGAGCAGGAGGTTGAACCACGCGAGGATGAAGCTGATGTAGTACGGAGTCACCGGTTGGGCGGCGGCAGCCTTGATTTCCTTGTACCGTCGCAGCTCGGCGAACACGCGCCAGAACAACAACCCCGTGGGGAACCGGGACCCGCGGCGGTACAAACAAGGGCAAATAACCACCCAGTGGATCAAGATGCTGGCAATCACCGTCACACCCAGGATGCTGAGCAGCCCCAGAATGTCCCGGTTGTCAGTAATCAACTGAGTCAACTGGTGCATGCGCTAGAGTGACTGCAGGAAATCTGCCAACTCGATAGCGTTGGGGCTCTTGGCCGTGCGCACGTAATAGCCCGACGTGCCGACGCCGATTTGCAGTGAGATTTCGTTGTCCGCCCCGATCAGTTTGCCGATGCAGAAGCCGGCGTTGAAGTGATCGCCGGCGCCCGTGCTGATCAGCGGTTGTACGAGAAACGGGCCGTCGACCTTGACCACGCCATCCGCCGCCGCGGCGACCGCGTAAGCCCGCGGATGGACGACCACGCCGGAAGTGTTGATTCTGTCACGGATGAACTTCGCCACGGACGTGATCGCAGTTTCTCCCTCGCGCGGCCCCGGGTAGCCGAGCACGTCGCCGATTTCGAACGATTCTTTTTCGTTCAGCCCCAGGTATACATCGAAATATTTCTGGAACTGGCCAATCAACCCGAGAGCGTGGCGGATGTCGTCGGCTTCGCGCTTCTCGGGGTCGGCGAGATCGAAGAAGAACGTGTGGCGCGGTTGCGCGGGCATCTGCGGACAAATCTCCGCCAGGACGTGTTCCCAAATATCGCTCATGTGGGGTAGCATCGTCCAGTTCTGCAATCCCACCAGGCTCGCGTTGGCAAAGCAGTCGGCCAATGTCTTGCGGCCGATCCGCTCGACGAGATGGGGCCAGCTCACGTCGCCCAGCGACGCGTGTTTGCCCATCATGAGCTTGCCGTCATCGAATTCGAGCGCGTCCGTGCGCCCGGGCTCGGCAATGCTGTAGACCGTGGCGCGCCCCGCGAAGTCGGCAAAGACGGGGTGAATACTCGGGTAGCCGAGATTGCCGATGTAGGTGACCTTGGCGCCGAACGCAGCCAGGGCGTTGGCCATGATCGGACCGTTGCCGCCGAGCTTGACGCGTTCGACGACCATTTCGGCGTTCAGGCTCTTGCCGGCCGCGGCGCTGATCCTCGCTCCGAACGCGGCGAGCGTGGGGACGCGGGTGAACTTCTCCGCCGACTCGCGTTTGTCCACCACGCTGATGATCTCATCGACAAAACCGTCGAGACCGATCGTGACGCGAGGCGCGGCGATCGCCTGCGCTTTCGCGCGCAACTGTTGCGCGGCGCGTTGCGGAAGTCCGTCCATGTTCAATCGGTTTTCTGTGAAATCGGCTGTCCGCTCCAGGGTGACGCGGACGTGAGTTTCACCAGTGTGTGTTGTGTCTAACAAAAACGCCGGCTCGGCTCAATCACTTTCCTGCCCTGCGATGAACAAGGCCTTGACGTTTGCGAGCGCGGTGCATAGGCTTTGTTACGTCATGTTCGCGCAACGACGGAACAACGGGTGGGACACAGGGGATCGGGTGAGACGATGAAGAAAATTGAAATCGGCCAGCATGCGCCGGATTTCTCTCTGCCGGGAGTGGATGGCAAGGATTACTCCCTGAACTCGTTCAAGGACAAGAAAGTCGTGGTCGTCCTGTTCACCTGCAATCATTGTCCCTATGCCCAGGCCTACGAGGACCGGCTGATCACGATCCAGCGCGATTACACGGCCAAAGGCGTACAACTCGTCGCCATCAATGCCAACGATGAGGCCGGTTATCCCGAAGACAGTTTCGACAACATGGTCAAGCGCGCGAAGAAGAAGCAGTTCAATTTCCCCTACCTGCGCGACGAGACGCAACGCGTGGCGCGGACCTACGGCGCGGAGTACACGCCCGAGGTCTTCGTGCTCAACTCCAAGCAGGAAGTCCGCTACATCGGTCGCGTCGACGACAACTGGCAGCATCCCGACAAGGCGCACACGCACGATCTGCGCGCGGCGATCGATGCCGTGCTGGGCCACAAGAAGGTCGCCAACCCGGTCACGCACGCCATCGGTTGCACAATCAAGTGGAAGCTGTAAGTTCTGTCGTACACGGCGATGCTGTATCGATTCCTCATTCTGCTCACGAAACTGGCCATCAACGCGCTGGCGCTGCTGGTCGTCACCTCGATTTTTCAGGGGATCCACTTCGATAACAACCAGGCGATGATCGCCGCGGCGGTGGTGCTGGCGCTGGTGAATTCATATTTGCGGCCGCTCGTCGTGATCCTGACCCTGCCGATCAATATTCTCACACTTGGTCTGTTTACACTTGTGATCAACGCCGCCATGCTGGAGCTGGTCAGTTGGTTGATTCCTGCGTTTCACATCGATACGTTTGGGACGGCATTTCTCGCGGCGCTGGTGATCAGCGTGATCAGCTTTCTGCTGAACTGGTTTCTGCGCCCCGACAAGGTCCAGGTCCGCGTCTGGCGCGGATGAAGAAATTCTCGGCCATCATCTTCGACATGGACGGCGTGATCGTCGACAGCGAGCCGCTCCATCAGCAGGCGTTCGAGGCGCTGTTCGCGGAGCTCGGCAAGAAACACGATCACGGCATCGTGTTTCCCGAGTACTACGGACGGTCGGATGGCGCCCTGCTGCGGGATTTTATCGGGAAACACAAACTGCCGCACGAAATGGAAGACCTGTCCGCCCGCAAGCTGAAATATTTCCTTGGCTACCTGCGGGAACGCCGGCCCGTGTTCAAGGAGTTGCATGTTCTGGTTCCCGAACTCGCGAAACGTTACCAACTCGCCGTGGCAACCAGTTCCACGCATCACGTCGCGGATGTCGTGATGGAGATTTCCGGGCTCGGGCCGCATTTCAGACTGATCGTCGCCCGAGAAGACGTCCGGTTCCCGAAGCCCGATCCCGAGGTCTATTTCACTGCCGCCCGAAAACTGGGCGTTCGACCCTCGGCGTGTTGCGTGATCGAAGACACCAGCCTCGGCGTCCAAGCCGCCAAGACGGCCGGCATGACCTGCATCGGCCTCACCACCAGTCTCCCGCCCGAAAAACTCTCCCACGCCGATCACATCGCGCGGAATTATGAGGACGTGCGGAAGTTGTTACTCTGATTCTGCGGGTGTGCGAACCGATTGGAGTTTCCTGATTCGTCACCGAGAGACTTCTCGACAGCGAACCTGCGAATTTGGTAGTTATTGTGTGCTGGAGTATGTCACTCGACCCTAGGTGCTTGGATTTCAAGGGGAAGGCTCTTTGTTGCAAGCCGTATTACGGGTGGGGCTGGTCGCGGCTCGACAAAACAGATGAGTTTGTGGCCGTTGATTACTCGCAGGTTGATCGGGCCGGGACATTTTACATCCACATCCATCGCTTCTTCTCTTTGCAGGGAGAGTTGCGGGGCGTCGTTGGCCGCGTTGAGCAAACTGGACATCTTTTCGATGGGCTCTGGGCAGTAACGTGGACAATGATTGTCGGTCAGTTTGATTTCACGGAGAGGCTATGCCACCGCTGGGACATAGAACTTGGCCCAGCCGAACCCGTGGGAGACGATTGGCCACACATTCGAGGGGTATCACCAATCTATTCTGGATTCGGTGTACTCACAGCATCTGACGATGTGCTCCTGGCGGAAGAAACTCGACGGAAAGAGAAAGTGCGCGAAGAACCAGCGACATGAGGGTGCATACTAAACGGACAGCTAGCTGACTAGTCGCTCCTTCAAAAACTCGCCCAAGAACACCGCCGTGTGTGATTTTGCCTTGATGACCTGTTGCGGTGGTCCTTTTGCCACGATTTTTCCGCCGGCGTCGCCGCCTTCGGGGCCGAGGTCAATGATCCAGTCGGCCTCGGCGATGACATCAAGGTTGTGTTCGATAATGACGACGCTGTTGCCGGCATCGACGAGACGGTGCAGGACGCGAATGAGTTTTTCCACGTCGGCCATGTGCAGGCCGATGGTGGGTTCGTCGAGGACATAGAGCGCGCCGGATTTCTTTCGCACGACATCGGATTCATCACCCTTTGCCTTCGCGAGTTCCGTCACGAGCTTGATGCGCTGGGCTTCGCCGCCGCTGAGCGTCGGGCTTTGCTGGCCGAGCGTGAGATAACCGAGGCCGACTTCCTGCAACAGTTTCAGGCTGTGATGAATGTGGCGATGCGCGGCGAAGAACTCGACGGCTTCATCGACGCTCATCGCCAACACGTCACCGATGGATTTGTCCTTGAATCGGACATCGAGAGTCTCCGTCGTGAACCGTTTCCCGCGGCACGCGTCGCACGTGACCGACACATCGGGCAGAAAACTCATCTCGATTTTCTTCAGGCCCTGGCCTTCGCACTCGGGACAGCGTCCGCTGGCGACGTTGAACGAGAAACGGGACGGGCCGTACCCACGCATTTTGGCTTCGGGCGTGTTGGCGAAGAGTTGACGGATGTCGTCCCAGAACCCGACGTAGGTAGCGGGACAGGAGCGCGGCGTTTTGCCGATTGGCGTCTGGTCGACTTCGAGGACGCGGGCGACATTTTCGAAGCCGCGGATTTCCGCGCAACCTTTCAGCGTAACCTTGGGATGGAATTTAACGTAGGACCTGCCGGTTAACGTCTTGAGATTCTCATGGAGGACATTGCGCACGAGGGTGCTCTTGCCGCTGCCGCTGACGCCCGAAACGCAGACGAGCCGCCGGAGCGGGATCTTCACGCGAACATCTTTCAGGTTGTGGAGATTGGCGCCGATGATTTCGATGGATTTCGTCGAAGCGTTGCGCGGTGTTTTGTGAATTGGATGTTGCAACGGCTCCCTCAGCAGCTTGCCGGTCAGCGACTCTTTGCTGCGGACAATGTCTTTGATCGTTCCTTCGGCGACGAGTCGGCCGCCGTTGGAACCGGCGCCGGGCCCGAGATCGATGATGTGTTCGGCGCGGCGGATCGTGTCTTCGTCGTGTTCGACCACGACCACTGTGTTGCCCTTGGCTTCGAGTTCGTGGAGCGTATCGAGCAGCATCCGGTTGTCGCGGGGATGCAGGCCGATGGTCGGTTCGTCGAGGATGTAGCAGACGCCCCGCAAATTCGAGCCGAGTTGCGAGGCGAGCCGGATCCGTTGCGCTTCGCCGCCGCTCAACGTCGGCGCGGCGCGGTCGAGCGAGAGATACGAGAGGCCGACCTGATCGAGAAATCTCAATCGCGATTGGAGTTCGGCGACGATGTCGCGGGCGATCTCGGCCTCGCGCCCGCGGAACTTCGCCTCGCGGAAATGCTTTTCCGCTTCGGTCACGGACCATCTGGTCATCTGCGCGATGTTCATGCCCTGGAATCGGACCGCGAGCGCTTCGGGCCGGATACGTTGACCGTGACAGGCGGGGCAGGGGCGCTCCTGGCCTTCGAACCATTCATTCCACCAGATTTCCTCGCCGGTATGTTCCTCGTTGAAGCCGAACAATAGCAGACCTGTGCCGTAGCAGCGCGGACACCAGCCGTGTTTCGAGTTGAACGAGAACAGGCGCGGATCAAGTTCCTCGAAGCTGCGGCTGCATTTCGGGCACGCCCGGCGGATGGAGAAAATCCGGTTCTTCACCAGGACATTGCCTTTCCCAAACTCCAGCGCCACGTCGAGGAGTTCGCCGAGTTGCGTCTCGCGTTTGGGGACGACCTCGCACGAGCCGACGGGCAATTCGATGTTGTGCTCCTTGAAGCGGTCGAGCCGCGGCCAGTTGGCGGTCGGGAGGAATTCACCGTCGACGCGCAACAGAGCAAACCCTTTTCGCAACGCCCACTCGGCGAGGTCGGTGTAGTAGCCTTTGCGGGCGACGATCAGCGGCGCGAGCAGACCGACGCGCTGGCCGCGATAGTCGTTCATGAGCTTGGCGAGGATCATCTCGCGCGTCTGCGATTGGATCGGGATCTCGCAGTCGGGACAATGCTGCGTGCCGAGCTTCACGAAGAGTAGGCGCAGGAAATGGTACACCTCGGTGACGGTCGCGACGGTGCTCTTGCGGCCGCCGCGGCTGGTGCGTTGTTCGATGGCTACGGTCGGCGGAATGCCGAAGATCGCGTCGACATCGGGGCGCGAAGCCGGCTGAACGAACTGGCGGGCGTAGGCGTTGAGAGATTCGAGATAACGGCGCTGGCCCTCGGCGAAAAGAATGTCGAACGCGAGGGTGCTTTTGCCGCTGCCGCTGATGCCGGTGATGACGGTGAACTTGTCGCGCGGGACGCGGACATCGATGTTCTTGAGGTTGTGTTCGCGCGCGTTGTGGATGCGGATCGAATGGTTGGGGCCGACCGCGTAGCCTGGCCCGGGCGATTCCGCGACAACTTGGGGCTTCGCCAACCCGCGCAGAGCGGCGCCTGTGTGACTCGTTTGGTGCTGCGCCACGTCATCGGGCGCGCCGACGCAGACCACTTCGCCACCGGCATCGCCGCCTTCGGGACCGAGGTCGATGATCCAATCCGCGGCGCGGATCACGTCGAGATTGTGTTCGATCACGATGACCGAGTGGCCGCGGTCGATGAGTTGGTGGAACGCGTGAAGGAGTTTGGCGATGTCGTCGAAGTGCAGGCCCGTGGTCGGCTCGTCGAACAGGAAGAGCGTGCGTTTGGCCGTGGTTTGCGTGAGATGCGCGGCGAGTTTCAGGCGTTGGGCCTCGCCGCCGCTGAGCGTCGGCACGGGCTGGCCGAGTTTCATGTAACCGAGGCCCACCTCCCGCAACGGCGCGAGCGCGGAAAGGACTTCGGATTGGCCGGCGAAGAACTCACAGGCTTCGTTGACGGTCATTTCCAGCACGTCGGCGATGGACTTGCCGTTGATCTTCACTTCGAGCACGACGCTGCGGTAGCGCCGGCCGTCGCAATCCGGGCAGCGAATGTATACGTCGCTGAGGAACTGCATCTCGACGTGCTCGAAGCCGTTGCCGCCGCAGGTCGGGCAGCGGCCTTCCCCCGAATTGAAGCTGAACGTGCCGGTCGTGTAGCTGCGCTCCTTCGCGAGTGGGGCGGCAGCGAACAATTTGCGGATGGCATCGAACGCGCCGACGTAGCTCGCGGGATTCGAGCGCGTAGTACGGCCGATGGGCGATTGGTCCACCATCACCACGTCTTCGATCTGCTCGTGGCCAGCGATGGATCGGTGGCGGCCGGCGGGCTGGTCGGGCTTGTGTTTCAGTTTGCACAACGCATTGTAGAGGACGTCCTGGATGAGGGTCGATTTTCCCGAGCCGCTGACGCCGGTGACGCAGACGAGCCGGTTGAGAGGGATTTCGGTGTCGATGTTTTTCAGGTTATGCTCGCGGGCGCCGAGAATTCTGAGGCGTGGAGTTTTGGGCGAGACGGTTCGGCGCGTGACATCGGCGGAAACGTGCTTTTGGCCGGTCAGATACTGCGCGGTGAGTGAACCCTCGCATGTCTGCAATTCGGCCTGCGTTCCGAAGAAGACAATCTCGCCGCCGCGTTCGCCGGGGCCGGGACCGAGATCGAGGATGCGGTCGGCGGCGCGAATGACATCGGGATCGTGCTCGACGACGAGGAGCGTGTTTCCCGCGGCGCGGAGACGGTGGAGGATGCCGATGAGACGGTTGATGTCGCGCGGGTGGAGGCCGATGCTGGGCTCGTCGAGGACGTAGAGCGTGTTGACGAGCGAAGTGCCGAGGGCGGTGGTGAGATTGACCCGCTGGACCTCGCCGCCGCTGAGTGTGCGCGATTGGCGGTCGAGCGTGAGGTAGCCGAGGCCGACATCGACGAGGTAGCGAAGACGCGTGCGGATTTCCGCGAGGAGGAGGTCGTCGGCTTCATCGAGCGGTGCGGGGAGTTTGAGTTCGGTGAAGAACTCGTGACAGCGGTCGATCGGCAACAGCATGACATCGTGAATGGTCTGGCCGTTGACCTTCCACAAGAGCGCGTCGGGCTTCAGTCGGGCGCCGCCGCAGGCGTTGCAGGGGACGTAGGTGCGATACTTCGAGAGCAACACGCGGATGTGCATCTTGTAGCTCTTCGTCTCCAGCCAGGCGAAGAACCGTTTCACGCCGTACCAGACCTGATCTTCCCATGGGCCGATGCCGTCGATGACCCATCGGCGTTGCGCCTCGGCGAGTTCGCGCCAAGGGGTGTGGATGGGGATGGCGGTTTTGCGGGCATACTTGATCAGGTCGTCCTGACATTCGCTGTAGCTCTCCGTTTGCCAGGGCCGGACGGCGCCGTCGGCGAGAGATTTCGTGTCGTCGGGGACAACGAGATCGTAATCGATGCCGATGGTGCGGCCGAAACCCCGGCACGTCTCGCAGGCGCCAATGGGGGAGTTGAACGAAAACAGGCTCGGCACCGGATCGCGGTAGTGGATGTCGCATTCCGCGCAGTGTAAATCGCTGGAGAACTTCTGACCGTTCACCGCGACACGCCCTTGCCCATGTTTGAGCGCGGCTTCGAGCGCTTCGATGATTCGCGCACGATTCTTGTCCGTAGACAGCACGCTGTCCTGGATGACCTCCAGCGAGTCGCCGCGCTTGTCAATTTTGTGGTAGCCCTGTTTGGCGAGGAGTTCGCGAATCTCCGCCTCCGTGAAGTTCTTGGGAATGGGCACCGGGAACGTGATGATGATCGGGAGACCTTTGGTCACGGATTGTGCGGGGTCAGGAGACCCGCGCATAACTGAAGGCTCGGGAGACCCACGCACAGCCGACATTTCGGTTTTGAGCTGTTCGTAGATGGAGTCAGGCGTGTCACGACGGACGGGCTTGCCGCAGTTGCGGCAGAAGAGTTGCGCAGCGCGGGCGAAGAGCAGTTTGAGGTGGTCGTTCAGCTCGGTCATCGTGCCGACGGTTGAGCGCGAGGTCTTGACAGGATTCGTCTGATCGATCGCGATGGCGGGCGGGATGCCGTCGATGCGGTCGGCCTTCGGTTTGTCCATGCGATCGAGGAACTGGCGGGCGTAAGGCGAAAACGTCTCGACGTAGCGGCGCTGGCCCTCGGCGTAGATCGTGTCGAACGCGAGGGACGATTTGCCTGAGCCGCTGACGCCGGTGACGACGACCAGTTCGCCCAACGGCAGCTGGAGATTGATGCCCTTGAGGTTGTTCTGGCGCGCGCCCTCGACGACGATGAATTCGCCCGTGGTTGCCCCCATACTCGCGGCGTTACTGTAACGCATCGGGGAGACTTGGCAAGTCGGGCGTCGAGATTGCCCGCGCCGAACTACACCAGGCCGTGTTTTCGGGCGATGTCGGCAGCTTGCGTGCGGTTCTGGGCCTGGAGCTTGGCGAGGATGTTCGAGACGTGATTCTTGACGGTGCCTTCGGCGATGTGGAGTTTATCGGCAATTTCCTTGTTGGCGACGCCTTGCGCCAGCATCGTCAACACTTCGCGTTCGCGATCGGAGAGCGGTTCGATGAGGCCGTCGGCGGGATGGAGCGTGGCGCGGAGCGCGCGGGACGCGATTTCCGGCTGGATAAACACCTCGCCAGCCTGCACGGCGCGGATGGTCTCGACGAGCTTTTGCGCGGCCACGTCTTTGAGAAGATATCCGACGGCGCCCGCGCGCACGCCGGCGAAAACGTAATCATCGCGGTCGAATGTGGTGAGGATGATGATTTTGGCTTCGGGCCAAGCCCGGCAGATGGCGGCGGTGGCTTCGACGCCGGTTTGTCCGGGCATCTGGACGTCCATGAGGATGATGTCGGGCCGCAGTTGCAACGCGAGTTTGACGGCCGACGGGCCATCGTGGGCCTCGCCGACGACGCGAAATCCGGATTCGAGTTCCAAGATGGTCTTCAATCCCTGACGCATCAACGTCTGGTCTTCGGCCAACAGGATCCGGGTCGGTTTCATTTAGCCAATCAGCGGTACGCGCGCTTCGATGACTGTTCCTTGTGGCGTCGCGGTTGTCAACGACAACGTGCCGCCAACGCCGCTCACGTGTTCGCGGAGGCCGCGCAGGCCGTAATGTCCGGGCTTGCTCTCGGCCTCGGGGGGAAGGCCGAGGCCGTCATCGCTGACCCGCAACACAACCAGGTGCGGCCGGAGATCCAATCGGACGGCGGCCTGCCGGGCGCGGGCGTGTCGTTCCGCGTTTGTCAATCCCTCCTGCGCGACACGCCAGAGAGCTTCGGCGACGGCGTGGGGCAGGGCGTCAGCGTCCCCCGCGATCTGGCAATCAATCTTCAGGGAGGCGCGGCGGGCCACGTCGTCACACAACGATTGCAGCGCCTGGGTCAGGGAGGTGTCGCCGAGCGCGGGCGCGCGCAGGTCGTCCAGGGAACGGCGGAGCGCATCCGTGCTGGAACGGGTGAGGGTCTTCATTTCCTCGAGCAACTGCGCGGCGCGGGCCGGATCGACGGTCAGTAACCGTTGCGCGGCCTCAAGTTGGACGGTCAACGTGACTAGGGCGTGGCCGAGGTTATCGTGGAGGGCGCGCGCCAATCGTTCCCGTTCGCGGAGCGTGGCGAATTCGACTTCGCGGTCGCGGGCCAGCTTGAGCTCGCGTTTGGCCGCGGCGAGTTCGACAATCAGGTCGGCCCGGCCCTGACTGATGACGGCGATTTGCTTGATGACCAGGCCCATGACCATCCACGACACAAACAGGGAGATATGGAAGATCCAGTCGTCGCCGGACCGGTTCGCCAACCGCGACGGTCCGTAGGCTGTGAACTGGACGATGGCCAATGCGAGCAGGGAAGCCGGGATGGAAACGGCGGGCGTCAGGATGGCGCACATCTGGCCAATATACAAGGCGGCGAGCCAGTAGAAGGGCCGGGCGATCAGTGACTCGACGAAGCAGCATGCCAGGCTGCCGGCGAAGTAAATGTGCCACCACCGCGGGGAGGCATCCAGAGGCACAAGCACCCAGCGCTTTACGTAAAGCCCCAGTTGAATGGCTCCGAGGACAATTAGCAGATATTCCCGGGCAGACCAGTTTGGCCACGTGTCGTAGAGACGTGAGCCGAGAAAGTCGGCCAGCATCACCAACGCGATCAAGTGAACGCCCGCACGCGGGAAATTCAGCGCACGTCTTGCGTCGGGCGACCGGGCGGACGGATTGGAGTTCATCGGACGTAGCATACCTCAATGAGATGTTTGTTGAAGAACGTTTGTGAGGTGGCGGTTATTTCGCGGCGGCGAGCTTTGCCTGCAGGTTTTGATCGCTCGGGAAAAGGGCTGCGCCGCGTTTCCACATATCCACGGCCATGTCGGCGTAGCCCGCCTTCTGATATTGCTCGCCGAGGTAGACATACGTCTTGGCGAATTGCGGCTGCGGCGGCTCGGTCTCCTGCTGGTCGATCAAGGTGGAGTAGAGCTGCATGACCTCCTGCGACTTGTTGAACTCGGCCGGCCAGAACGACAGGGCGCGGGCCTTCCAGAAGCGCGCCTCCCAATTGGACGAGTCGGCGTTGAGGGCGGTGTCGAAGCTCTGGTCGGCTTTCATGGCGAGGACGTTTTTGTCGCGCACGTCCGGTGTCGTCTGGAGCTTCTGCAAATAGGTTTCGCCGAGGGCGGCCGCGTATTCGGCATCGGCGGGGTTGGTCTTGACGGCCTGCTCGAGCTCGGTGATGGCGTGGTCGAGTTCGCCGCGGTCGCGGAGATCTTTCCATGCAGCCATCTTCTGCGCGTAGGTGGCGTGGGGCGACACCAGCATTTGGACCAGCGGGCTCAGGGATGGTTCGGCGGGCTTGGGAATCGACGCCGTGATGTTTGTAGGCGCGGGTGGAGGCGGCGCGGACGACTCCGAAGCGGGGCTTTCTACCGCGGGCTCGACGGATACGGACGGAGCGATGGTCGCGCGTGGCTGAAGGTGGGCGTACATGGGCGGGGGAGCTGAAGCTTCGGTGATTGGCTGTGACGTCGTCCTTGGAGTTGTCTGGCGCAGGACGACAACGGCAGCGATCGTTGTGGCGAGTACGGCTCCGATCAAAGCCCACATCCACGTTTTCATGACGGATCCTTTCTTTGGTTTGAGCATCGATTGTTTCGAACGAGTGCACTGTAGCGAGCACCACTCGGTTGCGGCAGACCCCGACGACATGATTTGGATAGGTCAATGGTCATGGTGGAAACAGGCCGCTGGCCATGGATGTGAGGTCATAACCACCGTAAGAGTACCGGGAAAGACGGAAGATGTGACAAGGGACGCGCGGATTCTTTCGCTCGGAGCCCGGTTGTGCGAGAGTCCTCCGATCCCGCATGTGCTTGACCGAAAGTCTCCGTGACGATGACGGACGGGGAAAAGTGGGGATGGTCAGAAGCCGCACGGTCAGGCCCGAAATGGATCGGCGTGAAGAGCCGGTTGCCGGACAACGGGATTCGCCGGCCTTTGTGTCAGCTCTCGTCCCGCTGGGGTGGCGTCCCGAGAAGGGTCGGCAAGTCGGGCGTCGAGTCGGAAGGGTAGAGAATGTGGTGACCGTGGACTTGAGCGAATGGCGTCAGTTGGTGGGCGTGGCGGTTGGTGCGACTGGTGATGTGCTCGACGGCGATGCCGCGGACGGTGAGGGCGTCGGAGATGAGCAAGCGATGGCACCGCCACGGGACGGCCTCGGCGCACATGATGACCGTCGATTTCTTCTGGGCGAGTTCGATGAGTTTCTGGAGGTGTTCCGCAAATTCGTCGGTTTGCATGTAGTCCGCGAACCCGCGGGAACCGCTGTTCCGCCAGGCCGCGTTGGGTGAATCTTTCAGCGGATGACGGAGTCCGCCGAGGCCTTTCATGTGGCGATAGCCGATTCGCGCATTCCGCAGCTTTGCTGAGAGTGTGTCACGATTGAATTGAGGATTGTGGCGCGAGCGCGGAATGGTGCGGACATCGGCCAGTTGCTTTACGCCGTGCGCCCTCAGCAACGCGATAAACTCATCGAGCGGGTGCGTCGAGTGGCCGATGGTGAGAATGAGGCGTGGCAGTTTGCGGCTGACGCGATTGGTCATGAACAAATCTAACCCAAGATGAATCGGGATGCTCGCTGGAACGCACCGGCAGACCCGGTCAGACCTGGAGAAACAAGCTGGTTGAAAAGCGATTGTGTGCCGGGCAAATATACCTAGTAGTACTAGTAGCGCTAGGTGGATTCATGTGGCGGTGCGAAAGAGTCGTGCGCGCCAAAAGTCAGCTGGTGGAATTCGGGACTGGAACCCATTCAGTCTGGCGACATAGTCGACCGGGAGGACAAGCCACTCTGAATCGCGTTCTGAACAGGCGAGCGCATCGGCACGGGCCGCCGAATTTGGATTTGCCCTGAGGTAGCCCGGAACGTCGATCAGCAACAACGTATGCTCCTTCGGTGCGGAGTTGCAGAATTCGCAGCTAACAAGCGAGGCTACCCGCGCCGACGAAGGGTGGGGGGAGTTGGGTTTCACGAGCCTGTAATTGCACGTGTAGTGGAAGATGTAGACGTGTGGCCTCGCTGTCTCCTTCATTTGTCGCAGGTTCAGCTCAAATACCACCGCGGTTTCCTCATAGTCAGCACATGGAACGAGCTTATTTCGCTGAGGACCGGCGGCGAAACGTAAAGCGGCCTCTTCGGACGAAGTAAATGAGAGAAATGAGCTGGTGGCGCTAAAGTAATCTTGGGCTTCAGAGCAAGGGGCAACGTGGTCTTGAACAGCCTCCCACAGACGCCTGCGTTGAATATAGTCGGGGTCGCCATTCAAGAGTTGTTTCGTCACGATGCCCTCCGTCCGGAATTCATGGACGTACCCCTTATTCGTGGTATTCGTGGTATCGCCGCGCCAAAGCTTCATGGTCCCATTCTGTCCATCCAGTGGTCGTCGATGAGGACGGAGAGGTCGAGGAAGACCTTCTTGTTCATGGCGACTTCGAGTTCTTTGCGGGCGGCGGACCCGATCTCTTTGATTTTCTTGCCGTGCTGGCCAATCAGCATGCGCTGGTGGCGGTCGTCGGTCGTGAGAATGGCGGCTTTGACGTAAACGAGCGGCTTGCCCTGTTTGTCTTTGCGGTCTTCGATTTGCTCGACCTGGACGGTGGCGGTGTACGGGACTTCCTGATTGGTTTGCATGTAAAGCTTTTCGCGAATCAGCTCGCCGATCCAGAATTCGTTGGTGACGTTGGTAACCTGGCCGTCGGGATACTGCGGCGGACCGACCGGCAGATGGCGGAAGATGGCGTTGATCAACAGGTCGACATTCTTGCCCGTGCGCGCGGAGAGTTCGACGGTCGATACGTATTTCGGGCCGCGTTCCATCCACGAGTCGCGATAGTAGCGGTCGGGCAGGTCGGATTTGTTGAGGACGAGAACTTTCGGAAGCGTGCTGTGGTCGACGAGATCATTGACGCGCTGGTCTTCGGGGCCGATGGCGCGCGTAGGATCGACGACATGCACGATCACGTCGATGCCTTCGAGTGCGTCGCGGACTTTGTGGTGGAGATTTTGCACCAGCTTGTTCGGCTGCGTCTTGAACAGCCCCGGCGTGTCGACAAACACGATCTGGCCTTCAGGGCGATGGACGATGCCGTGATACGTGTCCCGCGTGGTCTGCGGTTTCGGCGTGACGATGGCGATCTTGGTGCCGACGAGCGCGTTGAGGAGCGTGGACTTGCCGACGTTGGTGCGGCCGACGAGCACGGCGAAGCCGGATTTGAAATTGGAGTTATCCATCATCGGCATTGTAACCGCGAATCGGTGCGAAGAAACGCGAATCTTTGGTGGGGAACCAAGCATAAGCGTCGGAGCTACGTCTTTTCTGGTTGCGAAACATCGGAATTGAGGCAAATTGCACCCTTACCATGACCTGGAAGGAACAACTGGCGGGCGAGATTCCGCGGGCGTTGGCGGACGAGATCGACGTCTACGAGACGCAGCTTGAGTTGCGCAAGCTCGGCAAGATCGACGAGAAACTCTTCGCCGAGACGCGGCTGCGTCGGGGCGCGTACGGTCAGCGCTACGACAACGGCCAGCGGCATGACGGGACCAAGACGCAGCATTTGAAGTTTCCGTCGGCGACATTGACAAAAGGGCCGGAGACGATGTGGGACGCGCCGGGAATGCAGCGGATCAAGATTCCGTTTGGCGGGCTAACGGCGGCGCAACTGGAAACGCTGGCGGATTGCGCCGAGGAATATTCCGATAGCATTCTGCACGTCACGACGCGGCAGGATTTCCAACTGCATTTTGTGCACATCGAGGACACGCCGTCGATCATGCGGCGGCTCGCCGCGGTGGGCATTACCACTCGCGAAGCGTGCGGTAACGCGATCCGCAATGTCACGGCGTGCCCGCTGGCGGGCGTGTGCCGGACCGAGGCGTTCGATGTCACGCCCTACGCGAAAGCGATTGCGTACTTTTTGCTCGGTCATCCCGACACGCAGGATTTTGGCAGGAAATTCAAGATCGCGTTCTCCGGTTGCGAGCAGGAAGCGTGCGGGCTGGTCAATATGCACGACCTGGGCGCGCTGGCGTTGGTGCAGGGCGGCAAGCGCGGGTTCCGGCTGTACGTCGGCGGCGGGCTGGGGCCGGTGCCGTACCAGGCGCAGGTGTTCGCCGATTTCGTGCCCGAGGAAGAATTGCTGCCGATTGCGCAGGCGATTGCGCGGGTGTTCGCGCGGCTGGGCGAAAAACAGAATCGGGCGCGGGCGCGGATCAAGTTCCTCGTGGCCAAACTCGGCGTCGACGAATTCAAGCGGCTGGTGATGGAAGAACGCAAGGTTCTGCCGCACGATCCGCGGTGGACCGCGTTCATTCCCGAAGCGCACGGGTTCAAGGAGACGGCGCTCAAACCGCCGGCGTCACTCAACGGCGCGGCGAAACCCGACAGCTTCGCGGCGTGGCTGGAAACGAACGTCTATCGTCAATTGCAGCCGGGCTATGCGGTCGTGACGATCACGCTGCCGATTGGTGACCTCACATCGTTTCAGGCGCGGCGGCTGGCCGATCTGGCGCGGAAGTATTGCGGCGAGAACATCCGCACGACGGTGGAACAGAACATCGTGCTCCGCTGGGTGGCGGAGAAGGATTTGCCGGAGTTGTATCGCGAGTTGAAGGCGGCCGGTCTGGGCGATTGCGGCGCGGGGACAATTCTAGACGTGGTGGCGTGCCCGGGGACGGACACATGCAAGCTGGGGATCGCCTCGGCGCGCGGTCTGGCGCGGGAGTTACGGCAGCGGCTGGCGGCCCAGTACTATAAGATGGATGAGGCGGTGAAAGGCCTGCACATCAAGATGAGCGGGTGCTTCAACTCGTGCGGCCAGCATCACCTCGCGGACATTGGGTTTTATGGGAACAGCCGGACGCTGGGGAACCGCAAGGTGCCGCATTTCCAGGTGTTGCTCGGCGGCAAGTGGCGGGACAACGCAGGCTCCTACGGCCTGGCCATCGGGTCGGTGCCGTCGAAGAACGTGCCGGTGGTGGTCGAGCGGATCACGCAGCGGTTCGTGAAGGAGCGCAAGGGGAACGAGAGTTTCCAGGATTTCATCACCCGCATCGGCAAGGCGGAGAGCCGGAAGATGATCGAGGATCTGATGGAGGTGCCGGCGTATGAGCTGAGCCCGGCGCTGTACTCGGACTGGGGCGACCCGCGCGAGTTCACGATGGGCGACATGGGCATGGGCGAATGCGCGGGCGAAGTCGTGTCGCGGATTGATTTCGATTTGCAGGCGGCGGAACGGCTGTGCTTCGAGGCGCAACTCAAGCTCGAGGCGAAGGATTTGGTAAAGGCCGACGAGCTGGCCTACCAATCGATGCTACAGGCGGCTCAGGGATTGGTGAAGGAACTGTGGTACGACGTGCCGAACGATCCCGGCGTGATCGCGAAGGAATTTCGTGCGCGATTGGTCGAGCCGAAACTGTTCTGGGACCGGTTCGCGGGCGGGAAATTCGCGCACGATTTCTTGCGTCGGCACGAGAGCGGCCCGGTGCGGCAATACGACGAGGTTCACCGGCTGATCGAGGAATCGCAATTGTTTATCGAGGCGGCACACGCGTGCGCCGACAAATTGCGGGAGCAGAAGGCTTCTCTTTTGAAATTGTAGCCCCGAATCGTATTCGGGGTTGGTAAGGCTGCAAAAAAGTTTCGCGGCTACAAAACGACTGACTTACATGGACCTGTACAAAATCGGCGTGAAAATCTTCGTTGCAAATCCGCAAGTGGTGGACATCCACGATTTCGTCGCCGTGTTTCACGGGTGGATCCAGCACCAGAAGATCGCCGGGCATTTGCTGATCGACGTGCATGATTATTCGCACGTGACGAATGGGCCGGGGATTTTGCTTGTGGCGCACGAAGGCAACTTCAGCATGGACCAGGCGGAGGGACAGCTGGGATTGTTCTACTATCGCAAGCGCCCGCTCGAGGGCGGCCTCGAAGCGAACCTGAAGACGGTGACGGAGACAGCGTTGGAGGCATGCAAGCTATTGGAGTCGGAGCCGAAGCTGAAGGGGATCAAATTCAAGACGGATGAGATTCTGGTGGTGGCGAATGATCGGTTGCTGGCGCCGAATGATGCGGCAAGTCGGGCGAAATTTGAGCCGGTCATTGGCAAGGTGTTGGGGAAGGCCAAGCTCGCTCCGCAGGCGGCAGCCGATCCGCGCGAACGGCTGGCGTTTGTTGTCGCGCGCGCCTCGTAACCCTATCCGGTTTTGGGGACTCCCTCAGTTCTTTCTGGCGTCGACCAACTCCGTGTCGCGGCAAATGCGGACTTGGATCATCACGGGCAGTGTCGGGGGAGCCAGCAACGCCACGTTGAGGTCGTCGACGAGGTCGTGGAACTTGGCTCTTTGCGGGGTGGGCCCGAGGTAGGTACCATCGAACGAGGCATCTTGGAGCTTTTGGCCCACTTCGATCGTTTCGTGTGACGACCACGCCGGATCGTAATGGATATGCCCGGGGCGGGGGAGGAATTGGACGAGCAGGTCCATGCCCGTCAGGCTCTCGTCGCGGAGCGCGGTCAGCTCGATGTCCATGGCGTCGGCCTGTGGTTGTTTCAGGAACGCCAGCAGTGAGGAAATGAATGTGTCGGCATCGAACATTTTGCCTTTCCAAGCCTCCACAACGTTGCGGAAGGAATCATTCGACGAGGAAGACTGATCGCTGAACTGTATGTTCACGATCTGACGGGACAGGCGATTTGCCGAGTGTGACACCGCCGCCTTCAATGCCTGATCACCCTCTGGCACATTGCGTTGGGTTTCCAGCAGATACGGCAGGGCGGGAAGGCCAAGCGTCTCGATCTGAACGAGGGCGGCTGCGCGCTGTTCCGTCGAGGTGGCCGAGCGCAATTGCTGCAGCATCGGGCCGATGGTTTTCGGATCGGCCGGTTGGATGTGACGAGTCGGGGGCAGTGGAAGAATCTTCTGATTGTGGGCGGCGCGCCAGTGATTGATGCAGGCGATGCGCTGGCGTTCGCGAGTGGTCAGGAAGGCGTTGGGATCGAACGAATACTGGTTCTTCCAATAGTGCGCCAACGTGAACCCGGCGATGTCGCAGATACGTGGATCATCGTAGGTGAGGTCGTAGAATCTGCCCGTCATTTGCCAACGCTGATCGGTATCTGCCAGAGCGGAGACCAAGAGATTCTCCATGGCGACCAACGTCGTCGCGTTGGTGACGACGGGAGACTTGTCCGAAATGGCATTTGTGAGGGCGTCCTCCGATTCCGAGTTGTGGAGGGTCTCAATGATCGATTCAATGACGGCGATGCGCGTGTCCTTGGGTTGATGTTTCCAATTTGTGGCCAGGGCTTCGATACCGGCCGGCCGGTCGCAGTGGACCAGAAAGGCGATCAGATCTTCCCCATCCGAGTCCTTGGCGCGCTCGTTGGGGCGCGTCCATTCCTCGATCATGGCGGGCAAGGCGGATTCGGCGCCCTGCCGCCAGAGGACATCCGCGGCGGCGACCCGGGCGGCCGCGAGACGATTGCTGCGCATTTGGGTTGTGAGGAAGGCGGTCACGGTGGCGGTATTGGTGGCGCCGAGGAGTTGAATCAACTCGGAGCTGACGTACGAGTCAGAGGTATTGTCGATTGCGCGACAGATGGACGGGATGGCGTCATCAGGATATTTCTTGAGCAACCTGGCGGCAATATCCGGAGCATCATGGTCTCCGCGAACCACGCTCCGTATCCAGGTCTGTTCCTCGCCGTTTTTTTGAAATTCATTCCACCAAGCCAGGACCGCCTCCTTCGTCGAGTCGTCGGGTTTGCCATCCCTGGACCAGTAACACGACGTGCAGGCGGGTGTGTAAAAGGTGCGGCCCGCGATACGCTGCAGGACGGCAAGTGCGGAGTCGCTGACGCGCAGAACGTAATGAGAGAAATAGAAATTGCGGTGGAACCCGACGGAACGAGTGAACCGTTGATTGTTGAGGGCATCGATCAACTGCGGGACGGCACCGTAGCCGATGGCGACAAGCTGGCTTGCCGGTGATTGTTCACCGCGTGGATCCTCAAAGACATCGCACCACCCCGGCTGACTGAATTGCTGTCCGCATTGGTCACGCAGCTGGAAAATCAGCTCGGCGACGCGTTCATGCATGGGTAGTTGGTCCAATGGAGGGGCAGTGTGTTTGGCCTCTGCATGGGCTTGATCCTCAGAAATCATCTGGGCCAACATAGCCGCAGTTGCTGTTGCGTTGCTGGCGTATTGGGAATGGGGGAAGTTGCGAGCGAACGCCTGAAATTTCGCCAGCAGTTCGGGACGGCGCACGCTTGGCTGGCCAAAATCGAGTGTGTCGCGCCAGATCACGGAATAACCGAAGTCGCACTGCAGCTTGTCAATCAAGTTTGTCGCTGGTTTCTCAGGTGAGTCATAGCGTGACGGTATTTGAGAAGCCTGTCGTGCCAGGTCCAGGGCAAGCGATTCCAATCCTTGTTGGCGGCAGGCCCAGGCGAGCGAGAAAACCTCGCCTCGTTCGCTGAGTCGCTCGCCGAAACGGCGGATCAGATTGGCTTTTTGATCCTCGGGTTTGCTGAGAAGCGAGAGCTGTTGAGTTGCGAACGTCTCTAATGTGCTCGGTTCGAAGGAAACCGCCTCGTGCTGAGGCGTATCGGGCGAGGTGCGAACGAACGAAATCTGCCGCAAATCAGGAAACCAGACGGAAAAACGTTGGTCGTCCGCGCTCAGAAGAAAGCCATACGCATACAAATTTGTGGGCGGCTCATCCGCAGTTTGAGACCAATGACCGGTCGCGACGCGGACGAATGCGCACGTTTTAATGTTGGGAACGTCCAATCCACCAAACCAGTCAAAAGCCTGTTGGATTTCTTCGTTGGTGGCGGGGCGAGGCTCACTGGTTAGTCCCTGTGGAGGAAACATCGTCACCAACGCTGTGAACGACAGGAGCGTCCAGCACCGGTTCATGGCTGCAGTCTATTCTCCTGCATGGACAAGCGCGACACAAAATTAACCGGTGAAATCGGGGTAGATCGCGGGTATTCTTCTGGCGTGACAATTCTCAAGGCTCATCGTCAGCATTCGCGGCGGTTCGAAGATTTCCAGTACGTCTATCCCGTCCTCTCGCGGCGGAGTCATGGGATTTCCATCGGCCTGAATGTCAATCCCGACAAGGTGTGCAATTTCGATTGTATTTACTGTCAGGTGGACCGGACGGCCGAGTCGGCGGTGAAGAAATTCGATGTGGCGGTGGCGGAGGACGAATTGCGGGAGATGGTGGAGATCGTGCGGTCGGGGGAAATCGCGCAGCGCGAACCGTTCAAGTCCGTGCCGCGGGAGATGCTGCGGCTGAATGACGTGGCGTTGAGCGGCGATGCCGAGCCGACGACGCTGCCGGATTTTGCCGAGACGATTGCGATGGTGGCGCGGGTCAAGCCGAAGGACGCGAAGATCGTGCTGATCACGGACGCGGGCGGACTGGACCGGGCGGATGTGAAACGCGGGCTGGAGATCATGGATGCAAACAACGGCGAAGTGTGGGCCAAGCTCGATGCGGGGACGGAGGGATATTTCAAGCTGATCAATCGCACGAAGATACCGTTCGCGCGGATTCTGAAGAACATCGCGCAGACGGCGAAGGCCCGCCCGATTGTCATCCAGAGTTTGTTTCTCAAGGTTCGCGGGGAAGGTCCGTCGAGCGAGGAGATCGGCGCGTATTGTCAGCGGCTGCGCGAGATTGGGAATGTGAACCCCGATCTCGGAATCGGGGTAAAGCTGGTGCAGGTGTACACGATTGCCCGGAAGGCGATGACGATGGTGGACGGCGTTCCCGCATGGCAATTCGTGTCGGCGCTAACGAATGCGGAAGTGGATGCGATTGCCGAGCGCGTGCGGAAAGAAGCGGGGCTAACGGCGGAGAGTTTTTACGGGGGGTAGGTTTGGGGTGGTTGCTCCGTCGCTTTTTCCCAAGCCGAGCGGAGCGCGTGGCACAACGCGAGGTGCCCGCCACGATACCTTGTGAGATTCACCGTCGCGTTACCGTCGAGGCTGATTACGACGGCGGGGATCGTACCACCCCGGCCGGGCAAATCTCTCACGTCGATGTCGCAAATCTCGCGAAATCTCAGCATACGCGTGCGCAAGGGATAGCGGATCTCGATGCCGGTCTCAGCAATTCGCACAGAGCACGACTCCGTCGACAAGACGAACAGCCACAAGGCGGCGAATAGCGAGCCAATAATGATGGGTTGCCGCTTTCCAGTTGCCACACCGGCCCATAGGGGCAACAGGCAAAAGGCGAAGATGATGAGCCAGGAAGCGAAGTAGATGGCACTCTTATGGAAAATCGTTTGTTTGGCTGTACCTTCAAACAGGTGCTCAAGGTTCTCACGCAGGATCATCATGAGAGTTGAGAAGCCCTCGATTTGGTAGGCCAATCTCATCCGGTGGTTGGAGAAATCGTACAGGTCCAGGCGTCCGAGCACATCTCCTGTCACGACCTTGCGGACATCCTGCCAGTCCATCCGCAGTGCTTCACCGTTTTGCCGGATATAGGTGATGCCAAAGTCATCGACTTGAACACGGTCGTTGAACCTTCGTATGACGCGCAAAGCGCCAGCGGCAGAGAGCCCAAAGAAGATGACGCCGAAGGCGTATACTGCGGCTGTCCCTCGCCTTTTTGCAGGAAATCCCCGCGCCGCGCATGCCACCACAATGAAGCAGGAGAGCGCGAAGCCGGTGTAGATCAGAAACTTGAAGCCGCGAGAGATGCGAAACTCCTGCATGAGGCGAGGATAGTCGCGCTCATTGGTCAGTCAAGCCATTCGGAGATTTTGCGCGAGGTGTCGTGAGAGAATCGCGGAGGCGGACGCGACGAGCCGCGTCCCTGCATGGGACCGGGAGGAGACCTTCGGTTGGTTTGTGTGCGCGGTCGGCCCCCGAAGAGGATTCGGGGTGAAAGACCGGCGCACAACGAGGCGGTCGGGACCCACCCCTTCGTCCCCTCCAAGGAGGGGAGAACGGCTCACAACGAAGCGCCGCGTGGGGACGCGCGGCCTACAACTCTGGACGGCAACAGGCGGGACGCCGTTCAACTCGGAAACACGGGCGAGACACCCGCGCCATTATCCGCCGCGTGGGGGCACGCGGGACTTTATCGTTTCAGGATATTCTGCTGGACGGGGTGCGGGGCGGGTTCGGGTGTTCGTTTGATATGAGGCAGCGAAGGATGGAAGATGGCCCATGGTTGACGGGCCGGGACGACGGATGGAGACATTCTACGCAAGCGGGACAGCCCGAATTGTTGAGAAGTATGTGATGCGGAGCGTGCGTGGTACCAAGGGGTTAGGGTGTGCGCGATGCCGGGGATGGCCGGTGGGTTTGTTCTGTCAGAATGGGGATTGTTTTGGTTGAACGGAGACGGTTCAGAGCGGGGAAGTTTGTTTTTTTGTGTTGCCGTTTGGCAAACTTCCGGGTAAATCCGTGCAAAGCGCGGGTGGGCGCTTCTGGCGGGAGAGCGATCATGAGCAACTACGGTCTTGAAAATCACGGAATTATGGGCCCGGGCAAGGTCCATTGGAACCTGTCGGTGCCGAGGCTTGTGGAAGAGGCGATCCGTCGCGGCGAAGGGATGCTGACCAGCAGCGGGGCGCTGAACGCGATGACGGGGAAGCGGACGGGTCGATCGCCGCGGGACAAATGGGTTGTCGAAGAGCCCACGACAAAGGACAGGATCTGGTGGGGGAAGGTCAACCAGCCGATTTCGGAGGCGGACTATCTCGGGCTGCGGCAGGAAGTGCTGGCGTACCTGCAGGGGCGGGAGTTGTTCGTGATGGACGGGTTTGCCGGGGCGGACCCGCAATACCAGATGCCGATCCGGATCGTGACGGAATTTGCGTGGCACAATCTGTTCGTGAAACAGTTGTTTCGTCGGGCGACGGCGGAACAATTGAAATCCCACGTGCCGGAATGGACCGTGATCAACGCCTGCCGGTTTTTGGCCGATCCGAAGAAACACAAGCTGAACAGCGAAGCGTTCATCATCACGGATTTCTCCCGCAAGACGGTGCTGATTGGCGGGACCCAGTACGCGGGCGAGATGAAGAAGAGCATTTTCGCGGTACTGAACTACGTGCTGCCACAGAAGGGCGTGTTCCCGATGCACTGTTCGGCGAACGTGGGTGACAAAGGCGACGTGGCGATTTTCTTCGGGTTGAGCGGCACGGGCAAGACGACGTTGTCGGCGGACCCGAACCGCGGGCTGATCGGCGATGACGAGCACGGGTGGAGCGATCACGGCGTATTCAATTTCGAGGGCGGATGCTACGCGAAGTGTATCAAGCTGACAAAGCAACGTGAGCCGCTGATTTGGGATGCGATCCGGTTCGGGTCAGTGATCGAGAACGTGGTGGTGAACCCGGACACGGGCGAGCCGGATTACATGGATGATTCGGTGACGGAGAACACGCGGTGCGCGTATCCACTGGACTACATTGCCAACGCGGTGCCGAGCGGGATGGGCGGGCATCCGAAGGCGATTGTGTTTCTGGCGTGCGACGCGTTTGGCGTGATGCCACCGGTGGCGCGGTTGAATCCCGCCCAGGCGATGTATCATTTCATGGCGGGGTACACGGCGGCGTTGGCGGGCACGGAAGCCAATTTGGGCAAGGATCCGACGCCGACGTTTTCGACGTGCTTTGGCGCGCCGTTTTTGCCGCTGCCGCCGCAGACGTACGCGCAGATGCTGGCGGAGAAGATGCGGCGGCACAACGTGCCCTGTTACCTGTTGAATACCGGCTGGGTCGGGAACGCCTTTGGCCAGGGGCCGCGGATTCCGCTGAAGATCAATCGCGACAACGTCACGCACATTCTCGACGGCGAGCTGGACGAGGCGCAGTTTTCCAAGGATCCGACGTTTGGGTTTGAGGTGCCGAAGGCGTTGCCGGGAATTCCGGCGACATTGCTGGCGCCGCGATACGGGGCGACGGATGCCGTGGATTACGATCGGCGGGCGAAAGACCTGGCGGGAAAATTCGTGAAGAATTTCGCGCAGTTCGCGGGCGCATCGGCCGAGATTGTCGCGGCGGGTCCGAAAGCGTGACCGTCGGCGCGTCGTGTCGGTCTGCGGCCTTGCGCGAGCCGGCCGATATCGGTTACTGTGTGCGCATGCCGAAGACCTCCGAGAGCGCCGAGGATTATCTGGAGCGCATCTACGAACTGATCGAGGACAAGGGATACGCGCGGATGATCGACATCGCGCGCACCTTGCGCATCCGTCAGGCCTCGGTAACCCAGATGGTCCAGAGACTGGGCGAGACCGGTTTCGTGCGGTACGAGAAATACCGCGGCTTGGTCTTGACCCCGAAAGGCAAAGCCGTGGCGCGCGCGATCCGCCGCCGGCATCAGGTGCTCGAGGAATTCTTCGGGTTGCTCGGCGTCAACGGGGAAACGGCGCAACGCGATCTGGAGGGAATCGAACATCACCTGAGCGCGGCGAGCGTGGAACGGATCGAAGGGTTGGTGCGATTTCTGCGCGAGAACCCACTGGTGTTGCGAAAACTCGGCGGTGGGGGTAACGAGAAGGGATGATGAAGCGGGTCGTTGCGATTCTGGTGGTGGCGGTGTTGGCCCTGGGGGCGATGGCGCGGTCGGCGGAGCTGGTCGACGGGGTCATGGCCATCGTCAACGACAAGGTGATCACGGTCAGCGACGTGCTCCAGCTTGTGCAGCCGGTGGACCGGGAATTGCGGCGCAATTTCTCGGGTCGCGAGCTGGAAGAGCAGCGGCAAAAAGCCCAGACGGACGCGCTGAACACGCTGATCGAGCACGCCCTGATCGTCCAGGAATTTGATGCCAAGGGATACAAGATCCCCGAGACGTACGTGGAGGGACAGATCAACAACCGCATCGCCACGGAATTCGGCGGCAATCGCGCGGCGTTCATCAAGACGCTCGAAGCGGAGAACATGACCTTGTCACAGTTCCGCGACCAGGAACGCGAGCACATCATTCTCGAGGTCATGCGGGACCAGCGGCTGCGCAAGGCCGTCGTCGTCTCCCCGTACAAGATCGAGAAGTACTACCAGGAGCACATCGATCAATTCAAAGTGGGCGACCAGGTCAAGCTCCGCATGATCTACATCAAGCGCGGGGAGCCGGTTGCGGCGGCTGCCGAAACGGGGCAGGGATTGACGTTCACGACCAATCAGGTGCCATCAACAAATTCGGTATCGGCCACGGTGGTCACCAATGCTGAAGCGGCCACTGGTGGGGCGACTTCCAATGTCACTCAGGCATCTGCGGCGGTGACCAACGCTGCGGGATTGGCGTGGACCAATTCAGAGACGCCAACTGCCGTCTCGACAACAGCGACTGTGGAAACGGCGGCAGCGGCGACGAACGCATCGGCGTCTCCAACCAGTCCAGCGCCATCGACCAATTCTGCGGCAGCCGCAGCGGTCAGCAATGCTGAAGTGACCGCTGGTGGTTCCACCGCGGAGGTTGCCCAGACGGCGGCGGTCGTGACGAATGCCACGGGGTTGCGGTGGACGAATGCGGAAGCCCCGGTTGCCGGGTTGACGACGGCGAGGGTTGAAACGGCGGCAACCACAACAAACGCCGGCGAAGCCGTGGCGACGAACGGCACAGCGGCCGTTGCGGCGCCAACGGCACCTGCGCCGACCGTCGATCTCCAGCGCAGGCTGGCCGGGGAGATTTTGGCGAAGCTGGATGCCGGCGAGAGTTTCGACAGCCTGGCGCGTGCCTATTCCGAAGGCAAGGAAGCCAGGGAAGGGGGCGACTGGGGTTGGATCGGTCGGGATATCTTGCGGCCGGAACTCAATCAGGAAGCGTTTTCTTTGAAGCCGCACCAGCACAGCCGCGTGATCGAGACGGCCGAGGGCTACTATATCCTCGAGGTCGACGACGTGAAAACTGCGCACACGACTCCCCTGGCCGAAGTTCGCGACGATATCGAGAAGACCCTGTTGCAGCAGGAGCGCGCGGCGATGCAAGAGGCCTGGGTCAAGGATCTTCGCGCCAAGGCGTACATCCGCCTGTTCTGACACATGCCAAATCGCCCTCGCATTGGGATCACTCTTGGCGACCCTGCGGGCATCGGTCCCGAGGTCGTGGCCAAGGCGCTGAAATCCGGCCGGCTCGACCGTCGGTTCGATTACGAAGTGATTGGCAATCCGCGCACGAAACGCCGGGCGGACGCCGTGGATTGGGTCGTGGCGGGAGCGAAGCGGTGTCTGAAAGGTGAATTAGCCGCGCTGGCGACGGCGCCGATCACCAAGGAGTTGCTCCACCAGGCCGGGTATCCAGCATTCGTCGGTCAGACCGAACTTCTCGCGCATCTCTCGCGCACGAAACGATTCGCCATGATGCTGGCGGGCGGACCGTTGCGCGTGGCGCTCGTCACCATTCACGAGCCGTTGCGGAAGGTGCCGAAGCTCATCCGTCCGGGCAAGATTGTCGACGTAATCGAGTTATCGAATGAGATTTGCCGGCGGTTGGGGATTCGGCGGCCGCGAATCGCAGTGGCGGGACTGAATCCCCACGCCGGAGAAGGTGGATTGCTCGGCGACGAAGACCGACGCGTGATCGCGCCCGCCGTGAAGCGCGCCGCCCGGCGGGGCATCGTTGTCAGTGGCCCGCATTCGGCGGACACGCTGTTTTATCGGGCGGCACACGGGCAGTTCGACGCGGTGGTGGCGATGTATCACGATCAAGGGTTGGGCCCGTTGAAGTTGATCGCATTCGACAACGGGGTGAACCTGACGCTCGGTCTGCCGTTCGTGCGGACGTCGCCCGACCACGGGACCGCGCCGGATATTGCGGGCAAAGGAATCGCGCGGCCCGGTGGCATGATCGCGGCAATCAACATGGCGGCGAAACTGGCGAGGGTTTGAAGATGCTACGGATTGTTTTTGCACTGCTGATTTTGGGAACAGCTCCGCTCGCTATCGGTTCGCCGGCGGACCCGGTGACGCTTCACGACGACGGCGCACAGGTAAGACTCTCCAATGGGACAATCTCGATCACGATCAACAAAACGAACGCCACGATTCGCCAGATGACACTCGGGAACAGCCCGAACCTGGCCGGGCGCGGCGCGTACTTCGCCGTCGCGAATTCCGGCGGCCACGATGGCTGGGACGTTCACAACGCGGAATACAAGGTGGTGCGAAACACTCCCGACCTTGTGGAGCTGTCGTTCGGCGCGCAGATCGGCGGCGTTCATTTCACGCAATACTACGTCCTCCGAAGGGGCGATCACGGGTTTTACGTGTACGTGCTCGAACAGCGGCGGCCGGGCGATCCGCCCGAGCACACCGGGCAGATTCGCTGGTCGTTTTATCTGAATGACACGCTGTTCAATTATCATCTGGCCAGCGATACCGAGCAGGGGCCGATCCCCGACCTGCGGGGCGCGCCACGGGTCCAGGACGCGACGTTCCGTCTGGCCGACGGAAGCGTGTACACGAAGTACAATTACTGCGTTTACCTCGAGAACGACTGGGTGCACGGGTTGTGCGGCACCGGCCCGGGCAGCTATGGGGCGTTTATCGTCACGCCGAGCACGGAGTTCCTGCAAGCCCCCACCAAACAGGAAATCAGCGTTCACGCCGGCCCGATCATCCACCGGTTTCTGGCGTCCGGGCATTTTGAGCCGCGGGAATTATCGAGCCCGTCGATTCCCGATGGCTGGACGAAGCTCTGCGGACCGTGGATGGTGTATCTGAACGCGGGCGATTCGCCGCAACAGCTCTGGGCGGATGCGAAGACGCAGGCGGAAAAGCAGAAGGCACAATGGCCGTACCAGTGGATGAGCCATGCGGAGTATCCGCTGCAACGGGGCGAAGTCACCGGAACGTTGAAGCTGTACGATGGCAAGCAATTCGCCACAAACGCCCTGATGGTGTTGGCCGCGCCGGAACCGGATTGGCAGGTTCAGGTCCTCAATTACATCTTTAGCGCGCGGTCGGATGCACAGGGACGGTTCGTTTTGCCGCATGTGCGGCCGGGAAACTACACGCTGTTTGCCGCCGTGCCCGGCGTGACCGACGAATTTCGCAAAGACCACGTCACCGTGACCGCCGGCAAGACGGTGGATTTGGGAACGTTGGTGTTTTCACCGGCGTCCTACTCCGCCAAGCTGTGGGAGATCGGTTTTGCGGACCGGACGACGGCCGGGTTCCGCCTTAGCGACCAACCGCGCCAGTATGGATTGGACGCCACGGTCCCGTCGAATCTGGTCTACAAGATTGGCAGCAGCATTCCATCACGCGATTGGTATTACGCGCAGGCCAAGCCCGGCGACTGGGAAATCGATTTCGGCGTCGACCGCGTCTACAAGGGAGAAGGGGTGCTGACCATTGGCGTCGCTGGCCAGACTCGGGACCCTCGGCTGCAGGTGCTCGTCAATAATACCCCGGTCGGGACGTATTCCGGCGGCAACAGCAGCGCTCTCTATCGCAGCGCGGTATTGGGCAGCAGTTATTACGAGAACGAGGTCATCCGCTTCCCGTCGTCGTTGCTGCACCCGGGGACGAACGCGGTGATCTTGAGATTGAGCCGGGGCTCGATCATGTACGACGTGCTGAAGCTGGAAGTGGACGACCCGACGCTCCCGAAAACGATCCCGGTTGCGAACAACTGAGAGGGGAGAGATTCCGACGTTTATTGGCCGCGTGGAGCAACCGTCTCGGCGGCGACCGCCCCGTCGAGCCCGGAACCCTGCACGTTATTTGTGGTCAGCAGCGGTCCGTTGAAGCCGGAGACGTTGATCGCCGCGAGGCTCACGTTGGTCATGTTCGCCAGCGAGATGCCCTTGGCGCAGGTGCCGATGACGTTGGAAATGGACAAGCCGTCGAGAGGGCGGTCGGCTGGAACGTTCGATGCGGGCACGAGGTCCCCGACATCGTCCACCCGGATGTTGCTAAAGCGGATGTTGCGCACGCGCGGCCATTTTTCCACCGGGCCGGGCACGGGGTCGGTCGCCTGGATGCCTTTCTTCAGCAGATCGATATCGAGAAGCGTGCGGGAGTGATCCAGCGTGAGGTTGTCGCCCGTGATGTCCTCGATGAATCCGCCACGACCATCGCGGCTCTTGATGAAGATCCCGTTTTGCCGTCCCGAAATCCGGCAGTCGTCTACGCGCACGTTGCGGATCCCGCCGGACATTTCCGTGCCGATCGCCAGCCCGGCGAAAATGCTGCTGAACAGGGTGCAGTTCTTGATGACGACATTTTCGGTGGGACGTCCCGACCGCATCGCATTCAGCCCGCGTCCTGATTTGAGCGCGATGGCGTCGTCGCCGGTGTCGATGTTGCACCCCTCGATGAGCACGTCCTTACACGAGTCCACGTCGATTCCGTCGCCGTTGGAGTTGACGGAGCGAATGGTGAGATCCTGGATGTGAACGTTCTGGCAGAACACCGGGTGGATGGACCAGAGTTGCTGGTACTGCGTGGTGAAACCCTCGAGAACGACATTCGCGCCGTTGGCCAGTTCGATCAGCACCGGGCCACGAGGCTTGCGCAGGTTGCTGACGCTGAGCGGCGGCCCGAAAATCGAGCCGCGCCCGGCAATGGTGACGTGGTTGGCGGCGTCCGACGAGATCAACGCCCGATGGCCCTGGCCAAACTCGCCCTCCCAACGAATGGGCACGAGCGGGTAATCATCGATATCCGGACTGCCGATGAGGTTCGCTCGCGGTTCCAGCTTCAGCGTGGTGTTGGATCCGACAACAATACTACCGATAAGGTAGTAGCCCGTTGGGATAACCACCGTCCCGCCGCCGGCGGACACGCAGGCGTCGAGCGCCTTCTGAAATGCCGCGGTGTCCTTGGTGAGTCCGTCGCCCTTGGCGCCACAATCGCGCACGTTCCAGGAGTTCGTGCTCGCGGACGGATCGGCCGCTCGACACAGTGTCCCAGCGATCAACAGCGCGACACAGAGAATGCTTTTGCTGGCCATGGCCGTCGATGTTACGTGACGGCGGAACGGTTAGCAGTTTCTTGGTTCCCGTTACAAGTTCAAAACATCTGAAGAGTCGGGTGTCGGTCGCGGGGAGATTGTGTTGTGGAACGGTTCGGGTATGATGCACGTTCCTGATTGAAGACGGTGCTTATGAAAGAGTTTACGGTTCGAACGGGCCAGCATACGCAATTCGTTGAGATAACCGACAGGCTGCAGGAGGCGGTCGACGAGAGCGGGATCAAAGACGGAGTCTGCGTCGCGGTCGTGCCCCATACGACGGCGGGCATCACGATCAACGAAAACGCGGATCCGGACGTAGTGACCGACATGATCTACGCGCTCGATAAAGTCGTTCCCTGGAAAGATTCGCATTATCGTCACGGCGAAGGCAACACGGCGGCGCACGTCAAATCGAGTATGATGGGACACAGCGTGCAGGTGCTCGTGCGAGCGGGAAAACTCCGGTTCGGCACGTGGCAGGGCGTATACCTGTGCGAATTCGACGGACCGCGCAGCCGCAATCTGTGGGTGACCGTGCTCGGTCAGTGACGTGCGGGCTTCTGGCCGTAGTAAGCGCCGCGGCCGTGTTTGCGAAGGAAATGCTTGTCGAGCAGAACGCGCGGCATCGGCTTGACCGACGGTTTTATCCGGAGCGTTTCGCTGGCCAGGCGCGCCAGGTGTTCGAGCACGATCGCGTTTTCGACGGCCTTCTCGACCGTCGCGCCCCAAGCAAACGGTGCGTGACTGGCGACGAGCACGCCGGGAACATGAAGCGGGTCGAGTTTCTTGAATTTCTCCACAATCACGCGGCCGGTGTTCGCTTCGTAATCCTGCTTGATCTCACTAGCCGTAAGCAATCGCGTGCCTGGCACGGGCCCATGGAAGTAATCGGCGTGCGTTGTGCCGAGCGCGGGCAGATCGCGGCGGGCCTGCGCCCAGGCCGTCGCGTACAGGCTGTGAGTGTGGACGATGCCGCCGATCTCCTTGAACGCGCGATAGAGGATCAGGTGCGTCGGCGTGTCGGAGCTGGGCCGCAAATCGCCCTCGACAACCTCGCCGGCCTCCAATGAGACAACCACCATGTGTTCGGGAGCCATCGCGTCGTACGGCACGCCCGACGGTTTGATCACCAGATGTCCGCTCGCGCGGTCGACGCCGCTGACGTTGCCCCAGGTTTGGACGACGAGGCCTTCGCGGACCAGTTGCCGGTTCGCATCGCAGACGATCTGTTTCAGTTGGTCGAGCATGGCATGGATCCGATGTCTATCGCCGGGCTTGCGCGCGAATCTCCAGCAGCGTCTTCATGACGTCGTGGAGGTTTCCGGTCCATTCACGCGTGCCGAAGGCGTCGTGGAGCGTTCGATACAGTGGGTATAGTTGCTGATAAACGGCATGCGCCTGCGGATTCGGCGTGAACGCGCGCTTCTTTGCGCCGGTCATGGCCTTCTGGGCCTGCGCGTAATTCGGATGCGCCTTGGCCACGACCGCGCCCGCGATGGCCGCTCCGAGAGCGCACGTCTGGGCCGAGCGCGAGACTTTCATCGGACGTCCCGTCACGTCGGCGTAGATCTGCATGACGACGGGATTCTTCTCGGCGATGCCGCCGCAGTTGACAATCTGCTCGACCTTGACGCCGTATTCCTCGAATCGGTTGATGATGGTCAGCGCGCCGAACGCGGTGGCTTCGATCAACGCGCGGTAAATCTCGGCGGGCGTCGTATACAGCGTTTGCCCGAGCAGCAGCCCCGTGAGACGTTGGTCGACGAGGATCGTGCGATTACCGTTGTTCCAGTCGAGCGCGAGCAGTCCGCTCTCGCCGGGTTTGAGTTTCGCGGCGGCGGCGGTCAACGCTTCATGCGAGCCGGCCTTCTTGCCGCCCGGCTGGATGTAATTGACGAACCAGTTGAAGATATCGCCGACGGCAGATTGCCCGGCCTCGAGCCCGTGCCAGCCGGGCAGGATGCTGCCGTTGACGATGCCGCAGAGGCCCGGGATGTCGGCGAGCGGCTGGCCAACGGGCGCAATCATCATGTCGCAGGTGCTGGTGCCGATGATCTTGACCAGCGTGCCGGGCGCGATGCCGGCGCCGATACCGCCGAGATGCGCGTCGAACGCGCCCACGGCGACGGGGATGCCGGCAGTCAATCCCGTGCGTTTCGCCCAGTCGGGAGTCAATCCGCCGACCGCGCGGTCGACGGCGTAGGCTTTGGGGCGGAGCCGACTCCGCAACTGGCCGAGCTTCGGGTGAAGCTCCGCGAGGAATTCGGCATCGGGATAGCCGCCCCAGTCATCGTTGTACATCGCTTTGTGGCCGGCCGCGCAAACGCCCACGGTGAGTTTGTCAGGCGCTTCCGTGCCGGTGAGCACGGCGGGAATCCAGTCGGCAATCTCGACCCAGGTATACGCAGCGTCGAAAACCTCCGGCGACGTGTGCAGGCAGTGAAGAAGCTTGCTGAAGAACCACTCGCTCGAATACGTCCCGCCACACTTGGCCAGGTACTGCGGACGAATCTCGATCGCGGTCTCGGTGATCTCCGCCGCTTCGAGGACGCCGGTGTGATCCTTCCACAACCATGCCAGCGCGGCCGGGTTTTTGGCGAACCGTTTGTCGAATGCGAGGGCGCGACCCTCGGCATCGACCGGCATTGGCGTGCTGCCCGTGGTGTCAACGCCGAGACCGACGACCTGATCGGGTTTGAAGCCGCGGATCGTCCGGGTCGCTTCCGCGAGCGCCTTGCGGATGGTTTTCTCGGCGCCGGTGAGATAGTCCGCCGGATGCTGGCGGGCAAGGTTCGGGTCGCGCGAGAGGATCACGCCGTTATCGCCATGGGCGTATTCCCAAACGGCCGTGCCCACCTCGCGCCCGTTGCTCACGTCCACGATCAACGCGCGACCGGAATTGGTTCCGTAGTCCAGACCGATGCTGTAGCGCGCGCCCATGGGGCTTCCTCTCAGGCGGTGACGATCACTTTGACGACCTTGTCCTTGTAGGCGGCATTCAACGCGAGCGCCTCTGCAGCGTCTTGCAGGGGGAAGCGGTGCGTGACCAGCGAGCGCACATCCACCTTGCCGGAGACGACCAGGGAAATCGCGCGCGGGTAGGTGTGTTTCATGCGGCGGCTGAACATGATGGTCAGTCCCTTGCGGCGGGCGGGGGAGTGTTGGAACGCGCAACGATCCTCCGACGGAATCCCCACGAGCACGACGCGGCCGCCGGGTCGCGCGAGTTCGATGGCTTGTTCGATGGCGTTACCGCCCCAGGCGGCTTCGATGGCCACGTCGACTTCCGCGCGAACGGGCAGGGGTTTGGCGCCAAGCTTCATGGCCAACGCCAGACGCCAGGCGAGCGGGTCGCGAACGAAAATCTCGGCGGCACCGGCGAGTTTGGCGGTTTGAATGAGCAACAGGCCGATCGGGCCCGCGCCAAGGACGGCCACGCGATCGCCCACGCGGATTTTGGCGAGATCGGTAGCGTGGAGCGCCACGCCGAGCGGCTCGAGCATCGCGGCGGATTCATCATCGATCGAGTCGGGGACGGGAAAACAGGTCCGGGCCGGCACAATCATGAACTCGCGGAGGCTGCCATCGTCGGGATAGAGGCCGCAGAAATGGAGACGCCGACAGAGATTCGGATGCCCCGCGTCGCAGAGGTCGCAATGATGGCACGGATGCGCCGGGTCGACGGCCACGCGCGTGCCGACGCGCAGGTGTTCCACGCCGCTGCCGAAGGCCTCGATGACGGCGGCGAATTCGTGGCCGAGGACAATGGGAGATTTTGGGACGGTGTCGCCGATGCGGCCGTCGGTGAACGTGTGCAGGTCACTGCCACAGATGCCCGTGGCGGTGACGCGCAACAGGACGTCGCCGGGCCCGGGCTGGCCCGGGAGCGGCACGGGCTCGACCCGCACATCACGCGGGCCGTAGAAGCGCGCGGCCAACATGCCACGGTACGAAGGGGTTGTTTTCGGCACCGCAGGAGACGGCAACGCCTGCGGGATGGGGGATAGCGGCCGCGGCGAGGCGGCAGGCCGGGCGATTGTCTTGGCGCGGCGAACGACCGAACGGGTTTCCGTTTTGGATGGCTTGATCATGGTCGTCCCAATCCTGGCGCGAGATGGTAGTAGATTTCGTCGTTGCGGAGCTGTTGTTGGAAGGCACGGAGTTGCGTCGAGGCATCGATCACGGCCAGTTCGACGCCGGCGATATTGGCGAAATCTTCCATGTGCTCAGTGGTCACGGCGTAGCTGAACCCGGTGTGATGCGCGCCGCCGGCGTGGATCCACGCGGCGCAGGCGGTTTTGAAATCGGGCCGGCATTTCCACACGGCGCGGGCGACGGGAAGTTTCGGCAGCGGTTCCGGTGGTTCGACCACATCGACCTCGTTGACGAGCAGGCGGAACCGGTTGCCGAGGTCGATGATCGACGCGTTGATCGCCGGGCCAGGCGGCGCGGTGAACACGAGGCGAACGGGGTCCTCCCTGCCGCCAATGCCGAGCGGATGGATTTCCAGGGACGGCTTGCCGGCGGCGATGGATTCGCAAATTTCGAGCATGTGCGCGCCGAGGACGAGATGGCCATCGGGATCGAGATGGTAGGTGTAATCCTCCATGAACGACGTGCCGCCGGTGAGGCCGGCGGCCATGACTTTCATGGCGCGGAGCAGGGCGCAGGTTTTCCAGTCGCCTTCCGCGCCGAACCCGTAGCCATCGGCCATCAGGCGTTGAACGGCGAGGCCGGGCAGTTGTTTCAGGCCGTGCAGGTCCTCGAACGTGGTGGTGAAGCCCTTGAATCCGCCGGATTTCAGGAAGGCGCGGAGACCGAGTTCGATGCGGGCGCCATCGCGAAGCGATTCGTGGCGCGCGCCGCCTTTGCGGAGTTCTTTCGCGACGTCGTAGCGCTCTTCATATTCGTCACAGAGGCGATTGATCGCGGCGTTGCCGACCGCGTTGACAGCCTGGACGAGATCGCCGACGCCGTAGCCGTTGACCGCGTAGCCGAATTTCGTCTCGGCGGCGACCTTGTCGCCCTCGGTGACGGCGACCTGGCGCATGTTATCGCCGAATCGGCAGAACTTTGCCCCCTGCCAGTCGTGCCACGCGCGCGCGGCGCACATCCAGGCGGCAATGCGCTCCTGGACTTCCGTGTCCGACCAATGGCCGACGACGACTTTGCGATTCAACCGCAGGCGGGTGTGAAGGAACCCGGCTTCACGGTCACCGTGGGCGGACTGGTTGAGGTTCATGAAATCCATGTCGATCTCGGACCACGGCAAGTCGCGATTGAACTGGGTGTGCAGGTGCAGGAACGGCTTCTTGAGAGCGGTCAGGCCGCCGATCCACATTTTGGACGGCGAGAACGTGTGCATCCACAGGATCAACCCGGCGCATTTGGGGGCGTGATTCGCTTCGAGGCAAAGTTGACGGATGGCGTCGGGCGTGGTCAGCACGGGCTTGAACACGATCTTCAGCGGCAGAAGTTTCGCGCCGTTCAACTCCTCGACGATCTTGCGCGAATTCGCCGCGACCTTTTTCAGCGTCGCTTCGCCGTAGAGATGCTGACTGCCGGTGACGTACCAGATTTCAACGGAATCGAGGTTTTTCATGGGAGATAATTCCGCGATGTGGTTCAGATGAATTCGTTGAGGATGTTCTCCAGCATTTCCTGTCGGCCGCTCGTGTTCGGAGCGGCCTCACCCTTTTTGAGCGCGTACGCCTCCAGTTCTTTCAAACCGACCTTGCCATTTTCAATGTCGCGCCCGATACCCTTGTCCCACGAGGCGTAACGTTCCCGGACAAATTCGGCGAAGCGGCCGTCCTTGCGAATTGCGGCGGCGATCTTCAGGCCGCGCGCGAAGGCGTCCATGCCGCCGATATGCGCGTGGAACAGGTCCACGGGCTCGAAGCTGTCGCGGCGCACCTTGGCGTCGAAGTTGAGTCCGCCGGTTTTGAAGCCGCCCATGCCGAGGACCACGAGCATGATCTGGGTGGTCAGATAAACATCAGTGGGGAACTGGTCGGTGTCCCAGCCGAGCAACTCGTCGCCGCGGTTGGCGTCGATTGAGCCGAGCCGCCCCGCGGCGGCGGCCACGGTGAGCTCGTGCAGCATCGTGTGGCCGGCCAGCGTGGCGTGATTGGTTTCGATGTTGAGCTGGAAATCGTCCAGCAGATCGAACTCGCGCAGGAAATTCAGGCAGGCGGCGGCGTCGGAGTCATACTGGTGTTTGGTCGGCTCCTTCGGCTTGGGCTCGATGTAGAACCGGCCCTTGAATCCGATGGCTTTCTTGTAATCGACCGCCAGGTGCAAGAATTTCGCGAGATGCTCCTGCTCGCGCTTGAGGTCGGTGTTGAGCAACGTCGAGTAGCCTTCGCGTCCGCCCCAGAAGACGTAGCCGGCGCCGCCGAGTTCGTGCGTGACTTCGAGGGCTTTCTTGACCTGCGCGCCCGCGAACGCAAACACGTCGGCGTTGCAGCTCGTCGCCGCGCCGTGCATGTAACGCGGATTTGAAAACAAATTCGCGGTGCCCCAGAGCAGTTGGATGCCCGTGCGCTGCTGTTCTTCCTTCAAAACCTCCACCACCGCATCGAGATTCGCGTTCGTTTCGCGCAGGTCTTTTCCTTCCGGCGCCACATCGCGGTCGTGGAAACAATAGAACGGGGCGCCGAGTTTCTCGATGAACTCGAAGGCGACGCGGGCGCGACGCTGGGCGTTGGCGATCGAGTTCGAGCCGTCATCCCAGGGACGGACGGCGGTGCCGACGCCGAACGGGTCGCTGAGCGCGTTGCGGAACGTGTGCCAGTAGCAGACGGCAAAGCGAAGGTGGTCGCGGAGCGGTTTGCCATCGAGCTTCTCAGCGGCTTCGTAGTGCTTGAACGCGAGCGGATTCTTCGACTTCGGACCCTCGTACTCGATCTTCGAAATGCCGGGAAACGCTTGTGTAGCCATAGTGACCTTTGCTCCGCCGTGTGGCGGACATGCAGCGGTTCAGGTTTGTTTGTGCCACAGCCCGGCCATGCACGGCAACAGGTTTTTTGGGAGCGGAGGATGGCGCGGGCGACAGGCTGTTCAGCGTTGACGAGGATCCGACCGTAACGGTTCTCGATCAATTCGGCAGGAGGAGCTTGGCTTCGTGCGTGAGCGAAAAAAACAACTGGTTCAATGGAAAGATCTGGCGGCTGATCTTGTCTTCCCGCCAGCGGCGCCGGGCCGGACGTGAAGATCGCCCGACGAACCCCGAGATGAGCAACAGAACCCTGAGTTCCCTGACATTAAAGCCCGCAACCCACCCGGCTCATCCCTCAACCCATACCCTCTACACCTTCACGTCTCAGCCCCGGCACCAGCCGGTCGAACCCATGTCCCTTCAACCCGCGATCACTATCGCAAACGACGGTGACATCGCGGGAGCAGGGATATGACATTTGCGGTACGATTTCGTGGCGCTTGCATGACAATCGCGTGACGGAGGGCGTAAGAAACTAGGAGCGCAACGACGGGTAAATTCACCGAGTCGTGAATGAGGCAATTGTTATCGTTCTTGCCTTCTCGCCGCCGTTGCGCCCCACAAATCAGTGTCCAAGTTGTCCCAAAATGGGCAAGGCTTCTGCAAACGATTGCTGTAAAATAATATAGCTCATTTCTCAGAGTTTGTCCAGTCAAACTTTTTTTGTTTTTGATCATGCTGAAGTCTCACGCAATAATATAGATGTGATTGATATGACCGATCAGACCGCGCTTCGAATTGCCGCTGGTCCGATGTCGCTTTCCGGCTTGAGTTTGGGGGCTGGTTCTGGTGTGCTTCGTCTGCGGGCGGAAGCCGCAGGGTCGGTTCGAGTGGAGACGTTGATCCTGTTTCCGCGTGGCACAGGGCACAATTGCGCTTGCCTGACCCCCAGATGTTGGGCGTCCGTCAGGGACGGCTGACTGCTTTGGGTCATGCGCGGTCGCGCATGATCGATGGAGACGGACAAGCGCAAATATCACCGTGGCGATACCGCAGCGCCACACAAATCCCAACTCCGATACAGCCTGATGGATTCTTTCTCGAGTCAATTGCGTAAACTCCTGTCCGCGAGACAATGGAACCAAGTGCGGGCTGCGGCCGAACTCGGGCTGACGCAGTCGCAGGTCAGTGATTACCTCAGCGGGAAGAGCGAGCCGGTCCTGAGCACGGCGGTGGCCATCGCGAAACGGCTCGGCGTCTCGCTGGACGAGCTGACCGGGTTCAACGCGTCGGGCACGATGGTCAGAGAAGACGGCGCCCTGTATATGGCCGACGAATCATTTGTCCAGTGGATCGAACGACTCAAGCGCCGGTGGAAGAAGAAGGGCGCATCGCACGCGGAGATGGAACTGGCCATCCGCATCCTGTTTCCGGAAGAGGCCGAGCAAGTGGTTCGTTGGCTGAACCAACTTCCGCCGAACGCGTAACGAGTCCGAAACGACGGCAGCGCCCTCGCTCCATGTCTCACGGCTGACGGGTCACTCTCAGGTGCATGAATCGGGCGCTGGCCGTGGAGACGGGATTGGCGGTATCGAAAGCCTGGATTGTCTCCGTCAGACTGTTGCTTTGAATGAGGGTCGAGGTGATGCCATTCGTGCTCCACGCGCCGCCCGGGTTGTTGGCTCCTTCGGCGGCGTAAGTGAGGTCGATCGCGGAGAGCACTTTCGTGTAGGTCAGGGAGAGGCAGTTGCAGCCCGGATCGATCTGCACCGTCGGCAATCCCTGGACACTGGAAGCATTCGGATTCAACCCCAGCGCGTATTCCAACACGTTTACGATGCCGTCTCCGTTCGGATCGGCCGAATCACCACTGATCGCGGCGTTGTTCGCGTTGGTGCCGAACTCCGTCAATCGCCAATCATTGAACGGCGTATCGTAAACAATGACGGTTGCGCTGGCGGGAGAACCAACACTGTAGGCGGCGGAATTCGACAGGGTCAGCGTTGCCGCCACATCGCCAACGACGATGCCGTCATCGATGGGTGAGATGGTGATCGCTGCCGAGGACGAGCCGGCCGGGATCGTCACGGCATTGGCAATGAAACTGTAATCGACACCGTTGCTGGCGGCGCCGGTGATCGCACAATTGACCGTCAGGTCATCGCTGGTGGACCCGAGCCGGCTCACGGTGAACAGGCCGGGGATCCCGCCAAACTTATAGGCGTTGGATGTTGTCGCGGAGATGCTGACGACGGCCGGGCCGATGGCGTAGAGGGTCGCGTTGTTGACCGCGTAGACCGTCCCATCGACGCCGATGAGCGTCGGAGTGTAGGCCTCGCCGATGCCCGAGGTCAGCGTCACCGCCTGGGTCAGCGTGTTCGAAGTCAGGTCCCAGCGGTACAGGTTTCCGTCCTCGTTGTTGGCGAGGATGGATTTCGTGAACGGATCGACGGCGGCCGAGTTGATGCACCATTCGCGCACGCCGGCCAACGGTGGATTCGGCGTCGGGCCGAGCACGGTCAGCACTTCGTTCATCACGGTCGCGCCGCTGACGGGGTCGATCTCGGTGGCGTTGGGATCCAGCACGGCAATTTTGTTGGAGCCGTTTCCGCCGGCATCAGCATAGTTGTTGTACTTGGTCATCAACAGATACGACGAGCTGCCGTGATAGGACGCCACGAGCGACGTCGACACGATGGAGGCCGTATCGTCCCAGCCGAATGCGCCCGGGGTCTTGTTGGTTGTGAGCGAACTGTCGAAGTGGAGCAGCCAGCCACGGTAATGATTCTCGCCCGCCGGGTTTTCCAGCACGCCGTAATAGACGTCGCCGTCGGTTCCGATCGTCGGCGAGGCTGTGCCATCATCGGGCACGCTGGCGTCGTTCGACGGGCTGAGCACGTCTTTCAGGCGGACCTTGGCGAGCGGCGCGAGCGTGGTGCTGTTCAGTGCGAGCAGGTAGCCGTAATTGCCAAAATCGCCGTTGCCGCTGTTGACGGCGATATACAGGGTGTTGCCATCAGCACTCAGCGCGGGAGCGCAGTTCTGCGCCACCTTGATGATGCCCGAATCATTGGCTGCCGCCCTCGCGGAAATCCAGATGCCCGTGCCGTTGCTATCAATCCGGGCAACGCCACTGGTCAGACTCAGTGGCGTGGAGCCGGTCACCTGGAAACCGAAGAAGATCGTGCCATTCGTGTCCGAGGTAATCGGCGTGTCGATGAACACATTCGCCAGGTACGCGTTGGTGTTCGCGGTGTAATTCGTCAGCCCGTAAAACGCGACCTGCCCGATGACGGGTGAGCCATTGGTATCGGGCGTATCGCAATAATACACCGTCCCGCCGCCGCCGGGGAAACAGAGGCGGCTCTTCGGCGTCAGTGTGCCGGAAAAACTCGGCGTCCAGTTATGCGGGGGCAGGACGTAGTCCGTGGACTGCATCCACATCAACGTGCCGTTGGTGCCGGCGTGCGCCTCGATGCGGAACCCGCCGGACGCGCCGGTTTTTACCGGCACGAGAACCGTGTTGGACGCTGTGATCAGTGGCGAGCCGTAGTGGATCAACAACTCGTCGCCGCTGTACTGCGGGTCGAGGTCGACCGGCGTCTGCCAGCGAATATAACCCAGTGGATCGGAGGGGACGGCCGAAACGGCGCTGTGTTGCGCGTCGCGCGCGTAATCGCACCATGCGGCGGAAATCGCCTGCGCAGACACATCGACGGGTGATAGCAGACCGCAAGCGGCACATGCCGCGACAATGAGCCACAACTTATACGCAACGCGACCGAGTGAATCCCATTTCATCTCACGCTCTCACGCCAATTTGTGTGACGACAACCGCGACCCGCAAAGCAGCTATAACCTAGCGGTCATGCCTTTGCAGGGCAAGGGAATTCTTGGAGGTGACCCCGACAACGGCGCTCCCCTCCGTAGGAGCGATTTGCAATCGCGACCGGACCCCCAAAACCGCCTCAAATCAGCCTCAGTTACCACTCCGGAAGCCCGAACGAAGTCAAGCGTCATTTCGTTCCACTCGGCAGCGCAACCACCACCCGCTCAGCCAGTTCCACATCTGCATCCACCCCGGAAACAATGGCTTCGTTTCGCAGTTTCACTATATACGGCTCCATCCCCTGGTAATCATTCTCTTCGTGCTCCTTCTCTTGCTCCCACTCCCGCTCTCGCTGCCATCAGCCCTGAACCAGCATCCGTGAACTCTACCTATTATCAAAGAACTTCTCCCATCGTCCCACAATTCCGATACCATGTCCAGCACAAAATATCCTCTCACGATAACAATTTCAGATCCTTAACCCTTACTCACCCTAAGTGGAATGAGAAAAGCCCTCTCGCCGTTGGGGAGGGCGAGGCTCCCCCCGGTGTTCGACGTACTGGTGTGCAACAAGACGCTGCGGTTCTTGCTCCTCAAGGACGATGTGGGCTATCGGTTGCCGAGCAAGATCATCATCCGCACAGGTGCGCGGCGGTTGGCGCGTGAAGACAATACGCAGTTGGAATTGAGCCTGTTCGAACACGTGCCGGAGGACGCCTTCAACACCGAAGAGCGGAGCGTGGCGTGGTATTTTGAGAAACAAGCGCAACTGCTCTGGTGGTACCGCAACCTTTCGCGGCGAGATTACCGGATTCAAGGTTGGCGCCAGCACAAGATCTATCCCGACTTCATCGTGTCGCACACCAGCGAGGTGGACGCGACCGATTTCGACAAAGTCTTCGTCGTCGAAACCAAGGGGATCCACCTGAAGAATGAAGATACGGACTACAAGAAGAAAGTCTTCAAGCTGTGCAACAGACTAGCCGAGGCCAAAAGCTGGACCGAGTTGGGTCTGGAGTTCCCAGAGCGCAAGATCGTGTTCGAACTCGTTTTCGGCGACGAGTGGCAGAGAGTATTGAATTCCCTGCTGAAGGGAGGAGAAGCCTTCACCGAAAAACGGGGTTCCCTGGTCATCGTAACAACCTGGCTGCGAGCGAATCGATCGGCTTACGTCTCGCCACTCATTATTCGCGCCAATTCGCGTCCATTCGCGGTTCCACTCTACCCCCCAGCGCATCCGGCACTTGCGGAACCTATTTCGTTGCGTATAGTACGAAACGGCAGGGCAAGGTGGCGTATGAAATCATGGGTCGTCGGCGTCGCTTCTTTATTCTTGTTCAGCGTGGGGGGCGTGTCGTTACACGCGGCTGACGCACCGCGCGGTGAGCTGCTCGAATTGCATTCATGTCAGCTTTACATTGGCGGCTGCATTGCGTCTTCCGAATCCACGCAGGAGGGGCAATATCTGTTGTGTGTCTGGAATTTTTCGGATGGCTCGTACGATGGAACTTCTTTGCGGGGTCTGACCGCGGCTTTGCTCGAGGTTTCCGACCAGAATCTGGCAACCAAAGGCGCGCGGACGGTCGAATCGATCGTCTATCTCCCGCAATCGGCCACGGTCGCCCAGGCCAACGCGATGATTGGCTGGCTGAAGGCCGGCAATCCCGAGCTTGGCCAGACAAGACTTCGCACGCGGACGCTGCCGATGGAATTCTCCCGGCGCGACAACATCGTTTCGTTCTCCGCAGGCGACACATTGCGAATCGAAACCACACCGTTTCAGCCATGCGGTCTCGTCAGTTGCGGTGAGGCGTTGTGGTACACGCCGCGTTCGGCTGTCAGCTCGTACACGGTCGGCGTGACCAGCAAGGCGGTGGTGTGCGAGCCCGCGCTAGCGCTGAAGTGGATCGACCACGGCAAGAACAACATTTTCGAAGGCCGCTTCGGTGATGACTCATCCGCGCGCGCAGCCTTTGTCCCGCCAACGTTCGCTTGTGTTGTGGCGAATCACCCATCGCATGAGTGAGCGCCCGCACAACGAGCCGTTCGGTAAGGACATCAGCCGCCGTTCGTTTTTGAAGGGGTTGGGGACCGTCGTCGTGGCGACGGCGGCGGTGCCGGCGAGCGCGGTCGCCGCCGGGACCGAAGAAATCGCCAAATTGGGTTCGGATCAAACTCTCGGTCCGGGTCAGGTTCCCGTCACGCTTCAGGTCAACGGCAGGGCGCTTAAGTTGAATCTCGAACCGCGCGTGACGCTGCTCGACGCGCTGCGGAATTATTCCAGTCTGACCGGCACGAAAGAAGTCTGCGACCGGGCCACGTGCGGGGCGTGCACGGTCCTGCTCGACGGCAAGCCGGTGTACTCGTGCATGAAGCTGGCCGTCGAGGCGCAGGGCCACGAGATCACCACCGTCGAGGGCCTTTCGCCGGCGGGCAAGCTTTCTGCCGTGCAACAGGCCGTGGTCGATGGCGATGCCGCGATGTGCGGTTACTGCACACCCGGTTTTGTGATGACCGCGACGGCGCTGTTCAAGGACAATCCGCACCCGACGGCCGATGAATTGCGCGTTGCGTGTTCGGGCAATTTGTGCCGCTGCGGCACGCAACATCGGATGCTGGCCGCGCTGCTCCGCGTCGCGGGAACGCCAATGGCAAAGACAACCGAGGTCATCCGCGATGTCTAGCTGGCCGGAGAAACTGACCGTTGTCGGCGGAAGCACCAAGCGCGTGGACACGCCCGCGAAAGTCACGGGCGAGGCCAGGTACGCATCCGATGTTCAGCCGACTGGATGGTTGTACGGGATGATCTTTCGATCGCGCTGGCCGGCGGCGTGTGTCACCAGGGTCAACGTCGACAAGGCGCGCAAGATGCCCGGCATCAAAGCCGCCGTGGTCGAACGGGACGGCGAACGGGTCGTTCGCTTCTACGGCGACGAACTCGCGGCGGTCGCTGGCGTTTCGAAACAGGCGTGTCTGGACGCGCTGCGGGCGATCGAAGTCGAGGCCACGCCGCTGCCGTTTGTCGTGAAGGAAGAGGCCGCGAAAAACCTCGACGCGCCGCGCGTCTGGCCGGATGCGCCCAATCTCGCCGAGCCGAACGTCCGCGAGAAGGGCGATGTGGACAAGGCGTTTGCGGGCGCGGCGGCGGTTGTGGACGGGTTTTTCACGACGCCGGTCCAGCTTCATCATCCGCTCGAAACCCACGGGAACACCGTCTCGGTGACGAACGACGGCGTGACATGCTGGGCGTCCACCCAGGGCATCTTCAGCGTGCGCGAGGGTCTGGCCTCGTATCTCGACGTGCCGCAAGAAAAAGTGCGCGTCATTACGGATTATATGGGTGGCGGGTTCGGGTCCAAGTTCGGCCCCGGTCCGCATGGCGGACTGGCCGCGCGGCTCTCGCAGGCCGCGGGCGTACCCGTCAAATTGATGCTCACGCGGTTTGACCAGGCGCTGGCGGTCGGCAATCGGCCGTCGTCCTTCCAGAAGATACGTTTGGGGGCCGACGCGGACGGCAAACTGGTCGCCTTCGACATGGATTCGTTCGGCACGGCCGGCATCGGCGCGGGCGCGGCCTCTGCCGGTGGCGGCGGCGGCTCCGGTTTTCCCGCGCCGTACATCTATGCGGTTCCCAATATCCGCGTGAAGCAAGCTACCGTTGCCATCAATGCCGGCCAGAGTTGCGCCTTCCGCGCGCCGGGGCATCCGATTGCGTCGTTCGGCATGGAATCGATCATGGACGAGTTGGCGGCGAAACTGAAGATGGACCCTGTGGAGCTCCGCGTGAAGAATGATCCGAGCAAGATTCGCCAGCGCGAATACGCGATCGGCGCGGAGCGGTTCGGTTGGAAACAGAAATACAAACCGCCCGGCTCGTCGCCGGGCCCGGTCAAGGTCGGTGTCGGTTGCGCGGGGGCGACGTGGGGCGGCGGTGGACGGGGTTCGCAGGCGGAAGCGCAGATCAATCCCGACGGCAGCGTGGAAATTCGCTGCGGCACGCAAGACCTTGGCACGGGCTCGCGGACGATGGTCGGAGTCGTCGCTGCGGAAGTGTTCGGGCTCAAGCCCGAGCAGATCACGATCAAGATCGGCGACACGCGGTACCCGCCCTCGGGTGCCAGCGGCGGCAGCACCACGGCGGCATCGGTTTGCCCGGCGATTTTCGACACGTGCACGGTCGCGCTGCAGAAATTGCAGGAGACGACCGGGGTCGCCGATGCGCGCGGCGCGAACTGGCTGGCCGCCTGCAAAAAGCTCGGCGTCAATCCACTGACTGCGCATGGCGAATGGCGCGAGGGGTTGTCGTCCAGCGGCGTCGGCGGCGTGCAATTTGCCGAGGTCGAGGTGGACACCGAGACGGGCTTAGTGAAGGTGCGCAAGGTGCTGTGCGTGCAGGATTGCGGGCTGATCGTCAACAAGCTCACGTGCGAGACGTTGATTCACGGCGGCATCGTCATGGGGCTGGGCTATGCGCTGTACGAGGAGCGGGTCATGGACGCCACGACCGGATTCGTGCTGAACCCGAATTTCGAGACGTACAAGCTGCCGAATTTCGCCGATGTGCCGGATATCGAGGTGATTTTGATGGAGATGCCCGAGCGCGGCGTCATCGGCGTGGGCGAGCCGTGCACGATCCCGACCGCGTCGGCCATCGCAAATGCGGTCGCCAATGCAATCGGCGTGCGCGTCAGCAGCCTCCCGATCACGCCGGCGCGCGTCCTGATGGCGTCAGGCAAGGCCGTCAAGCCGGGAGGTACGGTTTGAACCCATTTCAATACGCTTCGCCACACAGTGTGGACGGCGCCATATCACAGGCCGGCGATCATGGCCGGTTTTTTGCGGGCGGCATTGATGTGCTCGGCGAGATGAAAGAGTACATCGCCAGCCCGCGTGTGTTGGTGAATGTGAAGGATTTGCCCGGCACGCGTGACATTTCGGCGGGAAAGCCGTGGACGATTGGCGCGAATGTGACAATTTCCGAGATCGAACAGCACGCCGAGTTGAAGCTCGTATTCCCCGGGCTTCAGCAGGCGGCGGCGGAAGTTGGTTCGCCCCAGATTCGCAACGTCGCGACAGTGGGTGGCAATCTCGCGCAACATTCGCGCTGCTGGTATTACCGGCATCGTGATATTCAGTGTTTGAAACGCGGCGGCAGCACCTGCTACGCGCGCGAGGGCGAGAACAAGTATCACAGTTTGTTCACGGGCAACCCGTGTATCAGCCCGGTCGTGTCGAATCTGGCGGTCGCGCTGGCGGCGCTCGATGCGAAGGTGATTGTTCGTCGCGGAAAGGACGAGGTCGCAATGGCGATTCCCGATCTGTACGCGAAGGCGTGGGACAATCCCCAGGCACATAATTCTCTGGGGCCGACCGACCTGATACTGCGCGTGCAGATTCCGGACGATGGCCGCACGAGCGCGTACAAACAGATCAGCGAGAAGGCGAGCTTCGATTGGGCGCTGGTCAGTTGCGCCGCCGCGGCGAAAGTCGATGGCAAAAAACTCAGCAAGGTCCGCGTGGTGTTGGGCGCGGTTTCGCCGGTGCCGTATCAGGTGCAGGCGGCGCACGAGTTTCTCGAAGGCAAGGAGCTGAACGATGATCTGGCGGCGCACGCTTCCGAGATCGTCCTGAAGGATGCGGTGGCGCTGGATCATAACGGGTACAAGGTGCCGATTGCCAGGGCGCTCATTCGGCGGACGCTCAAACAGCTTGTGGGGTGAACGATGGACACAAACCCGCCGGTCTGCAAATGTCTTCGCACGAAAAGAATGTTCATCCCTGAGCACCAGGCGGAGGCGCTGGCGGAGTCGACCGAGCCCGATGCCGGCGCGTTCTACTGGTGCAATCGCACACTGAGCGAGATCGGCGCCGACGACAAACCTGCCCATGTCCGCACGTGCATCCCCGGCCGCAAGTGCTTCGAAGAGTAACGGACGCACAATCGCGACGCTGCCATCATCCGGCGTAATACCCCTGCGGGCGTAACCTGTTTCTTGTCAGCCACTTGACGCGTCTGCTAGAATTGAACGTGATCGGTGGGAAGCCTGTCAAAATGGGTGCTTCTGGGTTGTGAACCTCAAGAGGAAATAACAATGGATCAAGGCATCGGTGCGATTAACGAACAGGTCAAACGCGAAAGCGAATTCGTGCGAACGCTGGTCGGCGAGATCGGCAAGGTCATCGTCGGGCAGAAATATCTTGTCGAACGATTGTTGATTGGGTTGCTGGCGGACGGGCACGTCCTGCTGGAGGGCGTGCCGGGGTTGGCGAAGACGTTGTCGGTGAAGACGCTGTCGGCGGCGATTCAGACATCGTTTCACCGCATTCAGTTCACGCCCGACCTGCTGCCCGCGGATGTGATCGGCACGTTGATCTACAATCCCAAGGACGGCGAGTTCCGCATCAAGAAGGGGCCGGTTTTCGCCAACCTGATTCTGGCCGACGAAATCAACCGCGCTCCCGCCAAAGTGCAAAGCGCGTTGCTGGAAGCGATGCAGGAACGTCAGGTCACAATCGGAGACCAGACGTTCCAATTGCCCAATCCGTTCCTGGTGCTGGCGACGCAGAACCCGATCGAGCAGGAGGGGACGTATCCGTTGCCCGAGGCGCAGGTTGACCGGTTCATGCTCAAGCTCTCGATCCAGTATCCGAGCAAACAGGAAGAGCGCGAGATCATGGATCGGATGGCCGAAACGGGCAAACAGATCGTCACACAGCCGGTCGTGACCCCCGACCAGATTCTCAAGGCACGCAAGGTGGTGGACGCCGTCTACATGGACGAGAAGATCAAGAACTACATCGTCGATCTGGTTCACGCGACGCGCGAGCCGGGCGAATACAAGATCGACGTGGCTCGTCTGATCCAATACGGCGCGTCGCCGCGCGCGACGATTTATCTGACCGTCGCGGCCAAAGCCTACGCGTTTCTGCAAGGCCGCGGTTACGTCACGCCGCAGGATGTGAAGACCATCGGCATGGACGTGTTGCGCCACCGGGTGATCGTCAGCTACGAGGCCGAGGCCGAGGAAATGACGAGCGAGGACGTGATCAAACGAATCTTCGATGAAGTGCCGGTGCCGTGACCTATGTCTGCTGACATCGTACAGCAAGTCTTCAAGAAGATTTACGGCAAACCTGCGTGGCAAGTTCACAAAGGTTATGGGTCATCTATCACCTTTGAATTTGGCAGGCCCAAGTTGAGAGTCTCAGAAGTGGTTCTGCGGCCAAAAGCCGGCAGAGAATGGCCGAAATATCCCAAGAGAATGGCGCACGTTCACGGTGAATGGCATCTTTGGATTTATTGTTGCCACTGGGAGATTCGTCGAGATGGCCGAAGAATTAGTCACTCGGAATCCGAAGACAAAAGAATCAGCAAGGCGTGCGTCTTCCTTAACGGGCAGATTTTAACCAAGGTCGTCGTTGATCCGAGCACATTGCGAACCGATTTCTTTTTTGACTTAGGGGGTCACTTGAGAACAACGCCCTATCAAGGGAAACCATATGAAATGTGGAATGTCCGTTGCCCCAACGGTCGATATCTCTGCATCAGATCCGATGGCAAGTATGCGTATCTGCCGGGAAATGTACCGTACCATGAGAAAAATTGGCTCCCATTTGTCTTTTAGCTGTCAATGATTCCGCGCGAGATATTCAAGAAGGTCCGGCAGATTGAGATCCGCACGAACCGGGAAGTCACGGACGTGCTGGGCGGGCAGTACCATTCCGTCTTCAAGGGCCGCGGGATGGAGTTCGAGGAAGTGCGTGAGTACCTGCCTGGTGACGAAGTGCGGTCCATCGATTGGAATGTCACGGCGCGCTTCGGGCATCCGTTCATCAAGAAATTCCGGGAAGAGCGCGAGCTGACCGTGATGCTGGTGGTGGACGTGAGCGCCTCGGGACAATTCGGCAGCGTGCGGCAGACCAAGAACGAACTGGCGGCGGAACTCGCGGCGGTGCTCGCGTTCTCGGCGATCCGCAACAACGACAAGGTCGGCCTGATCATGTTCACCGACCAGATTGAGAAATTCGTGCCGCCGAAGAAAGGCCGCCGGCACGTGCTCCGCGTCGTGCGCGAAATTCTGGCGTTTCAGCCGCAGGGGCGCGGGACGAACCTGTCGCTGGCGCTGGATTATCTCAACCGCGTCCAGGCGCGGCGGGCGGTGACATTTGTCGTTTCGGATTTCCAGGTGAACGACGAGGAGTCGGTCCGCAAAAAATTGCGCGTCGCCAGCAAGCGTCACGACGTGATTGCGTTAAGCCTACGCGACCCACGCGAAGAAGAATTGCCGGCGGTCGGGCTGGTCGAGTTGCGCGATGCCGAGACGGGCGAACGAGCGCTGGTGGATACGTTCGACCGAAAGGTGCGCGAGGAATTCGCGGCGAGAGCGCGGTCGCGGCTGGACGCGTTGCGGCGGTTGTTACGGTCGGCGAGCGTGGACCAGGTGGAAATCCGGTCGGACGCGGACTACGTGCTGCCGCTGATCCAGTTTTTCAATATGCGCGAGCGGCGAATCTGATGGAAGACATTCACGACATCAAAGGACTCGTTCCGGTGCCCTACGGCTGGTGGTGGCTGTGGCTGCTGCTGGCGTTCGCAGTGGCGGCGGTGGCACTTTGGTTGTCGAAACGAAAGGGGCCGGGCGCTCCCGCCGTCGTGGTTCCGCCGCCCACGCCCTACGAGGTGGCAATCCGCGAGCTGCGTCGGCTGCGTGAGGAGAATCCGCCGGTAGAAGAGTTTTATACGCGGTTGTCGGACATCGTGCGGCAGTACCTCGAAGGCCAGATGGGGTTGCGAGCACCCGAGCGGACGACAGAAGAATTTTTGTACGAAGTGTCCCGTGATCATTCGCTTTCGGCGGAACACCGTGAACTGCTTGGGGCGTTTCTGCAGGAAGCCGACCTCGTCAAATTCGCGAGGCATCAGCCGGGCGCGGAGGACAGGCAACGGGCCCTGGCCGCCGCCGAGAAGTTCGTAGAAGACACGCAGCCGCGCGCGCAGGAGGTGCTTGCCACGGCATGAAGTTCGCGAGTCCATGGTTGTTGGTCTTGTTGCTCGTGTTGCCGCTGTGGTTGTGGTGGGAACGGCGGGCGGCGCGCCGTGGCGGGTTGAGGTTTTCCTCGGTGGCGACGGCGCGTTCCGTGTCATCGTTTTGGGCGGCGGCGGGACCGTCGCTGCTGGTGATGCTGCGAGGCGTGACGCTGGCGCTATTCATCGTGGCATTGGCGCGGCCGCAGTTGGGTCGATCCGAAAGCAAGGTCAAGACCGAGGGGATCGACATTGTGCTGGTGATCGACATCTCCGGCAGCATGCAGGCGATGGATTATGAGAAGGGTGGCCAACGCGAGTCGCGGATCGACGCGGTGAAAGACGTGGTGCGGGAATTCATCCGCGCGCGGCCGAACGACCGCATCGGGATGGTCGTGTTCGGCACACGCGCGTACGTGGCCAGCCCGCTGACGCTCGACCATGATTGGCTGGAGCGAAACCTCGACCGGATCCGCATCGGGTTGGTCGAGGGCAACACAGCGATCGGCGCGGGGATCGGCACGGGCGTCAATCGCCTGCGCGACACCAGGGCCAAGAGCAAGGTGATCGTGTTGCTGACCGATGGCGGCGAGAACGTCAAGAACCCGCCGGCTCTGGAAGCGGCGAAGGCCGCCAAGGAATTCGGTGTGCGGGTGTACACGATTGGCGCGGGTTCGTCCGGATTGGCTCCGATGCCGGTCTATGATCGCGCCGGCAATCTGCTCGGGTACCAGCAGATTCAGGCCGATCTGGATGAGGAGCTATTGAAGCAGATCGCCTCGGAGACGGGCGGGCAGTATTTCCGCGCGGCGGACACGGCGTCGTTAAAGAAGACGTACGCGCAGATCGACGCAATGGAAAAGCAGAAGATCGAGACGGTCGCGTATGAGGAATGGCAGGAATTGTTCCCGTGGTTTCTGATGCCCGGGCTGGGATGCCTGGTCCTGGCGGTCACGCTGGAACACACGCGGCTGCGGAGGTTGCCGTAGTGCGTTTCGGCAATCCGCAATTGTTCTGGCTGCTGGCGCTGGCGCCGGTGCTGGCGGTGTTTCTGGTCTGGTCGTTTCGCGCGCGGCGGCGGGCGCTGGAACAATTCGCGGCGCAACCCCTGGCGCAACGGTTGACGGATTCGGTGCGGCCTGTGGCGCGGCGGTGGAAAGCGGTGTTGATTGTGGCGGCGACCACGCTGGCGGCGCTGGCGTTGACGCAGCCGCGGTGGGGGTTCGAGTGGCGCGAGGTGAAACACAAGGGCGTGGACGTCTTCGTATTGCTCGATGTGTCGAAGAGCATGTTGACCGAGGACGTGAAGCCGGATCGCTTGGGCCAGGCGAAGTACGCCGTCCAGGATCTGCTGGCGAAACTGCGTGGCGACCGGATCGGGCTGATTGCGTTCGCCGGGACGGCGTTCGTGCAATGCCCGTTGACGGTGGACTACGAAGCGTTCCGCCTGACGTTGAAGGACGCCGATCCGCGTATCATTCCGCGCGGCGGGACGGCGATCGGCCCGGCGATTCGCACGGCGCTGAAGGCGTTCGACGCGGGCGAGGGGCGGGACCACGCGATTGTGTTGATCACCGACGGCGAACAGACCGAAGGCGACGCCGTGGCGGCGGCCGAAGAAGCGGCCAAGGAGGGCGTGAAGATTTTTGCCATCGGCGTGGGCACGACGGAGGGCGAATTGATTCCCGTGCGCGAAGACGGGAAGGCGATGGAGTTTTTGAAGAATCGCGACGGCGAGGTGGTCAAGTCGCGGCTGGACGAGAACACGCTGAAGCGGGTCGCGCTGAAGACGGGCGGGATTTACGTGCACAGCGCGGCGGGCGATTTCGGCATGGACGCCGTGTACGACAAGGGGATCGCCCAGATGCAACGCAAGGAGTACGAGTCGCGGCTGCAGAAGCAGTATTTCGAGCGGTTCCAGTGGCCGTTGGGGGTGGCACTCGTGCTGTTGGTGGCCGAGTCGTTTGTCAGCGATCGGAGGGCGGCATGAGGTTGTGGTGGTGCCTGCTGTTGTTGCCGACCGTGGCGCTGGCGACGACCGAGAACTGGCCGGAACGGTACAACACCGGCGTCACGGCCTACCGCAGCAACGATTTCGCGGAGGCGTCGCAACTATTTGAAAACGCGACTTCGTCGAAGGATCGGGCATTGCAGCAGCGCGCGTTGTACAACCTCGGCAACGCCGATTTTCGCCTCGGGCAGTCGCAGCCCAAACAGGCACAGCAATTATGGGAACGCGCTGTGAAGAGCTACGAAGAGGCGCTGGCCATTGATCCGAACGATCCTGACGCGAAATTCAATCACGAATTCGTGAAGAAGAAGCTGGAGGAGTTGAAGAAGCAACAACAGCAGCAGCAACAGCAACAGCAACAGAAACAGAACGAGAAGAACCAGCAGCAGCAGAATCAGAAACAGCAAGAGAATCAGAAGAACCAACAAGACAAGGATCAGAGCCAGAAGCAGGAGCAGCAACAACAAAACCAGCAGCAGCAACAGGCGCAACAGCAACAAAAGCAGGAAGACAAACAATCGGAGCGACAGCAACAGGAGCAGTCTCAGCGATCAGCGGAGCAGCAGAAGCAGCAAGACGAGCAGAAGAAACAACAGCAGGAGCAAGCAGACCGACCGGACAGATCATCGGCGGGGGAGCAGCAGCCGCAAGAAGCCAGCGGGCAGCCGCAAGACATGGATAAGATGCAGGCGGCGGAGATACTTGATAACCTGCGCGAGAACGAACAGAACTGGAACTTCTTTCCCGAAGTGCAAATGAAGAACTTGAAAGATTCGGGCCCGCCAGCCAAGGATTGGTGACGATGAGACACTGGCTGGCGCAACGATGCGGTTCATTTGGCGGCGGCCCCCTCACCCTGACCCTCTCCCCCGGAGGGGAGAGGGGAGCGGCAAGAAGCGAGGGTTCGGCTTTTGCCGGAGGGGCGAGGGGATACTCCTCCTCGCGTGGCGGTTGTTCCCAGTGCCGCACTGTCACCCGTCGAATTACGTGTGTCCCGGCACTGGTCATCGCATTCTTGCTGACGGCGACGAGCGCGTTTGCCGATGTCTCGGTTGTTGCCTCGGTGGATCGGAACCAGATTGCGTTTGGCGAGTCGGTGACGCTGACGATTGCGGTGCAGGGCACGCAGAGCGGGGCGCAGCCGGCGATTCCGCGGGTGGACGGCTTGCGATTTGACGGTCCGTCGACACAGAGCAGTTTCTCGCTGGACAATGGGCGGATGAGCCAATCGATCAGCTTCGTGTATCAGGTGACCCCGGCCCGCACAGGCGAATTCACGATCCCAGCGATACAGGTCAGTGTGGGCGACAAAGCCTATTCGACCGAACCGATCCAGTTGGCCGTGGGGAAGGGGGCGGCGCCGGCAGATTCGAGCGAGCGGTTGTTCGCCCAGATCCGCATCCCGTCCAAACAGGTGTACTTGGGCCAGACCGAGCCGGTGCAAGTCGTCTTGTTTGCACGGGCCGACGTGCCGTTGCGGGGGCTGAGCAGCTTCAACTACGATGCAGACGGGTTGGAATTCAAATTCCAGCAGAATCCGAAAACCGGTACGCAGATCGTTAATGGTCAATCGTTCAATCTGGTGGCTATCGAAGGCTCGATTTCGCCGAGTCGGACCGGGACGTTGAATTTGGGCCCGTGTATTCTGAAGGTGCAGTTGACCGGCAAGAGACAGGGGGGAAACGGTTGGTTCAATGACCCGATGTTCGATCAGATGTTTGGACGAACAGAGGTAAAGGAGGTGCCGGTGACCGTCGACGCGGTGCCGATCGAGGTTCTGCCATTGCCCGAGAAGGGGCGGCCGGCCGATTTCAGCGGGGCCGTTGGCCAATGGAACCTCGAAGTGACGGCCAAGCCGACGGATGTCGCGGTCGGCGATCCGATCACGTTGACGATCAAGGTGAGCGGCAACGGCAACATCGACACGGTGCCGGCGCCGAAGCTCGGGCCGCTGGACGGATTCAAGACGTATGATCCGACCACGAAGACCACGAAGGACGAATTGAACACGACCGGCGAGCGCGTGATTCAGCAGGTGCTCATGGCCCGGAGCACCGATGTGAAGGAGCTTCCGGGACTGCAACTGGTGTACTTCGACCCCATCAATCAGGAGTACAGGAAGGCTATCCAGCCGCCGATCAAACTCGTGGTGACAGCGGGCGGGGGCGGGCATACGACGATTGTCAGCGGCGGCGGGCCGTTACACATCGACGAGAAACTGGGGCAGGACATTGTGTATTTGAAAGGCGACATGGGCCCGGTGCCGGAGAGCGGTTCGTTTTGCGAGACCACGACGTTTTGGGCGTTGAACGCCGCGCCGGTGCTCGCGCTGCTGGGGACGGTCGGCTGGAAGCGGCGCACGGACCGGCTGCGCGGGGACGTGGCTTATGCCCGGCGGACGCGCGCGGCGAAAAAGGCCCGCAAGCGGCTGGCGTCGGCGAGCAGTTATGACGAGATTCAACACGCGCTGCAGCAGTACCTGGGCGACCGATTGAACATTCCGGTGGGCGGGATAACGGCCGCGGTGGTCGACGAACAACTGGTGCCGCGCGGCGTGAACGGCGAACTCGTCGCGCGGGCGAAGGCGTGTTTTGAAGCGTGCGACACGGCGCGGTTCGCGGGCGGGAGCGCGGACACGAGCGTTCAGGCGACGCGCGAGAATGTGGAACGATTGATCGATGAGCTTGAGACCAAACAGCTTTAGAACCCCTGGCAAGACCTGTTGTGCGAGGGTCTCTGACCCCGCACAGCTTTCGGCCGCAGGTCTCCCGGCCAGTTCAGACGACGGAGACCTACGGTCATTGGGGACGGCGCGGTCAGGAGACCTGCGCCGAACGACGGCTCGGCTCGGCGCCATTGGAACCGGCGCGCTGATCTGGCTTGCGGCGACGGGCGCGGCGTTCGCCGGGTCCGGCGACGAGTTCAAGTCAGCAAATCGGTTGTATGATGCCGGGAGGTTTGCCGAGGCGGCGGCGATTTACGAGAAGATCGAGCCGAAGACGGCGCACGTGTACTACAATCTCGGGAACGCCCAGTTCCGCGAGGGAGAACTGGGGTTGGCGATTCTCGATTACGAACGGGCACGGCGCCTGGCACCGCGTGATCCAGATATCCTGGCGAATTTGAAGTTTGCCGAGCAGCGGGCGGGCGTCGATGACGTCAACGCGCCGCCGCGAGCATGGCAGCGGTACGTTCGGTCAATTGTCAGAAGCCGCACGCCGACGGAGTGGGGCGTGTACGAGCTGGCGGCGCTGTGGTTGACCATCCTGGCGATCGGAGCGTGGCTGTACCTGCCGCGGCTGCGGACCGGGCTGCTGGCGATTGCGGCGGTCGGGTGCGTGGGGTTTGCCGCGTCCGTATTTGCGCTGGGCCGCGAAGCGTTTATGGAGCGGTCGGCTCCGACCGCGGTAGTGGTGGCGAAGGAAACGGACGCGCGGTTTGCGCCGGTGGCTGATGCCACGATCCATTTCAAGCTTGCCGAAGGAACGCGGGTCGTCATCCGGGAGGACCGCGGCCAATGGGTGTTCGTGGAACGGGCGGATGGACAGCAGGGATGGGCCAGGTCGGATGCCGTTGAGCGGGTCGCGCCGCGCAGCTAGCTCTGAGCGGTCACAAGTTGGCGGGGTTGTTTCCAGTTGACTGATTGGTCAACTTGTGGAATGGTGGGCTTCACGGTGACGACATGAAGGGCGAGTGCGATACCAAACAACGATTGCTGGACACCGCGATTGAGTTGATTTGGGAGCAGAGCTACGGGGCGGTGAGCGTGGACGTGATTTGCGAGCGGGCGGGCGCCAGGAAGGGGAGCTTCTATCATTTCTTTCCCTCCAAGTCGGACCTGACGGTCGCCGCCATCGAGGAGCATTGGGAGAAGCTGCGGCCGGAATTGGACCGGATGTTTTCGCCGCAGGTGCCGCCGCTGGAACGGTTGTCGGGCTATTGCGAGTTGGTTTATGAGCGGCAGAGCCAAAAGAAGAAGAAATTTGGGCGGGTTTGCGGCTGTGCGTTCACGTCGCTGGCCTCCGAGCTGAGCACGCAGGACGAGAAGATCCGCCAGAAATCGCAGCAGATACTGGATCGGCGCTGCCGCTATTTCGCGGCGGCGTTGCGCGACGCGGTTCGGGAAGGGCTGATCCCCGAGCAGGACTGCGAGAGCAAGGCCCGCGAGCTGTTTGGATGCGTGATGGGGGTGCTGCTGGAGGCGAAGATCGAGAACGATCTGGAGATCATCCGGCACCTGAAACCGACGATTTTTCGGTTGATTGGCGTGGGCGAGAAGCGGTTTGCGGGAGAGGCGGCTCTCCACGCCAAGGTTTGACTGATCGGTCAATAAGCATCATATGATTGTGAAGAATAGGATAATTGTGACGCGACGACGGAGGACGCCATGTGGATTGTCCGACTAGCGCTCCGTCGTCCGTACACGTTTGTGGTCGCGGCGCTGCTGTTGTTGTTGCTGACCCCGGTGATCCTGCTGCGGACGCCGACGGACATCTTCCCGGCGATCAACATTCCCGTGGTCAGCATCCTGTGGACATACACGGGCCTGAACGCGGTGGAAATCGAGCAGCGGATGGTATACAGCGAGGAACGGGCGTTGACGACCACGGTCAATAACATCGAGCACCTCGAGTCCTCTTCGTACAACGGCGTGGGCATCATCAAGGTATTCTTTCGTCCAGGGACATCCGTGGACGCGGGCGTGGCGCAAATCACGGCGGTCTCCCAGACGGTCTTGCGCGCGATGCCGCCGGGGACGACTCCGCCGCTGATCATCCAGTACAACGCGTCGACGGTGCCAATTCTTCAGTATGGCGTCAGCGGCAAGGGGATGTCGGAGCAGGAGATTTTCGATACCAGCGTGAACCAGATTCGCGTCGGGCTCGTGACGGTGCAGGGAGCCGCGATTCCCTGGCCATACGGCGGCAAGCAACGGCTGGTGTCCGTGGATCTCGATCTGAAGGCACTGCAGGCGCAGAACCTTTCGCCCGAGGACGTGGTCAATGCGGTCACGGCCCAGAACCTGGTTTTGCCCAGCGGTACGGCGAAGATCGGGCCGATGGAATACGACATCAATCTGAACACGAGCCCGAAGGTGATGGATCGGCTCAACGATTTGCCGATCAAGACGATCAACGGGGCCGTCATCCACCTGCGCGACGTCGCCCAGGTGCGCGACGGGTATCCGCCGCAGCAGAATGTGGTGCGCCAGGATGGCGTGCGGAGCGTGCTGATCAGCATTCTCAAGACCGGATCGGCGTCGACACTGAGCGTGGCTGACGGCGTCAAGCGAGCGATGACCGCCGTCCTGAAGACGGTCTCCGACAGGCTGGTCGTAAAGGAGTTTGCCGACCAGTCGATCTTTGTTCGCGCGGCGATTTCCGGAGTGATTCGGGAAGGCGTGATCGCCGCCTGTCTGACGGCGATTATGATTCTGCTGTTTCTCGGTTCCTGGCGCGGCACCGTGATCATCGCCCTGTCGATTCCCTTGTCGATTCTGGTGTCGCTGGCCTGTCTCAGCGCGCTGGGCGAGACGATCAACCTGATGACACTGGGCGGACTGGCGCTGGCAGTGGGCATCCTGGTGGACGATGCGACGGTCGAGCTGGAGAACGTGCACCGGCAGATGGCGCTGGGCAAACCGGTGATCCGGGCGATCCTGGACGGCGCGCAGGAGATTGCGCTGCCCGCGTTCGTGTCGACGCTGTGCATCTGCATCGTGTTCGTGCCGATGTTTTTTCTGACGGGCGTGGCGCGGTACCTGTTTGTGCCGTTGGCAGAAGCGGTGGTGTTTGCGATGCTGGCCAGCTACGCGCTGTCGCGAACACTGGTGCCGACCCTGGTGATGTGGTTCTATCGCCATCACGCGTACCACGGTCACGCGGAAGACCCCGAGAAGGCCCCGCGGTTGGTGCGGCCGTTCGTGAGATTTCAGGACCGATTCGAGAACGGGTTCGACCGGATGCGGGAGAACTATCGGGCGCTGCTGGGGGTCGTATTCGAGCATCGGATGGCGTTTGCGCTGGTGTTCCTGGCATTTTGCGCGGGGTCATGCCTGATGATCCCGCTGCTGGGACAGGATTTCTTCCCATCGGTGGACGCGGGGACGTTTCGGCTGCATGTGCGCGCCCGTAGCGGGACGCGGATCGAGGAGACGGCCAAGTTCATTGACGAGATCGAAGCGGCCATTCGCCGGGAGATCCCGCCCGAGGAGTTCCATGGGATCCTCGACAACATCGGCCTGCCCAATTCCAGCATCAACCTCAGTTACAGCGACAGCGGGGTGGTGGGGCCGGGGGATGCCGACATCATGGTGTCGTTGAACAAAGGCCATCGTCCCACCCGCCAATACATTCAGCGACTGCGCCGCATTTTGAATCGGGACTTTCCCGGGGCGATGTTCTATTTTCTGCCGGCCGATATTGTCAGTCAGACCATCAACTTCGGCCTGCCCGCGCCGCTGGACGTGCAGATAGTGGGGCGCGATCAGGTTCGGAACCGGGATATCGCGGAGCGGCTGGCGGCCAGAATCCGCCGGGTGCCGGGCGCGGTGGACGTGCGCATTCAACAGCCGTCGGACCGGCCCAAGCTCAACTTTGCGATCGATCGCGACAAGGCATCGGAGATGGGGCTGACGGAAAGTGACATTGCCAACTCGGTGCTGCTGCACCTGAGCGGCAGCAGCCAGGTGTTGCCCTCGTACTGGGTCAATTTCGGGGTGGGCGTGCAGTATCTGGTCAACATTCGCACGCCCGAGTATCGGATGGATTCGCTCACGGCATTGAACTCGATGCCGGTCAGCGCCAGCCAGCCGGGTGCGGGCAACGGCCAGCTGCTGGCCAACGTGGCGTCGTTTGAGCGCACGAACGGTCCGCCGGTCGTCTCGCATTACAACGTCATGCCCGTGATCGATATTTTTGGCGGGGTCAGCGGGCGCGATCTGGGCGGGGTACTGCGGGACGTGCAACCGCTGATCAAGCAGGCGGAGAAAGAACTGCCGCGCAGCAGCTCGATTCTCGTGCGGGGTCAGGCGGAGACGATGGAGACCAGTTACATCGGGTTGTCCATCGGACTGGTCATGGCCATCGCGTTGATTTATTTGTTGCTGGTGGTGAATTTCCAGAGTTGGCTTGATCCGTTCATCATCATCACGGCGCTGCCGGGCGCGCTCGCGGGCGTCGTGTGGGGATTGCACCTGACGATCACGAGGGCCAGCGTGCCGGCGTTGATGGGGGCGATCATGAGCCTGGGCGTCGCCACGGCCAACTCGGTTTTGGTGGTGACGTTTGCCCGCAACAATCTGCATCGGGGACTCGATCCATTGCACGCGGCATGGGAGGCGGGGGTCGGTCGCCTGCGTCCCGTGTTGATGACGGCGCTGGCGATGATTATCGGCATGCTTCCGATGGCGCTGGGGCTCGGCGAGGGCGGCGAACAGAACGCGCCGCTGGGCCGGGCGGTCATTGGCGGGCTGGTGATCGCCACGGTGGCGACGTTGTTTTTCGTTCCGGTCGTGTTCAGCCTGTTGCGGCGGCGCGCCGAAGAGCCCGATCCGGCGGAGATGGCGTTGTTGCACCCGGACGCCGCAGTTTCAACGACAGCACACACATGAGGAGTGGTGTTATGAACTCATCGAATATCTCAGCCCAACCGGTCGGAAACGCCGGCGCATCGCCGGCCGTGACCACACGCGAGCACACGGCGACGGCGGCGCCGGTCAGGCTGTCCCGGGTCGCGACAATCGTCGGCGTGCTGGTGGTGATCGGGTTTCTGGCCGGTTTCATCCCCCGGTGGCACCAGCGCAATCTCGTCCGCGCGGAAACGGTGGAGCTGGCGACGCCATCGGTGGCGGTGGTCTCGCCGAAGCCGAGCCATGCCGCCGCCGGGCTGGTCTTGCCGGCGGAGGTACGGCCGTGGCTGGAAGCGCCGATTTATTCCCGCGCCAACGGCTACCTCAAACGCTGGCTGGTGGACATCGGGGCGCACGTCGAGGCCGGTCAACTGCTGGCGGAGGTCGACACACCCGAACTCGATCAGCAACTCGATCAGGCCCGGGCTCAACTGGCGGAATCAGAGGCGGCGCTGGCGCTGGCCAGGACCACGGCGGAACGTTGGGCCGACCTGTTGAAGACGGCCAGCGTGAGCGAGCAGGAGAACGCGGAGAAGCAGGCCGATTACAAATTGAAATCGGCGACGGTCGAGGCGGACCGGGCCAACGTGCATCGATTGGAGCAACTTCAATCATTCGAGAGGATTACCGCGCCGTTTGCCGGCACGATCACCGTCCGCAACACCGACGTCGGCGATCTGATCACGGCGGGGAGCGGCAAGGAACTGTTTCATCTCGCGCAGACGCAGACGTTGCGCGTCTACGTGCGCGTCCCGCAAAGCGCCGCCCGCGGCATCGTGACGGGCCAGAAGGCCGAGCTGGTGATTCCCGAGACGCCGGGGAAGAAATTTTCCGCGACGGTGTCAAGCACGTCCGAGGCAATGTCGACGGATTCGCGGACGCTGCTGACAGAGTTGCAGGTGGACAACTCGGAGGGCGAGATTTTGCCGGGCAGCTACGCCCAAGTGCGATTCCTTGACACGCGGCTGAGTACGGTGCTGACGCTGCCGTCGAACACATTATTGTTCCGCGCGGAGGGTTTGCAGGTGGGCGTCGTCGGGCCGGACGACAAGATCGACCTGCGGAAGATCGAGATTGGGCGGGATTACGGACAGACCGTCGAGGTGCTCGCCGGTGTGACCGCCTCGGACCGGGTCGTCATCAATCCGTCCGACTCGCTGGTGAGCGGCACGACGGTGCGGATCGCGGACACGTCGAAAGCACCATGAAGCCCGGGCGACGCGAGATTGGCGCGGTCTGGCTGATCGCTCTGGCCGCCGGGTGCGCGGTTGGCCCGGACTACAAGCGGCCGGAAGCGGTGGCGACGATGCCGACGAGTTACGCGGCGGCGACCAACGGCTGGAAGGTGGCCGAACCGCAAGCCCACTTGCCGAAGGGTAACTGGTGGGAGATATTCGGCGATGAAGAACTGAATGAATTGGAAGCGCGGGCGGGAACGGCCAACCAGCAACTGAAAGCCGCGGTCGCCAGTTTCGATCAGGCGCGGGCGATTGCGGACGTGACGAGGTCGCAGCTCTTCCCACAAATCGGCGTTTCGCCGTCGGCGATTTGGCGTCGCAATTCAGCGAACCAACCGATCCAGGGTCACGCGGGTGGGGTCAGCAACACGTTCACCTATGCCGATCTGATCGCGCCGTTGAATCTCAGCTACGAGGTGGATTTGTGGGGACGGGTTCGCCGCAGCGTCGAATCGGCGCGGGCCCAGCAGCAGGCGAGCGCCGATGATCTGGAGGGCGTCAAGCTGGCGATCCAGGCGGAGGTGGCGACGGACTATTTCACGTTGCGGGCGCTGGACGCGGACAGCACGTTGTTGAAGTCCAACATCTTCGTGTTTGGGAGATCCTACGAACTGACGCAACACCGGCGCGCCGGAGGCGTGGCGTCGGATCTGGACGTGGCGCAGGCGGAAACGGTGCTGCGAACAACCGAGGCCGAACTGCCCGCCACGTTGCTGCAGCGGGCGCAATTCGAGCACGCGCTCGCCGTGCTGACGGGTCAGCCCGCGTCGGGGTTCACGGTGCCGGAGCGTCCGCTGACGATTGAGCCGCCCGTGATACCGTCGGGAGTACCGTCGCAATTGCTGGAACGCCGGCCCGATATCGCAGCGGCGGAACGGCGGATGGCGGCGGCCAATGCGAGCATCGGCGTCGCGAAGGGCGCGTTTTTCCCGGCGATCCAGTTGAACGGACTCGCCGGCTTTGAGAGTCTGCATCTCGGATCGTTGTTCGACTGGCAGAGCCGGTTCTGGTCGCTCGGGCCATCGTTGACGATGCCGTTGTTTGACGCCGGGCAGAACAGCGCGAATTTGCGGGCGGCGCGGGCGGCGTATACGCAGGCGGTGGCCAACTACCGCGAGACGGTGCTGGCGGCGTTTGCGGACGTGGAGGATAACCTGGCGGCGCAGGGGTTTTTGGCGAGCCAGAGCGACGCGCAGGCGGCGGCGGTGAAGGCGGCCCGCAAACAGTTCGAGATCGCCGATTATCGGTACCGGGCCGGTTTGGTGACGTTTCTGGACGTGGCCACGGCGGAGAACACGGCGCTCGATAACGAGCGCACACAGGTGCAACTGCGCGGGCAACAACTGGTGGCCGCGGTGTCGCTGGTGAGATCGCTCGGCGGCGGCTGGCAGGACCCGCGCGCGCAGTCCCCCGCCGCGGCGAATCGATAAACCACGACCTTCAGCGTCCGTTTGCCTGCGTTGCCATCGGCCGTTTTTTTACAGGTCTTTTACTTAAGCATCTGCTCGAAGCGCCGTAGATTTGTTCTGTGAATACGAGCGCGCCCGACAGCCGGATCAAGACGGGAGAGAGGTTGTGATGATCCACACTGCGGCGAGTTTGTCCGACACCTCCTGGCTGAAGATCGCTCTGCCGATCGCCTTGGCTGTTGTCGCGATCCGGATTTATTCGCAGACCCGGGGGACATGGCGTCTGCGCGCGTTGGCGAGGGCTCGCGGTGAATTGGCGTACGTGGTGGCGCTGGCGAGATTGCGCGAGAAGGCCGCCACCCGGGCATTATCCAGGCCAGAAATCGACGTGCTGCTGGTTGAGCTGGCGACGCAACACAATTGGATGATGCAGGCCGGCATCATCGCCACGCTCGGGTATCCCGAACGGAGCCGGTGGGTCACCGACGGCCTGAGGAGACTTCTTCTCTGGCGGACAGGGTATGGAGGAGGAGCGCTGCAGAACGTTGCCTGTGGGTCGATCGCCCGGATCGCCGATCCGAAAAATCTGGATGTCGTGGAAGAGTGGCGGGACTACCTGTTGGAACATCCATGGGCATTTCCCGGGCGCCGCGACGATTACCTGGAAACGGCCTGCGAGACCATCGAGCAATTGCGCGGCGCAGAATATCAGGAGATCTCGTAAGAGCCGACCTGTGAGGCGATCGCTTTTCGCCGCGTCACCACGTGAAATGGTGGAGGCCGTAGAGGACGGAGGCGCCGAGATAGCCGGCGGCGGAGACGAGGACGGCGCCGAGCAGCAGGGCGAGTCGGAACCAGCGGCGCGAGGGGTCGTAACGTTGTCGCCGAGTCGCCGCTTCCAATAACGCGACGATCAACACGGCCCAAACGGCGGTGGTGGTGCCGAGCCAACGATGCCACGCGAGCACGTGGGCGGAATCGCCGCGGTAAGTCGTGAACGCTGCATTGCACCAGCCGAGTGTCGCCGTGACGACGGCGCTGAGGACGCCGAGCCAGACGCAGAATCGGACGACCGTTTTCCACGAGTCTTTTCCCGTGAGCGCCAGCAGGAGTTCGGCCGGTAGTGCCACGATCAGCAGCGCGATGGGGAAATGCGTCAGAGGCGGGTGAAACTGTCCCGCGTCACGGATGATTCGCTGAGTCAGCGTCAATGGAGAGCCGGCGTGCGGGTCGGCGCGAGGAGCGTCGGTCGACGCAGCCGCTGGCATCGGTGGCGCGCCGGTTTCGATCCAGGCTTTGACGATGGCTTTCTGCTCGGGCGTCAACGGTGTCGTATCGCCTTTGGGGTCGGGCATTTCGTTGTGGGAGACCATCTGGAACAGCTCGGATTTCTGGGGGTTGCCCGGCGTGATCATTTTGGGGTTGGCCGCGACGCGGGCCAGGTCGAGGACGTAGCCGAACTTGCCCTTGGGGTGGGGCAGATCAGGGCCGTGGCATTCCACGCATTTGGTTTGGAAGATGGCGTGAACCTGCGTGGCCAGCGACGGCAATTGCGGTTCCGCAGCCGAGGCGGTCGCGGCCAACGGCAACAGCGCCAAAGCCAGGGCCCTGGCGACGAACGGTCTCACGTTACTGGCCCGACGCTGGCGGCGGCGGGCGATGATGTTTTCCGCCGTCCACGCCCATCTCTTTGTGGCTGGATTCCTTCAACTGGCCGATCTTCTGGATTTCGGCCTTGGCCACGTCGATCTGGTCGGCGGTAATGGCCTGGTTCAGCGCCTTGATCTCGACGAGCAGCTTGTCGATGTCGCTGTGGAACGCAGTCAGGTATTGAGTCTGTGCGTCGCCGGAGAGTTTGTCGGCTTTCGGTGGCGTGAACGTTTTCGCGGTTTCGGCGTGCTTTTGCATCTCGGCCACGAGCGCGAGCGTCGACGTTTTCTGGGACACGTCGGTGTACTGGCGATTCACGAGGCGGAAAGCATGGTTGATCGCCTCCATTTCCGTGTGAAGCGGCGAATCCTTCTCGCTCTCGGCAAAGACGGAGAGCGGGAGGAGTAAAGAGGTCACCAAAGCGGCCAGCCAAGTACAGTGCATGATCGTTTTCATAATATGGTTCCCGATGACGCGATATTAATGACGAATTTCCCGAGCGGACGCAAGCACAAGTGTGCGCGGACATGCACAATGAAAAGAGGTGGGCGCAACGGCCGGTTCCCCTCACCCTGGCCCTCTCCCCCAAGGGGAGAGGGGAACGCCTCCCATGTCGACAGGCGGCGGGTTTGTGCCGCGCCGGAGCAAATGGTAGAGAGCGCGACCGTTAATTGATTCACCGAGTCGTGAACGCAGGCTTGATTTGGTTATCCGCCCACTGTTTCGGTCGCGCTCTCAAGCAAACGGCGTTGGTTCCGTCAGGGCAACAACACCCGCACGCGGTAGAACCGCGACGGTTTGTTGGTCGCCCCGCCGCCGTCCACCATGTTGGCCACGACGCCCAAGCCGGTGCCGCCGCTGAGCACGTTGGTCTTGCCAGTGCTGACGAAGTTGTTCGAGTAGCTGCCGGTGGCGGTCCCGGCCGTGTACTCGAGCACGTTCGTGCGGGAGGTCGGGCCGCCGGTGTACGTGTTGTCGCCGTTGGCCCCGAGATAGATGACGTTGATGTCCGTGGTATTGGTTTTGGCGACGCTGATGATGTGCAGGTACGCGGCGCTATTGGTCGGGTTGAAGCCGGCCAGGAACTGGTTGGTATTATTGATGCCCTTGCCGAATGGATCGGCATTGGGCCCGCTGAAGGCGGCGTTGGCCATCTCCGCCGAGGTGAAGTAATGGCCCTGCCACGTGGCGAACGGATTCGACGGCGTGGTCGGCGCCGAGTTCTGCGGCACGAAGGCGATATCGCGGATGCTGATGTTCGTGCCGCCCTGGACGAGGGTTGTGAGGGTCAGCCCGGACGGGTCAGCGTTGAAGCCGGTGTTGTCGGTGACGGCGTAGATGCAGTTGTTGGAGAAGCTCGATGCGTACAGGACGACGCTGGTGGTGCCGCCGGAGACCTGCAGCATCCCGGTCAATCCCGTGCAGCGCGGTGTCCGCCCCTGATCGTCTCCGAAATCACCGATGGCGTTGCCGCTCAAGGTCCACGTGCCGCCGACCAGCGAGTACTTCAGGATTCCGCCGTAACCGCCATATTCGCCGTTGTTGCCGTCATCGGCGTAATACAAGGTGTCGTAGTTGGTGCTACCGGGCTGCAGGGCGAAGAATACGAAGTTGAAACCGTCCCCGAGGCCGGCGCCGGTGGCGCCATAGCCCGGCAACCCGGGCAGGATGGTCGCGACCTGGTTGCCGGTGGTGGGCGCGCCCGTGCCGATGGTGTAGAGGCCGTTGGTGTTCTTGCCGGTCATTCCATAGACCTGGCCGCCGAAGTAGCCGACGCGCTCGATATTCCACGAGCCCTTGTTCGTGACCAGATCGGTCTCGAGATTGCTTCCGAACGTAGTGAAACCGACGCCGAGACCGTTGCAGCCGAGCCAGATGTTGGTGCCATCGGGCGAGACAGCCTGGCGCGGGTTGCCGCTGATCCAGTTGGTAGGGAAGGTCGACGTATCGACATTGCCAGCAGAATCCACGCGGGCCACGACGCCATTCACCGTGGAGCCGGCGTTGCCGGGGGTGGTGCCGTAGCCGGCGGCGAGCAGGTAGCGACCATCGGCGGTGAGGGCAAGACCGCCCTCGGTCCGGGCGGTGCCACTGAAGGTGAAGGGATAGTTGCCGCTGTAGAATGTCGTGGGCAGCGGGATCGATTGGACGAGGGCTCCGCCCGTGGTGTACTCGTCGAGGAAGATGGGATTGCCAGAACTGGTGAGGGTCCCGATGCCGTCACCCGCCCGGAGCACGACGATATTGCCGGCGGTGAAGGCGACGTTGGTGGCGCCGGGTTGAGTGACGGTATTGGTCACGCCCGCGGCGATGATGTGGCCGGTGCGCGTTGCCCCGCCGGCATTGCTGGCGATGTCGAAGCTGAGAGTGGCGCTTCCATTCGTGCTGGTCGGGGAGAGAGTGGTGATCCAGCCCACATCGGTCGAAGCCGTCCACGTGCATTCGGTCGAGTTGGCGGTCACATCGATCATGAAGTCAGTGCCGCCGAAGACCGGGGCGGTGATATCGGTGCTGTCCAATGCGTAGGCGCACTGCGAGATTCCGAAGACCGGAGTGAAAGCGATATCGCGGAAAGCGGTGTTCGCGGGAGCGCTGGCAATCGTGTTGACGACGACCGCCGACGGATTGCTGTTGAAGCCGGTCGAGTCGGTTGCGGCATAGATCGTGTTATTGGTGCTCGTGGCGTAGAGCAGAATATTGGTGGTGCTACCGCTGACTTGTTTCTTCGCGGTCAACCCCGTGGCTCCGAAGGCGTTGATGATTCCATTGAGGGTCCAAGTGCCGCTGATCAGAGAGTACTTCAGGATTCCACCGTGACCGCTATTCTCGCCGCCGCTGCCGTTGTCGGCGTAGTAGAGCGTATCGGGCGACGAACCGCCCGCTTGGAGAGTAAGGAACACGAAACAGTAGCCAGCGGCGGCATTGTTGGAGAGCACGCCATTGCCGGGAGAGCCGGGGAGGGCTGTGGCAATCTGGTTGGCGGTTGTGGGCAGGCCGGAGCCGATGGCATAGATCCCGTTGGTGCCCTTGTCGGTCATCGCGTACACCCGGCCCGCATAGATTCCGACCCGCTGAATATTGGAAGGATCATTTGTATTCAGGGCACTGACAGACGAGTTCCCAAGCGTGGTGTAGTCGACCGCGCCGGCCGCGCCGCCGACCCAGATGTTGAATCCTTCCAGCGAGGCGGCGGAACGGGGGTTGTTGCCGCTGGCCCAGTTGCCCAACGCCGTGGTCGTGTCGATATTGCCGGCGTAGTCCACGCGCGCCACGAGGCGCGGCACGGCGGCGGAGGAGGAGCCGGACAACGAGGCGCCATACTGGAGATTGGTGGCATAACCCGTGGCCAGCAAATACAAGCCATTGGTGGAAAGCGCGAGACCGCCTTCGGATCCGGCCGTGCCGCTGGCGACGAACGCGGAGTTGCTCCCATTTTGTGCGGTGGGCATGGGAACGGATTGGACGAACGTGCCGTTCGTCGTGTACTCATCGAGGTAAACAACATTGCCGGTGCTGGAAAGCGCGCGAATCCCGTCGCCGACCCGATAGACAACGAGATTGCCCGGGGTGAACGGAACGACCGCCCCGCCGCTCGCCCCGGCGGCAGTGACCGACACGTTATCGTACCGCCAGTTGCCCGAACTGCTGTTGTAGGGTGCTCCCGACTGATTGATGCAATCCGGGCCGGTAGAGGCATTGACGAGGCGAACGCCGAAGTTGGCGTTGTTCTGGGCGGCCTTGTTGGTGATGATTGCCGTGAGGTTGTTATACCACGGCGCACTCGTGTCGCGGAATCGGACGTAGGGGCCGGATACCGTGTAGAGGCTGTTGGTGCTCTGAACTGTGGCATTGGCGGAGCCCGCGTTGGTCAGGATCATGAAGGAGTTGATCCAGTTGATGCCGTCGGTGGTGTAGAGCACGGCCAGATTGGCTTCCGCCTGCGCGGTGGTATGGAGGTCAAAGGTGACCACGATATTGGTGCGGACGCCCACGGTACTGACATCGAACTCCGCGCCCTGCGTGGCGATCGGAGCGTTGGTGGACCAGCCGTTGGGCGGGTTCGCACCGTTCCATCCGCCGCGAACGCGCCAGGCGTTGGGGCCGCCGCCCGAGCTGCCGGCATCGGACGTTACGTCGCAGTAGTTGGTCGTCTGATTCGCGACGCCGTTGTAGGTGTTCGACATACCGAGCGGCGTGGCCAGCCCCGCGCCGGTCGACGGTGGCGGGCTTTGATTCTGGCCCGTAGGCAGATTATCAAATGTCCAAGCGGTGATGGTTTGCGCGTGGCTGTTGGCGCGGATGAACAAGGTTAGTACGCCCGCGATCGCGATCAGTAGTCGATTATTCATGACAGTTTCCCTCGGTTGGTTTCTTCGCTTGTCGTGTAAATTTGAATTTCGTCCGCCCGACGATGGCCTCAGGGCACGCCTACGGCGCGTCTGGATTCAGCGGATCCCAGATCACCGGTGAGGTGTTCACATTCTTGCCCGAGCTATCGAACAATCCGTACAGTTTCACCGCCTCGACGTGACCATCGAAGAAGACGATGTTGCAGATGCCGCCGATATGCCGCGCCGAAATTCGTGTCGTATACGACTTCGGGCTGGCGAATTTCGACGATCCTTCGCCGGAGAACGCCTTGGGTTCGGTCTGCAGTGCCATCGTGTCGAGAAACATCACCACCGTGGTCGTGTTGACCGGGCGGTGATTGACGTTAAACGGGCCGCCCGATCCCTGATCGATTATGTTGACGGTCGTCAGCGTCGCGGTCTCGTTGAGTTTCGAGTTCATGGCGTAGCTGAAATAGGGTCGGTTGAAGGGGTTGGGCATTCCGGCCCAATTGACGGCGGGGCACTCCAGGACGTTTTTGGTGCCGTAGAGGTAGGTAAAGCCGCTGGAGCTGTGGAGAGCCGATAATCCGGGCTTCTGGATGTAGTGTGGCAGGACATTGTACCAGCAGGAGGTGGAATTGGCGCTGATGACCTCCGGCCAGGTCGGCATGTCATTGCCGCTGTCGTACGAATCAAGGGGAATGGCTCCGTTGTGGTCATCGAAATACATCGTGGCGGCGAGGCCCAACTGGCGCATGTTGGATACGCATTGGGCCGCGGTTGCCTTGGCGCGCGCCTTGGCGAGCGCGGGCAACAGCATGCCCGCCAGGATGCCGATGATGGCGATGACGACCAGCAATTCAATCAACGTGAACCCCTTGTTCCCATTCCCGCGACAGGAATGACGCATCCAAGTACCTCCTTCGTTGGGGATCGTTACCCGCGGCGGACGCGGCGGCCAACCAGGAGCACGCCGGACAAGCCCATCCCGACAAGCATCCACGTGGAAGGCTCGGGGACCTCGGCGAGACCGGTGATCTCGACGTTATCAAAACGCCAGTTGCCGGAGCTGTTGTTCAAGGCGGTTCCCTGGGTGCTAACGTCGTCCGCGCCCGTCGAGGCGTTCACGATTCGGATGGCGAAGTTCGCATCATCCGCTGCGGCCGGATCGGTAATGGTCGCGGTCAGGCCGGTGAACCAGTCTTGTCCGGCTCCGGTAGCGCCGTTCGCGGTGCTATCGCTGACAAACCACCCATTGACCGTATTGGCGGAGGTGGTGTTGTTCGAAAGCACGAGTCCGCCGTCGGACCCGCTCAGTGTCAGCTTGACATTGTTCCAAGTGACGCTGTCTGTGGTGTATTCGAGTTGCATATTCGCCTCGCCCTGGGTCGTCGCATACCAATCGAAACTGACGGTGACATTGGTGAACCCAAGGGTGCTGACAGCGAACTGGGCTCCCTGCGAGCCGATCGGCGCCGCGCTCGACCAACCGTTGGCGGCGAGGGTGCCCGAGCCGCCCTGCGCCCGGACGCGCCACGTCTGAGTGAGATCGGCAACGCCATTCGCGCCCGTGTCGTTGGACTTGCCCAGCAGAACGTCGTCGGCGTTCGCGCCGGTGCTCGGGGTCGGGTAAATGCCCATCCCAAGGGCGCTCGCAGTGCCCGAACCGATGGTGGGACTCGGGCTATTGTTAATCGCGATGGCGTTGGTCTCGAAGGTCCAATCGGCGATCGTTACTTGCGCCTGACTGTTGGTTTGAATCAGCAATGCCAGCGCACCCGCAACACACAGGAATCCTCGAACTTTCATGGTTACAGCACCCCTTTGCCTGTTTGAGATTAGTTTGTAAGGAAACTCCCCAGCGAGTTTCCTGCGACGCCGCGAACCATGACCGGACCGTGCAACAAACCAGGGTAGAAGAGGAAACGATTCGGTTACATGAGCGTGGCCGACTGTGTGGGCGACGCGATGAGGGAGAATCGGCGACGGACGGCGGTGCCTATCGGGACGGACTGGCGGCTGCGGCGACGTAGCCGGGCAAATCGCGGGCCTCGGGTGAGTGGGCGAGCGTCACGGCCGGCGCCGTGGCCTGATCGAGAGCGTTGGTGTCGTGCCCCAGTTGAATCCGGGCCCGGAAGAAATCGGCCCATTGGAAATCGGCAAAGAGTCCTTCCGTCTGTCTATAACCGCCCTGTTCGCGCACGAGCCAGGAAAGGCTCCGGTACGGGTCGTCGTGCATGGCCTGGATGGACGGGGGGAGATTCTGCGGATCGGAGATCGGTCTGCCAGCTTCGTCGCGCAAATAGACCCAGTGTTGCTCCTTCATCTTCGTCCAGAATTCCGGCTCAGGCAGCTTCGACCAGTTCTCCTTCACCTCGGCAACAAGGGAGTTGGTGAGGCCGGCGACGAGGAGTGCGCGCGCCAGATGATGATGGTCCAACAGATACGGGACGCCGCCGGGACCGATCACGATCGGGGCGACTTTCTTGTCCAGATACTTCTGAAGCTTTGGGGGGCTCAACTCGCGCAGGTGTTTCGCCCGCATGGCGACTTCTTCCATGCCGACCGAGCATTGCGTGGGACGAAGCATGGAGACGGGCACCGCGCATCGGGAGTTCGCAGGGAGACTCGCGTCAAACGGCGCCAGGGCAAACGCCGTCGCCGACAACGCCAGGACCCAGAGACAAAACAGGGCGGTTGCAGAAATCTCATGAGTGGAGCGACGCATTCGCCTCCATCAGAACACCGGCACGTTTCGGTGTCGTTACGGCAGAGAAACAATTCGGTGGCGGCGCGGGCGCTATGGGGCCGGCGCGGCTGCCGTCGTATTCGTCGGCGTCGCGGGCGGCGCATCCTGCACCACGATCTGGGCGGGGTCGCTGACCGGTATCTGCACGCTGCCGCGATAATTCGTCGTGATCAGGCCGGTCACGCACACCCATTTCCCCGTGAACGCCACTTCGGGAGCGGCGGCGAACTTGGTGCGGTTCGTCTCCTCGATTACGACCGCGCAAGTCTGGTTGGGGAAGGGATGATCGAGATTCAGATACGTGGGATTGCCCCGGGTGCTGTGCACGAATCGGGCGCCGGCGACGAGGCCGCAGACCGTATTCGTTTCCCCCAGGTGCTTGAGCGCGTCGGCTCCACTGAGGGTCTGGCCGACCTTTACTCCCGCGGTGGCGAACCAGGTGCCGAAGCCGCCAAGCGCGATAAGGGCCAGCAGGCAGACAAGCAACCAAGAATGATGTTGTGGCTGGAAAGTTTTCATTGACACGGAGACTACCATACGCGCCGCCGGATGCAACCCGTAGTTTTATGGCGCGGTCGCGAGTTCCGTGGTGGGGCGTGAACGGAGGCGCTTGACCCACACGCGCGCGTGTTCGAAGGCGAGATAGATCACCGGCGTGGTGTAGAGCGTGAGGACCTGGGAGAACAGCAGTCCGCCGACGACGGAGATGCCGAGCGGCTGGCGCAGCTCCGAGCCCGTGCCGAGACCGATGGCCAGCGGAACCGCGCCGAGCATGGCGGCCATGGTGGTCATCATGATCGGCCGGAAACGGATGATGCAGGCCTTGTAGATCGATTCTTCCGGGCTCAATCCTTCGGTGCGTTCGGCGTCGAGCGCGAAGTCGATCATCATGATCGCGTTTTTCTTCACGATGCCCATCAACAGGATGATGCCGATAAACGACACGAGGGACAGGTCGACGCCGGAGAACATCAGGGCCACCAGCGCGCCGACGCCCGCCGAGGGCAGCGTGGACAGGATCGTGATGGGATGGATCAGGCTTTCGTAGAGCATGCCCAGCACGATGTAGACGGCGATGAGCGCGGCCACCAGCAGCAGGGGCAGGGTGGCCAGCGAGGCTTTGAAGACCTGCGCAGTGCCTTGAAAGCTCCCCATCACGTTTTCCGGCATCCGCATGTCGCGCGCGACCTTCTGAATGATCTCGGTGGCTTGGCCCAGGGCGACGCCCGGCGCCAGATTGAACGAAAAGGTGACCGCGGGGAACTGGCCCTGATGGTTGACGGACAGACTGGTGTTGCTGGTGTTGAAACCGGCCACGGCACCCAGCGGCACCATCTTGCCGGTGTTGGACTTGACGTAGATCTTGTTGAGCGCGGACGGGTCGAGCTGGTCTTTGGGATCGACTTCCAGCACGACGTAATGCTCGTTGTACCGCTCGTAGAGCGTTGCGACCTGTCGCTGGCCGAAGGCGTCGTAGAGCGTGTCGTCGATGGCCTGCGGCGAGACGCCGAGCTGCGACGCGGCATCGCGGTCGATGACCACGTTGGCCTGCAAGCCGCGCGTGAGTTGATCGCTATTGACGTCCCGCAATTGCGGGATCTTGCGGAGTTTGGCCAGCAATTGGGCCGACCAGTAGTTGAGCGCGCCCAGATCGGTCGAGGTCAGGGAATACTGGTACTGGGCGCCGGTGAAGCGGCCGCCGACGCGGATATCCTGAACGGACTGGCAGATCAACTCGATGCCGGACAGAGACGCCATTTTGTGGCGGAGGCGGGCGATGACCTGGTCGGCAGTCACATTTCGCTGATTTTTCGGTTTGAGCATGATGAACATGCGCCCGCGATTGAGCGTGCTCACTCCGCCGCCGGCACCGATGAAGGAGCCGAGCGAGGCCACGGCCGGGTCGTCCAAGACAACCTGGGCGGCCTGCGCCTGGAGTTTCGCCATGGTACCAAACGATATGTCCTCGGCGGCCTGTGTCTGGCCGAAGATCGCGCCGGTATCCTGCTGGGGAAAGAAGCCCTTGGGTACGGTGATGTAAAGCCAGAGGGTGAGGATGAACGTGGCCACCCAGACCACGAGCATGAAGCTCTGGTGGCGCAACACCCATTGGAGTCCGGTCTCGTAGTGGTGGAGCATCCAATTGAACGTACGTTCGCACACCCGGTAGAACCGGCCCGGTTCGGGATAGGCCGACTCCGGTTTCAGAAACCGCGAGCACATCATCGGCGTCAGGGTCAACGAGACAACTCCGGATACCATGATGGCCAGGCTCAGGGTGACGGCGAATTCGTGAAACAACCGCCCGATCAGGCCGCCCATGAACAGCAGCGGGATGAACACGGCGATGAGCGAAGTGCTCATCGAGATCACGGTGAAGCCGATTTGACGCGCGCCGTCAAGCGCAGCCTGCATGGAGGACTGACCCTGCTCGATGTAGCGGTAGACGTTCTCGATCACGACAATCGCGTCGTCGACCACGAACCCGACGGAGATGGTGATGGCCATGAGGGAGAGATTGTCGAGGCTGTAATGCAGCAGATACATGAAGCCGCACGTCCCGGCCAGCGCGAGCGGCACGGTCACGTTGGCGATGAAGGTTGGCCAGAACCGCCGCAGGAACAGGAAGATGACCATGACCACCAATCCGATGCTCAACAACAACGAGAATTGAACGTCGTCCACCGAGGCACGGATGGTCGTGGTGCGGTCGGCGAGCACGCGCAGTTTCACCGAGGGCGGCACCCAGCGTTCGAGTTGCGGCAACTGCGCCTTGATGCGGTCGACGGTCTCGATGACGTTCGCGCCGGCCTGCTTGAAAATGATCAACAGCACGGCCCGCCGGTTGCCGTCCCAGCCGGCCAACAGATCGTTTTCGACGCCCTCGATGGTCTTGCCGAGCGAGGTGAGGCGGATCGGGGTGTTGTTGGCCTGCGTGAGAATGAGGGAGCGATACTCGCGGGCGTCGATGAGTTGATCGTTGCTGGCGAACGTGTAGGAAACGCGCTCCCCGTCGATTCCGCCGATGGGCTGGACCACGGTCGCCTGACTCAGAAACGAGCGGACATCCTCGAGGCTGATCCTGGCGGAGGCCAATGCCGCCGGGTCGATTTGCACGCGGACGGCGGATTTCTCGGCGCCGTTGATGCCGACCTGGCTCACGCCGTCGATCTGGCTGATTTTCTGGCCGAGGATCTGGTCGGCGTATTCGTAGACCTGGGCCGGCGGCAGCGTGTCGGAATACATCGACAGGACCATGATCGGGGCGTCAGCCGGGTTGACCTTGCGGTAGGTTGGCGGGCTGGGGAGATTGATGGGCAACTCGCTGGCGGCGGCGCTGATGGCGGCCTGCACGTCGCGCGCGGCGCCGTCGATGTTGCGGTCCAGGCCGAACTGGATGGTCACCGAGCAACCACCCAGTGTGCTGACCGAGGTGATCTCGGAGACATCGGCAATCTGGGCCAACCGGCGTTCCAGCGGGGCAGCCAACGAAGACGCCACCGTTTCGGGGTTCGCGCCCGGCAGCGAGGCGGAGACGGAGATCATCGGGAAATCGACGCGCGGAATGGGGGCGACGGGCAGGAACCGATAGGCGACGATGCCCATGAGGAACAGGCCCGCCGCGAGCAGGGAGGTTCCCACCGGCCGGCGAATGAAAGGCTCGGAGATATTCATGACCGCGAGGGGTTAGGCGGAGCCCTCTTCGAGTTGGCCTTCGCTGAGCAGGCCGGCCCGCGCCCGCCGGTCACGGACCCATTTCGCGCACCGCTCCATATATAAGTAGATGACCGGCGTGGTGTAGAGGGTCAGGAATTGCGAGAGCAGCAGGCCGCCGACAATCGAGATGCCCATGGGCCGGCGCAATTCCGAGCCCGGGCCCTGTTCCAGTGCCAACGGCAGCGCGCCGAGCAGGGCGGCCATGGTGGTCATCATGATCGGGCGGAACCGCAACAGGCAGGCCTGGTAGATGGATTTCTCCGGGGGCAGACCCTCGACGCGTTCGGCCTCGAGCGCGAAGTCGATCATCATGATGGCGTTTTTCTTGACGATGCCGATCAGCAGGATGATGCCGATTAGGGCGATCATCGAAAAATCCGTGCGGCAGATCAGCAAGGCCACCAGGGCTCCGACGCCGGCCGAGGGCAGCGTGGAGAGAATCGTGATGGGGTGGATGTAACTCTCGTAGAGCACGCCGAGGACGATGTAGATCACCACGATGGCCGCCAGCACCAGATACGGTTCGCTTTTGAGCGAGGTGCGGAACTCCGCGGCGCTGCCCGAGAACGTCGTCAGCACCGTTGTCGGCAGATTGATTTCCCGCTCGGCGCGCTGGACGGCGTCGACGGCTTCGCCGAGTGAGCTGCCCGGGCTCAGGTTGAACGACAGGGTGACCGCGGGGAACTGGCCTTCGTGATTGATCGCCAGCGGAGCGACAGTCGTGCGCAAGTGGGCGAAGGCGCTCAGGGGCACCATCTGGCCGGTGGTGGATTTGACGTAGATTTTGTCCAGCGATTCCGGGGTCAACTGGTAATGGGGCACGGCTTCGAGGATGACGCGGTACTGATTGAGCTGCGTAAACATGATCGACACCTGCCGCTGGCCGAACGCGTCATAGAGCGTGTCATCGATGTTTTGCGGCAGGACATTGAGGCGCGAGGCAGTGTCGCGGTCGACGTCGATATTGAATTGGAGGCCGTTGAGCTGTTGATCGGTGGCTAGGTCGGCCATCTCGGGCAACGTCCGCAGTTTGTTGAGCAGTGTCGTCGACCACTGCGACAGCTCGGTTTCATCGGCGTCTTCGAGCGTGTATTGATACTGGGTGCGGCTGACGCGGCTGTCGATCTGGACGTCCTGCACCGCCTGCATGAACAGGGAGATGCCCTCGACGTCCCGGGTGGCCTCGCGCAATCGGTCGATGATTTCGCTGGCGCTGGCGTGGCGTTGATCTCGTGGTTTGAGATTGATGTAGAGGTGGCCGGTGTTGACCGTGGCATTGACGGAGCCCGCGCCGACGAACGACGCGACGCTGACCACATCCGGGTCCTTGCGGACGATCTCGGCGATGGCGCGCTGGCGTTCGACCATGGCTTTGAACGAGATCGATTGCGCGGCGTCGGTGACGCCCGTGATGAGGCCGGTGTCCTGTTGCGGCAGCAGGCCTTTGGGGATGAAGATGTAGAGGAGAATCGTGAAGACGAGCGTGGCGATCGCGACCATCAAGGTAAACGGCTGATGGCGCAGCACCCATTGGAGGCCGCGGTCGTACCAGTCGAGCATCCCTTTGAACATGCGCTCGGTGAAGTCGTAGAACCGGCCGTGCGGCTCGTCCTTCTCGGATTTGAGCAGGCGGCCGCACATCATCGGCGTGAGCGTGAGTGAGACGATGGCGGAGACGGCGACCGCCACGCTGAGCGTGATGGCGAATTCGCGGAACAGCCGGCCGACGATGCCGGTCATGAACAGCAGCGGGATGAAGACGGCGATCAGGGACACGCTCAGCGAGATCACGGTGAATCCGATCTGTTTCGCCCCCTTGAGCGCGGCTTCCAGCGGCGGATCGCCGGCTTCGATGAAGCGGACAATGTTCTCGATCATCACAATCGCGTCGTCGACGACGAAACCGGTGGAGATGGTCAGGGCCATCAGGGACAGGTTGTCGAGGCTGAAGCCGACGAGTTTCATGACGCCGAATGTGCCGATGACGGCGAGGGGCAGCGCGACGCTGGGGATGACCGTGGCCCAGAATTTTCGCAGGAAGACGAACATGACCATCACGACGAGGAACACGGTCAGAATCAGCGTGAACTGGACGTCCTGGACGGAGGCCCGAATGGTTTCCGTGCGGTCGGTGAGGATCGACACTTTGACCGAGGGCGGGATCGAGGCGCGCAAGCGGGGCAGCAGCGCCTTCACGCGGTCGGCGGTCTCGATGATGTTGGCGCCGGGCTGGCGCTGGATGTCGAGGATGACCGACGGCTGGTCGCCGACCCAGCCCGCAAGGCGAATGTTCTCGACGTTGTCGACGACTTCCCCGATATCGCCGAGGCGGACCGGGGAGCCGTTGCGGTACGCGACGATGACGGGACGATACTCGGCGGCGGACAGGATCTGGTCGTTGGCGTTGATCGTGTAAGATTGGCGCGGGCCGTCGAAGTTGCCCTTGGGCGCGTTGACATTGTTGGCCATCAGAGCTGCGCGGACGTCTTCCATGCCCAGCCGAAACGACGCAATGGCGGCGGGGTCGACGCGGACGCGGACAGCCGGCTTCTGGTTGCCCTCGATGGTGACCAGGCCGACGCCGCTGACCTCGCTGAGTTTTTGCGCGAGGACGGTATCGGCGAGATCGTTGACTTTTTCCAGCGGCAGCGTGTCCGACGTGATCTGCAAGGTGAGGATGGGCGTATCGGCGGGGTTCACCTTGTTGTAGACGGGCGGGTTCGGCATGTTTTTCGGGAGCACGCCGCTGGCAGCGTTGACCGCGGCCTGGACGTCCTGGGCCGCGGCGTCGATGTCGCGGTTGAGACTGAACTGCAGGATGATGGTGGTCGTGCCGAACGAGCTCTCGGAGGTCATCTGAGAGAGGCCGCTGATCTGGCCGAACTGGCGTTCCAGCGGAGTGGTGACCGACGAGGCCATGACGGCCGGGCTGGCGCCGGGATACTGGGCGGTGACCTGGATGGTGGGGAAATCGACGGGCGGCAGGGCGGAGATCGGCAGGAGCATGTAGCCGAGCAAGCCCATGAGGACCACGCCGGTCATGAGCAACGACGTGGCCACCGGCCGCTGAATGAAAGGTTCCGAGATGTTCACGAAAATGGAGCGTCAGGACCTGGCGTTGGCCGATTTCGTCGAGGCCGCCGGTTTCACATGGGAGCCGACCTGTAATTTGTACTGGCCATCGACGACGACGCGCTCATTGGCTTTGAGTCCGTCGTCGATGAGCGCTTCGTCTTTCTCGATCTGCGCCACTTTCACCGGGCGGACTTCGACGGTGTTATCGTCCTTGATGACGAACGCGTACGGGCCGTCCGGCCCGCGCTGCACGACGGATGCGGGGACCACCAGGCCGTTCTCACGCGTCGTGAGCAGGAGCCGCGCATTCACGAACTGGCCGGGCCAGAGCCGGAGATTCTCGTTGGGGAAGTTGGCCTTGAGGCGGATCTGGCCGGTGGAAACATCGATCTGATTGTCGATCACCGCGAGCGTTCCCTGGCCCAGGATGGTGCTGTTGTCGCGGTCCACGGCCAACACGGTGATGCCGTCGGACCCGCCCACTTTTCGAATCTGGCTGAGGGTTTGTTCCGGGAGCGTGAAGATCAGGGAGATGGGCTTGAGTTGCGTGATGACCACGAGGCCGTTGGTGTCGGTGGCGTGGACGATGTTTCCCTGGTCGACCAGGCGGATTCCGATGCGGCCATCGAGCGGCGAGACCACCGTGGTGTAGTTGAGTTGAACCCGGGCGCTGTCGATGGCGGCCTGATCGGCTTTGACGGTGGCGGCCAGTTGGTCGACGAGGGCCTTTTGTGTGTCGTAGGTCTGTTGCGTGGCGATTTTTTGCTGGTAGAGATCGGCGTCGCGTTGCAGGTCCAACTGCGCGTTGGCCAGGGCCGCCTCGTCCTCGCCCTTTTTCGCGACGGCCTGTTCCAGCGCCGTGCGGAACGGGTCGGGATCGATCTGGGCGAGCAGATCGCCGGCATGAACGTCCTGGCCCTCGGTGAACGCGACCTTCTTGAGTTCGCCATCGACGCGGACGTGGACGGTGACGGTGTTGTAGGCGATGACAGTGCCCAGCCCGTCGAGGTAGATGGGGACGTTCTTCTGCTGGACGCGGCCTTCGATCACCGGGACCTCGGGAACCGCCGCGTGCGCGCTGGCGGCAACCTGCGCCGCGACCGCCGCCCGATGATGGACCCACCAGAGCAGGCCGATAAACAACACGACGCATCCGATGATCACCGTCAGGTTCACCAGCGAGACCGGCGCCTGTCGTTCCAGGTCGTGGCTTCTCGCCGTCGGGTCTGGTGGTCGACTGACAGGAGCCACGTCCTGCCGGTCCTGAATTTCGTCGTGTTTCAACATGAGAAAAATGACTCCGTGTCTGCACCCGATCCAACGCGCGATCCGTGATGGGACTCAACGTATGCCACGCCGGGCCAATGTCAATTGATGCTGAATAATGACCGCTCCGGCCAGCCGGTTCAATGACAATTCCACAGCGTAAGACGCGGCGAGCCGGTCCGTGGTTACGTGTTTTGCGCGGGAGCTGAGCTTCGGCGGGGAAAACAAGGCGGCAGAGCATCTCGCCCGCGCGCGCCCGCCCATTGTAACGTGTGGCCGTTAACCACTGCCAACATAGTGAGGCGTCATATGCAGAACGAACAGCTTAGGGTGCATACGAACAGCTTAGGGTCAGGTCTATGCATTATGCATTTGACAAGGAGCGGGGGATCGTGGCAGCCTCCGAGCATGGCGCGACCGCTACGGATTGATCTGGTCGACGGCTGGTACCACGTCACCGCCCGGGGCAATGAGCGTCGGGCCATTGTCCGCGATGATGGTGATCGGGTTCACTGGCGTGAGTTGTTGGAGGAATGGGTCGAGCGCTACGGGCTGCGCCTGCATGCCTACGTGCTGCTGGACAATCATCATCATCTGCTGGTCCAGACACCGCACGCCAACCTCTCGCCGTCCATGCAGTGGTTGCAGGTCAGCTACACCGTCTGGTTCAATCGCCGCCATCGGCGCGTCGGCCATCTGTTTCAGGGCCGATTCCACGCCGTGGTCCTCGAAGCCGACACCGCCGCCGTGGAGGTCAGCCGCTATGTCCACCTCAACCCGGTGCGCTTCCGGCGGCTCGGGTTGGACAAGATGGCCCAGGCGCGCGACCACGCGGGCATCGACATCGGGTCCAATCGCCAGCAGATCCGACAACGATTGCAGCAGCTCCGCGAATACCCCTGGAGTTCCTACGGCGCCTACGTCGGTCGTCGGGCTTGCCCGCCCTGGTTGATCACCGACGCCGTCCTGGCGATGCTCGGGGCGGGGCGACGGGCCGAGCGGCCGCGAGCCTACCAGCGGTACGTGGAAACGGCGGTGCGCGCCGGCGCGGTCGAAAGTCCATGGGAACGGCTCGAAGCCGGCCTGCTCTTGGGCCGACAGCGGTTCGTCGACCAGATGCGCCGGCGGCTTCACGGTGACGCGCGCGAACAGCCGATGGCCCGGCAACTGCGTCGCCGCGTGAACTGGGAGGCGATTGTGCGAGCCGTGGAACGGGTCAAGGGCGAATCGTGGGACAGTTTTCGAGATCGACACCGCGACAACGGACGGGATCTCGCGCTGTATGTGGGCCGGACGCACGGCCTGCGCCTGCGCGAACTGGCCGATTACGTTGGCGGCATTGATTACGTCAGCGTGGCCAGCGCCGTGCGACGGTTGGGCCTGCGGGTTGCCCGCGACCCCGCCCTCGCCCGCCTCCTCACGCGGGTCAACCAGCAAATGCATAATGAATAGACCTGACCCCAAGTCGTGAATGACCCCACGTCGTGAAAGTCTTGACGGTGGCGGATCGAAGTGCGGGTTCCGCAACCTTCCGCAGTTGCGCGGGCCGGTGTGGAGGGTGAAACTGGACGAGGTCGAGCGCGGTCACGGTCTTTTCGTTAGGCGCTCTGACGCGTGCGGCCGTCATCATTCCGGCGTCCTGCTTACTACCTTCAGATTTCTCCCCTCCTGTATTCTGTCTACTGTCTTCTGTCTCCTTTCCCTCTCATAAGAAATCGTTTCACAAGCTGTTGGGTTCGGGTAAACTGGCGTCTCCCGAATGTTTACCAGGCGCACATTGCTCGAAGGCAAATGGCCCATCCTCGCGATGGCGGCACTGACTGCGGCGACGATCTTTGGTTGCCCCGTCCGTTGGGCGCCGGTTCCGCCGCTCGTATTACTGATCTTCACCATCTCGTTTTTCCGCGATCCCGAAGCGACCGTGCCGGCGGACGCGAAACTCATCGTCGCGCCGGCGACGGGCAGAATCGTCGAGATCAAGACCATCGACGACCCACGCTTCCTTGGCGGCGAAGCGACGCGGGTGGCCATCTTCCTCTCGGTCTTTGACGTCCATGTCCAGCGCGCGCCGATCGCCGGGACAATCAAACTCGTGGAATACAAGAAAGGCAAGTTCCTCGACGCGCGCGACCCGCAGGCCTCGCTCCAAAATGAAAGCCGCGTCGTCGGCATCGAGTCGGCGGATGGATTTCGCGTGACGGTGCGGCAGATTTCGGGGTTGATCGCGCGGCGGATCGTGGGCTGGGCGGCGGAGGGCACGGCATTGGCGAAAGGGGAACGATTTGGTATGATCCGTTTCGGGTCCCGCGTGGAGCTGTACGTGCCGGCGGGGACGGAGATCGCGGCGAAGGTGGGAGACTACGCCATTGGGGGAGAGACAATCATTGCCAGACGAGCATGAGACTCAGCCGCGGGCGGCGTCGCGCCAGCCCGGTGCGGACATTGTCCCGCTGACCGACGGGCGGGTGCGGATTTATTTCGTGCCGAATCTGCTGACGGCGGGGAATCTGGCGTGCGGATTTTTCGCGCTGACGTGGATCTTCAAATATCAGGTGGGCGAGGACTTTGAGCCGATCAAGACAGCGATCCGGCTCATTCTGGCGGCGTTCGCGTTTGATTTGTTTGACGGGCGGCTGGCCCGTCTGGCGCACAAGGAATCGCGATTCGGGCGCGAGTTCGACTCGCTGGCGGACATCGTCAGTTTCGGCGTCGCGCCGGCATTTCTGATTTATCGGATCGTGCTGCAGGAATTCGAATCGGGCTGGATCATCGCGGCGATTTATCTCGTCTGCGGCGGAATCCGCCTGGCGCGGTTCAACGTCCTCAGTACCCAGCCGGGCAATTCCGACGGCAGCGAATTTGTCGGTTTCCCCATTCCCTCGGCGGCGGCGCTGGTGGTGAGCGTGACGATGCTGATGATGTGGTTGGTCGGACATGATCGAACGCTGGGCAACGCGCGGTTTGTATTGCCGGCGCTGATGCTGCTGCTATCCGGCCTGATGGTGAGCAACGTGCGCTACCCGACGTTCAAGTATATTGATTGGACGCGCGCGCGGTCCGTCGCGGCGTTTGCGGCGGTGGTCATTATCGGGTTGCTCTTGGCGAGGTTCTTCCAAATTACGCTGGCAGTCCTGTTCATTGTCTATCTCTTGTATGGGTTGGTGAGGCCGTGGGTGAGCAAGCGCTGGCAGCGCGAGATCGAATCTGACGAAGAAGGGGAAGACGATTCGGCGGAGAACTAGACGACGGGATCGTGGAAAACCTCCATCTAATTCGCTCGTTCCTGGCGGGAATCCTCTGCGGGTTCGTCGTCTCGGTGCCGGTCGGCCCCGTCAATCTGACCGTGATCAACCAGGCGCTGCGGCGCGGATTCAGCGCGGGATTACTGATGGGGCTGGGGGCGATCTGTGCGGATGCGGTGTACGCGTCGCTGGCGTTATGGGGGCATTCCTCGATTCTGATGACGCCGCGCATCTTCGGCATCCCCCGGCACAGCATCGTACTGGGCGTGCGGATCGGGGCGGTGGTGGCGATCGCCGCGTTGGGCATCCGGTACCTGCTGTTCCGCGCCGAGCGGCTGGACGCCAGCGAGGCGGCCGCCCAACGGCTTGATGAGCGCTGGCATCATCCGCGATCGTTTTTCCTCGGGTTCGCGCTGACGATTACGAACTTCATGCTCGTGGTCGTGTGGGCGACGTTGATTACCGTGCTCTTCGCGCATGAATGGGTCACGCCGCGGTTGGCGAGCCGGGTCCTGTGCATCGCGGGCGTGCTGCTGGGCGGCGCGATCTGGTTCTGCCTGGTGGCGTTCTTCGTTTCCCGCGCGCAACGGCGGGTGACGGGCCAGACGTTGACCATGCTGGTGCGGGGCTGCGGGGCGTTGTTCCTGGGGTTTGCGGGCTTGCTGGTGTTCAAGCTGTTTCAGTAACGGCACGCTGACGCCGAATTGACTTGGCTGCCGGCGGACCCTACACTTTCCCCCATGGCCAAGCAGAAACAGACGGTGCTGACCCTCTGGCATGCAAAGGCGAGACAGTTCTTCGAGGGATCTCTGGCCGAAAGCGCGGACACCCATCCCGTACGGCACCGGCTGCGCACCGCGGTGAATTTCATCGTGTTGGTCGTGCGCGGATTCATCCAGAACCGCTGCCCGTTGCGGGCGGCGGCGTTGTGCTACACGACGCTGCTGGCGCTCGTGCCGCTGCTGGCGGTGGTGTTCAGCGTCTCGAAGGGATTTCTCCGCAACGCGAGCGTGGATCTGGCGCCGAAAGTGATCGACGCGATCGTGGCGAAGGTGGCGCCCCAGCTCGAATACGTGCCGGCGGACGGGCAGGCGGCCGGCGCCGCATTGCCAGCCGCGGGTCGCGTCGCGGTTTCGCCGCAGGCCCGCCGCGAGGTCGTCGACGACGTCCGCGCGTTCATCGACAACATCGACGCGGGGAAGCTGGGCACGGTCGGCACGGTGTTGCTGGTCCTGGTGGCCGTGCAGTTGCTGATGACCATCGAGCAGACGTTCAACGACATCTGGGGCGTGGCGGAAGGCCGGTCGGTCTGGCGCAAGATTGTCTATTACTGGACGTCGATCACGCTCGGGCCGCTGGTCGTGTTTGGCGCGCTGGCGGCAACGGGGACGGCCGAGTACGCCGGCGTGTTGAACCGGCTGGCGAAGACGCCCGGGTTTCAGGTGGCGCTTCTGCAACTGACGCCGTACATCGTGCTGTGGATTGGTTTCTCGCTGATGTACGGCCTGATGCCGAACACGCGCGTGCGGCTGCATGCGGCGCTGATCGGCGGGTTCGTCGCAGGGACGCTGTGGCAGCTCAACAGCCAGCTCAGCGCGATGTATTTCTCGCGAGTGGTCGCCTACAGCAAGATCTACGGCGGGTTGGGAATACTCCCGGTCTTTTTGCTGGGCCTGTATTTCTCGTGGCTGATCGTGCTGCTCGGCGCGCAGGTGTCGTTCGCGGCACAAAACGTCCGGCTCTACATGCAGCAGCGCGTGACGGACCGACTCGACCAGGCGCAGCGGGAATTGTTGGCCTGCCGCGCCGTGCTCCAGGTGTGCGGCCACTTCTTGCGCGGGCTTCCGCCGCCGGACACGGAAACCATCGCCAGCCGGCTGCGCGCGCCGTTGCAGGCCGTCAACCAACTGGCGCACCGGCTGATCGATGGCGGCGTGCTGGTGGAGATTGCCGACGGCGAAGGCGGCCTCCAGCCCGCGCATCCGCCGGATCGGCTGACCGTTGCCGATGTCTTGCACGTGATGCGGACCAATGACGGCGTGTGGACGGAGCAACCGAAACGCGCATCGACCGAGCCGGTGGAACAAATCCTCCTGGAACTCGCCTCCGTGACGCGGGCGGCGCCGGCAAACACCAACTTCGCCGAGTTGGCCAAGGCGCTCCCGTAGCGGTTCAGGGCAGCTTTCCGAGCCAGATTCTGGGGGGGGCTGGTAACAACCCAAGTGTAAAGAAAACTTAACGCCTGTGTGCAATTTGTCTGGAAACCTTACACTCCGGACTCCTGTAGAACCAGTCGCGGCGATTATCATGGTTGATGTGCCGTGTCCTAAGTGTCCCTCGGCTGGATGGTTACAGATGGCGCGACACCGGTAACCCGGACGTCAGGTTTTTTCTGGCATATAAGCCGCTCGCCATATCGGTCGAGAAGTGCCTTCGACAAGGTATAGGGCTTGTTCGCAGGCGTGTTTGTCTTGCGTTGAGTTTGGGTACTGGGTATAATCAGGGTAACGGTGTGGGGTGAGTAGCACGCGAGCATCAGTCTGGGTCCGTCACGAACAGCGAGAAGTGTTTGCTCGCTTCTCCATCCGCAGAATTCCGTCGATGGCCGACGGCGCAGTGGCGTGTGAATCGGGTCGCGTCGCAACAACGTGAGGAACTTCGTGGACAAAAACAGGCCGCGCAGAAATCGCTTATTCAAGGACCGCCGGGGGACGACGGACCTGGTGGAGTTTGCGTTGATTCTGCCCTTGTTCCTCCTCCTGATGTTCGCTCTGATTGATCTGGGCCGCTATTACTGGATTCGGGAAACGGTCGAGGCGGCCATTCGCCTGGCGGGCCGATATGCGGTCACGGGCCAATCGATGTCCGGCATGTCGCGTGTGAACTCCGTCAAACGGGTTGCGCAGAATGCGTTGGGCCCGTTGTACAGCCTCAACACCACCACCATCACCGTGAGCAGCAGCCCGGTCGGGCAAAACCCCAAAGGTGGCACCTCTGGCTTCGCCGGTTATGGTGGCGAGAACGTGACCATTGAGATTGATACCCGGCTGGGCTTTTTCACGCCCGGGATCGCCCGCTATTTTGGCCCGAACGGCAGCAACACGCTCGTCGAGATCGTAACGTTTCGCAACGAGAGTTTCCCCAACAGTCAGGCGCATTAGACGGCTATGAACAAGAATTTCCGAACAATCCGATCAGCATGCTCGCGGTTTCCGTCGCGGAACAAATCCGGTCAGGCTCTGGTCGAATTCTCCCTTGTTTTGCTGACGCTGGTGTTGCTGGCGTATTGTCTCGTGGATTTCTGCGTCGCGATCTACGAAAAGCAGTTGCTGACCAATATCAGCCGCGAGGCGGCGAATCTGGCGGCCCGCGGCGGGGGGCCAAACCAACCACAGATCCTGCCGAACGCGTTGGCTGCCATCGAGATGGAGTCCACTCCCCTGAATCTGTCAAACTCAACTTCGGGCAAGATCATTCTGACGGTGGTAACCAACGGCAACGGCAATATGTTCATTAGCCAACAGGTGTCCGCCGGTCACTTGTCGGTCAGCAGCAAGATCGGAACCGGCGTGGGATCGATCTCGAAAACGAAACTGCCCAACACCAATCTGGTTCAAGTCGGCGGCTCCTGTTACATCGCGGAAGTTTTTTACGTCTATAAACCGCCCGCGCCGCTGCGAATCGTTGGTCTATCCAACGTGTTTTACGATGTGGCGTATTTTCAATGAGGCTCAACACCGATGCGAGGCAACATGAATACCACCCGTGATTGTCCGAAGCAGAACGGCCGGCGCGAGCGCGGCCAGGTGCTGATCATGTTGGCCCTTTTCCTGATCGTGTTGCTGTTGTTCGTCGGACTGGGGATCGATCTCGGGTTTGCCTATATCACCCAGGCGCGCTTGTCCAAGGCCCTCGATGCTGCGGCGTTGGCCGGGATGAACAATTATTACCAGGGCACAACGCAGGCCGTCCACATCGCCCAGGCCACTTTTGCCGCCAATTTCGCCCCCAATACAAACAACGTGTCGCCCGGCTATGTGATCGGCACGCCGTCACCATCCATTACGTTCAGCAACGCGGGGAACAATGTGGTTTTGAACGTAAGCGCCACGGCAACCAACAAGACGTTTTTCCTCGGGCTGCTCAACGTCGGCGGGATGATCAACCTCAACACGTTTGCGGTCGGCCAAAGTGCCCAGGCAACCCGCCTCCCGCTCATCATGACCTTGGTGCTGGATCGCTCCGGATCCATGGACCCGGCTACTGGCAGTACCAAGGGCGGCATGTACTTGCCCTCCGCAGTGGATGATTTCATCGGCGATTTCATTCCGGGTGTCGATCAAGCGGCGGTTATCAGCTTTGCCTCTACGTGGACCAACGATGTGCCGATGACAGGCGCTTTTAACACGGCGGTTCCGAAAGCCGTCGGTGGCATCAGTTGGGGCGGGGGAACCTGCGCGATTTGCGGTCTGACAAACGCGATGCTTTTGGAGAATAGCATCGGTTCGACGGACACGTCGGTCAAAGCGGTTGTGTTCTTTACGGATGGGCTGGCGAATATGATCGAGTCGAGCATTTCATGCCCGTCCCCGGCGGGGCCGTGGAATTTCGGCGGGCGTCTTCCCAACACTCCCAACAATCCTGTCGCCTTTTTTCATACGAACACGACCATTGCTTTACAGGGGACATCTTACTGTGATGCCGGGGGTCATGGATGCTGCAGTGACACTGGAACCTACACCTCTTATGATGGCACGCATCGGACATTTACCATGGAGAATGTTGTCATCGATGCGACAAACCGCTGCATTAACGTTGCCAGACAGCTGCAAGCGTCGGGTACTTACGTCTTCTGCGTCGGCTTGGACAACGCGAATGACGGAGACGTTCCGGATCCGGATTTCCTCCAAACGGTGGCCAATGACCCGACCAATCCAAATCCGGCCCACTACGATCCCTCGCTGCCCGCCGGTGTGGCTTTCGTCACCGGCAACGGAAGCGACCTGGCCGAGCTGTTTCAATTGATCGCCGGCCAGATACAATTCCGTCTGACTCGTTAGCTGCGTCCGCATCCTTTCCCCGAGCGGTTACCTTGCGCTGGTAATCGACTGTCCACCCCCTGAACACACAAAGTGTTCAAGTGGACTGGACACTGGTGTTCAGCGTGTCAACTCCGGTGGACACTCGACCCGCCACCGCTGGCGCATTCGGTGCCTCCCCAAGAAAGCGTAATCGTCACAGTTTCCCACAACCCACTTGCCTGCTGGAGGTTGCATCCGAAGGCACCAGCCGCCCTGCAAGCCTTGTATTTATTGGCATAGCGGGCGCTGGTAGTCCGCCCGACTTGGAGAAGTTGTCGGTGTGCGGTGCGGAGTGAACACAGGTCCCGTGTCGCCTGGTTCTCGCAGAAATAAGAAGTCTCGGCCCTGACGTATTTGGGCCAGCGAGGGGACAGTGTTGCCAACATGACGGAAAACGTGATTGTCAAAGAGTTGCAGGTGATCGCTTCGAGGTTGACGAGCGATCCGGACGCCCAGAAAAACCTGATGAACGAGATGTTCCTGCATCTCGTCCGCATCCGGACGGTCGATCCCGACCGCGAGCCGACCTGGTACCTGAGAAGCTGCGAATTTTACGCGCGCAACTGCCTGACGACGGGCGAGCGCGCTGGCTTGTCGAATCCCGTGCCGGCGGGTGAATCCCTGCCGGCCGGCAACGAGCGCCGCGGCGCGGACGCGCCCGGTTCCACTCCGCTGGTGGGCCCGATCGTAATCCAGGGTGAATTGATCACCAGCGATGTTCTCCATCTCATCCTCCCGCTGCTGACGACCATGCAGCAACAAGTCCTCTTCCTCCTGATGAAGGGTTGCGGCGTCCGCGAGGCCGGCCGCGAACTCGGCATCACCCACCCCGCGGTGATCAAACACCGCAAGAAAATCGCCCGCATCGCCCACGAACTTCTCCAAGAGTCCGAAGGCATCGGCGTGGCGGTCGCCGTCCAGGACGGCGCGAAAGACAACGGGAACGGCAACGGCCATACTCCTGAACAAACGAACGGAAACGGAGAGACGCACCAGGCAGCGTAACCGCATGGCACAACCGGGACATACAGGGAAGACGTTCCTTCGCGTTGGAATCCTCATTCTGTCGCTGGGCCTCGCTTCTGGGGGCCTCGCGCAGACGATTACCAAGAACAGCAACACAGGAACCCTGGCGGGCGGCTCGGATTGGACCGGCGGAACCGCGCCCGGATCCACCAGCATCGCTCTGTGGACGAACACCTCCGCCGGTACGACCTTCAGCTTGGGCGCCAATCTGACCTGGGGTGAAATCAAGATCGTCAATCCCACCGGTAACGTCACGTTCAACGCCGGCAACACATTGACGCTCAACGGTGTCAACGGCGTCGGCATCGACATGTCCACGGCCTCGCGGACCTTGACGATCAACCCGGAGGTCATACTCGGCGCGTCGCAGACGTGGCTCACCGGCACGGGCGGCGGATTGACGATTGGCGGCAGCCTGAGCATGGGCGCCAACCAGCTCACCATCGGCGGCACTGGCAACGCGACGCTCTCCGGTGTGGTCAGCGGCACGGGCAAGCTGGACATGAACGGCAGCGGTCTCTTGACGCTGGGCAGCGCCAACACCTACAGCGGCGGCACGATCATCAGCAATGGCACGGTGCTCGCCAGCACGTTGTTCAATACGGGCAGCAGCTCCTCGAGCATCGGTACGGGAAGCCTGACGCTCAACGGCGGCACGTTGCGCTATTCGGGCGCGTCGGGGGCCACGGCCACGTTTTCAACGACGCTGGGCGCCAATGGCGGCACACTGGATTACGCTTCGAGTAGTTTCTCCTACATCTTCTACAACGGCACTCTGTCCGGCTCGGGCACCTTGAATATCCTGGACTCCAATGGCAACGGGAACCAGTGGCTGTTCACGGCCGCGAGTTCCGGGTTTACCGGCAATATCAACATTGGCGACGGGACCGCCAACAGCGGCTGGCTGCAGGTGCGCGGCGTGACCGCAGCCAATCAGGTCGGCACGGGCACCGTCACGGTCAATGGCGGCGGCACGTTCTCCTACGACACGGGATCGGCGGCGACGATTGCCAATCCGATCGTGCTCAATGGCGGCGCGCTGGGCGCGCAATCGGTGGGCATCACGTATTCCGGCCCGATTGTTATTTCCAACAACTCGTTCATCGGTGGCGTGCAAACATCGGTCGGCACGACGATGACATTGAGCGGAGCGATCACCGGCCCGGGCGGGTTCACCACAGCGGGCAACAACGGCACCACGACGATCATGCTCGCCAACGCCAACACCTTCAGCGGCGGCGCGACGATCAGCTCCGGCACGCTGAGCCTGAACAATTCGCTGGCCGTCCAGAACAGCACGATTTATGACCTGACCAACAACGCATTGGCCTTCGGCACGCCCACGAGCTACACCCTCGGCGGTTTGTCCGGTACGGGCAACATCGGGCTGACCAACTCCGCCGGTGGAATCGGGCTCAGCGTCGGCAATAACAACGCCAACACGACCTACTCGGGCGTGCTCAGCGGCTCGGGAAGTCTGACGAAGATCGGCTCGGGCACGCTCACGTTGTCCGGCACCGCAGCCAATACGTACAGCGGGTTGACGACCGTGAGCGGGGGCGAGCTGGATTTGGGCAAGACGGCGGGCGTCAACGCCATTGGCGGAAATCTGACCATCGCTGGCGGCGAGGTGAAGCTGATTGCCAACAATCAGATCGGCAACAGCGCCGTGGTCAGCGTGAACTCGGGCAGTTTCAATCTCAACGGCGGAAATGAAACCGTCGGCATCACCACGATCGGCAGCGCCGGGTTGCTGACCAATGGCACGGCGGGCGCGATGCTCGGCGGCGGCATCAGCAACAACGGCACCATCTATCTTTCCGCGAGCACACTCTTCACCGGCATCGTCACCAACAACGGGACGATGTTCTTCCAGGGCACGATCAGCAACAACCTGGTCAATTCCGGCAACGGCAGCATCACGCTCGGGAATACATCGACCATCACGCAGACGTCGACCATCAACGGCGGCACACTCAATCTCAACGGCCAAGCGATGAGCAACGGCCAGTTGCTGGTCAACGGCACGGGCGTGGTGACCAACGGCGTGGCCGGCGCCACGGTCAACGGCGGGGTGAGCAATGCCGCCACCATCGCCCTGACGGCCAACACATTCTTCAACGGCCCGGTGACCAACACCGGGGCGTTGTTCTTCCAGGGCACGATCAGCAACAATCTGGCGAGCGCCGGCACGGTGACCCTGAACAACGATTCCGTGGTCACGGGCACCGCGCAGATCAACGGCGGCTCGTTGAACCTCAACGGGAACGATCTCTCGGGCGGCCGGGTGGTGATTGCGGCGGGCGCGCTGTTGACCAACGGCGTGGCCGGCGGCAGCGTCAGCGCGGGCCTGACCAACGCCGGGACGATCTATGTCTCGCAGCTCACGTATCTGAACGGAGCCGTCACCAATACCGGCACGATGATTTACCAGGGCTGGGTGAGCAACAATCTCGTCAGCTCCGGCTCGATCACGCTCAATGGCAACGCCACGATCACCCAGAACGCGACGGTCAACGGCGGCGTATTCAACCTCAACGGCCAGACCTATTCCAACAACCTGATGGTTCTCACGGGCACGGGCGTTCTCACAAACAGCAGCGGAACCGCGGCGACCTTCAACGGCGGCTTGAGCAACGCGGCGACCTTTGCTTCTCCGCAGGTGTTCTTCAACGGCACAGTCACGAACACCGGCGCGTTCTTCTTCAATAATGACGTCGTTAGCAACAACTTCGTCAACGGCGGCAGCGGCACGGTCACGCTGAACAACACGGCGACGATCACGAGGACGTTCACGATCAACGGCGGCACCTTGAATCTCAACGGCCAGACAATGAGCAATGGCCTGTTGGTCGTCGACGGGGGCGCGGGCGTGGTGACCAACAGCGTCGCGGGGGCGACGGTGAATGGCGGCGTCAGCAACGCGGCGACCATTGCCGTGACCGCCAACACGTTCTTCAACGGCCCGGTGACCAACACCGGGGCGTTGTTCTTCCAGGGCGCGATCAGCAACAATCTCACCAGCACCGGTACCGTGACGCTGAACAACGATTCCGTGGTCACGGGCACCGCGCAGATCAATGGCGGCTCGCTGAACCTGAATGGCAACGACCTCTCCGGCGGCCGGGTGGTCATTGGCGCGGGCGCGCTCTTGACCAACGGCGTGGCCGGCGGCAGCGTCAGCGCGGGATTGACCAACGCCGGGACGATCTTCGTCTCCCAGACGACGTACCTGAACGGTCCGGTCACCAACACCGGCGCGATATTCTTCCAGGGGTTTGTCAGCAACGCGCTGGTCAACAGCGGCAGTTTCAACCTGAACAACAGCGCGACGCTGACGGCCGCGCCGGCCAACAGCGGCACCATCAACGCGGGGGCGAGCACGTTGACGGTCAACCCGGCGTGGGCCAACTCGGGCACGGTGCAGCTCGGCGGCGGCGTACTGGCCGGCGGGAACCTGACCAACAATGCCGGTGGCAATGTCGCCGGGTTCGGCACAATTTCGAATCAACTCGTCAACGCCGGCTTGGTCACGGCCACCAACGGCAACCTGAATCTGGTCGGAGCCGCCAACGGGTCGGGCGTGTATCGGGCGGTGGCGGGCGCATCGGCGGCAACGCTGACGTTTGTCAACGGCGGCTCGATCAATTCGTTGTTCGACACGAACGCGACCATCGTGGTCGAGGGGTTCCTCACCAACAATGGTGTATTCGCCAACGCCGGCACGCTGCTGGTGGCGGGCGGCGCCTATCAATCGGGAGCCAACGTCACGAATATCGCCGGCGCGACAATCGCCAATTCCGGCGCCGGCAGTCTGAATGCCGCCGCCGTGTTCAACCTCGGCACGATCCTCGCGACCAACGCCACGTTCACTATCAGCAACCTGGTGGCCCAGGGCGGCACGGTCACGATCGGCGCCGGGGGCACGCTCACCGTGCCCGGAGCCTCCTCGCTCACCAATTTCGGCACGATCAATCTGCAGGGCGCCGCGGGCAATAACGCCGTGTTGAACCTCGGCGGGGCGGTGTTGACCAATCAGTCCGGCGGCACGATCACCGGCGGCGGCATCATCCAGAACGCCTCGCAGGTCGTCAACCTTTCGGGCGGCAGCATTCTGGCCACCAGCGCGGTGGTGGAGTTGCAGTTCACCAACGCCAACACGTTTGGCAATGGCGGCACGATCGGCGCGACGGCCGGGGCAACGCTCACGTTCGGGGCCGCGGGTACCGGCAGCGCGATCATCACCAATTTCGGCACGATCAATCTGGCGCGCGGTACGTTGCGCAGCGGGAACATCACCAACCTGGCCAGTGGGTTCTTCGGCGGCACGGGCGTCGTGGTCGGGGCGGTGGTGAATCAAGGGCGGATGAATTTCAGCGGCACGATCAGCAATGGCCTGCAGAACTCCGGCAGTTTCACACTCAATGATGACACCACGGTCACGAGTAATATTGTGGTGAACAGCAGCGGCGTGCTGGACCTCGTCGGCAACAATCTGACCAATAACGCCTTGCTGGTGATCGGCAGTGGTGGCGTGTTGACCAATGGCGGCGCGGCCAACGCCGGGGCCATGGTCAACGGCGGTGTGAGCAACGCCGGCACGGTATACGTCACGGCCAACACGTTCTTCAACGGCACCGTTACCAACACCGGCGCGTTCTTCTTCCAGGGCGCGATCAGCAACAACCTCGTCAACTCCGGCAACGGCACGATGACGCTGAACAACACGGCGACCATCACGCAAACGGCAACGGTCAACGGCGGCACGTTGAATCTGAACGGGCAGGCGATGGCCAACGGCCAGTTGCTGGTCAACGGCACGGGCGTGGTGACCAACGGCGTGGCCGGCGCCACGGTCAGCGGCGGGGTCAACAACGCCAATGTGATCGCGGTCACGGCGAACACGTTCTTCAACGGTCCGGTGACGAACACGGGAACGTTCCAGTGGCAGGGCGCGATCAGTAATACGTTCGTGAACTCGGGCACGACGAAGCTCAACGGCGCCGGCACGATCACGGGCACGTCGACCATTACCGCCGGAAGCGTCGACCTCAACGGAAAGAGCCTCTCTGACAGTTTGATGGTCGTGACCAGCGCTGGAGTGCTCACCAACTCCACGGCGGGTGCGAGCGTCAACGGGGTCGTCAATTTGCAGAATGCAGTGTTGTCGGGTCAACTGGTCACGAACGCGGCGACGCTGAGCGGTTCGGGCACGATCTCCGCGCCGCTGGTCAATTCCGCGGCCGGCGTGCTCACGGCCAACAGCGGGCTGCTGACGGTCAGCGGCACGCTCACGCAGAACGGTACGGTCAATGTGGCCGCGGGCAGCACGCTGAACGTGCAACAGGCGTTCAACAACAGCGGTTCGCTGAACATGCAGGGCGGCTTCCTGACCGGCGGCAGTGTCAACAATACGGCGGGCAACAACATCGGCGGGTTTGGCACGATCTCCAACGCCTTGGTCAACTCGGCCGGGGCGCTGATCACCGCCAGCGGCGGCACGTTGACACTGGCGAATGGTCTGACCCAAAGCGGTGGGGTGCTCGTCAATTCCGGTGGCACACTCCAGGTTGCGCCGGACTGGGCCAGCAGCGGGACGATCACGGTCAACGGCACGATCATCGGCGGCACGTTGACCAACACCAGTGGCACCGGAACGCTGAGCGGTTCCGGGACGATCAACTCGTTGGTCGTCAATCAGGGCCGGGTGAACTGGGGCGGCACCATGAACAACTACCTGCAGACAGCGGGTAGTTTCACGGTCAATGGCGGGGCGACGATCACCGGGGTGGCGACGATCAATGGCGGCACGTTGGATCTGGTGGGCGGCCGGCTGACGGATGGCCTGCTGGCGATCGGCACGGCCGGCACGCTGACCAATAGCGTTCAGAATGCCACGCTCGTTGGCGGAATCACCAACGCCGGCACGGTCAACCTGTTCCGCGACACCTACGTCAACGGTCCGGTCACCAACACGGGCACTTGGATCCAGCGCGGGGCCATCAGCAACAATGTGGTCAACTCCGGCGTGATGGCGTTCTACACCAACTCGATCAATGTACGCATCACGGGGAGTATCGTGAACTCCGGTTCATTGACATTTGATACGAACGGCACGGTGTACGTGAGCGGGGTGGTCAGCAATTCCGGATCGTTCGCGTTCAGCGACGTCATCAGCAACAACCTGGTCAATTCAACGGGCGGTTCAATCACGCTGGCAGGAGCCGGCACGGTCACGGGGAACACGATGATCGAGGGTGGCACACTCAACCTGAATGGCCAGAGTCTTACCGATGCCCTCATGGTGGTCGACGGTGCGGGTGGCGTATTGACCAACAGCGTGGCTGGCGCCACTCTCAACGGCGGTCTGAGCAACGCCAGCGTGGTGGCGGTCACAGCGAATACGTTCTTCAAGGGTCCTGTCACGAACACGGGAACTTTCCAATGGCAGGGCGCGATCAGCAATACGTTCGTCAACTCCGGGACGACCAAGCTCAACGGCGCCGGCACGATTACGGGCACGGCGACGGTCACCGCCGGCAGCTTCGATCTCAATGGAAAGGGCCTCTTCGACAGTTTGATGGTCGTGACCAGCGGCGGAGTGCTCACCAACTCGACGGCGGGTGCCAGCGTCAACGGGGCGATCAATTTGCAGAATGGCGTGATGTCCGGTCAATTGGTGACGAACGCGGCGACTCTCAGCGGTTCGGGCACCGTTTCCGCGCCACTGGTCAATTCCGCGACTGGCGTGATCACCGCCAACAGCGGCCTGTTGACGGTCAGTGGAGCGCTCACCCAGAACGGCACGGTCAACGTGGCGGCGGGCAGCACGTTGAACGTGCAACAGGCATTCAACAACAGCGGTTCGCTGAACATGCAGGGCGGACTGCTCGAAGGCGGGACCGTGACCGTCACCAGTGGAGATAACATCAGCGGGTTCGGCACGATCTCGAATGCGATCATCAACCAGGGCCTGATCACGGCCACGGGCGGGACGTTGACATTGGCGGGCAGTGCGCTGACGGCGCAAACGGGCAGCGGCATTAACGTGGCTAGCGGAGGAACTCTGAACGTCGCTTCCGATTGGTCGGACAGCGGAACGCTGAATGTTAGCGGGACGCTGATTGGCGGCACGGTGACCAACATCGGCAGCACCGGGACGTTGAGTGGGAGCGGGACCATCACCGCCTTCGTGGTCAACCAGGGCCGGGTGAACTGGGGCGGCACGATGAGCAGTTACCTGCAGACGGCGGGCAGTCTGACGCTCAGCGGGAACGCGACATTCACGGGGAATGCGACGATCAGTGGCGGTGGGTTTGATCTCGTGAACAATCTGCTGACGGCCGGTCTGTTGACGATCAATAACGGGGCGACGATGCAGAACAGCGGTGGAGTCGGCACCATCACCGGCAGCGTCGTCAATAATGGCACGGTAAACTTCAATCTGAACGATTTGCTCGATGACTCCAGCGTGGCGATCAATGGCCAGGTGGTGAACAACGGGACGTGGACGCAGGCGGGCACGATCAACGGCACATTGGTGAACACGGGCAGTTTTGATTGGACAAGCCATACCTATTTCTTCGGCTTGGGGACGGAGGCTTCGCCACTCTTGAACGGCGGCGTCAACAATACGGGCTCGCTGACATTCGACCCGTCGTATGTAGCTCATGTGACGGGCTCGGTCACGAATTCAGGCGCGATCAATTTCAATGGAACCATCGGCGGCAACCTCTGGCAGAGCGGCGGTACGTTCACGCTGAATAACGCCGGGACGATCAGTGGACCGGCCGGCATCAATGGTGGCGTTTTCAACCTCAACGGCGAGAACTACAACGGCAGCACGATGGTGGTCAGCGGGACCGGCGCGCTGACCAACGCGGTGGCCGGCGCGAACTTCAACAGCGGCCTGAGCAATGCGGCGAACGTCGGGGTCACGGCGAACACGTTCTTCAAAGGCGCGGTGACGAATACCGGCACGTTCGCGTTCATGGGCGCGGTGAGCAATACGCTGGTCAACTCCGGCGACGTGATTCTGAACGGCAGCGGCACGATCAGCGGCGCGTTGGTCAACAATGGCAGCGTCAACGTGAACAACGGGACGCTGTCGCTCGTGGTCGCGCCGACGCAGAACGGGTCGATCACGGTCAGCAGCGGCGCGACGCTCAATGCCGCACAGGCATGGGTCAACAGCGGCACGGTCACGGTGCTCGGCGGCACGGTTACCAACGGCACGATCACGAGCACCGGCTTCATCGGTGGCTACGGCACGATCGATGGCGGCGGAGTGGTCAACAATGGCAAGGTGCTCGCCAATGCCGGCAGCATCGCCAGCACGGGCACGCTGACCGTCCGTCTGTCCAGCTTCACGAACAACAATGCGGCGACCATCGGCACGGCCAGTTCCAACGCGGTGCTGAACATCGTACAGTCGGGCAACATCCTCATCAATCAGGGCACGGTCTCGCTCTCCGGTGGCACGATCGACTTCAATGGCGGCTCGGGCACGATCACCAACTACAACATCATCGCGGGCGTCGGCAACGTGGCCAGTTTCCCGATCATCAACGCCGGCACCTTGGCGTCGTTCGTGGCGCAGGCGCCGATCCCCGGTCTGAGCAACCTGATCGCGACGGTCGGCGTGACCAACAACGGCCTGCTGGGTGCGAACAATCTGATCAACGGGGCGGCGACGCTTTCGTTGACGGTCAACGGTGGCGGCTCGGCGATTGTCAACCAGGGCACGGTGGCAATGCAGGGCGGCTATATCACGGTCAATGGCGGGGCCGGCGTGATTACCAACAACAGCCTCGTTTATGGCGTCGGCACCCAGAACCTGGCGGTGGCGAACATGGCGACGGGCAAGATCATGGCCAGCAACGGGGTCTTCTCGCTCGGCCTGCAGGGTAACGCCAACGCCGGCGTGCTCAGCAACCTGAATGCGGCCTCGACCGTCGCGCTGAGCAACAACTTCCTGAAGAACACCGGCACGGTTGTCCTGAATGGCGGCGGGCTGTTGATGAACGGTGTGATCACCAACGAGAGCAGCATCACCGGGCCGGGAGCAATTTCCAGTTCGTTGTACAACGATACGCCGGGCACGGTGTTGATTACCAATGGCGTGATGAACCTGTCGACGAATACGGGCGATTTCGTGGAGAACCTGGGTCTGTTTTCAATCACCAGCGACGGCACACTCAACGTCGCGTCCGCTTGGTTGAATACCAACGGCACGGTGAACATTGTGGGTGGAGGGCTAATGGGTGGCGCGGTGACCAACGTCGGGTTAGTGAACGGGTTTGGCACGATTTCGAGCCAGCTCGTGAACATGGGAAGCGGCACATTAACCGCTTCAGGGGCGGGTGCGTTAACGCTGGTCGCCGCGCCCACTCAGAACGGGTGGGTCAATATCGCCAATGCGGGCACGCTCAACGTGTTGCAGGCATGGCAGAACAGCGGCACCGTGAACATGCAGGGCGGCAATCTCGTTGGTTCCACCGTGACGAACTCGGGCACGATCTTCGGTTCGGGCACGATCACGCCACAAGTGCGCAATGCCAGCGGCGGCCGGGTCACGGCCAATGGCGGTACGTTGACCTTGACGGTCGCACCGAGCCAGTTGGGCAGCGTGGTCATCAGCAACGCGGCGACATTGAACGTGCTGCAAGCCTGGCAAAACAACGGGACATTCAGTTTGTTCGGCGGCACGGCCATCGGGTCGACCATTGCCAACGCGGCCAGCATCAGCGGGTACGGGACGATCAACCCTCAGGTGCAAAATACCGGCGGTGGGACGGTCACGGCCACGGGCGGCACGTTGACGCTGGCGACGGCTCCGAGCCAGCTCGGCACGTTCGTTGTGGCCAACGGCGGCACGCTGAACGTGCTGCAGGCGTGGCAGAACGCCGGGATGTTGAGCATGGCCGGCGGCACGGCGATTGGCTCGACGATTACGAACGCGGCGAACGTCAGCGGCTTCGGCACGATCACGCCGCAACTGGTCAACAATGGCGGGGCAACGGTCACGGCCACCGGCGGAACACTCACATTGGCGGCGGCGCCGGTGCAGTTGGGCAATCTCGTGGTCAGCAACGGGGCGACGTTGAACGCGCTGCAGGCCTGGCAGAACAGCGGGACGATGAGGATGCGTGGCGGCACGGTGATCGGTTCGGGCATCACCAACGGCGGCAGCCTCGAAGGCTTCGGAACGTTCAGTCCCCAGGTGATCAATAACGCGGGAGCGACGCTGACGGCGGATTCGGGTCTGCTGACGCTGGCATTGGCGCTGATCCAAAATGGTAATGCGATCGTCACGAATGGCGGGACGTTGAACGTGCTACAGGCCTGGCAGAACAGCGGCACGATCGCGATGGCGGGCGGAAATATCATCGGATCGACCGTTACCAACGCGGGCAGGATGACCGGATTTGGTGGAATCCAGAGCGCGGTCAACAACAGTCTCATCTACGTGACAAACGGGACGTTGCAGGCGACGGCTTCCTTCGCCCAGAACGGCACGGTCAATATCGCCGCCAACAGCCAGTTGAACGTGACACCGAGCTGGCTGAACACCGGCACAATCCTGCTCAACGGCGGGTTCACGAGTGGCGGCACCTTGACGAACACGTCGACGGGATTGTTCGCGGGGTTCGGCACGGTTTCCAACACGGTGGTTAACACCGGTTCGATGGTCGCAACCAACGGCACATTGGCGTTGATCAACGCGCTGACGCAGACCGGCACGGTCACCGTCGATAACGCGGCGACGCTCAGCTCCATACCAGCATGGCAGAACGGCGGCTTGCTGAGCATGCTCGGCGGCAGCGTTGTCGGCGGCACCTTGACCAACGCGGGCAGCATCACCGGCTTCGGGACGTTCAGTCCCTCGCTGCTCAACAACAGCGGGGCGACAATCACGGCTTCGAGCGGAGGCACATTGACATTGACGGCCATACCCTTCCAAAACGGCATCGTCAATATCCTCGGCACCCTCAATGTTGCCTCCGCTTGGAGCAATGGGAGCGCCGGCACGGTCACGATCAACGGCGGCGTGCTCACGGGCGGCACATTCACGGTGGACGGGACGGTGGGCGGCAACGGGACCATCGCGGCGAACATGATCGTCAATGGCGGCAAGAGCGTGACGGTCAACGGCGGGACACTGAGCCTGAAGGCGCTGACATCGCTCAACGGCGGCGCGTTCAACAGCGGCGCCCTGGTCAACTACGGGACAATTTCCGGCTACGGCACCATCGGTTCGACGCTGTCGAACCCTGGTTACGTTCGCGCCACGAACGGATTGCTGTACGTTGCGGCGCTGAGTGGCAATCAGGCCACGGGCACGCTGGAGGCCAGCCGGGGTGGGACGTTGCAGGCCAACGGCGTGAACTCGTGGATCAACAATGGCCAGGTCATTCTGTCGGGCGGCACGGTCATCGGGGGCGACATCAGCAACAGCTTCTCGCATGGCATCAGCGGGTTCGGCACCATCGCTCCGAACGTCTATAACGGCGGGCAGTTGATGGCGAACAACGCCGGCCAGCCGCTGACGCTGAACAGTTCGCTGGTCAATCTTTCCAGCGGCACGGTGGGGGCGAACAACGGCAATCTGGTGGTCGATGGGACATTTATGAACCAGGGCACGCTGGCGATGACCCATAGCGTGGGCACGTTCGCCAGCGCGGTGGTCAACAGCGGCGCCTGGATCACCGATCCAACGACGAATGTGTTCCAGAACACCTACACGCTGGCCGGCAGCGGCTATATCCAGGCGGGCGGCGGCGATGTGTACGTGTTCACGAACAACGGAAGCCACGTCGCCAACTTCGTCAACCAGAGCACGCAGTCGAACGCGTTCAACACGGTGTCGGCCAAGTTCGTGTTCGATGCCTCGTTGACCCTGACGCAGCAGTTTTACGCGGCCGGCCGCAACATCGGCGATCTCAGTATTTCCGGCGGGTTCGGCGCGGTGTTGGTCGGAATCGCGGCGACGAACGCGCTGGTCCAGTTCCAGAGCAATTTCGCCCTGGGCACGCTGGAGATCGACAACACGACCGAGGTCGCGGGCGCGGACATCAACGGCGGGTTCGATCCGGGCGGGCAAAACGCCTTGTTCGTCAATGAACTGGATCTGGCTCCCGACGCGCACCTGATCATCAGCAACGACGTTCAGATCTACTTCATCTCCTCGAACGCGTTCACGTCCTCGCAGGTCACGCTGTTGGGCAATGCCGGGCTGCATCTGCTTACGAGCGACGCCAGCTTGGTGGTGCCCGAGCCGAGCATCGTCCTGCTCTGGCTGAGCAGTATCGCCACGATCTACGCGGCCCGCCGGCGCGCCGCGTCCAGGAAGTAACGACACATTTTCCGGTCGTGACAAGTTTTCCTCCGCGGGTACACTCCGGCCATGCTGTATGGCCAGACACCCAGGTGGATTGACCGGCTCGAACGGCTGCTGCCGGGATTGGGGATCCCCAATCTCGCCCTGTTCCTTGTCGCCATACAGGGGCTTGGTTTCCTTGTTGTCTCGGCAAACTCCCGAGCGCTGGATTGGTTGGTTCTCGACCCGTACCTGGTGCTGCACGGTGAGCTCTGGCGGCTGGTTACGTTTCTGGCCGTGCCGCTGACGCTCAGTCCATGGGGAATGGTCTTTGTACTTTGGTTTCTCTACTTCATCATCAACGGCATCGAGCAGGAGTGGGGCGAATTTCGGACCACATTGTACGTGCTGACGGCGGTGCTGTTGACCATCGCATTCGCGTTCGCATTTGGCATATGGGTTGGTGATGTTCGCCCCCTGCAATCGAGCCTGCTGTTCGCCGCGGCGACCATCGCGCCCGAGTACCAGATCCTGTTGTTTCTGGTGATTCCATTCAAACTGAAATGGTCGGCATGGATCGCGGCTGGCGTTCTGGTTTACGAGTTTATGAACACGCGATGGCCGTTCTGCTTGTATGGACCGGTCATGTGTGGCAATTACCTGCTGTTTTTCGGGCCGTATTTTGCCGGGCGGCTCAAGGCGTGGTATCGTCGCAAGAAGTTTCAGCACGAAGTGGCCTTGGGAAACCGGGCCGAGGATGAACCACACGAATGAGCGCGTCGATGAAATACCGGCGATTCGGCCGAACGAACCTGCAGATCCCCGTGATCTCGTGCGGCGGGATGCGCTACCAGCACTCGTGGAAGGACGAGGACTCAGGCAGCGTCACCGCCGAGGGCCAGGCCAATCTCGAAGCCACGATTGAGCGGGCGTTGGATCTGGGCATCAACCACATTGAGACGGCCCGGGGGTACGGTACCTCGGAGGTCCAACTGGGGCGGATTCTGCCGCGCTTGCCGCGCGGGAAGATGATTGTGCAGACCAAGGTCACCCCGCGCGCGGACACGAAGGAGTTTCTGGCCACGTTCGAGCAGTCGATGAGCAACCTGCGTCTGGATTACGTCGATTTCCTCGGCATCCACGGCATCAACAATGAGGAACTGCTGGATTTCACGTTGCGTCGCGGCGGGTGCCTTGAAGCGTCGCGGAAGCTCCAGAAAGACGGCCGGGTCCGGTTCATCGGCTTTTCCACGCACGCCGTGCCGCGCGTGATCACCAGGGCCGTCGAGTCGGACGAGTTCGACTACGTGAACCTGCACTGGTATTTCGTCAACCCGCTCAACTGGTCGTCGGTATTGGCGGCCACGAAACGCGACATGGGCGTGTTCATCATCAGCCCGAACGATAAAGGCGGGATGCTGCAGAACCGGCCGACGAAGATGGCGCAGTTGTGCGCGCCGCTGACGCCGATGCAGTTCAACGACCTGTATTGCCTCGCGCGGCCGGAAGTACACACGCTCAGTTGCGGCGCGTCGCGTCCGACGGATTTCGACGAGCATCTCGAAGCGCTGAAGTTTTACGATCGCGCGGCGGAGACGGTTGCGCTGATCGAACAGCGGCTGCGGGCGGAAATGGAACGCGAACTGGGAGCGGATTGGTGCGCGCGCTGGACCGAGGGCTTGCCGGAGTTCACCGAGGCCCCGAACCAGGTGAACATCATCGAGATCGCGCGGTTGTGGATGTACGCCAAATCGCTCGGTTTGGTCGAGTGGGGCAAGATGCGCTACAACCTGCTCAGTGGCAATGGCGGGCACTGGTTCCCCGGCGAGATGGCCAACAAACTGGCCGACGAGCGCCAGCTACTGACGGCAGTCGCGAAGAGCCCCTTTGCCGCGCGCATCCCGCAGGTTCTGCGGGATGCCCACGAGATGCTGTACGCCGAGCCCAAGAAACGCCTGAGCCAGAGCTGAGCCGGCGAAGCTACGAGGTCAGGTGTTGCTTTGTGAAGTCAAAGCTCTGCTTCAGCGAATCGAACGGATCGCCGGGGCAGGTGTCCTGCTCGATGCAAAACCACTGGCAACCGGCGGTTTCGGCGGCGGGGATGATCCGGTTCCAATCGAGGTTGCCGTTGCCGATCTCGGCGAACGCGACCTTGTTCTCGCTCGTCACGGTGTAATCCTTCATGTGTAGGATGGGCAATCGGTTCCTGAGACGTTGACACCACTCGACGGGATCACCGCCGCCGTGCTGGACCCAGTACGTGTCGGGCTCTCCCTGCAGGTATCGCGGATCAGTTTCCTCGAACAGGATTTCGAGGATCGGTTTGCCCGCGAGGCGGCGGAACTCGATATGATGATTGTGATAGCACAGGACCTGTCCTGCATCGTGCAGCACCTTGCCAGCGGCATTGAGCCGCTTGGCGAACGACTTCACGTCGGCGAGAGTGTCGAAGCTGATCCCGGCAGGCCAGGCATAGGCGGTGAGCGGGCAATCGAATTTGCGGAGTCGCTCAACCACGCGCTGAGGCTCATTGAGGATCATGTTGCTGTCCTCATGCGTGGCGCAGCAGGTCAGGCCTTCGCCCTTGAGCAGCGCGACCAAGTCCTCTTCGGAGATGGGGCCAAGACCGCTGAGCTGGACAGCCTGATAGCCGATGGCGCGGATCCTCTTCAGCGCGCCGGCGATTTCGGGAGGTGTTTTCAGGAAATCGCGGACGGTGTACAGTTGCGCAGCGACTTGTTTGATTTTCATCGATTGAATGAGTTGGCCAGATCGTCGGTCAGCGTGCCGTGTTTGCGCGGGGCGCTTCGTTGAAACCGCGACGTGGCAATTTTCTGTTCGAGATGTTTTTCGTAGGCGGCAGCATCCAACGGCAATTCGATGGTTTGGTTGTGCGCGGAGGAGAACAGGATGGCGTTTGCAAGCTCCACGGAATGAAGACCTTCCACCGCCGGTGCGACAAGCGGTTTACCGTCGAGGATGGCGTCGACGAAATTCCGTAACACCTCGACGTGCTGGCCACCGTGATCGGGGAAGGTGAACTTCGATTCAGTGGCGGCCGGCATGGAGAACGGTTTGGTCGTCGTGCGGCTGAACTCGCTGGCTGGCGTTTCGTTCTTCCGGAAGACGAGGGCATCGTTTTCGAATACGAGCCGGCCATTGTCGGCGGCGACTTCGAGGCGATCGGTGCCGGGCGCTTCGCCGGTGGAGGCAATGAACACGGCGGTCGCGCCGTCGGCATATTCGAAGTACGCGGTCACATCGTCCTCGACCTCGATGTCGTGGTAGCGGCCGAGCTGGCAGAAGCCGCGGACGCGTTGGGGCATGCCGAACAGCCATTGGAACAGGTCGAGATTGTGGGGGCACTGGTTGAGCAACACGCCGCCGCCTTCGCCGGCCCACGTGGCGCGCCAGGCGCCGAGTTTGTAATACGCGTCGGGGCGAAACCAGTTGGTGATGGTCCAGTTGATGCGGCGGATCGGGCCGAGTTCGCCGCCCTGAATCATCTCGCGCAGCTTTCGGTAGTACGGATCGGTGCGCTGATTGAACATCGCGGCAAAAACCTGCTTGAGACCTTTGTGAGCGGCGATGAGACGTTCGGCGTCGGCCTTGTGGACCGAGATGGGTTTTTCCACGAGCACGTGGAGGCCATGCCGGAGGGCGTCGATGCCGATGGTGGTGTGATCGAAATGGGGAGTCGCGATGAGAACGGCATCGACGGTGCCGGAGCGGATCAGTTCTTCACTGCGCGTGAACCCTTTGGCGTCGGGGAAGCGGGCGAATTTTGCTGGACTGGGATCGCAGACGGCAGTGATCTGGCAACGGCTGACCTTGCCGGAGAGAATCTTCTCGGCATGTCCCCAACCCATGTTTCCGACGCCAACGATTCCGAATCGCACGGAGTTCATAAAGCTCGCCCGTTCGAGGCGCGGGCATCCTACGCGACCGGCAGCGAGATGAACAAGTCTTTAGCAGGGGCTTGGGCGCGGGCAGGGCGCCACGGTCGTTGCGTTTGCCCCTCTGCGCCAAAGTGCAACTGATCGATTCAGCTTCGGTGGTGTGCTAGTGACTTTCCAGACGGTACAGGTAACAAGTCTCGACCTGTTGGAGACGGAAATTCTTGCGCGCGATCCTGGTTCGGTACCAACTCAGAAGCTGGGCAGCCAGGTCGCCCTTGGTCGCAGTCGATTGTGCCACGAGGGGACCGACGCCTGCCAACGGAGTCGAATTGATCAGATATGCGCCGGCTTCGGATAATTCGCCGGGTGGCGGCATCGTGGTGTCCATCGGTATGCACCGGCGGTCGATGATCCCTGCCAAGTCGTCGATATTGATGATTCGTCCGAGATCAGTCCCGACCACAATCAATGCGCGTCGCGGGGTGTTCGTAGCGGCAAGGCGCATCAGCGATTGAACTTCGGCATCGTTGGCTCGGAAGATCGAGACGATTGCGAGACAATACAGGGTTGCGCCGATCACGAACAGCAGGGTTGCACGAGCAGTCAGCCCCGGGCCAACCGGAGCCGCGTCCGACCCAGCGGTTCCAGACGCGGCGGGGCGACGGAGTAGATACAGCGAGAGCATGATTCCGAGCGCAACGGCCGGGAGTGATATCCACTGGTGATGGGCCATGTAGTTGCGCAGCACGAGTATCTCCGCACCGGCTGCCCACAACGGGAGGCAGGCGACCAGTGTCTCACGCGGATTCTTGCGGAAGGACGGCCACGCGCTTGGGAAAAAGGCGATCCATAACGGCAGCAAACCGATGGCACAGACTGGTCCCCAGCGCTTGAGGGCCAGGGGCCACGACATGCCGTGCCGATCATAGCCGACGGAACCGATCGTGTAGCTGGAGAGCACCTGGGAAACCCCGGAGCCGCCTCCGGACTTTTTCCACATGGTCGCCAACGCACAGATGGAGACCAAGCAAACCATAAGAACGGTAAACAGCATGAGTTGACGGCGCTTGGATGGCCACAGCAATACGGCGCATGCGGCCCATCCGACGCCGAGGGCGAAGACCGTGGCCCATTCGATCTGGGAATACACCGCCACCAACGTCAACACGAGAAAGCTCCGGGCGCGGCTTTGGGGCGGGACAGCGATCGATCGAACCAAAATCAGCATTACCGGTATGCCGATCAGCGTCGTGCCTGGGACGGGATCCCAATTCATGACGCCGAGACGCACGTACGCGGGAGACAGACAGAATGCGCTGGCGATCAGCAGCGCCCAAGGGTTCTTGCCGAAAAACCACCAGATGGCTGTTACCAGAACGATCGTCAACAGCCAGTAGGCGAGGACCAGTGCGGTGTTGAGATTGCCCGTCAACAGGTATAGCCAATACATCGGGAGCAAACTAAGCCCCCGGTAGGCGACGTAGAAAACGGGCTTCTCTCCGGCATGAATGCCCCCCGGGTTGATGGCGGGGTGACCATGGAGGTTCCAGTAGCCGACCTCCCGCCAGTTTTCCAACACACACCTACCCCAGCAGGCCCAACACTGACTGTGGCGTGTCTGGTATGCGAACAAAACCGACGCAATGACCAACAGCAAGCAGACAATTAGGGAGTTAATTCGACCGCCGGTCGACGGATCACCTTGCATGGGATGAAGTGTAACGAGTGTTCTCGGCGAAGTCTAGCCCGCAGATTGGGCCCAGCTGTGGAGGAACCGCACGTGATCGGGCCTTCCTCCGCGTCATCGGGGTCATTCGCACAGTTCCCGTCCCCGCTGGTTCTTGGTGGTGTCCGCTCGGTCCATGCCGCGTTGCTTGGGCGATGAATGGCGTTGAAATCGCCCGCACAATCCATTAGATTCCAGCCCGCCAATGAACCGCGTTCAAGCCCTTTTGGTGAGTACCGGCCCATGGCATCTAAACAGGACGGCGAAAGCGTTGGCAGAGCGGGGCGCTTTGGCGGGACTGTGGATGGCGAGCAAGAACAGTACCGGGATTCCGACCGAGAAATATCGCCGGTGCTGGTGGTTTCATCTCCCGATGAAGCCGTTCTATCATCTGGCGCCGAATCACTATTGGGAGCACGTGTTTTATGCGTTGGTCCCGATCTGGAGCCAGTGGGTGCGGTCGCAGCCGCTTCCCAAGTGTAACGTGGTACAGGCCATCATGGGGTTGGGGACGGAAATCTTCGACCGCGCGGAGAGCACAGGGGCGCTCAAGGTGGTGGACTGTCCGAATACTCACCCGACCAGCTATTACGGATTCTGGCAACGGGAGTGTGACATTTGGTGCCCGGGCGCAAACGTCATCATCCCGCGATGGATGTATGCCCGGATGAACCGGGAATTGGAGCGAAGCGATCTGATCATCGTGCAATCGAAGTTTGCCAAGGAGTCGATGATTTACAACGGAATTCCCGAGAGCAAGGTGTTCATCAATCCGATGGGAGTGGACACAACCCTGTTCAAGCCGAGAACAGAGATCCCCTCGACGCCGCGTTTTATCTCGGTTGGAGGAGCGATCACCCTGCGGAAAGGTCACCAATACCTCTTCCGAGCCTTCGAGTTGGTGAAGAAGCAAATGCCAGGCGCTGAGTTGATCTGCGTGGGCAGGTACAAATATGACTTTCGAGTGGAAAGGCCAAGGTGGAAGGGAACGTTCACACATTACCACGAACTTCCCCAGAGCCGGATTGCCGAGTTGTTGCGGGCCAGCACGGCCTTCGTCTTTCCTTCGCAAGAAGAAGGAATCGCCCGCGCGCAAATCGAGGCTCTCGCGGCCGGTGTCCCTGTCATTGGCACGCACGAAGGCGGCGCGACAACCGTTGTAGAAGACGGCGTCGAGGGGTTCATCGTCAACGGACGTGATCCGCGGCAGATTGCCGACGCGATGATCAAGCTGGCCACCGACCGCGAGTTGAACCAGCGGATGGGAGAAGCCGCCCACCGCAAGGCGACGATTCGCAATACCTGGCAGGATTACGGGGATCGGCTCTTGGCGGAGTACGACCGGCGGCTGGCGAGGCATGGTTGATCCAGCCAGTCAGCGGTTGCCCAGCGGCGGAAGAACCGCTTCCGACTCTGGACGTACTCTGCTTTCGAGGCGAGCGGAGTGCAGACAATCAAAGGTCGCCTTGGCGCAGGTTCCCGATCCGATGAATCACGTTGAAATCTCCGCAGCGATGCCCTAGCTTCTGGCCCGTCGATGAACGATGTTCAGGCTCTTCTGGTGAGCACAGGCAACTGGCATATGGATAAGACAGCGAAAGCCTTTGCCTCGCGGAGCGCTTTGGCAGGCCTCTGGCTGGCAGACAAGAACAGCTCGGGGGTTCCGGCCGAGAAGTATCGCCGCTGCTGGCCGTTTCACTTGGCCGTGAAGCCGTTTTACGAATTGACGCCGAACCACTGGGAAAGAGCTTTTTACGCGTTTGTCCCGATCTGGGGCCGATGGGTGCGATCGCAGCCGCTTCCCGACTGCAACGTGGTGCAAGCGATCATGGGCCTCGGGACGGAGATTTTCGACCGCGCTGAAAAGGTGGGGGCATTGAAAGTGATGGATTGCCCCAACAGCCACCCGACGACCTCCCACGGCTACTGGCAGCGGGAGTGCGACATCTGGTGTCCCGGACAAAAGATCATGGTGCCGCGAAAAATGTTTGCGCGGATGAATCAGGAACTCCAAAGAGCGGATGTGGTGTTGGTTGCTTCGACGTTCTGCAAAGAAACCATGATCTCCAACGGAATCCCCGAGGAGAAGATTGTGGTGAATCCATACGGGGCAGACACGTCGGTCTTTCGAAGGCGTGAGGCTCTTCCGCAAGCGCCGCGGTTCATTTCCGTGGGTGGGGCGATCACACTGCGCAAGGGGTTTCAATATCTGTTTCGGGCGTTTCAACTGGTGAAGCAGGCGCTGCCGAATGCAGAATTGATTTGCGTCGGCGGTTACAAGCATGACTTTCGCCGGGAGCGACCGAAGTGGGAGGGAACGTTTACGCATTACGAGAGAATTTCCCATCCCGAGCTTGCCAAACTGCTGCAATCGAGCACGGCGTTTGTGCTTCCTTCCCAGGAAGAGGGGTTTGCAAGGGTCCTTGCCGAGGCGTTGGCGGCTGGACTCCCCATCGTGGCCACTCATGAGAGCGGGGCAACGACCCTTGTCACCGATGGCGTCGAGGGATTCATCGTCCAAGGGCAGAGTCCGTCTCGGATTGCGGCGGCGATGATCAAGTTGGGCACGGATCGGGAACTGAACCAGCGGATGGGAGAAGCCGCATTTCGCAGGGGGGCCGTGAGAAACACCTGGCAGGATTATGGAGATCGGCTGTTGGCGGAGTATGAACGGCGGATGGCGACGCGTTCGTAATTCGGGCAACAACGGAGCGTTGGTGCGAGCTTGAGCCGGGCGTGAAAGGGCGCTCCGCTTGGCAGTGGGGGCTACCGTCAGTCTGCCCCAAGGGCAGAGAACAAGGAACAAGACTTTATCAACAGGCGGCCGAAGATGCGAAGGGCGAACTGAAAGATCCGTTGACGAAGCGACGACGGCGAGGATTCCAAGAACAGCCGAATGTTGTAATCGAGTATTCGTGGCGAGAAACTGGCACCATACCAAATCATGTATTTGTATGTCATGGCGGTTTTATGACGCAGGGTATGTACCTGAAAGTCCCGTATTAGGCCGGCCCGTTTCAAGTACGCGTAGTTCCTCTTGCGCTGCACGATGGTGGCGAGATAGTTTTCGCCGGCTCGGCCGACTTTTGTGGTGCCTTTTCTTCGATCGTCACAGAAGCGGACCAGCGCCACGACGGTGTTTGTACGCACGCCGCCATACCGTGCGACGAGATTGAACCACATCTCCCAGTCACCACAGTAACGCGAGTGGGCGCGGAACCCGCCGAGGGCGCGGACGTATTCGACCGGGAAGAGATGCCCCTCGAACCCCACGATATTGGTATCGGCTAGGGCGCGGAGGTCAACTTCTTCAATTGGACCCGCGGCCCGCGGCGGCTGCACTGAGGCGATCTGATTGGCCGGGTCCACGTGCATTTGACCGCCGAAGTACAGGCCGCGGCCCGGCGCGGCTTGATACAGGTTCAGCATGGTTTCGACGAAGGACGTCTTGAGGTAATCGTCATCGTGCAAAATCGATACCCAGGGAGTAACGACATTCTCCAAACAGGCGTTCCAATTGCCGAACAGGCCGCGCCGTTCGGGATTACGGACATACTTGATTCGCTTTCCAAACTTCGACGTCACAAACGCCTGAAGCGTGGGGTCCGGCCCGCAGTCTTCGACCACGATCACCTTGACCGGGATGGTCTGGCTTAGCGCGCTATCGATCGACTGTTCAATGAAATCGCGGCGATCGTAAACGGTGATCGCGATCGTGATCTGATCAGCCTGCAAACTCATATGCGGGAGTCAGGCAGCCGCGTCGCCGTGGTTGAGGTGGCCGGCCACAGGTTGGGGACACATCGGGTGTGGATTCGACGGGGGGAGCCTTGTCGCGCGCCGGCCGTCCGAGCGACTATTCGAAATGGAGCGCCATGCGAGGTTTTGACGGGCATGGAGTCCAGTCTACGGGAGGCGTGGGAGGGCGCAAACAAAAAAAGAGGCAGGTTCGTCATGCAAGGGCTTGAATCGTCCGCCGGCTATGAGTACAAGCTTGAGGCTCAGGAGACGCGGGCGGAGCGATTGACGAAGCGGGATTCAACTCAGGCAGCAGACGGGAACGGACGGCGGGTGGCGTCGCGGATGCGGCGGTTTCTGCAAACGCTGGTTTCCAGTTACCTCTCGTTGATCGCATCCAGCGTGTACACGATGGTGTCGGTCCCGCTGGCGCTGCACTACCTGAGCCGGGCGGAATTCGGCCTGTGGGCGCTGATGTCACAGGTGGGCGGTTATCTGATGCTGGTGGATCTAGGAATGACCAGCTCGACGGCCCGGTTTCTGATTGATCACAAGGACACCCCGGGGGATGGTGAGTATGGCAGTGTGCTTCAGACCGGGCAACTGGTGTTGTGCGTACAAGGGTTGATCGTCGTGGCGGCCGGCGGCTTGCTGAGCCCGCTGCTGGCACAGTTGCTCGGTATTCCGCCGGCGCTGCGACACAGCTTCATCGTGCTGGTCTGGTGTCAGTCGGCGCTACTGGCGGCAACGATGGCCACGAAGACCCTGAACCTCCTGTTATTTGCCCATCAGCGGCTGGATGTGGTGAACTACGCACAACCGCTCGGCTTTGCCGTCATGACCGTCGTGCTCTGGGTCGCCTTGCGGTGGGGCGCAGCCGTATATAGTGTCATGTGGGCCAACGCGGCCGGGTGGCTGGTGGGCAACGTTGTCCTTGTGGTTGCCTGTTTGAAACTTCGCCTGTTCCCGCCGCATGGGGCCTGGGGATGCGTCAGCCTGGCGCGGTTCAAACAGTTGTTTGGGTTTGGCAGGGACATGTTCTTGATCGCGCTGGGGGAACAGTTGATCTCGGCGAGCCAGACGATCCTGATCAGCCGCGGACTGGGACTGGAGATGGTGGCTGTCTGGTCGGTCGGCACGAAGACCTTCGCGATGGCGTGGCTGGTGACCCGGCGGGTCCTCGACATGTCCGTCCCGCCGTTGGCGGAGATGCAGGTACGTAAAGAGAGCACGCAACTGCGGGAGCGTTTCAAAGCTATTACGGTTGTATCCACATTGATTGGCAGCCTGGGAGCCGCGCTGCTGGCGGCGTGCAACACTCCTTTTGTAACCGTCTGGACGCACGGGCAGATTACGTGGTCGACAGGCAAGGATGTGCTTCTGGGCGCGTGGCTGATTGTTCTCGCGCAGCGACATTGCCACGCCAACCTCGTAGGCGTGTCCAAAGATGTCAGGTTCATGCGGTTCATATTCCTTGTGGAAGGACTGGTGTTTGTTGTGCTCGGCAGTCTCGCTGAGCGCTGGGCCGGGCTGGCCGGACTCATTGGGACTTCAGTTGCCTGCACGATTGGCATCAGTGGCCTGTACGGGGTGCGTCGGAGCAGTGGGTACTTTGGTGTTCCGTTGTCGGTGGTTGCGTGGGACTGGCTGAAGCCGGTGCGGAGGGCATTGCTGGCGCTTGCCCCGTTGACCGCGGCGGTCTGTTGGTTGAGCGAACCGCTGACGGATTGGGCGCGCGTGCTCGTCCGCGGTATTCTTCTGGGCGGCGTGGGGGCGTGCGTGCTGTTGCGTTACGGACTTCCCCCCGAGCTCAAACAAGAGTTGGCGCGTCGCCTGCCGCGGGGCGTGGGGCTGTGGGTCTGCCGAGTGGCAGGTGGGACCTGGGTTTAGGGGGGTTCGAGTGCGAGTGAGGCTTCTTTCAAACTGCCGTCCAGACTTCCGTGTAGAGAGCCTGTGTCTGAAAACGTAGTCCGGCATCGGCGAGGATTTGACGGCAGCGTTCGACGCTCGCATCTCCAATGATCCACGGGTGCAGTTCCACGATGACCAGCCGGTAACCCGCGAGTGCCTCCGTCGAGGCTTCGAGGAGATCCAGCTCCGAGCCCTCGACATCCATGATCAGGACGGTGAACGGGCCGTACCGGCTGTTTAAGTCTACCAGGGAGCGACTCGGCACGCGCACGGCCCGCGCCGTCGCGCGTTGCGTGGTGCCGCCCACGATGTAAACCGGATGCAGGTAGAATACGGCATCGCGTTGGTTGCTGACGGCGCAGTTCTCGACCAGGAAGCCGCACTGGTTTAGTTCGCGGTTGCGATGGATGGTTGGGATGCAGAAGGGATTTCCTTCGACGACAACATGTTTGGATTTATTGGCCAAAATCTTGTTGGTGACACAGGAAACAATGCCGAGACATGCGCCGAGTTCGAGGACGGTGTCGTTTGGGCGGACGAACGCGCGGACGAACGCGCGCTCTTCGGCCTCGTAGGAGCCGTCAAAAAAGCAGGACCGGTAAGCGCGCGACGTCTGGTCCTTCGGAATGACGAACGTGCAGCCATCAGCACGGAAGCGCCCTCCGCACAAATCGAATGCGGCGCCTTGGATTGGTTGAAGAATGCCGTGGGAGAACCAGCCGGCCGCCGAGCCGAGCGGTTTACGGAGGCCAGACGGAAGAAAGCGTCGGGCAAGACGGCGAACCCGTTCAAAGCCCGGCGGGGCAGGGGCTGCCTGTGGCTGCGGTGAATGTTCTTGTTCCTTCAAACCCGACAGGGGCTCCGGTTCGCTCATCTTTGGTTACTCTTCGCGTTCCGCCCAGCCTCACGATGGCCAGATCAGTGAGTCGGCAGTGTATCAGGTGTCCTGGGTGCTGACAAGCGTGAGGTCCGGGCTCTCATTACAAGCCCGACGATCAGCCCGCGCCACATCGGAGAATCCGGAGTAAATGCCACCCCGTTCTCCGCGAGATTCCGTCGATTCGGAAAAGTCGGGAAGACTTCGCGAGGCGGCTCTAGGCGGTATGGTTCAGCTTGCGAATCACGTGGGCGGGGTTACCGGCTACCAACGAATCGGACGGGATGTCTTTCAGCGACACAACCGCTCCGGCGCCAATCACGCTCCGGTCTCCGACGGTAACGCCTTTCAGGATGATGGCGTTGGCGCCGATCAGCACGTCGTCGCCGATGGTCACGGGGGCGGTCTTACAGCCGGCGATGTCGCTGTCCGGACTGCGACGGGAGAGGGGATCCAATGCGTGGTAATCGTGGTCGTAAATGCGGGCGTTCCCGCCAATCTTCGTGTAATTGCCGATACGGATGCTGGTCTTGGAAGAGAACACGGCGAACGAGCAGCCGCTGTTGTCGCCGAACTCGATGCGCCCCTCGCCCATGCAGTGGAGGATGGTGGGGTTTGTGCGTCCCACCAGGTTCGAGCCGCTGCGCGAGTTAATGACCACGTTCTCGCCGAGTCGGATCGCGCCGCGCCGCGCCACGCGGATAATCGTGTGTCCATCCACGCGGAGATTTCGACCGTAGGAACAACCCAATAGGCGCAGAAGCAGTTTTGTTCGGAGCGTCCAGAACAGCGTCGAGAGATGTGCGGTGGCAATATCAAAGAGTACAAACAGATGGGCGGGGAAATCGTACTTCACGATGAACTGGCGCACGCGGGTTATATTCATGGCCCGGCTCATCTAATCAGCCGCGGCCGGCTGCTTCAAGCTTCAAGATTTCCGCGTAGGCCTCCGCCGTCTGCGCCGCGACGTGCTCGGGCAGATGTCGGTCCCGCGCCCGCAGGCGCGCGGCTTGGCCAAGGCGCGTCCGCTGTTCGGGATTCTGGAGCAACTGGAGGATGGCGTTGGCCAGTGCCGCGGAGTCGCGAGCGGGAACCAGCCAGCCACTTTGGCCGTGTTCGACCATGGACGGGATTCCGCCGACGGCCGTAGCGAGCACGGGCATGCCGGAGACCATGGCTTCAGCAAGCGTGTTGGGGCTGTTCTCATTGGCCGACGGCAGCACGAACATTTGGTTGTCGAGATGATGCCGGGCGATCTGCTCGGCTGATTGAAAGCCCAGAAACCTGACGTGGGGAGCGATGCCGAGCCGTTCGGCAAGCTGCTGATACGGGCTCGGATCCCCGCCGCCGACAACGGTGAGTATTGTGTCTGGCCTTGTCTGCAAGACCTGCTTCAGTGCTTCGAGAAGGATGTCCAGGCCCTTGCGCGATTCGAGTGAGCCCACGTACAAGATACGATCCACGTCGCACACGTGCCATTCGTTCTGAAAATAGACGGGATTCATGGCCTCGTGGATCATAAAAATGCGGGCGCTCGGATTGACGGACCGTATGAAGCCGGAGTCGAAGCTCGTCCGACAGGTAAAGTACTTGGCGCGGCGCACGGAATCCTGTTCATAGTGGCGGACAATTCGGGATCGCAAGCACGGGTTCGTACGGAAGTACTCGGTAATGATTCCCTGAATCGAGATGAGGCACGGAAGCCGGGACTCGACGGCGGTGAGGGCGTAGGCTGCTTCCGTACCGTGCGCGTGAACGATGTCTGGTTCGATGGCGCGGACCTCGTTGAGTAACCGGGCCACGGCCGGCCGAAAACGACTCAGAACATCCAGCGGCAACCAACCCGGGAAGCCGCGGTTGAGGAAGGGAACCCCCGTCTTCACCACGTGGAAGGTGATGGGACCTTTCCGTGCCTTCTGGGTGGACGCGACGCGCGTGCTTTCCGTGACCAGATGTAATTCCACGTCTGGTCTCTGAGCGAGAGCGTTCGAGAGGTTCACGATCCAACTGCAGGGGTGCTCCGTCGAAGGCCTTCGCTGAATGCGGACCTCGGGTTCCAGCGGCAGGATTGGGTAAGGCGCCAGCCAGACCGCCTTCGTTCTCATAGCGGGGGTAGTGTCGCCCGGTTGTTCCGCGAATGGGTGCGGGGGGTTGCGGCCGGTTCCGTGGAAGGCGGCTGGCGTCCACTCATGTCCCACAGCAGGGTCAACAGGCCGGCTTGGAAGAGTTGGTCCGAGAAGCTGAGGTCATACGATCCGAAAAGAAACGTGAAATGAACGGGTACCCAACACAACTGGATGGCAAGAAACATCGCGGCAGGAAACAAGGGCGTGCCCCGGCAGCGATTGACCAGTTTGACCGAGCAGGTCGCCGACGTTATCATCAGCGAGTAGAACAAGACCAGTCCCACGAGTCCGACATGGTGGATTGTGGTCAACGGGCCGTTGTGGTAGTTGCCTGTGACGCTGGCGGACTCCGCGAAACTGAACCGTTCCGTCGTGATCAGATTGAAGTCCGCTTCGCTGACGCCGATCCCGTCGCCAATCCACCAATTCTTGACAAAACCTTCCTGGAGCAGTTGCTGCCACCAATCCCAACGCCCATTGCTCACCTTGACTTCTTGCGCGATTTGTTCGTCCCACAGACCCGGGAATGACCCCAGCGCGCGCTGCGCCGGCAAGGGCAGGTCAAAGAGGCGGCTCTGGCCAAAACACAGAAACGCGATGAAAGCAACGCCCAGCAGACCTCCCATAAGGACCTCACGCAAGCCGCGATGAAACCACCCTGCCAGCACCACGGAGGCCAATACCATCGCCAGGGAATTTCGAAATCCCGATGCCAATACCGCCACTATTGCCAACAAGAACACATAAAACTGCCAGCGAGACGGGTTCAGGAATTTGTGTGGTTGGCAGTAGGCCGCGAGAAACTGCGTGAGCATCACCCCGAACGGGGCCACCGCGATGATACGGTGAATCCCCGGCCCAGTCTCGGTGGGGTTGAGACTCCCCAGATACCCCGAGATATCGACGTCGCTATTAAAGAACCAAACGTAGGGAGTGATGGAAGGGGAAATATACACGAGCGCGCTAACGGCGGCGGAAAACGTCACGCTGGCCATCAGCCACATCGGAATCCTAGCGACCTGCTTGTAGGATTCCGGCAGGTGGACAATGACCCAATAAGCGCAGAAGGCAATCGCGATGTTGAAGTACGGTCGTCCACCCATCGTTTCCGAACCGAGCGCGCGAAGGCCGACGGGGTGGCACATGAACGAAACGCCGACCACCAGAAGGTTGAGCATCACAAACACACCCAAAACGCCCCGGGACCGGCGAGTGGTCTGGCCGAGGACGCGCTGGGCAATGTACGAGAACGTCACCAGCAGAATGACCAGGTCACACAATCGCAGCGGCAGCGGAAGCGCGTGGATCGTGCCCTTGAAGGTCCAGGTGAGAGGAATCAACACCCATGCGTTTCGCTGCAACCCGGCGGTTACGAACGCCGTCACGGCCAAGCTGGCCAGGAGGGTCAACATGAAGAACTGCCCGCTGGCAATCCAGATCGCGGTGAGAAGGGCGATCGCCACGCAGACCGCGACGGTGATCCACCGTCGGATTGCCTCCGTAGCCAGTTGCTGGTCGTTGATGATCTCGGAGAATTTCATCCCGCGGGCTGTCTGTTCACTTTCAAGCTCTCCTGAGTTTACCTGAACCTGTACGCAGCCGCAAGTGTCGTGCCGGCCGCCCCATAACAGGGATGGCTCGTGTACCGCTCGGTTTGCAAACAGTCACGGTCTTCGACCGCTGATACACAGTGAAAAATTGAACGGCAGTTGGAGTCTTCTGTTATGAGATCGGCATGCTGGCCGAGGCCTGGCGCGAGCGGATGATACAAGTGTAAGCGGTGAGCATGCCGCAACTGGCGAAGACCAGGAGTTCAGGGATGATCAGCAAAGTGTAGCGTGGCGTCCCGAAGAACACCAAAACCGTCAGCATGTAACTGGCTACGACGATGTATAGCAGGGAGGTGGTCCGCCAACGCCGCATCCCAACGATCATGCCCACCAGGGCGAACGGCGCCATAAGTCCATACGTCAACAAGTGGACGATTTGCGCCCGCGAATTTCCTTCAAGCACTTGGGCCTTCGGGAACAGCCCGAATGCATTGTTAAGCTTCTTGGGCAACAGAGCCAGGAACTGTCCGGGGTTTTCGCAGATCCACGACAGTCCCAGCGAGCGGTAGATCGCCTCCTGATGAAGGTAATCCGCATTCTTCAAGCTCTCGGTAAACCCGTGCCTCTCGATGAATTCGCGGACGGCGGGATTGTTATCGTCGATGTAAAAAGACCCGGTGGCTTGGGGGTTATTGCCCACCCACAACGAGCCGCCCGCGTTCCCCGGCAACAGGTGCGCCTGATGGGCAGGCGAAAGAAAGTTGGCAGTAGGCTGGATGAGCGCCGCGAGAATCATGCCGGCCATCATGGCCGCAACGTTCACCGCGCGCCTCTTGACGCCGCTGCCGACAGAGAACCCGAGCCAAACCACTGACATGGGCAGAAAAAAAACCATATTCCCCTTGACCAGTTGGGACACGCCGATAAGCGCGCCCAAAGCAAACGCCCAAAGGGGCCGCGGATGCTCCGCAACCGTGAGCGCCAGCAACAGGCTCGACACAAGCAGGAAGATGTAGAGCGGCTCGGCCATCAATCGCCAACAGTAAAACACGTGCCCGGGATAAACAGCCAGCAGGAATCCGGCGAGCAATCCTTCGCGTTCCGAAAACACTTTGCCGGCAAGTCGGTACGTGAGCGCACAGGTTCCCGCGCCAATGAGCGCTTGGACGAGTCGGGCGAGGAACCACGATCTTCCGAACACGGCGTAATTCAGCGCCAGAAACAGTGGATATCCCGGCGGATAGAACGAGTTGGCGAACACGTGCTCGGTGACCAGGCGATAGGCAATGGTGTCGTAAGCCTGGTCATCACCGCGATGCCACGGGGGCGCCGTTGGCCCGTAAGCCAGTATGAAGATGACCCTAACGACAAATCCAGCCAGGAATACAACGAGAAGCGCGTGGGCGCGACAGAAAGCAAAGGCGCGTCCGACGGACGAACTCTCCCGAAGTTGAACTGCCACGCCCTGCTCCGTAGCCAACTCGTCAGCCTGGGGACTCTTCATATCGCCCCGGTATCATCGAACCGGGCGCTGCCCAGTTTCGCTTTACGGGTGGACGGGAATTCGGACCTGAAAAAGAGAGGTACGCGGTGGGCAGGAATTTTTTCATGGCGGGTTCGGATGCAATCCTGCGTGCGAAAAGCACTCTCAAAAGCTCCAAAATTGGCGACCGGCAGTGAGAGCTCGACGCTCGACAATGCCCGGTTGGCAGTCTGCCCTGACCTCATTCGCTTTCCCTCAAATCTGGGGAGAGTATATTGCTCCATCCGAGGGGTGGCAAGCGGCAATGAAACATGGCCGTAACCGGAAGGTCGAGACAGGTTGGATTCGTGGTAGCCAAAATAACTGAAGGAGGATTCCACTGGCTGATCGGAGGGAGGGCCCGAAAATCGCAAAACCCACGAAATCAAGGGTTCGTGGCGGTGGCGGACACGAGTTGCATGAATTGACGGCGGAGGACCGATGGTGGTATGTGATTGGATTTGGCATACGGAATGCAGTTCGGGAAACGTCTTTTTTCCAGCAAGTGTTGACCGGATTATGAGCGAACTCAACCGCCAGCCTGTGCATGGTAATGCCCGACCCACCAGCAAGGCCGGATGTCGTGGCTTGCAGGTCTCGCCCGGTCATGGATGGCGATCCTGTGTTTTGTTCGCCGTCGGGATTCTCTACGGCGCACTTGTTCGCGCGGATGGCCAAACGTTCCCCTATTTCACGAACGTCTATGGCGGCTACGGCACGAACTTTATCTACATCGCGCCGTGGACGGCGCAGGGAATCTTCTACGAAGGGGACACCATCACCATCAGCAACCGGGTGGGAACGGCCGTCGAAGTGTATGATTATCACTTTAACCCGATTACGAATGCGACTCCTCCGGTGGTGCTATCGAACCTTGGTTTGGGGCATTATTTTGTCCAAGTAGACGACGTCAAAAAAGGTCGGGAAGGCGATCGAGCGCAGTTCACCGTATTGCCCCGCGCGTATACCAACCACCCTCATGCGGACATCGGCGAGTTGCCGACCGGAACGGCTGCCGAACATTATCGTTTCCAGCGTCTGGCTCCCGGCTTCAGCCGACTCCAAGGGTGGTGGGGGCCAACGTCGACGGTGACGGAGTCCGGCGGGATTGTCAATGACAGCGGGACGTACGATTGGACGGAGTTTGACCAGATGCTTCAGTCGTACTCCAACGTCCCGGTCCGGGTAATGAACCTCATCGTTTCCCACTGCACCAACGGTTGGCATTCTCCCGTGGTCGACACGACAAACTCGTTGAATAGCTGGGTCACGGACGTGGCCGTGCTCTACTCCAATGCGGCCGTGCGCTACGGGACGAATTTCGTCTACGAGATCATCAACGAACCGAGCGAGTCCAACATGCAATTCCCCACGAATCAGGACCCGTACGCGCTGACCGACCCCGGTGTGCTCCCGACCGCGATGGCCGTCAGCGCTTCCGTCCAGGCGATCCGGTTTGTGTGTCCGTCCTGCCAGACGTGGGCGCCATCTTCACGGTCATTTGCGATGTGGCCGGCGCGGACGCTGACGGATTCCTTTGCGGTTGCCTACTACGCCAACGTGGACGCTCTTTCCGCTCACGGGGCGAGCGCTTATATCTATGGGCCGATGGACTGTAATGTCGCGTATACCAATCGACAGGACATGGGCACTTGGTGGCCGACGGAGGCCAACGACCGGTGCGTGGCGAAGCTCTACCCGGGCAAACCGTTCTATATAACGGAAACCTACCCGATGGCACCTGACGTCCTGGGCAAGACAAATGGTTGGTACCTGACGGTGGGAGGCGGGTGGACCTTGGGCAGTGTGCCGCAGTTCGGGTGGGACTGGCGGCTGATGACAACACGTTTCTGGAAGGATTTGATCGAGGCGAAAGCGACCGGAGTGGCTGGCACCCTCATGTGGCTTGGATTGGTGGATTCAGACATGGATCCACACGATCCCCCGGTGGCTGGCGCCTTGGCCACTTTTTCCGGGTGGGACCTGAACGGAGAGCCCTACGATTCGCCGGCTTGCGGCCCGAAGCCCACGGTTGACGGTCAAGCCATGCTGTCCTGGTGGTTGACTGGCAGCCGACTCATCGCGGATTGGTTGTCCGGCAGCCCGCTGGTGGTCGTGAACCCGCAAGGAGGAGTCGGTTCGGGCACGCCGGGACTGCATTTCTGGGAATTCGAGTTCGCGGATGGCACTACGAACACGATCTTGTGGGCCGACGAAGAAACGACCGTGACAACAAACCTGGGCGTTGGGCTTACAGACATCTATTCAAACGCCTGGACCGGACCCATCGGCATCGAACCCGTCATTGCTTGGGGCTGGCCCAACAACCGCCTCGGCGGGGTCTTCTCCGTTCAGCCGGTGGCGGCGATTGATGTCACACCGACCGTCGGGGTGGTACCGCTGACGGTGACGTTTACTGACGTCTCGGCTGGCGCCATCACGAACCGCATCTGGCAATTCGGTGACGGCTTCGTAACGAACACGCCCGAGATCGCCGTGGTTCACCAGTACACGGCTCCAGGCACCAACACGGTTCAATTGACAATCAGCGGGCCGAATGGTGTCAGCGACGTCACGAAATCCAACATGATTGTTGTCACGGATTTCTTCCTGCCACTCAATCCAGGAAGCATCACCAACCTCCCGCCTTTCAGTGGTGGAACGACGGGGAGCACGACCACCGTTCAGTCGCCCCATGGCAACGGCAGCCCGCGCAATAATTGGCGGATCATGATCGCCTATTAGCGAGGTTTGTTTCGGGAAACACATCCGCACCAAGACCACGTTCTCCTCCCACATCGGCCTGGAGAAACTTCGAGCCGGAGGTGGGCTGAGTCGGTGAGTTGAGGGTGCTCGGTCCGGGGCGTCAATCCCGCTCGACGTACCGCTGGGCGATTGGGACGCGGCGGCCGATGCCGAATGCCTTGGTGGTCACGCGCAAGCAGGGCGGAGTTTGCTTTCGCTTGTACTCGTTGAGATCGATCTTGCGGACGACGTCGCGAACCAGTTTTTCGTCGTAACCCGTTTCTTTCACAATCTCCGCCGTCGATTTCACCTCTTCCACGTAGCGCTTGATGATCGCGTCCAGCACATCATAGGGCGGAAGAGTGTCCTGGTCGGTCTGATTCGGACGAAGTTCCGCGGACGGTGCTTTCGTGATGGACGACGACGGAATCGGGAATCCATCCTTGCCAGTCGTTTGTTTCCCCATTTCGTTGATGTGCCGCGCGAGCTCGTAGACCATTGTTTTCGGGACATCCGCGATGACGCCCAACCCGCCGTTCATGTCGCCGTACAGCGTGCAGTAACCGACGGCCAGCTCGGACTTGTTGCCGGTGGTCAGCAGCATGCAACCGAACTTGTTCGAGAGGGCCATCAACGTCGTGCCGCGGACCCGCGCCTGGATGTTTTCCTCGGTCGTGTCTTCGGCCACTCCCTTGAACACCGGCTGCAGCGTGCTCTTGAACTGCTGGAAGACGTCCTGAATCACGATCGTCTCCCACCGAATCCCGAGATTGTGCGCCAGGTCCCGCGCGTCATCGACGCTGCCCTTCGAGGAAAATTGCGACGGCATGGAGATCCCCATCACGTTCTGTGGACCGAGCGCCGCGACCGCCAGGCAGGCTGTAACGGCAGAATCGATTCCGCCGCTGAGGCCGAGCACGACGGATTTGAAGCCGCATTTGCGGGTGTAATCGCGGAGTCCGAGTACGAGCGCGTCGTGCAGGGCCGCAGCCGGCTTGACCGCCGGGAACGGAATCATCTTCGGCGAATCCAGGTCGACCAGCAACAGGTCTTCAGCAAATCCGGCGCCGGCGCCGATCAGATTGCCCGCGCCGTCAAACGCAAGGCTGTTACCGTCAAAAACCAATTCGTCGTTCCCTCCCACCTGGTTGCAGTACAAAACCGGGACGCGCTGGCGTTTCGCCACCGCGCGGAGCATTTCGTAGCGCACATGTTCCTTGCCCAGATGGTAGGGTGACGCTGACATGTTGAGCAAAACCTGCGCGGGTCTGTCTCCCCGCATCAGGTCCAGAACCGGGCTGCGTTCGTAGAGGCGCGTCGGCAGATAGTCCTCCGTCCAAATGTCCTCGCACACCGTCAGCCCCAGACGGCGACCGCCGAGTTCGACCACGGCGTTCGACTCGGCCGGCTGGAAATAGCGGTCCTCATCGAACACGTCGTAGGTGGGGAGGAGCATTTTTTGGCGGCGGGCGATGATTTTGCCGTTCTGGATCAGCGCGACGGCGTTAAAGTAATCGCGACCGGGCCGTTTGGAATTGACGTCGACGTAGCCCACCAGCAACGCGGTCGGGCCAACCTGTGGCACCAGTTCCCCCAGCACGCGCAGGTTGTCGTCCACAAAGCGGTGCTTGGCAAGCAGGTCGCGCGGGGGATACCCGGTAATGGCCATCTCGGGGGTCACGACGAGATTGGCACCCGCCGCCGCGCCGCGCCGGCAGTAATCGAGGATTTTGGCCCCGTTGCCGCGCAGGTCACCCACGGTTGGGTCCAGTTGCGCCAGCGCGATTTTCATTCGGGCCAAGGCTCGGCGTTGCGTTTGCCGGCCCGGACAGCGCCGGCCATCGTGAGCGACTGAACCTGCATAAGAGCCATCATATCACCTCGCGGAGAGGGGTCAAAACCTTCCTCGTCATACGAAGCCGGCCCGCGCGGGGACGGTCGGGCTTGAAAAGGGGCTACGCGTGAATAATACTGGGAATCTCTCCCTTCGGGGACGGTGGCTGTTGCCAGCGCCGCGAAAACGGAATTGGATGATGCAATGAGAGATTCAGCGATCGAAGTTTCTGTGGTCATCCCGTGTTTGAACGAAGCGCAGTCGGTCGCTTTCTGTGTGGACAAGGCCCTGGCCGGCTTTCAGGCGGCGGGTATCGTCGGGGAGGTGGTCGTCGCGGACAATGGATCGACTGATGGCTCTCAACAGATTGCCGAACAGCACGGTGCCCGCGTCGTGCGCGCGGCAGTGACGGGCTACGGGCACGCATTGCGGGCCGGCATCGAGGCCGCCCGCGGGCAGTTCATCATCATGGGCGATGCCGATGACAGCTACGATTTTTCCGAGGTGCCGCGATTCGTGGAACAATGGCGCGAGGGATGGGAGGTGGTCATGGGCAATCGGTTCCAGAGCGAAATCAAACCCGGAGCCATGCCGTGGCATCACAAATACATCGGCAATCGGGTCTTGTCCGGCATATTACGGATCTTGTTCCATACGAACATCGGCGATTCGCATTGCGGGATGCGCGGGTTCACGAGGTCGGTCTATCAGCGGATGGACTTGCGGACGACCGGCATGGAGTTTGCCAGCGAGTTTGTCATCAAGGCGGCCAGGCTCGGGGTGCGCATGACGGAAATCCCCATCACGCTCTGGCCGGACAAGCGCGGCCGGCCTCCCCATCTCCGCAGTTTTCGCGACGGCTGGCGCCATCTCCGTTTCATGCTCCTGTACGCTCCCAACTGGTTGTTTCTCGGCCCGGGGGCGACGCTCATGGCCGTGGGACTGGCACTGGTCATCTGGCTGTTGCCGGGAGAACGGTGGATTGGCCATGTGCGGTTTGATATTCACACCTTGTTCTTTGGGGTGCTGTTCACCTTGTTGGGGGTGCAGATCACGTTGATCGGGTTGTTTGCCAAGATTTTCTCGTACACGGAGCAATTCGATCATTCGAATGTCAGCCTGAGTCGTTGGCTGCGGCGGCTGCCGTTGGAAAGCGGGTTGCTCGCGGGATCGGCCCTGGCAGTCGTAGGTTTCATGGGGGACGCGGCAATCTTCTGGGAGTGGAAGCGGGGAGGATTCGGTGACCTGTCAGAGATGCGTTGGTTGCTGTTCTGGTCGATGTTGTTTTTTGTCGGCGTCCAGATTGTGTTTTCGTCTTTCTTCATGAGCATGCTCGGTGTCAGCCGCGGCACATATCGGGGTGATTACGACGACCGCTAGTGTGGTGCGTCAGCGCCAGCCGGCGAATCAGGATGGTTTGGTAGCCATCGCCTGCGCTGCCGCCTTCTTCACGTCCTCCGTCCGCTGATGCCGCCAGCGGGACGTTGGATGCGGGACATTGAACACGGTGCGATGCTCGGGTCGGGACTGCGTATAGATGCTGTACGTAAAGGGCCGTTGGAAATACAGACCCTGCGCGAGGCTTCGCAGATAGTGATGAAGCACAATCGCTGGCCGGAGAGTGCGAATCCATGGAGGTGTCATCTCCCGCTTCATCCGGTCTTCACGCTCCGCATTTGCCTTGAGGTTCATGTTGTCTCCGGTCACGGTAAACGCCGAAGTAAACTGTCGCATGACCGAGATGGTGACGCGCTTCTCCACGAGGGTCATCGCCCAGAACAGATCGGCGATGTCGCGCCACCGAGTGTCGAAACACAGCCCATGCTGCTCCAGGGCGCGGCGGCGGAAGAACATCGAGCACGTGTAGGCGGGAAATCGCAGCCAGAGATGGGATGCCAGCGGCACCATGGCTTTGCGGTGGCAGATGTAGTTTCCCGCGGTGTCGATCACGACCATGTCGGCGAACACCACGTCGACGGCGGGGTGTTGGACAAAAAAATCGTACACGGTCCGCAACGCTCCCGGAAGATACTGTTCATCGCAATTGATGTAGGCGAGGATCTCGCCGCGGGCGCGACGCAGACCACGATTGACCGCATCGTACATACCGCCATCTTTCTCCACATACGCGGTAACCCTCGGGTCGTGGGGGAGCCAGTCCAATGTGCCGTCGTCCGAGCAGGCGTCCTGCACGATGTGCTCGTGCGCCACGCCTTCCTGGTCGGCGACGGAGGCGATGCACAACTTCAGCCATTGGCTGCCCCGGAAACTTGGGGTGATGATCGAGAATTCCATAAATCGCTCTTCTACCGCGTGGATACCGGGCGCTGGGCTTCGCCCTGGCTGTCTGTCACTGTACCATGCTCGATCTCGATGTCGAGCCGTCTTTCCGTGGTGAATTCTATTGCGGGTTGAAACATCCTTTGCTATTCGATGTTGAAGATGTGGCATCTGCCGTCGGCTTTGGAGCCGGGTCTTTGGCAGGGCTAACAATCTGGGTTCTCAACCATGCAACACATGTCTGTATCCGGTTCCACGGCGTCGACGCAAGTCGAAGGCGGACGCCGTCCCATCCTTGTGACGGGATCGCCGCGGTCCGGCACGACCTGGGTGGGGCGGGTGATTGCCGCGTCGCCATTGGTCGGCTATATTCCCGAGCCGTTTAACCTTCATTGCCGACCGGGACGTTGCGCGGCGCATTTTCCCTACTGGTTTTTCTACATCTGCGATGAGAATCAGGAGGAATACACCCAGCACATCAGACGAACCATCGGATTTCAGTACCAGGTACGCGAGGAGTTGAAGGCCACGCGCACACCTTACGATGTGGCGCGGATGGCGCGGGACTTCTCGCGTTTTTGCGTGTACCGATTTCAGCAACGCCGCGCCTTATTCCGCGATCCACACGCGGTCTTGTCGGCCGAATGGCTCGCCCGGCGCTTCTCGGCCGATGTGGTGGTGCTGATCCGCCAGCCGGCGGCGTTCGTCAGCAGTTTCAAAGCGCTGGGTTGGGAACATCCATTCGACCATTTTCTGAAGCAACCCCTGCTGATGCGCGACTATTTGCACCCGTTCGAAAACGAGATCCGCCAATTTGCCGAGCACAGACAAGACCCCGTTGACCAGGCCATTTTACTGTGGAGATTGATCCACGGCGTAATCCTCCGTTATCGCGAGACGCATCCCGAATGGACCTTTGCGCGGCACCGCGATCTTTCGTTGAACCCGATCGGCGAATTCCACCGGATTTTCGAGCGAGTGGGACTGCCCTACGGCACCCGCGAAGAAATCAACACGCGGCACTATTGCATGGCCGAGGCGAATCCGGGGGGATACGTCTGGAACGACGTCGTCCGCAATTCGGCGCAAAACATGAATTTGTGGCGGGCACGGCTGACCGAAGAGGAATTGGCCCGGGTGCGGGAGAAGTGCTCCGATCTCGCCCGCGAATTTTTCACCGAAGACGAAATGCGCGACGCCGGACTCATTGCCAACGCCTAGCGGCGCCGGCGTCTTGCGCGCACAGTGGCAGGCTTGACAAACAGCTGGGGGGATAGCTAGCATACGAATGCGCAAACTTCTTGCATTCTATGGATGACGGCCCCCCTCCTTCGGTAACATGGTGAGATCACGACTGCATACAGTTGTGTGGCTCACACTGCTCTCAGCGGTGCTGACTCTGTTTTTCCGCGAAACGGTTTTTCGCGGGTTCAGCCTGGTGCCGACGGACATGCTCCATCGACTCATCGCGCCGTACAATGATGGCGTTCGGAATACCGACGTACAAAACCACTACGAATTCGATATCGTGCGGCTCGATTATCCATGGGCCCATTTCTGGCAGGACAGCATGCGTCGGGGGGAAATCCCGCTTTGGAATCCACAGGTCTTGGGTGGGCACCCGCTCATGGCCGTAAGCGTCCACGCCGTATTCAATCCGTTCAAAATACTTTACCTGTTTTTGTCCACCGAGCGCGCGTTTAGTCTGGGCATCGTTTTGGGGTTATGGGCGGCCGGCGTGTTCATGTTTGCGTTTCTGCGAGAGTTGGACCGGTCGTATCCGGCCGCCTTCCTGGGCGGGATTGCCTACGCACTAAACAGCCAGTTTGTGATGTGGTACTTGCGCGCGCCGAATGTGTTTGTCTGGGCCCCACTGGTCTTGTTGCTGGTCGAGCGATCCGTGCGGCGCTCCTCATGGGCCGACGCGGCCGGCGCCGGGATCGCGATGGGTGTGGCAATGGACAGCGGGAGTATCCAGGCCGCAGCTCATTTGGGTTTCCTATGCGTCGGTTATCTGGCTGGCAGCATCACCCTGAACGATCGCGGGCGGCGCGCGGAGTCAGTCGGGCGCGCTGGATTGGTCTTGATCGTGGCGATGCTGGTGTACGCCGTTCAGTTGCTTCCGACTCTGGAGTTGATGTTGCGGGAAGGCACGCATCGGCTGCAAACCGTGGGTACAGGGCAGACGAACACCTTTGGTCGCAGGTTGTGGGGCATTCCGTTTCTGGCGACCTTTTTATTTCCCGGTCTGGCCGGTTCGACCGAATCGTATTCCGTGGCCAGTCTGTTTGGCGGCGACATGATCGATTTTAATGGGTACATCGGGGTGGTGCCGTGCGCGCTGTTTATCGTGGGCGCGCTGGTTGTCCGGGAGCGGCGCGTGCGTTGGTTGCTGCTGATCTCGATGGGGGTGTTACTGCTTTTGTTTTTCACGCCGTTGGTGCGGTTTTTGTATCACCGGTTCTTTGTCGTCATGGTGTTCAGCATGTCCGTAATTGCCGCTTATGGATGGGACGCCCTGTTGGACGAGTCCGTCGCCCGGAGCCGCAGGGTTCGAGGTGCGATGATCGGGTTGTTGGTCGCGGGAGCGATGTTGATAGTGGGCGTGCTGGTCGCGCAGTGGGTCATCGCGACGCACTGGAGCCGGCTGCTGGAGTTGGGTCAACAATACGTCACGGCTCACGAGAAGGTGCAGCCTTACGGCACACGGCAATGGCGATTGGATCGGGTCCGGTTGTTCCTGCAACACTATCGGGTGACAAATGTCGTCTTTTGGCTGCCCGCAGCTATCCTTTTCGGCGCTGTCGCAGCGTGGTGGGCGTACGTACGCGGGGCGCTGGGTCGCAGCTCTTTTGCCGCGGTCCTGATTCTCCTGACCGTGCTGGATTTGACGCTGATGGGGCGCATGGTTGTGCCACAAATTGATCTTCAGAAGTTTCCTCTTTACCCGCCCTTGGAGACCATCTCCACCGTTCAGAAGGACCACGGACTGTTTCGCGTCCAAAAGTGGGCGCCCGATTCACCGTCGTTTTTGACGGAGAGCATATTGTCGGCATACGGATTGTCGACGATCAGTGGCAGTGATTCCCTCGCGCCGGAGAACCTGAGTATTCTGCCGTATTGCCGTCACGGGGAATGGACTCCGATTGCTGACCTCGTTAATATCAAGTACGTCCTCGTGCCGGATGGGGTGGATCTCCCCCAGGACCATTTCACCTTCTTGGAGCAGGCTCAGGGAGTTCGCTTGTATCGCAACAATCGGTGTCGGCCCCGGCTGCAGTTCCTATCGGATTGGAAAGTCATCCCGAATCACGACGATGTTCTGGAGGCCATGAGCGCGCCGACGTTTGATCCGACCCGCATGTTGATCGAAATGGATCCACCACAGGGTTTTCGGGGTCCCGCGACCGGGCGCGAAATCTCTGGGACCGACACCACGGTCGAACTGGAGCAATACGGGTGGCGCCGGGTGCGAGGTCACGTTCATTGTTCTCATGCGGGCGCGGTGCTGCTCTCCGACACCTACTACCCGGGATGGCACGCCACGGTGGATGGCGTGCCGGCGCCCATTTATCGCGCTGATTACGTGCTGCGAGCGGTATTTGTCACCCCCGGCGAACACGAAGTTGAGTTTCGCTATGAGCCGCTGTCGTTTCGGCTGGGCGCGGCCATGAGCGGTGTGACGGTGATCGTCGTGGCCGTGGCATGGCTTGTGAGCAAGATGTGGCGACCTAGGAGCGGCGCGTCGGTCCTATGAGCTTGCGGCACTGTGGCGCTTGCGGGCGTAGCGTTTGCCGAGCAGTCGCGACAGCCGGCTCTCCGAATCCATCGTAGAAATCGCCAGTTCGCCGCGCGGCTGGAGGCGCTGATGGATGGCTTGGTAGTGCGTCAGTTTGAATCCGGCGGGGCTTGCCAGAGAATAGCGGATGTGCCATGATGCGGCTATGCCTAAGCGTTCAAGCAGGAAGCGACCGACAGACATAAACCAGCTTGCCCACTTCATCATGTCGGAATCTACGGGGCAGACCTCCCCGAAACCCGATCCGGCCCCGGCTGGGGGCAAGAATCCCGCTGCCGTAGCTCTTGGAAAACTGGGCGGACTGAAGGGCGGACCGGCCCGCAAGATCGCCCTCTCAGAGCGTCGCCGGAAGCAAATCGCTCGCGCTGGTGCCAAGGCTAAGTGGGCTAAATACAACAAGATACACAAGAAGCAGCAACAAGGTGGTTAACATTAGCCCTAAAAGGCTTCCATCCACACAAGCCGACTAAGCCTTTTCTGGCCTATCTTTGAAAAAAAGTGCTCCTGAGCCATTGACTTTCTTCTGGCTGAGTTTTATAGTCCCGGCAACATGGAGCAGAACCAAGACCGGCTGACGTTGCTCAAGGGCCGCTACCTAGCTCAGATCAAGAGCAAGGAGACGGAGATTGAGGAACTACGAACCAAGGTTAGGCTCCTCGATGAAATTGACGCGGAGGCGCAAAAGTTTCTCTCTCTTGGTGACAACGACTTAAACCTCAAGGGCGAGAAGATGGTGAAGGCCGCACAGCGAACCGTCAACAGCATCGGCACCAATGGCGGCGTTACGATCAGCGACGTTGCCGATTACATGAAGGCCCACGGATTTGAATTTGTGGGCGAGAACTACAAGATTTCTCTCGCCAAGGCTCTAAAAGCACTCGCTTCGCGTGGTGCCATTTCGGGGCGGCGAGACGGTCATCGGTGGAAATTTACGGCTGCGAAGCCGTAAAACAGACCGGCCCGCCATGGCGGGCCGGTAACAGGGGCCGGGCGACCTCCTGCAAAGGGTGCAGGGTCGGGTCGCTCGGTTCTCTTTTCTATCTGTGGGGCACTGTACCACGGAGCCCCACAAAGTCAAGCCCCACACTTGGCTAAGAACATAACCAAACCGCTCAAGCAGCCATATTTACTTTTGTGCTTGACCGATCAAGCATGAACTGATACATTCGCACCATGAACAAGCTGAGTAGTGAAAAACAGGTTTCGGTGGTTGCCGCTCTGGTCGAAGGCAACTCCATGCGAGCCGTCCAACGGATGACGGGCGTGGCACAAAACACCGTTGTCAAGTTGCTCTGTGACCTTGGCCGGGCTTGTGCCAAGTATCAGAATGAACACTTGCGCGACCTGACGTGCTCGCGCATCCAATGCGACGAAATCTGGACATACTGCCACGCCAAAGAGAAGAACCTTCCCGATGAGCTAAAGGGCAAGTGGGGGTATGGCGACGTGTGGACTTGGGTTGCTCTGGACGCGGATACGAAACTTGTTGTGTCGTGGTTGGTGAGCAGCCGGGATGCTGGCGCGGCCTACTTTTTCATGCACGATCTCAAGAGCCGTCTGGTCAATCGTGTGCAACTCACGACCGATGGACACAAACCATATCTGTCAGCGGTCGAGGATGCGTTCGGCTCTGAAATCGACTACTCCATGCTGGTCAAGATGTACGGCAATCCAACAGGCGTTGAACACCACTACAGCCCGCCAGTGTGCACCGGATGCACCACACTGGCCGTATCAGGGAATCCAGACCCGCAGCATGTCTCAACCAGCTTTGTGGAACGGCAGAACCTCACAATGCGAATGCAGATGCGCCGGTTTACCCGCCTGACAAACGCTTTCTCAAAAAAAGTCACGAACCTTGAGCACGCGGTTGCCCTGCATTACATGCACTACAATTTCTGCCGGATTCACCAGTCTTTGCGCGTGACACCAGCGATGGAAGCGGGTGTTACCGACCACGCTTGGAGCCTTGAGGAAGTGCTCGCCTTGCCGGACTGATTTGGGCTTTCCGGTTGTTCCGCTCTGTGGCATTGTGTGCTTGTTACCCAACCCTAACCGTAGGAAGAAAAACATGCACTCCATCCTGTTTATCGTTGAGGCCAAACCCGATCTTTCAGAACGCCAAGCAGCCGACTGGGTGTTTCAATTAGACCGTATCGACAAGCTCGCAGGGCTGCCCGATAAAGCCATGCGGCTTCACCCAGGTGCTTATTTGCTGCGTGGAAGCGATGGGTTGCCAGCTTTAGCCAATTTGATACGGCAGGCTCAGGACTCGCACTTTTCGTATCGTGTCCTGTTTTTCGACAAAGACCCGCAGTGGTTGTGCTCGCCAAAGACGGCTGTGACAACTGCTTAGTTTTCATATCCGCTATTCTCCGTTTGAGGGGGGGAAACCAATTGCCCTCAAACTGACGCACTACCGATGACTTGGATGTCTCGACACGCCCCCCGCGACTGCGATAAATTGATGCGAGCATGTTGCGGAACATCCAATGCGTCGTCCCCAACCCGAGGAACACTACTCTCACATGCCAGGCTTGAAAGTTTCGGTCATTACGCCGTCGTTCAACCAGGCGCGGTTCCTGCCCGAAACCCTGGCAAGCATTCGCGCCCAGGATTATCCGGACATCGAGAACATTGTCGTGGACGGCGGTTCCACCGACGGGTCGGTGGACATTCTCCGTGCGACGCCGGGGATCCGCTGGATCTCGGAACGCGACAAGGGCCAGGTCGACGCGCTCAACAAGGGCTTTGCCATGGCCACGGGCGAGATCGTGACCTGGATCAATTCCGATGACACGATCAGCCCCCACGCCGTCCGCATCGCCGTTGACGCACTCGAGCGCACGGGCGCTGACGTGGTGTACGGCGACGTGCGCATCATCGCCCCGGACAGCGCCCACATTCGGATGTTCTACGGGATTCCGTTCGACTACCCCGTGTTCCTGTACGGCATCAATTACATCGGCCAGCAGTCCGCCTATTTTCGCCGCTCCCTCCTCCAGAAGGCGGGCCCGCTGCGCCTCGAATACGACAACGCCTTCGATTACGAGTTGTGGCTGCGGATGGCGCTGCACGGACGGTTCGTGTATGTGCCGGAGCTGCGCGGCCAGATTCGCGTGCATCCCAACGCCAAGTCCATCGCTCTCGCCAAACGGACATGGGCTGACACTGATCGGATTCGCGTCGAGTACTGGAGCAAGGGTGGTTTGCCGAGCTTCCTGTCCAAGCGACCCTTTGTTCGGTTCGTCAACTGGTACTACCGCTACAAACGTCTCCGCCAGATTCGAAAGGACTCGCGGACGCGGGTGACGCCCCGCGTGCTGATGCTGGGGTATTCGCCGCCGCCCGATGGCCCGGCCGAGATGTACCAGGCCCTGTTGCGGTCGTCGTTTGCCGAACGCTTCGACGTGACATTCGTCAGCCTGAACGTCGTGCGAGACCGCAGCGGGTTCGGTCCCCTGGTGCGCCAGATCGCGAGTGAATTCTACCATCTCATTAGTCAACAATTTGACTTCGTGTTCTACCCGCTGTCATTGAACCGTGGAGCTATTCTCAAGGGCACGCCGTTTCTCGCGATGGCCCGCGCGTTTGGCGTGCCAATCGTGCTGTACGGTCACGACGACGGCCTGGCGGAGTTCCGCGAAAAATCGTCGGGCTGGTTGCGCCGCCGGATCGATCGGACGATTCGCGGCGCGGAGGCGGTCATCGTGCCGGACGAGAACCGGCGGCGCGATTTTCTGGGGCATCTCCGCGAGGACCAGGTGTTGGCGGTCCCCGCGGGGACCGTCAAGGACCACGGTCAGCGCCTGGCTGCCGTGTTCGATGAATTGCTCTCACGGCGGAACAAGGGCGGAGCGCGTCCGGCGAAGACTTAATCATCTTGGCGAAATAGTGAAATCACGGCTGCAGACATTCGGCTGGCTGACCTTGTTGTCGGTGGTAATCGCGGTCTTCTTCCACGAGACGATCTTTCGCGGATTCAGCCTGGTGCCAACCGATGTGCTGAACCAACTGGTCGCTCCCTACAATGCCGGGGTGCAAGATGTTCGCGTACGGAACCACTACACGTTCGATATTCTGCGAGCCGACTTCCCATATGCGATGTTCTGGCACGACGACGCGCGGCGCGGGGAGATTCCGCTCTGGAACCCGCTGATACTCGGCGGGTTTCCCTATTTGGCGGACAGCCAATATGGCGTGGTGAGTCCATTCAAGATTCTGTACCTGTTCCTGTCTTCGGAACGGGGGTTCAGTCTGGGTATCGTGCTTCAGATCTGGCTGGCGGGCGTGCTGATGTTCGCCTTCCTGCGGGAGCTGGGGCGGTCAGGCCCGGCCGCGTTCATCGGAAGCATCGGCTACGCGCTGTGCAGCCAGTTCCTGATGTGGTACTGGCGGTTGCCGAGCACGTTTGCCTGGGCGCCGCTGATCCTCCTGCTGGTGGAACGTTCGGTCCGCCGCACGTCATGGGGATATGCCGCCGGCGCGGGTGTTGTCCTCGGCCTGGCAATGATCTGCGGAAATATCCAGGCTTCGTCACACCTTGGATTCTTGTGCACGGGTTACCTGGCGGGCACGGTTTTCGCCGTCGATGCCGACAGCCGCGCGAAACGGGTGGCGCGCGCGGGGACGGTCCTCGTGGTGGCGGGCCTCGTCGCCGCGGTGCAATTACTGCCGAGCATCGAGGTGTTGGCTACAGGCATCACGCGCGACCTGCATGAGGCCGGACCAAGGGAAAGCGTGCGTCACACGCTGTTGGCGATTCCCTTTCTGCTCACCTTTATGTTTCCCGGGCTGGCTGGTTCGACCGAGAGCTTCAGTCTGGCCAGGACGTTCGGAGCCGATATGGCGGAATTCAACGGCTATATCGGGATCGTGCCCTGCCTGTTGTTTGTCGTCGGCGCGTTCACCTCGCGCGAGCGGCCCGTGCGCTGGCTGCTGCTGACCGCCGCGGCCACGTTGTGCATCCTGTTTTTCACTCCGTTGCTCCATCTCTTGTATTACCGGTTCCTAATCGTCGTGGTCTTTGTCATGTGCGTGGTGGCCGCCCACGGCATGGACAGCATCCTGGAAACGCCGGCTGCGGGCCAACGCGCCATCCGCCGGACGCTGACAAGCCTGGCGGTGTTGGGCGCGCTCGTGTTGTTGAGCGTTCTCGCCGTCCAGTGGTTTGTGGCCGCGCACCGGGACCAGTTGTTGGAGGCCGCCCAGAAATATGTGGCGCAACACCGGACGCAGCAGACGTTTGGCCCGGAGAAATGGCAGGCCGACCGTGTGCCGCTGTTCCTGCAGCATTACCGCATCACCAACGTCGTCTTCTGGTTGCCGTTGACGCTGCTGGCCGGCGTGGTTGTCGGCTGGCAACTGTATGCGCGCGGCCGCCTCGGTCGGAACGCGTTTTGTGTCGCGCTGATTCTCTTCACGGTGGCCGATCTCACCATATTGGGTCGGAACATTGTCCCGCAGATCGATTTGTCGCGGTATCCGCTCTATCCACAACTGGAAACCATCGCGACGATACGGGCGGATCACGGACTGTTCCGCGTGCAAGAGTGGGCCCCCGGCGAAGAAGGGATATTCTTCCCTTGGGGCCTCCTGACGGCCTACGATCTGTCTGTCGTCAACGCCGCCGTCTCTCTGGAACCCGAGGATCTGGAGCTTCTGCCCTACCAACGCGCGGGGCAGTTGACCCCGTTGGCTGACCTGATCAATATCAAGTACGTGCTCGTGCCGGACAATGTCACGCTGCCAGACGACCATTTCTCGCTGCTACAGCAATCCCCGGGGGCGCGGTTGTACCGCAACGATCGGTGCCTGCCCCGGGTGCAGTTCATCGCGGCTTGGAAGGTGATCCCGAACCACCGCGAGGTCCTGGCTGCCATGACCGCGCCATCCTTCGAGCCGAGCCAAACCGTGTTCATCGAATCGGACCCGCCTCCGTCATTCCGCGACCAGCCGTCGCGGCCAGACCCCTCCCGAGATAACGCGGCGAAAGTGGAAGTGGAGGAATATGCCTCGCGCCGTGTGCGCGCTCGCGTCCACTGCCCGAGACCCGGCATCGTGCTGCTGTCGGATATCTTCTACCCGGGCTGGCAGGCGATGGTCGACGGTTTGCCCGTGCCCATCTACCGCGCGGACTACGTCATGCGGGGGGTGTTCGTTTCTGCCGGCGACCACGAAATCGAGTTTCGTTACGCACCGCGTTCATTCCGATTGGGGGCGACCATCAGCGTCGGCACGATCGCCGTATTGGGCGTGATTGGATTCTGGCGGCGAGCGTGTCGTCGTCGCGGGGATCCTGTTGCCGGCTTGTGAACGAACCGCGGTTTCCTGATCTCGATCACCGGCGCCGACCGAGCAGGCGGTTATTCGTCCCACGGCCGAAGCAAGGCCTCGACCACCTGCTCGACGCCTGGCCAATCTTCCAACACGCGGTTGGCGGTCAATCGCGGATCGGGCCGATACCCGCGCGGCATTTTCGCCGAACTGACGAACCGCGCGGCCGGGGGGAGCCACTCGCCGATGTTGACGACGCGCGCAATCACGAGTGTGCGGCAACCGAGCCACGCGGCCAGATGCAGCGCGGCGGAATCATTCGTCACGACGAATTCCGACGCGCTCAACGCGCTCATGAGGGACTGGTCGACCAGCCGCGCCACATCGCTCTCCTTCACGGCGGGAGGCAGCGGGTCGTTCGGGCCAACGACGACGTGGGTCTTGTAGCCCTTTTGTCGAAGCAGTTCGCCCAGCGCCGCCACGTCCGGGTACTGCTTGGCTGGCCAGTGTGAGCCGGCATGAATGGTTACGCTCCCGTTTGAGGGAGCATTTCGCTGGCGCTCGCGATACGCTGATGACAGGCGGTCGTACGCCACGCCGGCCAGTTCGGCCCACGCCCGGTAATGGTTGCGCACCTTCAGCCATCCGGCGGCGTATGGGACATCGAAGACCGCCGAATAATGCGGCAGGAACTCACACCAGCCGGTGAAGCGGCAGGTGGCGGCGGGAAACAACCGGCGGGCGGCGCGGCGGTCGCGAACGTCCCCGCGGATATTGAGCACGTTGCAAGGATCCGTTACGAGCGGCGAGATCGCATCGAGGTCGAACGCGTTGCGCCGTGAGTTGGTCGTGTACGGAAGTTCCACGCCGAGCAGATCGATTTCCGCCGGCAGAAGCGCCCGCAACAGCGGATGCCAGCGGCTCTTGCAGGCCAGAACGGAGTCGGCAGGCTTCTCGCGGGCGATGGCGGCGGCAATCAGCACGTCGCCCAGCCCCCACGGTTCGAAATAGATCGTTTTCCGGCTCATCGCCATCTCAGTGATTGCCGCTGCGCTCATCAGCGCAGCGTTTGGTGTGCGCCTCGTGGCTCGACCGATCCGGGGTTGCGGAAGACGTATTCACCGTGGCCGTGTATATTGACACAAACCATGTGCGCGTGGAAGCCGGGACAAATTGCTGTTGTGCGGTCGCAGTCGGCACAGTATAAGACTGCCCGAAAGTTTGGATGATGGATTTCGCCCTGTCGATCATCGTGCCCGTTTATAACGAGGGGGTCAACGTCGAGCCGTTGCTGGCGCGCATCGCCGACGCGCTGCCGGGGTTGCCCGCTCCGAACGAGGTCATCATCGTCGACGACGGCAGCCGCGACACGACGATTGCCAAACTACGGGCCGCAAAGCAGAAGTACCCCTGGCTCAAGATCATTGAATTGCGACGCAACTTCGGCCAGCACGCCGCCACCTACGCGGGGTTCGATCTGGCCAAGGGCGCCATCGTGGTGACGCTCGACGGCGATTTGCAGAATGATCCCGCCGACATCGCGAAGCTGCTGGAGAAGATGAAGGAGGGCTACGAGATCGTCTGCGGCTGGCGCAGCGATCGCAAAGACCCGTTCCTCTCGCGCAAACTGCCGTCGCTGATCGTCAATCGCCTCATCCGTAGCGACGCGCCGACGCCGATCCACGACTACGGGTGCTTCCTGCGGGCTTACACCCACGAGGCAGCGAAAGAGCTATCGCAATACTCAACCAACCGCGGCTGGTTTCCGGTATTATTTGCCAAGCTCGGCTATCGCGTGGGCGAAGTCGTCGTGTCGCACCACGAGCGGCCCGGCGGCGAGCAGTCCAAGCACGGCTTCTTCCGGCGGATGGAACAATTCATGTCGGTATTTCTCGGGGCGCGGGCCAAGCCGTTTCAATTCGTTCAGATTATCGGCGGCGCCGGCCTGGGGCTGAGCGGGCTGGGTCTGGTGGCCGCGATCGTATGGGGACTGAGCAGCGGCGACAGGCGGTCACTGATCCTCGGACTGGCGGCGATCGGAGTGAGCCTGTGGAGTTTCCTCACCATCGTGGTTGGCATGATCGGCGAATATCTCGTCGGCATGAACTACGAAATCGGCCGCCATCCGAAATACCTCGTCCGCGCCATCCACGAGTGAACCGCTAATCCTCGTAGCCGTTGGGGTGGGCGAGGTGCCAGCGCCAGGCGCTTTCCAAGATCGGTTCGATCGAATCGAAGCGCGGTTTCCAGCCCAGCACTTTGCGGACCTTTGTCGAGTCCGCGACCAGTTTCGGCGGATCACCAGGGCGATTCGGTTTTTCCACGGCCTGGATGGTGCGCCTGGAGATTTTGCGGGCCATCTCGACGATTTCCTTCACCGAGTAACCGGTGCCACTGCCGAGATTGAACACGTTCGATTGTGTCGCGCCAAGCGCCAGCCGGTGCGCCTGGGCCAGATCGATGATATGCACGTAGTCGCGGATGCACGTGCCATCGGGCGTGGGATAATGTGTGCCGTAGATATCGACCGCAGGCGTCTTCCCGAGCGCGACTTTGAGGACGTTGGGGATCAGGTGCGTCTCTTCGCGGTGATGTTCGCCGAATCTCTCCGACGCGCCCGCGGCATTGAAGTAGCGCAAGCACACGTACCGAATCCCGAAGAGTTTTTCGTACCAGGCCAGGATCTTTTCCACCATCAACTTGGACTCGCCGTAGGGGTTGATCGGGCTCTTCGGAGTATCTTCCATGATCGGCACCTGTTGGGGAACGCCGAAGATGGCACAACTGGACGAAAACACGAAATGCTTTGTGCCCGCGGCGAGGCAGGCATCGAGCAGGTTGACGGCATTGGAGATATTGTCGCCGAGGTAGATGCCCGGATTGGTCATGCTGGCGCCAACGAGCGTGTTCGAGGCGAAATGCATGACAGCGTCCGGGCGCAGACGCTGAAGGTGTTGCAGCACCAGCGGCCGGTTCTTCAGGTCACCCTCAACAAACTCGGCGCGGTTGTCGACCGCCGAGCGATGACCCTCGCTGAGGTTGTCGAATACGGTGACCTGATAGCCCGCGTTGAGTAGTTCCTCGACGCACACGCTTCCCACGTAGCCGGCTCCGCCGGTGACAAAGACTTTCATGCGCAGTTTTGTAACCAGCGAGGCGTGTCGTCGCAAGCTCTTTGTTGGGCAGGGGACGAGGGCGTGAAGTCGGTGAGCGGGTCAACGGGTGGTCTTGCGGGAGCAGATCACCGTCATCCAGGAGTACTTGCGGGAGGCGGGGATATGACGAAACACCCATTCGTCGACGTTCTGCAGAATGTGCAGCAATCGCGGATGATATTTGCCCTGCCGCACGTCATCCATCCAGTAGGGAAACGCTTTGCCCCTGAGTTTCAACGATGTGAAGCGCATGGTGAACAACAGCAGCGAGACCAGATGATACTCACGGTGCTCCAACTGGCCAAACTGGCTGGTCAGGAAATCGAAGTCGCGCTGCTCCAGCGGGCGTTCGTCGGCGGTGCGGAGGTCCTTCGCAAACACGCGGTAGATGTCGCTGAAGATGCTTCCCTTCTGCGGTTCGAGAAAGATCCCGCGTCCGCCGGGTTTCATGACGCGGACAATGTTGGGGACGGCCACGGTCATATCCAGGTGGTGCAGGACGCCGTCCGCGAATACGAGGTCGAAGTAATCATTCGGGAAGTCCATGTCTTCGACGCGACCGGCGCGTCCGTGCACCCGGTCACCGACGCCGTGGGCGACAGCCAACTGGCGGGTGAGTTCCACCATTTTTTCCGACACGTCGAGCGCCGACACGTCCGCCCCGCGAAGGGCGAAGAAGACCGACGTGTCGCCCTGGCCGCAGCCGATGTCCAGGACGCGCTGGCCGCGCACGTCGCCAAATTGTTCGAGAACGCAGACATTTTCCCGGCAGGTGGGTGCGAAGACCTGGAGGGGCGACAACTTGTCTGCCGTCAATTGCTCCGCGTACCGATCATAGTATCGGCTTTCCGCTTCGGCGCGCTGCGGCAGTCCTGTCGGGGCGGCGGGTGAATCCATGCGCGGATAATATACCACGGCGTGATGAAGTGAACCGGAATTTCCGCGGCATCTCGACATTGCCGGGTGTTCTGTGTAGCATAATTTGGTGGACACGCGGAAATTACGGCTTGTGGTGGTCGGACACCTGCCGCCGCCGTACTTCGGTCCGAGCGTGACGTATTCGGCGCTGATGCATTCGGCGTTCCCCGAGCGGTTCGACGTGGCGTTCATCGACCAGACCGTCATCAAGACGGTCGGGGAGCTGGAACGGCTGCAATTCCGCAAGCTCGTGCTGCTGGCGCGGATGGCGTGGCAACTGCTGGGTCACTTGATCCGCCGCAAGTACGACTACCTGTTTCTGTCCGTCTCTTGCAACCGCAACGCCTTCCTGAAAGAATGGCTGCTGATCCGCGTGGCCGGGCTCTTCGGCGTACCCCCGGTCCTGTACGCGCACGCGAACGGCTTCTTCGATTTCTACAAGAAATCGTCGCCGGGAATGCAACGGCGGATCGAGAAAACGGTCCACGGCGCGGCAGCCGCGATCGTGATGGGGGAAAGCCAGCGGTTCAACTTCGACCGTTGGCTGCCGGCGGAGCGGATTTTCGTCGTCGCCAGCGGCATCGAGGCGGCATCGCTTCCGAAACGTTCCACGGCGGCGGGCGGACCGTTCACGGCGTTGTTTCTCGGCAATCTGATTCGCGAGAAGGGCGTGTTCGTCCTGCTCGAGGCGGCGGCAATAGTCGTGAAGACGCATCCCGACGCGCAGTTCATCTTCGCGGGCGACTGGCCGCTGCCGAGCGACCGCGTCGAAGCCGAACAGAAGATCCGCGAGTGGGGAATCGAAAAGAACGTGTCGTTCGCGGGAGTCGTCTGGGGCGATCGGAAATGGCAACTGCTGGTGGACGCCGACGCGCTGGTATTTCCGTCATACTACTACATGGAAGTCCACCCGCTGGTGGTGGTCGAGGCGATGCGGGCGGGGTTGCCAGTGATCTCGACGAAGTGGGCCGCGATTCCCGAGATGGTGAACGACGGCGTGAACGGCTTGTTGGCGGCGCCACGAGACGCGGACGATCTGGCGGAGAAGATTCTGCGGATCATCGACGATCCATCGTTGCGGCAGAGGATGAGCGAGGCCAACCAGCGACGGTTCAACGAGTTCTTCACGCACGAGCGGTATGGCGAACGGATCATCCGCGTTTTTGAGAGGCTGGCGCGGGCCGACGGAAAGCCTTGTGCCGTGTCCGCGGGGTCGATGTCAAGTGTCAAGAGTTGACCCCTGAGACAAGTGTCAAGAGTTGACCCCTGAGATTGTCTTTCCTCATTCGATCTGGTTACCCCTATTTAATGCCGCTTTCGTCTTGGCGGCCGCCGCGCGCAGACTTTCAGCCACCATTTCCGACCGGTGTCAGTGTTCGCCCAGCCTTTGCTAATATAATGCAGATGATATGCAATAATCAGAAATTGTGTTGCATCGTGACATTGAAACTGCTAGTATGAGTCTTGCTCACCCCGTTTGGGGGCTGTTGTCCACGCCCCTTTGAAGCCTCATTTCTGTGCGAGGCTGGTAGGAGAAGCTGATTCATAGCGAACTACATTCTTGTGAGGCGAGATCGAAACTGATCGCGCAGGGCGGCGCGTGCGGTTGTTTGGCCACCCCCGATCGTACTCAGCACAACAGTACATCCGTCATTCTCCGTGGACGGATTGGCTCTCGCCTGATGAAATCGCGCCTGATAACCGCGGTGGTCTGCGGGGTGTTCTGGAGCGTGACGCAATATTTCGGGGTCGTTCACCACCATGAACACGACCGTTGCCCCTTCCAAGAGCACAAGGATTGCGCCGCCTGTGAGTGGCAGATCAATGCCGTCACAGATGTCCCCTGTGCCGTCCCACTAGTCGTTGGCCCTGTCTTGGAAAGGCCACTGGAAGTATTCGATTTCACCTCGTACACCGCTCCGTCGTTTTCCTTTTCCCTGAGCCGCGCTCCTCCTGCCGCCTCGGCATAATCTCATAGTCG
>DATKNW010000057.1:0-149959 GCA_035541135.1 Verrucomicrobiia bacterium
AGTGCACAAACCCAGCGTTGTACTCCTCAATCCACTGCGGGGATACCTCCGGAGGTATCCCCGCAGCTCATTCAACCTAGTAGTGCTCACCACCTTCAACTTCACCGCAGGGGGGTCATGATGTACCCACCGGTTCCCACCGTCGGACTGGAATTGCGTTGCCGGAACGGGGTTTTTGGGGTATTGAAGGGCTGTCTGCTAGGGAAACGGTGTCCCTGGAAGGGTCAAAATTCCTATGAGCAAACAGCAAGAACGTACCACGGCCAAAGGCCGGGCGAAGACGGGAGCGCCGGTTGTCGAGCTTGGCGCGGAACACAGCGCATCGATGCGGGGGTGCGACATTGTGGTCAGATGCCTGGAGCGCGAGGGCGTGGACACGGTATTCGCCTACCCCGGCGGCGCGAGCATGGAATTGCACCAGGCGCTGACGCGGTCGAAGAAGATTCGCACGATTTTGCCCCGGCACGAACAGGGCGGCGCGTTTGCGGCGGACGGGTATGCGCGGTCGTGCGGCAAGACGGGCGTGGCGATTGCGACCAGCGGCCCGGGAGCGACGAACCTGGTGACGGGCGTGGCCGACGCGTACATGGATTCGATTCCGCTGGTGGTGATCACGGGCCAGGTGCCGCGGGCGATGATCGGCAAGGGCGCATTTCAGGAGACCGACGTGTTCGGTCTGGCGCTGCCGATCGTCAAGCACAGCTACCTCATCATGAGCGTGGAGGACATTCCACGCGTGTTCAAGGAAGCGTTTTACATCGCCAACACGGGCCGACCCGGGCCGGTGTGGATTGATATTCCCAAGGACATCCAGCAGAGCAACTGCAAGCCGGTGTTCCCGGAGAAGGTCGCGCTGCGCGGGTACAATCCCGACAAACGGATCAGCGACATTGCGGTCAACGAGATTGCGGGACTGATCGAGAAGAGCGAGCGGCCGGTCATTTACGCGGGGGGCGGCATCATTTCATCCAACGCCGGAAAAGAGTTCGTCGAATTTGTGGAGAAGACGGGCATCCCCGTGGCGACGACGTTGATGGGGATCGGGGCGATCCCGGCCGAGCATCCGTTGTCGATGCGGTGGCTGGGGATGCACGGCAGCGTGTACGCGAATTATGCGGTTGCCAAATCGGATCTGCTGCTGGCGATGGGCGTGCGATTTGACGATCGGGTGACGGGCAAGGTCAGCGAATTTGCCAAGCACGGCACGATCGTGCACATCGATGTCGACCCGAGCGAGATCAACAAGAACAAGGTCGCGCATTTGCCGGTGGTCAGCGACATCAAGTACGCGCTCGAGCAGCTCAACAAGGCGGTCAAGGGCAAGAAGTTCACCGAGTGGCACGCGCAGATCGACGCGTGGAAGAAACAGTATCCATTCCGCTATCGGGTGACCGAGGAAGTGCTCAAGTCGCAATACGTCCGTGAATTTCTCCAGGGCGATGTCAACGAGATCATCATGCCGCAGTACGCCATCGAGTTGCTCGATGAGCTGACCAAGGGCGAAGCGATCATCACCACGGGCGTTGGCCAACACCAGATGTGGGCGGGCCAGTATTACAAGTTCAAGTATCCGCGCACGTTCCTCACATCGGCGGGGCTGGGGGCGATGGGCTACGGATATCCGGCGGCGATGGGCGCGAAGGTGGCGCATCCCGACAAGGAGGTCGTGGATATTGATGGGGATGGTTCGTTCCTGATGAACATCCAGGAACTGGCGACGGCACACATCGAGCGGATCGCCGCGAAGGCGCTGGTGCTGAACAACCAGCATCTCGGGATGGTCGTGCAATGGGAAGACAAGTTCTACGATTCGAACCGCGGCCACACGTATCTCGGTGATCCGCAGAATCCGCACAAGATTTATCCCGACTACGTGGCGGTCGCCAAGGGGTTCAACGTGCCCGCGGAGCGCGTGACGCGCAAGAGCGAATTGCGGGCGGCGCTGCAGCGGATGCTCGAATCGAAGGAGCCGTACGTGCTGGATGTGATCGTGCCGTACACCGAGCACGTGCTGCCGATGATTCCCGCCGGCAAGACGGTCAACGAAATCATCATCGAGAAGGACGTCAAACCGAACCTCGGCAACAATCTCGGATTGTAGGCGGACGCCCGGGGTCAGGGAGAAGAGCCGCGCGGTTTTGATGGTCGCGACCGTGACGGCCCGTTACACTATCAGCTTGTGAACCGAGCGAATTGGATCCGAACCGGGGCTGTTCTGATTCTATTCGCGGCCGTGTTTGAAGTGTTGACCATCCATGGTTATCGCCGCTTGTCAGCGACCGTCGACGAACCGGAGCACCTGACGGCGGGCTATGCGATGTTGACGCGGGGGGATTATCGCCTCGACCCGTACCATCCGCCACTGACCCGGATGTGGGCAGCGTTGCCGCTGCTGGCCGTGCACGGCGTCAAGCTCGACACGGACAGCCCGTATTGGCTGCAGTGCGACGAGTGGAACTTCTGCCATCAATTTCTGTATCAGGACAACGACGCGGACCGGTTGTTGAATCGCGCGCGTTTCATGACGACGCTGTTCGGTGTGTTGCTCGGCATATTCGTTTTCTGTTGGGTGCGGGAGTTGTTCGGGTTTCTGCCCGCGGCAATCGTGCTGGGATTGTTTTGCGCGGAACCGAACCTGGTGGCCCACTCCGGGCTGGTCACCACCGATCTGGGGGCAACGTGCTTTATTTTCGGGACCGTTTACTTCGCGTGGCGCGGCGCCCGCAACTTCACTTTCGTCAACGCCTTCGGGCTGGCCGCGTGTTTCACGCTCGCGGTACTGTGCAAGTACTCCGCGCTGCTGCTCGTGCCGATTCTTCTGGCGCTATTTCTGGCGCGGGCGGGCGGACGGACGCCGTGGCCCGGGCAATTTCCCGGCGGCGCGCCGCTGTCGTCGCCCGCGCGGAAAGTCCTGCTGGCGCTGACGGTCGTCGGCAGCCTCGCGATCCCGGTCTACGCCGGAGTGTGGGCGACCTACTCGTTTCGTTACGCGCCGACACCCGCGGGAATCGGGCAGGGTCGTTTCGGCCCCGAAGCCGAGGCGGTGCGCCGTCTGCCGCGGCTCACACAGATCGTCGGATGGATCGATGAGCATCACTTGCTGCCCAACGCCTGCGTCCAGGGATTCCTGGCCAGCGCCGCCGAGGCCCAACTGCGGCCGGCCTATCTGCTCGGCAAGGTCAGCGACCGGGGCTGGTGGTACTATTTTCCCGTGGCGTTTCTGATCAAAACGCCCGTCGCCTTGTTGGTGATGTCGTTTGTCGGGCTGGCGCTCTGGATTACCGAAGGGCGCGACCGTTGGCTGGACGGCCTGTTCGTCGTGGGACCACCCGCAGTTTATTTTGCCGCGGCGATGGCCGGGCATTTGAATATCGGCGTGCGTCACATCCTGATCGTGTATCCATTTGCGCTGCTGCTGGCCGGACGGACCGTCGCCGCGCTTGCGCCTTCCCCAATGCAAGGCGCGAGGGACCGTTGGCGGGGCATCGCGCTCGCCGGCCTGTGCCTGGCCCAGGTCGCGGAATTCGCCGTCGTCTACCCGGACTGCCTCGCGTTTTTCAACGTCGGTGTCGGTGGTCCGTCGCACGGCGCGGAGTATCTGGTCGATTCCAACCTCGATTGGGGCCAGGGCCTGAAGCTGTTGAAACAGTGGATGACGGAGAACCACGTGGCCCGCATCAATTTGAGCCACTTCGGCTATGCCGACCCGGCCTATTATCACATCGACTATCAGCCGCTGCCGGGTTCGCCTGCGTTCGACCGTGATCGCATCGGCCGGCCGCAATTGCCCGGCTACGTTGCGGTGAGCGCCACCAACCTGCACCGCGTATACCCGGGTGACTCCGTCGACGACTTCTATGCCGGCCTGCGGAACCGCCGGCCGGTCGCCGTGGTTGGCCATTGCATTTATGTTTATTGGGTTGACCAACCGTGGTGGTAGCCGGCGAGGTTTTTGTGGTCGTAATCGGCCCGACTCGGTAGTATGCGCCGCCATGGAGGGCAGAAGCTGGGTCCCAACGACGTGCGTGCTCGGCGCGTTCGCCGCGACGTTCATGGCGCTGACCGTTGGCAGCTACACACGGAAATCGGCGACGGTGGATGAACCGCAACACCTGACGGCGGGCTATACGGCGCTGCGGTTCCATGATTACCGGATCGACCCGGAACATCCGCCATTTTTGCGGATGTGGGCGGCCCTGCCGCTGTTGGCGATGCGCGACGTCCAGATCGACACAAATTCTGCTGCCTGGGCCTCGGCCAACGAGTGGACATTCAGCCATCGCTTTCTCTACGAGACCAATGACGCGGACCGATTGCTGTATCGCGCGCGATTCATGACGGTGCTGCTCGGTGTGCTGCTCGGCGTGCTGGTCTTCAGTTGGGCGCGCGAGCTCTTCGGGTTTTGGACGGCGACGGCGGTCCTCGCGCTGTACTGTGTCGAACCCAACATCCTGGCGCACGCGAGCCTGGTCACCACGGACTTCGGCCTGGCGTGCTTCGCGTTCGGCGCCGCGTACTTTCTCTGGCGGGCGACGCGAAGGTTGACCGTCGGCAATATCATCGGGACGGTTGTGTTTTTCAGTCTTGCGCAGATTTCCAAATTCTCCGCGCTGATACTCGGTCCGATCGTGATCGTGTTGCTGGCTGTGCACGCGCTGCGCGCGGCCGCCTGGTCCTGCGGGTTTCCAGCCGCGGGCGAACTTCGCTCACGGCGATCAAAAATACTGGCCTCCCTCGCGATTCTGGCAGTCCTCGCCCTCGCATCCCTCGTGGCGATCTGGGCCGCGTATGGATTCCGGGACAAACCGATCACGCCCAATCCCGATCTGCTGCTCCTGCGTGACAATCCACGGTTTCTGGAGGCGGCGCCCGTGTCCACCCGCGTTGCCGGCTGGCTGGGCAAACACGGTGTGGTGCCGGATGCGTACGCGCAAAGTCTGATCCTCAGCCAGGTGAAGGCGCAACATCGCACGGCGTATCTGGCAGGTCGATTCAGCCGCACCGGGTGGTGGTATTATTTCCCGGCCGCGTTGGTGGTCAAGACGCCCGTGACGATTCTGATGTTGCTGATTTGCGGGTTAGCGCTGCTCGGCGAGCGCCGTGCGCGAACAAGAGTCGACGCCGCCTTCCTCGTGCTACCGCCCGCCATCTTCTTCGGCACGGCGATGCTGGCCCACCTCAACATCGGCTTGCGCCATATCCTGCCGATCTATCCGCCCGCGCTCCTCATCGCGGGAGTCACGCTGAACGAAATCCGTACCAGATGGCGGGCATGGCTGGTGCTCGTCCCCGTCGTCCTGGCGGTGATCGAGCTGGCCACGGTTTATCCGGATTGTCTGGCGTTCTTCAACCAGATGGTCGGGGGACCGAGCAACGGCCCGTGGATCCTTTCGGATTCGAACATCGACTGGGGCCAGGATCTCAAACCCCTCAAGAAATGGATGGATGCGCGCCACGTCCACGAGATCAACCTCGGCTACTTCGGCACCGCGGATCCCGCGTATTACGGAATCCAATGGGCGCGCCTGCCGGCAGTCATTGAGAATTGTGAGCCGACGCTCCCGCGATTGCGCTTCCCCGGCTATGCCGCCGTCAGCGTGCAAAATCTTCATGGTGCGCTCCACGACGCGCCCGCATTTTACGTCCCGCTCCTGGAACGCAAACCGGTGGCCGTGATCGGTCATTCCATTCAAGTCTACTGGGTGGAAACGAATTGGTGGTATACTGCGCGCCCATGAAAGTCCCCGAACCGCTCCGGTGCATGGTTCTGTTGCTCGTGTTCGCCGTTGTGTTCGGGGCGATCACCGTCGGGAGCTACGTCCGGGAGTCCGCGACCTGGGATGAGCCGCAGCATCTGGTCGCCGGCTACTGCGCCCTCAAGTTCCACGACTACCGCACCGACCCGGAGCATCCACCGTTGATCCGCATGTGGGCGGCGCTGCCGTTGCTCGGCATGGACGGAATCAAGATCGATCTCCAGAAGATCGATCCCCTGTCTTCGACAACCTGGGTGATGAACCGACAGTTCTTCTTCTGTCACGACACGTTGTATCTCGCGAACGACGCCGACCATCTCCTGTACGCCGCGCGATTCATGATCGTGCTGCTCGGTGTGCTGCTGGGCGTGCTGGTGTTTTGTTGGGCGCGTGAATTGTTCGGGTTCTGGCCGGCCGCGATCGTGCTCGGCTTCTACACCATCGAGCCGAACCTCCTGGCGCATTGCCGGCTCGTGACGACGGATTTTGGCGTGGCCTGTTTCACGTTTGGCACCGCCTACTTCCTGTGGAGAACGACGCGCCGCCTGAGCGCGGGCAACCTTCTCAGCCTGATCGCCTTTTTCGCGCTCGCGCAAGCCGGCAAATTCTCCGCGGTGCTCCTTGGCCCCATCGTGCTGGTCCTGCTTGCGGCGCGCGCCTTGTGCAAATCCCCCTGGCCGCTGGCCATTGGCCAGACGAGGCAACTGACGACCCGACGAGTGAGATCCGCCGTCGCGGGGTCCGTTTTTGCGGCGATGGTATTTACGGCGTGGGTGGGAATATGGGCCGCGTACGACTTTCGGTTCCTGCCCTCCGATACGCCGGGGTGGCGCATGGAATTTCAGAAGGACCCGGTCTTCCTCCAGCGCATGCCCGCGCTCACACAGGCCGTCACCTGGGTGGACGAACATCATTTGCTCCCGAACGCCTACAATGAGGGCTTTCTGCTCGGGCAGGTCAAAGCCCAAAAGCGCAGCGCGTTTCTCGCGGGCAGCTACCGAACCGACGGCTGGTGGTGGTTTTTCCCGTTCGCGTTTCTGATCAAGACGCCGATTGCCGTGATCGCGCTGTTCGCCGCTGGTGCCCTCGTCGCCGTCAGCCGCTGGCGACGCCTCGTCGATGACGTCATCTACATCCTATTGCCGCCGGGGACATTCCTCGTTGCCGCCATGGCGGCGAAACTCAACATCGGACTGCGGCACGTCCTGCCGGTCTACCCGTTCGCCTTGCTGCTGGCCGGTTATGCCATCGCCAAACTCAGCGCCGCGCGATCCACGCCCCGCCGTTTCGCGCTCGTTGCTCTCGGCCTCTTGGCCGTCGCTGAATTCGTCCTTGTCTGTCCGCATTATCTCGCGTTCTTCAACGGATTCGTCGGCGGCCCGCGCCACGGACAGGAATACCTCGTCGACTCCAATCTCGATTGGGGACAAGACCTGAAAGGCTTGAAGGAGTGGATGGATCATCATGACGTCCATCACATCAATCTGGCGTACTTCGGAACCGCCGACCCGGCCTATTACAAAATGGACTGCACCTACCTGCTCGGCGGGCCGTTTTTCGATGACCCGCAACTCGGCAGACCCATCCTGCCGGGGTACGTCGCCGTCAGCGCCACCAACCTGCGCGGCTTGTATTTGCCTGACCAGTGGCGGGGGTTCTATATGCCGTTGCTCGATCGCGAGCCGGCCGCCGTGATCGGCTTCTCGATCTACGTCTACTGGGTCGATCAGGTATGGTGGCGGTGAGAAACACCGGCCACGCCTTCACTCCGTCTGGCCTTCCTCCTGGCCGGTAAACTCGTCCCCGCCCTCCTGCTTCATCCGCTTGAGGACCTCGGACATGTCCTCGACCACGTGGAACACCTTGTTGGCAACGTAGATCGGGCTCTTCTGTTGCACGGCCAGCGCAATGCAATCGCTCGGCCGCGAATCAATCTCCAAAATCTTCTTGCCCAGCTCGTTCTCGGATCGCAACACGAGCCGCGCGTAGTAGGTGCTGTTCTTCAGGTCGTTGATGACCACCCGCTCGACCTTCACACCCAGCCCCGTGAAAATGTGGCCGATCAGATCGTGCGTGAGCGGCCGCTCCTTCGGGGTGTTGCGCAGGAACATCGTGATCGCCGCGCCCACGCTGTGGTCCACGTAGATCACGAAGGTCTTTTCGTCATTGCCGACGAACACCGCGCAACCGGTCGTGGTCGGCAGGACTCCTTTGACCTGCACTTCAACAACGTCATTCTTCACGGCGGTATAATAAGTGCCTTTGTCCGCAAACGCAAACCAGGCGTTCTCATCTCAAAACAGGCATATCGCCGCCGTGATCACCGTTGTGTACAACCCCTGCGGATGCCCCACGGCTGTCTGCGTGCAATTGCTTGTGCGCACGATCTTTCCGCTCATGCGGAAGACCTGCTCTTTTTCGTCCCAACTCGCGTCCTCGTTGAAATCCACCCCGAGCGTCGTCGCCAGCATCGCCGCCGCCCAGTCTTCGGAAAAATTCCCCGCCGTCGTGTCGTTCATCCCGTACGCGTGCAGCTCGCTCAGGTATCCGTACGCGTCCTCGTCCGACGGCTGGGCCACGCCAATCGACGCCGCGATCAGCCGGTGCGGCTCATTCGTCGACAACCGCGCGATCACCGCAAACGTGATCTGCCCCGGCTGTAGTTGCGGTTCCCCCTGCTTCCGCGAGATGATCTTGCATCGCGGCGGCAGGATGCTTGATACCGTGACCAGGTTGCATTTCTCGATGCCCGCGTCGCGCAACGCCAGCTCGAAACTCCGCAGCTCGTGCTTGTGGGTGCCGACCCCCTTGGTCAGGAAAATCTTCGATGGAACAAAATGCATGTGGGCGTTTTCGTGCTCCCGTCGCGAAGAAAACAAATTTCTTGCAGCAATGCAAGAAATTCATCATGGTTTTCCCGCGTTTTTTCTCCATGAGCACCAAACATCACGCGGTCACCGTCGGCCTCATCCAGATGCGCTGTACCGCGCCGCCCGCCGCGAACCTCAAACGCGGCCTTGCTCTCGTCGGGAAAGCTGCCAGACGCGGCGCGCAGATCGTTTGTCTGCCGGAACTCTTCCGATCTCTCTATTTCTGCCAGGCCGAAGACCATTCCCAGTTCGCTCTCGCCGAACCGATCCCGGGCCCGACCTCTGCCGCGCTCGCGCGGGCGGCCCGCAAACACCGCATCACGATCGTCGGCTCGATCTTCGAGAAGCGTTCCGCCGGCGTCTATCACAACACCGCTGTCGTTATCGATCCACGCGGGAAATTGGTCGGTCGTTATCGCAAGATGCACATCCCCGACGATCCGCTCTACTACGAGAAGTTCTATTTCACGCCCGGCGATCTCGGTTTCCAATCTTTCGCCACGCCGCGCGCCGCGATCGGCACGCTGATTTGCTGGGACCAATGGTACCCGGAGGCGGCGCGCCTCACGGCCTTGAAGGGCGCGCAGATCATTTTCTATCCGACGGCCATCGGTTGGCATCTCCACGAAAAGAAACGGCTCGGCGCGAAGCAGTACGACGCCTGGGTCACCGTTCAGCGGTCCCACGCCATCGCCAATGGCGTGTTCGTCGCCGCGCCGAATCGCATCGGGCTGGAAAGCACTGTCCAATTCTGGGGCGGCTCGTTCGTCTGCGATCCGTTTGGTGAAATCATCACCCAAGCCGGCCACGACGATGAAGAGATCCTGATCGCCAAATGCGATCTTCGCAAGGTCGACAAGACACGCCAATACTGGCCGTTCCTGCGCGACCGCCGCATCGACGCCTACAGCGGCATCACCCAACGTCTGCTCGACTAATGCCATCACAAACTCCACGCGAACTCGGCTACCGCATGCCCGCCGAATGGGAACCCCACGCGGCCACGTGGCTCAGTTGGCCGCGGCCGGACGGACTTAGCTTCCCGGATCGCCACGACGAGGTTCTTCCCACGTTCGGCGAGATCGTCCGCGCCCTCGCCCCGCATGAGCCTGTCCATATCAATGTCCGCAACGACGAGGTCGAATCCATCGCCCGGCGCACGGTCGGCGAACGCGTGGAGAACGTCTTCTATCATCGCATCCCGACCTACGAACCCTGGTGCCGGGATCATGGGCCGACCTTTGTGACAAAAGCGCGAAATCCGAAATCCGAAATCCGAAATTCCCCGGCGAGTGAACTCGCCGTGGTGGACTGGCGCTACAACGCCTACGGCAACAAGTATCGCCTGTACGAGGATGACGATGCGGTCCCGCAACGCATCGCTGAGTTGCTGAAGCTGCCGCTCTTTAACCCTGGCATCGTGCTGGAAGGCGGCTCGATCGACGTCAATGGCGCGGGCACGGTCCTGACTACTACCTCGGTCCTGCTCAATCCGAATCGCAACCCGCAACTGAACCAGCAGCAGATCGAGCAGTATCTGCGCGATTATCTCGGGGTGACAAATGTGCTCTGGCTCGCGGAAGGAATTGCCGGCGATGATACCGATGGCCACGTCGACGACCTCACCCGCTTCGTCAACCCGACCACGGTCGTGACCATCGTCGAACGCGATCCTCACGATGTGAATTACCCGGCGCTGCAGGAAAACCTGAACCGCCTGCGCTCGATGCGCGATCAGGATGGTCAACCGCTCCGCGTCGTCGAGCTGCCCATGCCGGGCGTCGTCGAGTACGACGGCAAGCGGCTGCCCGCCAGTTACGCCAATTTCTACATTGCCAACCGTGTGGTCCTGCTGCCCACCTATCGCAACCCGGCCACCGACAACACCGCCACCGGCATTTTGCAAAACCTCTTCCCCGACCGCCGCGTCGTCGGCATCGACAGCACCAATCTCATCTGGGGCCTCGGCTCCTTCCATTGCCTGACGCAGCAGCAACCTGCCGTTTGATGCGGGAGATGGCGGCTACTGGGATTGGAGGACGATTTGGCGGCCCTGGTACTGGAGCGTGACCAGTTTCTTGCTGATCGAGACGACGCGGGCGCCGTCGACATCATCGCCTTCCTTGACGGAGACGCCGTTGATCATCGCTTCGCAGGATTTGCCGTCGCTGAGGATTCCCTGCAACTGGAGGGTCGGAGCGGCGGGCACGACTGCGTTGGTGGAAGAGTGGAGTGCGGGAGTAATGGGGAGCGCGGTTGCGGCGGCGATTTTTCCCGGTGATCCCGCGAGGCGATTGGTTTTCTCGACGAGCCTGACGATGCAACTGGCGGGGACGCCTTCGTGGAGGTTCATCGCCGTGGTCGCGAGGGTCTGGACATGATCGCCGGAGTCGTCAGTTACCCCGGGGCCGAACAGGGGTTTGATGCGGGTGACGTGGCCGATGACATTGGCGCTGTCATCGACGATGGCCGAGCCGCTGCTGCCGGGGGCCCAATCGGTGCTGACGTTGACGCGCTCGTCGTCGGGATTGTTGGCGAATCCGCCGGGGCGCGTGTAAAAGCGATTGATGATCCCGCCGCTGAAATAGCCGCGGACGCCGCGCGGATCGCTGTAGCAGTAGGCGGCGTCGCCGATCTGGGCGCTGGCGGAGAGCGCGAGCGGCGCGAGATCGGTCGCGGCGACGCGGAGGATGGCGGTGTCGATCCGATCGTCAGCGGCGAGGACGCTGGTGACGAGCAGGAACTCGCTGTTGCCGCGGATGACGACGGCATAACCTTCGCCGTCCTTGATCGTGGGCGGCGTGGCCATCACGTGATAGGCGGTGACAACGGTATTGCTGGCGATGGCATAACCGCCGGCGAGTCGGACATGCCACTGGTTGCATTTCGAGCAATGGTAAATCCAGCCGGCGCGAACGTAAGCCCTGGCGGCGCGGTCGGCGATCTGGCGTCCGCGCAACGGCTGGGCGGTGGCGGCGGCGGAAGCGGATTCGCCCGCGGCGGTCAGGGGGCGCAGCGACTTCAGCCCCTTGTCAGCAATGACGAGGCCATCGGAATCCAAACCCGCGATCGCGGCGGGGGTGGGCGAGCTCAGCGTGTTGTCGATGATGGCAACGGGGATCGGCGCGGGACGCGGGTGGTGAAGCAACGAGTCGAATGTGTCGGGTCCGATGAGCTTGCCCGCCCGGGCGAGGGCGCGGGCCTTGGTGACGAGCGGGTCTTCGGGAACGATGCGGGACGGGACGGTTTGATTCGGAGCTCTGAGGTCGCCGGAGGAATAGATGATTTGCGGGCCGTGAGTCGGGTCGGAAGGAGACTGACCGTCGGCGGACATATTGATGATTTTGGGGCCGGGCGAGCCGGCGGAGTCGGAGCGGGTTTGACTCTTGGCAGAGCGTTGGCTGCCGCCGCCGAGAGAATGTGTGCCGGGCGTTTTGCCGAGGTCGGCGAGGCAGCGTTCGATCGTGTCGCGGAGTCGGGTGCCGCGGAGTTCATTTCCCTGGGCGACGATGGTGCCGGAGACGGCGTCGAACAGCCACGCGGACGGGATGCCGTGGACGGCGTATTGTTGGACGAGCTTGGCGTTCCATCCCTGGCCATCGCAGATTTGGGGCCAGGACATGTGGTTCTCGGCGGTGAACGCGGCGAGTTTGGATTTGAATGGCGTGCTGTCGAGGCTGACGCCGATCACGTCGAACCCGCGGTGATGGAACTCGCTGTAGACGCTGGCGAGGTTGGGGATCTCGGCGCGGCAGGGACCGCACCACGTGGCCCAGAAATCAATCATCACGAGCCGGCCGCGATAATCGTTGGGGAAGCGAATGGCCTGGCCGGTGGTGTCGGTTTCCGTGAAGTTGATTTGCTTCGCCGCGCGTTCGGTGGGGCTTTCATCTTGAGCGGACGCATGGACGGCCAACAACGCCACAACCAGAATCACCAATCGTTTCATCGCAGTCATTCCCGAAAAAAGGTCTAAGCGATCACAAGGAGCATAAGAGATGCCATGGGAGGAAAGCACGAAGGCGGAAAGGGCCACAGATTCGCCTGAGGCCGACAAGTGCGCAAGGATGGACTCGGATGGTCGCCACGGCGCTTGGGTGGCGGACAGGACTCGTCGCCAAACAGCCGGCGAAGTGTGGGCGGTGTCTTGCCAACGTAGAAGCCGTTCAGTAGACTTCCCTCCATGGAGCAACGCCGTTCTGCGTGGATCTTCGAGTACACTCTCGAAATCGCCACCATCATCCTTGCCGCCGCGACGATCTGGCTGGCGCTGGAGAACCACCGGATGGCGGCGGAGACGCACAACATGGTTGTCGAGACCCATCAGATGGCCCTGGACTCGAAGGAGGCGAGCGCCACCCAACTCGGCGTGCAGACGTGGCTGGAGATTCAACAGCGATTTGATTCGGATGAAATGAAGCGGGCCCGGCGGATGTTGGCGAAACAACTAACCCCTCGGTACGACCCAAATAAATTTGACGAAATCGACACCACGTTGTTGGACACCTTCGATGACATCGGCGCTCTCTTCAGCCGTGACCTGATCGACCGCGACCTGGTTGGCGGGCAACTGGGCTTTTACGTGGATCGCTGGTGGATCGCCTGCAAGCCGTACGTCGACGACGTGCGGAAGCGCAACATGAGCCCGGACTGGTTTTCGGGCTTCGAGTCCCTGGCGAAGGTCATGGCAAAGAACGATCCGCATCTGAGCGATGAGGACGTGAAACGGTTCCTCGCGGACGAATCACATCTCGTGACCTACGATCAGACGAAGCAATGACTCTGCTCCGGTCGATCCGCTTCCGCGGTTTCTACAAATGTATTAATGTTGAGATGTGACCCCAATTCCTCATTGACGCTAACGGCGTCTGCCCCGAGCGCAAACACTGAAACCCACCGCGCCGACAAACAGCAGCGCGAAGGCGGAAGGCTCCGGCACGGAGATGGTAAACGCCGAACTGATCCAACTGCTAGAGTAGTCGGTCTCGATAGCCCCGTTCAAGCTGGTTTGCCAGATATGGTTACTCGCCTCCGCACCTGTCCACGGATTCATGAAGTAGATCTCGGCGTTCTCTCCGCTGTCGACGATGTTATTGCCATTGGAATCGTTCCAAGAGAAACCGTTCACCGTAACGAAGTGGCCGCCGCCAGAGTTATAGGTGAGCAGAATATCGACCGCATCGCGGAGCGTCAGAGCCTGGTAAATGAACTGCCAGGTGGGAGTAACCGACTGGGCCCAGGCGGGATGCGTTTGATGGCTCCAACTCCAATGATCTTGAGCACTGTAGGAAGTCTGCCCGGGCACCTCGCTCTCAATGTAATTTTTTGTGGCCATGATCAGATTGTCGTGCCACGTGCCGTTGACGGAATCAGTATTCATGTAACCCGGGCCGGCCAAGGTATCGGCCAGCGAAATCAACCCGCCATAGCCAGCCGATGGCACGAGCTTCGAGTCATAGGTGTTGGGTGCGGCGTTTTGAAGATAGAGCAGGGCGTTGGCGACGGAAGCCGGTCCGCAGCTCATCGTCGGTAGCACAGGCATATCGTGCTGATTCAGATTGCCGTATTCATTCGATGGGATCTGAACGCTGTAACCTGTGGCAAAGGCCTGCGAAGTGACTGCCAGCGCAAGCACGCCAAGGGCACCCGCCAGAAAGAGGGCGGGCAAGCTGCAACGAAAATGCTTGAGGGTTCTCAAATTGTGCATCGCAACTCCCTTTATGTTGTCGATCTCCCTTTGGACGAAGAGTATACGGATTCAGTCGTGTCGGGGGGGCTGAATGGCGTCACCTACCGCTCGCGCTCCAGCGAAACACTGCCTCACAGGGGGGGTACTTAAAGCAGAAAAGCTCGCGGTTGTCAATAATATTGAAAGACGCGCTATTCGATGTGTTTCAGGCTTGAAACGTCTTGCATCTGCAAGTGCTCCAGCTCAAGCGACCGCGATTTGACCAGATAGTCAGGCTCGGTCATGGGTCCGAGACAATTTGTGGCCGTCGTATCAACTATCCAGTATGAGAACTGCCCGGGTACCGGCACCGGCAGTGTGTCGCCCGGAAAATTGCCGCGAGCCTTCAGTTGCTGCTGCCTGGCGACGATGAATTTGTTATCCCAGGCGATGCCGACGACTTTCGGAGGAATGCAGCTATGGAACTTCTTATCCATAGACACGACTTCCACGTCGTCGGCGTTGGTTCGGAGTACACGATAGCCTCCGACCAGCGGGATTTCATAATCCCCGACCAGCGGATCTCTGCCGCAGCTACTCAGCAGCGCGCTCGTGCATATGGCGGCGAACAGCATGAGCGGTTTGATCGTTGTTCGGTGAGCGCGAGTCGAGGTCAAGGGTGCATTCATGACAGTCTCACGCTGCGGAGCGGGATGCTCAATCGCTGGCGCACGACACGATAGTATCCCGGCTCGCGGGCGCGGGCAACTATCTTTTGGGCATGGAGGCGGAGGACCCACCCCTTTTGTCCCCTCCGAGGAGGGGACGGCGTCCGCGAATGAGATTCGCGGCTACAAGGGCGGAGCTGCGCTCTGCGCGCGCGGCTACAAGGCGGAAGGACACGCGCTTCATAGAAGCGCGGCTACAGCGAGATGGAAAGGGCGTGGGGATGGTGGTAGGATGGAGTGGAGGCGACGCCATGGCGAAGTCGGATCCATCGCTGAGAGAGAGCCGCGGGTCGAGCGGGACGCGGGCGGCGGGGACGTTGGGGGAGACGCTCGCGCGACTGACGCGGGAAGGTGAACTCTACGAGAAATTACCCGAGGGCAAGGTGCGGTGTTACGCGTGCGGGCATCGGTGCCTGATCCTGGACGGGCAGGACGGGATTTGCCGGGTGCGATTCAATCAGGGCGGAAAACTGTCCGTGCCGTGGAATTATTTCGCGGCGGTGCAGTGCGATCCGATCGAGAAGAAACCATTTTTCCATGCGCTGCCGGGGACGCTGGCGATGAGTTTCGGGATGCTGGGGTGCGATCTGCATTGCGGGTATTGCCAGAACTGGGTCACGTCGCAGGCGTTGCGGGACCCGGCGAGCTTTTCACAGCCGATGCCGATGACGGCGGAGCGGTTCGTGCGGCTGGCGGTGGACAACGGGGCGGGCACGGTGACGAGCACGTACAACGAGCCGCTGATCACGAGCGAGTGGGGCGTGGAGGTGTTCAAGGAGGCGCGGAAGCGCGGGTTGCACACGTCGTATGTGTCGAATGGGAACGGGACGGAGGAAGTGCTCGAGTACATCAAGCCGTGGGTGGATTTCTACAAGGTGGATTTGAAGGGATTTGAGGACAAGGCGTATCGTCAGCTCGGCGGGAAACTCGAGAACGTGCTGCGGACGATCGAGCGTCTGTGGGCGATGGGGTTTTGGGTGGAGATCGTGACCTTGTTTGTGCCCGGGTTTAATGACGGCGAGGGCGAGATGCGGGGGATCGCGAAGTTTTTGGCGGGCGTGTCGCGGGATATTCCGTGGCATTGCACGGCGTTTCATCCCGACCACAAGATGACGGATCGGGATTATACACGGGCGCAGACGCTGGTGCGGGCGTGCGAGATCGGGAAGGAAGCGGGTCTGCGGCATGTGTACGCGGGCAATCTGCCGGGGCGGGCGGGCGACTGGGAGAACACGCGCTGTCCAGAATGCGGCGAGCTGCTGATCGAGCGGGAGGGGTTTTTGGTGCGGGGGTATTATTTGACGGATGACGGGAAGTGTCCGAAGTGTTTTACCGCGATTGCGGGACGTTGGGATGCGGCGAAGACGCGGGCGGCACTGCGCCAATTCAGCGTGAGCGACCGGATTCCTCGCGCCGTGAGACCGCGGTAAGCTGGGAGACCTTCGGTCGAAAATTGTGCGGGGTCGGGAGACCCTCGCACAACGAGTTCGGCTCGCCCTCCCGATAAACCATGAGGGACTACCCGGTCACTTCGCCGGCTTGGCATTCCAGATGGCCAGCGTGTCCGGCGAGCCCTGGCTGCGAACACCATTATCCGCTAGGATATCGTCGGTTGCCGCGAGCGCTTCGGCGCGCGGCAGAATGATCGCTTCGGCGCCCCAATTGTAGAATTCGATGGTAATGAATTCGTCCTTGGAGTCGCGCAAGACCTCCACCAAATGAGCCAGGTTCTTGATGTGAATCCCGTTGACCGATTGCACCACCCTGGAAATTGGATTCGAGTATCCCTTGGACAATTTGTGAGGAAAGAATGGCGACGAGACGACGACCAGGCCTTCGCCCTCGAAGGACGGTTTATCAGTCAATCGCGTCACGAGCGGGCTGGCGGTCCCGATCAGGGCGGTTGCCCAAGCACTGGCGGCCAAGGCTCTCGCGCCCGTCCCCCCTTTCATCGGGTCGGTGACAAAGTCGGCGGTGGCGGCGGAAAACACGAGCGGCCCATAAACAAAATAGGATGGGTAGGCACCATCCAGGAAGGGAAAAATTGTCGGGCGTTCCGGCGATACCGGGAGCTCGATCTGAATCTTCTTGCCACCGCGCACGATGGTCAGGGGCACCTTGCCGTTGCTGACGGTTTTCTCGATCAGGTAGTTGAAGCGCACCCGGAGGTTGGTGCCCAGCTTGATCATGCCCTGGTCATCGATGGGGGTATCGCCAATTTTGGTAATCACGTCCCATTTCTTCAAGGGATAGGCGGGATCGGAACTGTCCGGCTTGTGGACGAGCAGGCCCCTGACCGATTCATCGAGCTTGAGAAACGAACGCAGGGCGGGGTTCTCGAGGGTTTGGAGCTCGTCGAACATGGCCGGTTTGCCGTTGTAATGGCTCCCCGAAAAACTGTGGAGGGCAAAGTCGATCTCCTCGCAGGGGATGATGTAGCTGATGTTTTCCGCAGCGCCGAGATGACTGAAGACGAGGCCGATCATCTTATCTCCCGCGACGGCGGGACCACCGCTGTTGCCGGGATTGACGGCGGCATCGATTTGAATTCGCAGGCCGGAGACGGAGGACCTGTAGGCCGCAAACTCGATGCGGGAGACGATGCCCTTGGTGATCGAGAGGCTGGTGCCTCCCGTTGGGTAGCCATAGGCCATGACGGCGTCTTTGATCTCGGGAAGCGTGTTGGCGCGGGGCAAGGCGGGATGTGAGTCAAAGAACTTCTCGTCATCGAGCTTGAGCACGGCGAGGTCGATGCCGGGGGCGACGGCCTCGACGGTCGCGGAGATTTTGTCGCCGGCCTGGTTCGCCTGGATCTGGACCTGGCTGGCGTACAGGACGACGTGGGCGCAGGTAAGGATGCGTTTGCCGTCGATGACGACGCCGCTACCCGTGATCTCTGCCGGGGCTTGTTTGGTCCAGGGCTTGAACAGGTCGGGATAGCGCACGGTGGAGAAGACTTTCACGACCGAGTTTTCGACGGGATTGGAAGCGGTCGGGGTCGGCGTGGAGCCGGTGGATGACGGTTCGCCCGGGGCGGAATCGGATTCCGGAGTGGCGGCGGTGGCGATGAGATGAGGGGCGAGCAGGCTGTCGACCAGGAGCAGGGCTGCGAGAACGGCGTGACGGTGGGGGCGGAGTTTCATGTCTGTGGAGGAGAACCGAAGTTGGCGGAGAAAGCAAGGTTGGTTGGGGCCATATGGGAGCGGTGAGGCTGGCTGTAGTAGCCATATCAATCGCGCGCGTTATTGCTATTACAGTCTTACAGCCTCACTCAGGGGTGAGATAGGTTTTCATCCTGGGCGGCGGATGTCTCATTTTGGGAAGCGTCTCCAGTTCGAATCGGGGCGAAAAGCGGAGGAACTGGGGAGGGTCGGGTGGAGAGGGGGTCGGTGGCATACCATCTGCAGTTCCCGAAGGTGGGACACAGGGAAATGAAGATGACCATACGCAAGTTGTACCGCTCACTCAAATCACGACGGGGCCAGAGTCTCGTCGAATACGCGCTGATCGTCGCTGCGGTTGCGGTATTTGCCATGGTGACGTTGCGCGGCGTGGGCAAGGGAGTGAACGCGACGGTGTCGGCGGTGAATTCGAACCTGCCGTAAAGTCGCAGTCAACTGTTGTTTAGTGGAGGCATTCCTGCTGGCGCTGAACGCGGCGTCATCCGCCTGGCCGATGTAACCTGTCGGCGAAATCCTAATGTCACTTTGGTTGGGCACCAACCCGTCATGCTCACTTCCTCCTTTCGGAAGCCGTTGCGCCTTGGCATCATCGGGCTGTGGCGGCGTGTTGGTGGGGGCTGAAAAGATTCGGGTTGCAAAGCGGGGGGTTATCCAGTAGAAGAAACGTCGCTTTAAAGGCCACAGGTTGCGGGTTGTGGCCTTGATTTTTGGGGAAAACAGCAGCAGGCGAAGGAACGGTTGTCAGTCGTGGAGTCGTCAACCCAATTGAAGATTTTTTCTGGTAACGCTAATCGACCCCTCGCGCAGCGGATGGCCAAGTACATCGGCATTCCGTTGGGCGATGCGTCGGTGACGGCGTTTCCCGACGAAGAGACGTTCGTGAAGATCAACGAGAACGTCCGCGGGCGCGACGTATTCATCGTGCAGCCGACGTGTCCGCCGGCGAACCAGCATTTGATGGAGTTGCTGATCATGATCGATGCGTGCCGGCGGGCGAGCGCCCAGCGCATCACGGCAGTGATCCCGTTCTTTGGCTATGCGCGGCAGGACCGCAAGGACCAGCCGCGGGTGCCGATCACGGCCAAACTCGTGGCCAACCTGATTACCGCGGCGGGGGCCAACCGGGTGTTGACGCTGGATCTGCACGCGCAGCAGATCATGGGGTTTTTCGACATCCCGGTCGATCATCTCTACGCGGCACCGTTGATGTACCGGCACTTTAATGAGAAGAAGTTGAAGGATCTGGTGGTGGTCTCGCCCGACATCGGCGGGGTGAAGATGGTGCATGCGTACGCGAGTCTGTTCGGCGCGCCGCTGGCGATTGTGAACAAACGGCGCACTTCCCCCACGGAAGTCGAGATGCTCAACGTCATCGGCGACGTGGATGGCAAGAACGTGCTGCTTGTGGATGATTTGACGGAGACCGCGGGAACGATCACGCGGGCGGCGGAGATTCTGAAGAAGCATGGGGCGAAGAAGGTGTACGCGTCCGTCAGCCATGCGGTGTTGAACCCCGAGGCGCTGGAGCGGCTCAAGAAGTCGGAGTTGGACGAATTGGTCACGACCGACACAGTGCCGCACCCGAAGGTCAGCGGATTCAAGCTGACACCCTTGACCGTGTCACGGCTGCTGGGCGAGGCGATCAAGCGGATTCACAATTCCGAGTCCGTGTCGTCGCTGTTCGAGATCAACGGGGAAACCTCGTCGGACCTCAACGCCGAGGCGGCGGTGCGGGCGATGGAAGTGAGATGAGCGAATTTTGCGGTTAGGAGTATTGAAGGAGAGACTGGTATGGCAAAGCGATTACAATTGAAAGCGAAAGCACGGGACGGCAGCGGACGAGGCCCCGCGAGGCGGTTGCGGTCGACGGGTGTTGTTCCCGCCGTGATTTACGGCGCGAAGACCAAGCCGCTCAGCGTGTCCGTGGCGGCGAAGGAACTGGAGGACGTGCTGCACGAGGCCACGGGCGAGAACGTCCTCGTGGACCTGCAGGTGGACGAGGGCGGAACCACAAAGAACCGCCTCGCGCTGATCCAAGAGGTGCAACACCATCCGTACGAGGACCTGATCCTCCATATTGATTTTCATGAGGTGTCCGCGACGGAGAAACTGCATGCGCGCGTACCCGTGCGACCCATCGGCGAGCCGGCGGGCGTGAAGACCGGCGGCGGCATTCTCGAATACGTCATGCGCGAACTGCGGGTGGAATGCTTGCCGCAGGACCTGCCCGACATGATCGAGGTCAACGTTGAGAAACTGGAGATCAGCCAGAGCATTCACGTCGGCGATATTACACCGCCGGCCGGAGTGACGTTCCTCGACGACAAGGGGCAGACGGTGTTCCTCGTGGCCGCGCCGATCACGGAGGAGGAATTGGCGGCGATGACGGAAGCGGCCGCGGCGCCATCCGCCGAGCCCGAAGTCATTACGGCGAAGAAGGAAGAGGGCGAGGAAGGCGCCGAGGGTGCCGAAGGCGAAGCGAAGCCGGAAGCCGGCAAGGCCGAGGGCAAAGCTCCGGCGGCTGGAGCAGCGGGCAAAGCCCCGGCGGCTGGCGCCGCAGCCAAGGCCCCCGCAGCCGGTGTGGCCGGCAAGACGCCTGCAGCGGGTGCGGCCGGCAAAGCCCCGGCGGCTGCGGCTGGAAAAGGCGACGCCAAAGCCGGCGGCAAACCCGAAGCCAAGAAGTAAAGCCAGCGAGGCGCCACGACGGTGTCGGCCAAGCCGAGGCTGGTAGTGGGGCTGGGCAATCCGGGCCCGGAGTACGACGGTACGCGGCACAACGTCGGATTTGCGGTGCTGGACGGGCTTGCCGGGAAGTTGGGATGTTCTTTTCGAAACAGGTTGCGCTTCGCGGCGCAAGTCGCCGAAGCGGGAGCGGGTGAGACCGGCAAAGTCACACTGGCCAAGCCGCGGACGTTCATGAACCACAGTGGTGCTGCCGTGCAGGCGCTGCTCGCCTGGCTCAAGATCGAGCCGGCGCAATTGGTGGTGGTCGTGGACGATGCGGATTTGCCCTTGGGCCAGATCCGGCTGCGCTCGTCGGGAGGAAGCGGCGGGCACAACGGTTTGCGGTCGATCATCGAGGCGCTCGGCGGAGAGGAAGGATTCGCCCGGCTGCGAGTTGGCATTGGGCGAACGGCTCCGTTGGGAACGGACATCACGAACCACGTGCTGGGCCGGTTTACGGCGGCGGAACGAACGGCAGCGGACGAGGCCGTGGCGGCGGCGGTGGACGCGATGGACTGCGCGTTGCGCGAGGGATGGGCGGAGGCGATGAATCAGTTTAATCGGAAAAAGCCCCGTGAGAGCGGGGAAGAAGGAGACTAGAGGTTGAAGACATACGAAGGATTGTTTATTCTGGACACCGGCGGGAAGGACGAGGTGTCGAAGGAGTTGGTGGACAAACTCCAGAAGAGCATCGAGCACGCCGGCGGGCGCGTGGACAAGGTGCAGCGGATGGGCGCCCGGCCGTTTGCCCGCGACACGCGCAAGCGCACGTCGGGCTATTATGTGAATTTCATTTTCGATGCGCCGTCGAAGGCGGTGGCGGAATTGGACGCCAAGCTGCATTTGGAAACGGAAGTGTTCCGCTGGCAGTTCACGGAGATGCCGCCCGAGCCGCCGCCGCGCAAGCCGCGGAAGATTCCGACCACGGGCGTGGTCGAGAAGTAGTCATCATGGCCTCGTACAACAAAGTATTGTTGATGGGAAACCTCACGCGCGATCCCGAGGTGCGCTACACGCCGAAGGGCACGGCCATCGCCAATGTCGGCATCGCGGTGAATCGCCGCTGGACGACGGAAACGGGGGAGCAGAAAGAGGAAGTCACCTTCGTGGATATCGAAGTGTGGGGCCGGCAGGCCGAGACCGTGGGTCAATACATGTCGAAGGGGAAGCCGATTTTCGTGGAAGGGCGGCTCAAATTGGACAGTTGGGACGACAAGGAAACAGGACAGAAGAAGTCCAAGCTGAAAGTTGTCTGCGAGCGCTTCCAGTTCATTGGAGCAGCAGGCGGCGGACGGCAGGAATTCAAGGACGAGGCGCCGTCGGATGAAGGCGCCGCGCGGCCGGCGAGCCGGGGCGGACGTCCGTCCGCGCCGCCGGCACGGGAGCCGAGCGAGGAGGCCACGCCCACGGGCGATGACGACAACATCCCGTTCTGAGGCAGGCGGGAGAACATGGAATCAATTCAGTTAGGAAAGCGAAGCGATGATGGAAAGAAATTTTGAAGGTCGGGAGAGTCGGGAGGGCCGTGAAGGCAAGCGGGCGAAGCGGGATATCATTATCAAGCGCGACTGCAAGTTGTGCATGGACCAGATCGACATCGATTACAAACAGGCGGATTTGTTGAAGAAATTCATGACGGAACGGGGCAAGATTTTGCCGCGGCGGATTTCGGGCAATTGCGCCAAGCACCAGCGGCAACTGGCCAACGCGATCAAACGCGCGCGGATCATGTTACTCGTGCGCTAGGACGGAGTCACCACACCCATGAGCAAGCAGATCATTTTAACCGCCCTCGTTGACAATCTGGGGGCCGAAGGCGACACGGTCACGGTCGCCGACGGGTACGCGAGGAACTATCTGATTCCGAAGGGGCTGGCGATGCCGGCCACGGCGGCGAATTTGCGCCGGGTGGAGTCGCTGCGCAAGAAGCGCGAGGCCTCGCTGGCGGCGCAGTTGGAAGGCGCCAAGACGACGGTGGCGCAGTTGGTCAAGCAATCGTACACAATCACGGCGGCAGCGGGCGAGGATGGCAAGCTCTACGGATCGGTCACGGCCTCGGACATTTCCGAGGCGTTGAAGAAGGAAGGCATCGAGGTGGACCGGCGGAAGATCATCCTCGAGCATCCGATCCACGAGCTGGGCGTGTTTGACGTCGACGTGAAACTGCATCCCGAGGTGTCGACGAAGGTCAAGATCTGGGTGGTGGGACCCGAAGGCGAAGGCGCGCCGGCAGAGAAGCCATCCGTTCCGGACGAAAAAGCTGGCAAGAAGACACAGAAGACTGATAAGAAGAAATAGCCGAACGAGTTCCGTGGGGCGGCTATATGTCTTCGACCAACCCTCTCGCATCTGAAACCGGTTCCCAGACGGGAGACGCCGGTCTGGCATCCGGTCGCGGAGGGGGGCGGGCGGCGGCGTTCGGCCGGGGCAAGTCGGCGCCGATCCTCGCGTTGGATCGCGTGTTGCCGAACAGCCTCGACGCCGAGATGGCGGTGCTCGGGGCGATGTTGTTGAGCCCGACCGAAGCGGGCTCGGAAATCCGTGACCGGCTCAGCGAAGGTCACTTCTACTATTCCGCGCATCAGGCGATTTTCCGCGAGATTGCGGCATTGCAGGACGGGCTGCAGGCGGTCGATCTGATCACACTGACGCAGCGGCTGCGGGACAAGAACCAACTGGAGGAGATCGGCGGCCCGGCCTATCTGAGCGATTTGATCACGCGAGTGCCGACGACGGCCAACATCGGCCACTACGTCGACATCGTCTGGGAGAAACACCAGTTGCGCCAGCTCATTGGCGCGGCCCACGAGGTGATTTCGCGGTCGTTCGAGCAGCAGGACGACGTCAAAGGGTGGATCGACGAGGCCGAGCAGCGAATCTTCAATATCACCGCGGAAAAGACCGCGGACATCATCAAGCCGGCGAAACCGCTCGTCATGGACGCCATGTCGAGCATCGAGAAGATGTACGAGAAGCGCGGCGAGGTGATGGGCCTGGCGACCGGGTTCCGCGATCTGGACAAGCTGACGTCGGGGCTGCACAACGGGAACCTGTTCATCATTGCCGGTCGGCCGTCGATGGGAAAAACGGCGTTGGCGATGAACATCGTGGAGAACCTGGCCGTCGATCGCAATATCCCCGTGGGTGTGTTCAGCCTGGAAATGTCCGGGCAGGAACTGGTGACCCGCATGCTGTGTTCGCGGGCACGGGTGAACCTGCGGTCACTCCAGAGCGGCTTTCCGTCGGAGAAAGACCACCACCAGTTGACGGCGGTGGCCAGCAAGTTGATGAAAGCGCCGCTGTATATCGATGACTCGGCGGGTCTGACGGTCAACCAGGTGCGGGCGCGCGCGCGGCGGATGAAGCAGCAGTACAAGATTGAGCTGGTGGTGATCGACTACATGCAGTTGATGCGGGCTCCGTCGCGGCGGGCGGAGAGCAGCCGGCAGGCGGAGGTGGCGGACATATCGGCCGGGATCAAGGCGCTGGCCAAGGAGCTGAATGTTCCCATCGTCGTGCTGAGCCAGTTGAACCGGCAGCCGGAATCGCGGGACGAGGGCAAGCCGCGGCTGGCGGACCTGCGGGAATCGGGCGCGATTGAGCAGGATGCGGACGTGGTGGGTCTATTGGTACGACCGGAAGTCTACGAGGACGACGAGGACAAACGGCGGGACCTGAAGGGCAAGGCGAGCCTGGTGATTGCCAAGCAACGGAACGGCCCGACCGGCGACGTGGAATTGACATTCGTCGGCGAGTACACGCGGTTCGAGGATCGGGCCCGGGTTGATGAGGGAGATATACCGAGCTTTGAAGGGGGCGAGGAATGAGGCGGCTGAGGCAGTCGCTCCTCATGTTGCTTGCCTTGGTAGTTTCCAGTTCGTGTGTTTGGGCGCAGGAGGCCGTCGAGGAAGAGATCGTCCGCGAGATCGATGTGCGGTTCGTCGGTCCGGAGACGGTAAATCGTTCGGTGGTCATGGCCAACATCCAGACGGCGGTGGGCAAACCGCGGTCGCGCGACATCATCGAGCAGGACGTCCGCAATCTGATCAATACCGGCTATTTCTTCGACGTGCGCGTGTTGGAAGAGCCCGTGGTCAACGGCGTGCGGGTGGTGTTCCAGGTGCAGGGCAAGGCGACGATCAAGGAGATTGTGTTCGAAGGGGAGAAACAGTTTCCCGAGGTGCGGCTGAAGCGGGAATCCAGCCTGAAGGTGGGCGACACCCTGGATGAGCGCAAGGCGCACGACGACGCGCAGAAGATGCAGGATTTGTATGAGAAAGCCGGGTACCCGGACGCCCAGGTGACCTACGAAGTGGAGCTGGACAAGGACACGGGCAAGGCGGTGCTGAAGTTCAAGGTCCAGGAGGGAGCGCGGGTGTTGCTCCAGGCGATCAAGTTCACCGGCAACAAGGCGTACACCACGGACCGGCTGTGCAAGCTGCTGAAGACGCGGCGCCATTGGTGGGGTTCCTGGCTGGCGGGGAACGGCGTGATGAAGGAGGACGATTTCAAGGAGGACCTCGACAAGATCCGCGATTTTTATCACTCAAACGGGTATATCGACATGGACATTCGCGGGACACGGATCCAGCGCGTCAATCCCCATTGGATGGTGGTGTACATCGATCTGTTCGAGGGGGCGCAATACAAGGTCGGCTCGGTGGCGATCCAGGGGAACCGGTTGTTTCCGACGACGGAACTTGAGAAGCACCTCAAGATGACGACGGGGAAGACGTTTACGCCGACGGCGATGACAGCCGACCAGAAGGCGCTGGTGGATTACTACGGCGCGCGGGGCTATTTGGATACGGACGTGCGTCCCGAGCGATCGCCGAACGTCGATACGGGGCGGATCGACATGACGTATTTGATCCATGAAGGGGAACTGACCTACATTGAGAAGGTCGAGATTCGCGGCAACTCGAAAACGAAGGACAAGGTGATCCGCCGCGAGTTGGCGGTGCACCCCGGGGAAATCTACGACACGGTCCGCGTCGATCGCAGCGTGGAACGCCTGAAGAATCTGGGTTACTTCTCGAAGGTGGAGGCGGACCCGGAGCCGACAGACGTGCCGAACCACAAGAGCCTGGTGCTCAATCTCGAGGAACAACGGACGGGCTCGGTCAATTTCGGCGCCGGGTTCAGTTCGATCGACAGCCTGATCGGGTTTGTGGAAATGACCCAGGGGAACTTCGATCTGTTCAACTGGCCCACGTTTACAGGCGGCGGCCAGAAGCTGCGGTTACGGTTGCAGCTCGGGTTGAAGCGGCAGGACGAAATCCTGTCATTTGTCGAGCCGTGGTTCCTCGACAAGAAGCTGTCGCTGGGGTTCGATGTGTTCCACCATGCCGCGAATTACCTGAGCACGGAATACAACGAACAGTCCACGGGCGGGACAGTGTCGTTGGAGAAAGCGTTTACCGAGTTTTTGCGGGGACAGATCCAGTACAGTATCCAGGAAATTGGGCTCAGCGTGGACCGATCGGCCTCCCCGGAGTTGCAGTCGCAGGCCGGTTCACACGTGCGCAGTTCGATTGGCGGCACGGTCACCTACGACACACGCGACAGCGTGTTTCTGACGACGCACGGAGCGCGCACCGAGGTCAACGCCGAGGTGGCCGGGGCCGACGGCGGACTGGGGGGCGACGTCAACATCTACAAGCTGAACCTGCAAAGCTCGGTGTTTTTCCCACTGCCGAATCAGCAGGTGATCGAGGTGCTGGGAGCGGCGCGAGTGGTGGACGCGTTTGGCTCGACGGCGGCGAACGGCACGAACGTCATTGAGACGCTGGTGAACGGAAAGGGTCCGGTCGGGACGCGCTCGGTGAAGCGCCCGGTGGATCCGGTGCCGATCTTTGACCGCTATTTTCTGGGCGGGGCGAATACGTTGCGTGGGTTTGCGTTCCGTCAGGTCGGCCCAAAGGACATCGGCGGAGAGCCCATCGGCGGCAATACGTCGATCAACGGGACGATCGAATACACATACCCGATCATTGAGCGCGTGCGGGGCGCGGTGTTCTTCGATGCGGGCAACGTTTCTCCCAACGCCTATGAGGTTTCGATCGGTGATCTGAAAACGGACGCGGGCCTCGGGTTGCGGCTGAACCTGCCGATTGGGCCGTTGCGGCTGGACTACGGGTATCCGATCACGAGCGACAAGGTGACGGGGCGTGCGGGAAAATTTCAGTTTAGCGTTGGCTACCAGTTCTGATATACTGGCAGGGCCATCAACGGAAAGGAACGACAGAAAGGTTGTAGGACTACAATGAAGAATACCATAGCTGCCATCGTCGCATCCGCTGCATTCGGGCTGGGATTGACTGCGTCCGCGCAGATGCCGGCCAGCCGCATCGTGACGGTCGATCTGAACAAGGTGTTTAACGAATATTACAAGACGCCGATCGCGTCGGCCAAGCTCAAGGAGACGGCGGATGCCTTCAACAAAGAGCACGACGAGATGATGGCGAATTACAAGAAGGAGATCGACGATCTCAACAAGCTGCGCGACGATCAGGACAAGCCGGAGTACACGCCGGAGGTTCGCGAGCAGAAGCGCAAGGCGGTGGCCGACAAGCTGACCGAGACGCAGAAGATGCAGCGCGACATTGATGAGTACCGCGTGAGCCATCGGAAGATCCTCGAAGAGCAGACCCAGCGGATGCGCCAGACGATCCTCAAGGAAATCCAGGATGCGATCGATAAGGAATCCCGTGACGCCGGGTATCTGATGGTCCTCGATAAATCCGGCAACACGCTGAATGGCGTGCCCGCGATTGTGTACAGCCAGGATACAATGGAGATCACCACCGACATCATCAAGATTTTGAACAAGAACCAGCCGCTGCCGTCTACCACGCCCACGCCGGCCGGTAACACGGGCGGCCAGAAGTAATGTGCAGCTAACGGCGCGCGATATTGCGCGGATGGTCCGCGGGGAACTGTCCGGCAACCCCGACCAAGTGGTGAGCGGGCTGGCCGGCTTGCGCGAGGCCACGCCCAGCGACGTGAGTTTCCTGGCCAGCCCGAAGTACCAGGCGGCGGTCAGGACCACGCACGCCAGCGTGCTGATTGTCGCCAAGGACCTCGCGGTGGACTTTACCGGAGCGCTGGTGCGCGTCGACAATCCATCGGAAGCGTTTGCGGAACTGGTCAAGCAGGTCGCGCCTCCGCCGGTGACGTTTGCGCCCGGCGTCCATCCGACGGCGGTCGTGGCGTCCAACGCCCGATTGGGGAAGGACGTGTCCATCCAACCGCACGCGGTGATTGAAGATCGGGTGGTAATCGGCGACCGCACGGTTATCGGAGCAGGCAGTTACATCGGGCACGAGAGCCGCGTGGGATCCGATTGCCGGATCTACGCGAATGTCAGCCTGCGGGAGCGAACGATGATCGGGGACCGGGTCATTCTGCACTCGGGCGTCGTGCTGGGGGCGGACGGATTTGGCTTCGAACAGGTCGATGGCGCGCACAAGAAGATTCCGCAGGTGGGCACCGTCGAGATCGGAGACGATGTGGAGATCGGCGCGAACTCGGCGATCGACCGCGGGCGGTTCGGACGGACGCGGATCGGCAAGGGCACGAAGATCGACAATCTCGTGCAGATCGGCCACAACTGCGTGGTGGGGGAGCACTGCATCATCTGCGGGCTGGTCGGCGTTGCCGGCAGCACGATCATCGGCAGTCACGTTACGATTGCCGGGCAGGTCGGCATCGCCGGGCATCTGACCATTGGCGACAAGAGCGTCATCATGGCCCAAGCCGGGGTGACGAAGGACGTTCCGGCGGGGTCGATCATGTTGGGCGCGCCGGCCGTGCCGCACAAAGAATTCAAGCGGGTCAATGCCGCGATTCAGCGGCTACCGGAAACGGTCGGCAAACTTCACGAGTTGGAGCAGCAACTCGCCGAGATGCGCGCGCGCTTGGTCACGACCTCGTAGTGTGCCAGACTGGCATTGGGGACTGTGACACGGCAGGGCAGTTGGGACAGATTGCGCCGATTCATTTTGTGAAAACCCAAGCCGGCGAGGCAATTCGCGCGATGGCACCGCGTGTGCTAAAGTGGATCGCCCGATGATTCGACCCGACAAATTTACGATCAAAGGCCAGGAGGCGCTGCAGTCGGCGCAGGAGATTGCCCAGAAGCTCAACCACCCGGAGGTTGACGCCGAGCATTTGTTGTCGGCGCTCATTCAACAGCCGGACGGCCTGGTGCGTCCGTTGCTCGAGAAGCTCGGGGCGAACCCGGACGGAATTCTGCGGTCGCTGGACGACGATTTGAATCGTCGGTCCCAGGTTCATGGGGCCGATGCGAGCCAGGCGACGATGAGCCGGGCGCTGCGGGCGGCGCTGGAGGCGGCGTTTACGCAGGCCGACAAGCTCAAGGATCAATTCGTCGGCACGGAGCACATGCTGTTGGGAATCGCAGAGACGACGAATCTTCTCAAGCCGCATGGTGTGACGCTCATGACAATCCTCAAGGCGCTTCGCGAGGTGCGCGGCAATGCCCAGGTGACGGACCAGAATCCCGAGGACAAATACCAGGCGTTGACAAAATACGGGCGCGACCTGACCGAGGAAGCGCGGCGCGGCAAGCTCGATCCGGTCATTGGCCGCGACGCCGAGATTCGGCGGGTCATCCAGGTGTTGTCGCGGCGCACCAAGAACAATCCCGTTCTCATTGGTGATCCCGGCGTTGGCAAGACGGCCATCGCGGAGGGATTGGCGCGGCGGATTGTCAGCGGCGACGTGCCCGAGGGGCTCAAGGGGAAACGGCTGATTGCGATGGACATTGGGGCGATGCTGGCGGGCGCGAAATTCCGCGGCGAATTTGAAGATCGGCTGAAGGCGTTCCTCAAGGAAGTCATTTCCAGCGAAGGAAACATCATCGTGTTCATCGACGAATTGCACACGGTGGTGGGCGCGGGCAAGGCCGAGGGCGCGCACGTGGACGCGGCGAACATGCTCAAGCCGTCGCTGGCGCGCGGGGAATTGCACACCATTGGCGCGACGACGCTGGATGAGTATCGCAAGTACGTCGAGAAAGACCCGGCACTGGAGCGGCGGTTCCAGCCGGTGTACGTGGGCGAGCCGTCGGTCGAGGACACGATCGCGATTTTGCGCGGACTCAAGGAGCGCTACGAGGTGCACCATGGCGTGCGGATTCAGGACAGCGCGCTGGTGAGCGCGGCGGTGCTGTCGCATCGGTACATCGCGGACCGGTTTTTGCCAGACAAGGCGATTGATCTGGTGGACGAAGCGGCGTCGCGGCTGCGGATCGAATTGGATTCGATGCCGACCGAGCTGGACCAGTTGGATCGGCGGGTGATGCAACTGGAGATCGAGCGGACGGCGTTGAAGAAGGAAAGCGACAAGGCGAGTAAGGAGCGGTTGCAGAAGCTCGAGAAGGAACTCGCTGATTTGCAGGAGAATAGCAAGAAGCTCAAGGCGCAATGGCAAAATGAAAAAGGCGCGGTCGATGAGATTCGTCACCTGAAATCGGCCATTGAGATGTCGAAGGAGCAGATCGAGTCAGCGAAGCGCGAGGGCAATCTTACCAAGGCCAGCGAGATTCAGTACGGGCGGCTGCCGGAACTGGAGAAGAAACTCGAAGCGGCCGATGCCAGGCTGGCGAAGCTCCAGAAGAGCGCGAAGATGCTGACCGAGGAGGTCACGGAGAACGACATTGCCGAGGTGGTCGCGGCGTGGACGGGGATTCCCGTGTCGCGGCTGCTGGAGGGTGAGCGGGACAAGCTCGTGCAAATGGAAGAGCGGCTGCGGCAGCGCGTGATCGGCCAGGATGACGCGGTCGCGGCGGTGTCGAATGCGGTGCGCCGGGCGCGGAGCGGGCTGCAGGACCCGAACCGGCCGATTGGGTCATTCATTTTTCTCGGGCCGACCGGCGTGGGCAAGACGGAGCTGGCGCGGGCGCTGGCGGAGTTCTTGTTCGACGACGAGAACGCGATGGTGCGAATCGACATGAGCGAGTACATGGAGAAACACACCGTGGCACGGCTGATCGGCGCGCCGCCGGGGTACGTCGGGTACGAGGAGGGCGGGCAGTTGACCGAGGCAGTGCGGCGTCGGCCGTACTCGGTGGTGCTGCTCGATGAGATTGAGAAGGCGCATCATGACGTGTTTAACGTGATGCTGCAGGTGCTCGATGACGGGCGGCTGACGGATGGCCAGGGGCGCGTCGTGGATTTCAAGAACACGGTGTTGATCATGACCAGCAACATCGGCTCGCAACATTTCGCGGAAGGGCGGGCGGACGATGAAGCGACGCGACAGCATGTGATGGAGGATTTGCGGGCGCATTTCCGCCCGGAATTCCTGAACCGCGTGGATGAGATTGTGCTATTCCACGGGTTGACGCGGGACGACATCAAGAAGATCGTGGACATTCAGTTGGCGCGCGTCCAGAAACGGCTGGCGGACCAGAACATTGTGCTGACGATCACCGACGCGGCGAAAGACGTGATCGCGCGCGAGGGGTACGATCCGGTGTTCGGGGCGCGACCGCTGAAGCGGGTGATTCAGAAGAAAATTCTCGATGCGCTGTCACTCGAGATTCTGTCGGGGAATTTCAAGGAAGGCGACAAGATCAAGGCCGTGGTGGACAAAAAGCGGGCCGGCGAGTTAAGCTTCGAGCGTGGGTGAGTCGATTCCCAGGGAGTCTCGGTTGCCCCGGTGGGGAGCCGTAGCGATCTCCGACCTTGTTCCAGGTCTTGGGCAGGCGCTATCTGGTCGAGTCGTTGCCGGCGTAATTTGGTTTATTGCCTGCGGCGCCATAAGCGAGGTTGCGGTGTGGCTGGCTGCCTCGCGGCGGTTTCCCGGAGTCTCTCCCATACTCTGCGCCGCAGGATTGATTCCGGCAGCGTGGATCTGCATGTTGATTCACACCTATCGGTCGGCCGGAACGAGTGAAGACCAAGCTCCGGGCAAGCCGTGGCTGGCCGCCTTTCTTTCGTGTCTGATTCCAGGACTGGGACAGTTCTATAACCACGAGTTCTTCCTCGGGATTGCATTCCTTGGTTTGGTGGTCGGCACCACGCTCTTGCCCAAACCAGTCCAAGCGGTCGTTCTGTACTTGATCGAGCTGGGGTCGATAATCCAGGCGTTTCGGAGCCGCAGCCGGAGAGAACACGTTCAGTCTAATGGCGTTCGATTGCTTGTCTGGGCGTGGTTGGCTCACGGGGTCCTCGTGGCACTCGTAATCGTCGGCAACCGAACCTTTCTTTTCCAACCGTTTCGAATCCCGACCGGCGCGATGGAGCCCACGCTACACGGGGATGGCAAAGTTGGTGCGGAGAACAGGTTGTTGGGCGATCATCTATTTGTAGACAAACTGGCGTACAGGCTGGGGCCGCCGCGACGGGGCGATATTGTGGTCTTTCGGACCGATGAGATTCCGGACCTGGCGAAATCGTCCAGAGGAGAGTATTACGCCAAGCGGATCGTTGGATTGCCCGGTGAGCGTGTGAGCATTCGTCCGCCGTATCTCTATATCAACGGGCAGCGAGTAACCGATCCGCCGATCTTCCAGACGGTCGCGCAGAGGGACAACGGGTATTCCGGCTTCGCCCTGATTCCGCAGGCTCGGTATCTCGGTTCGGAATCGGATTCGGTTCAGCTGGGGGCCGACGAGTATTTTGTGCTTGGGGACAATTCGCCGCGAAGCCTAGACAGTCGTTTTTGGGGACCGGTGCCGAAGCGCAGCATTGTTGGGCGGGTGACGAAGATTTACTGGCCCTCAGACCGGATGGGGATCGTTCCGCAATAGCGGGTGTTCTACTCGGAGGTTTCGGGAACTGCCGGAGGGACTGGTTTGGCGGTGGTGAAACCCGGCTGGAGGGTGACGGGGCCTGACTGCAGCAACCCGCCGCTGTATTCGGGTTTCATTCGTTTGGCCATGCCGCGGTCTTTGCTGCTGGCATGCTGAGGAGCCCGGTGCAGCGTTTCCTGGTCGCCACCGAGCGGAGCGGCCTTGGCAACGGCGGATTCGTAGCGAAGCTCGACGGGGCCAAGGCGGATGGCGGCGCCGTCTTTCAGTTTTACGGCCATGATTTTCTGGCCATTCACAAACGTGCCATTGGTCGAATTGAGGTCGTGCAACTGATAATCGTCGCCGTCGCGCACCAGGACTCCGTGCTGCGAGGAGATGTTGGCATCGAGGATGCAAATGCCGTTGTCCTCGTTGCGGCCGATGGTGATGAGCTTCTCCGTCAGCTCGAACGAGCAGGCGACGGACTCTGGCGACACGATGTGCAGCTTTGGCATAAGCGACCCGGCAGTACAGTAGCGGAAAATCCGGCGGTGTCAAATGGGGCGCGGCGCGCTGTAGACCCGCCGCCCCCAGCGGGCGCCCTGCCGAGCTGCAATTAGATTTGCCCGCCGGACGGTATTTGGTATCCTTCTTGTTGCGATCCAGTGTGACAGATTATGAGCCCCGACCTTCAATTGGCAAGGCTGTTACTGTATGCAGCGGAGGTTGTTTTCTGTTGGGTCCGGCTGGCGCTGTGGGCGTACGCCTTCGTCCGTACGAGGCTGACGCTTTGGGTGCTGCTGATCATTGGTGACGTGATCGGGCTCGGCGTCGCGCTTATCCTGCTTACGATAGCGTGGGACAGGTCTTTCTGGGTGAATTGGCTGGGAGCATCAGGCTTTGCATCGTTGAGCGTTCTGCTGCTTCTCTGTCAGATCATTGCGATGACGGTCCGCATGGTGGGATTCGTCCTGCTGGTGAAGTGGGTGTGCGGGCTGTATTCGAACCGTGGGCCGCAGCCGAGTGTGCCATCCTGAACGGTCGCGCGTTCGGCCCTTCCGCAGGGAGAATCACGGCGGAGTCAAATGGGGAGAGGAGAGTCACACCCTGAATTGTAGCTGCGAATCTTATTCGCGGTAATCCATACCCCGTCACGGCCTGCGGGCCGCGAAAAAGTTTCGCGGCTACAACGGAGGTAGACAAACGCCGCTTGAAGGGGGCGAGGCTTTGGGGAAGATTTGCGCTTGAGGTGACAATTATGCCGAACTACTGGTTGCTGAAAACGGAGCCGAGCACGTATTCGTTCGCGGATTTGGAGCGGGACAAGAAGGCCGTCTGGGACGGGGTGTCGAATCCGCTGGCGCTGAAACATCTGCGAGCAATGAAGAAAGGTGATCTCGCGTTCATTTATCACACCGGCGACGAGAAACAGATTGTGGGCATTGCCGAGGTCACGAGCGACGCGTATCCCGACCCGAAAGAGAAGGACGAGAAGTTGGTGGTGGCGGATCTGAAGCCGCGGGAACGGCTGAAGAAGCCGGTGACGTTGAGCGCGGTCAAATCGCTCAGTGAATTCCGCGATTGGGAACTGGTGCGGATGGGACGCCTCAGTGTGATGCCGGTCAGCGAGAACCGGTGGAAGAAGCTGCTGAAGATGGCGGGAGCGTGACCGCCCCTAGATTCGCGTAACGCCCTTTGACGTCCTGATGTAAGCGGGGAAGCCGGGCTGTGTGCTGGCAGCGGCGCAGGAGCCGTCGTTGCGGACGGCGATGACGGCGATCATCCGGTCCCGGGTGTCGGGTTTGCGGCGCAGCATGAACCGGATAGCTTCGCGGCAGGCTTGTCGGGCGCTGTGGCCGCGCCGAATGAGTTCGACCACGCGACTGGTGAGATTGAACCGGGCGATGTCCTCGCCGTAGCCTGTGGCGACGGCGGCGCCGGCCCGATCGTCGGCGTACAGGCCCGAGCCGATGATGGGCGAATCCCCCACCCTTCCGGGCAATTTCCAGCGGAGGCCGCTGGTCGAACAGGCCGCGACCAGATGACCGGCGTGCCAGCCGATCACGCCGACGGTGTCGTGGTCGGATTTCCTCCTGGACGCGATGCGGGCCTGTTCTTTGCGCCAGTGTCGCCAGAGTCGGGCGGATGCTTTGGTCAGCAACCGCTCGCGGCGGAATCCGTGCTGGCGGGCGAACTGTTGCGCGCCCTGACCGACGAGCAACATGTGGGGCGTTTCTTCCATGACCAACCGCGCGACGGAGATGGCGGGCAGCACATCGCGTAGCGCGGCGACGCCACCCGCACTTAGTGTGTCGCCTTCCATCCACGCGGCATCGAGTTCGACCACGCCCGCGACATTGGGTCGGCCCCCGCGTCCGACGGAATGAATCCGCCGGTCCATCTCGACGGCGATCACGCCCCGCTCGACCGAATCGGTGAGCAATTGCGGCGGTGAAACCTTGTCGAGATTTCGCGTCCAATGACGCCACGCCACATTGACGGCGGTGCGACCGAACGACCACGTAGCGGCGAAGAGCGGTTGCGTGGCGGAGCGACGATTGGCCATGACCGAGGATAACCCGGCATCGCCGACCGGGGCAAGGCTGCGGACGCGGTGAATGAATGGATACAGACGAGACGCGGCCATCTCCTGACCCCGCACCACTTTCGACCGAAGGTCTCCCGTACCAGCCCTGCCCTGCGGTCCGGCCGACCGCTGACCGCCTTCCTCCTCCGCCTTTCGTCTCTCTACCCCGATTCCGCATCGGGGCTGTCTTCTGTCTCCTGAATTCTGGCTCCTCTCCCCGGCCTCCCATTTCCTCGGTTCGTTTCCCATTTCCTGGGCTGATTTTGGGTTCGTTCTGGGTTCGTTCTGGGTTCGTTTTTCACATTCGAGTGTAAAGAAATCCGACACTCAACTTTCCCAACCCGTTCCCACTCCGCATATTACGAAACATGACCCCTTTCAAATTCTGGGTTCGTTTCGTATTTCTCTACTTTCTGCCGGGCTCTCCCCCCAATTGTAGCCGCGAATCGCATTCGCGGGCCGTTGGCGAGGCTCCCGCCGAGCCGTCATGGTGGCCGCGGGCGTCCCGCCCGTGTTCCCCTCCCCGGAGGGGATTAAGGCGTTCCGGTGTAGCGGCGTCTCTGCGAGACGCTCGCCCGTCTTCCCCCTCCCCGGAGCGAACCATGAACCATGAACCCTATGTCAAAGAGCATCGTCGAGGCTATCACATGTCCGATATAATGTCCACAAGAATATATCCTTTGGCGATAGGCTCTTCCGGTAATACCGCCGCCCCGTTGTAACCGCGCTGAGCGCGGACCCGCCTGCCGCCGTTCCGCCAAACGCTGTCATGCTGAGCCTGTCGAAGCATCTCTGTCGTTTCTGCGCCCGTCGCCCCCTTCCGTCTCGGTGGCGCATGCGTCCCTGCTTGCGAGGCCGCCATTTCCCCCCTTGGACTGCGGCGACCCGTCCCCGCTTTGCAGCCGCGCGCACCCAGCGCGGCCTGAACACCCCTATCGTCACAACGGCCCAAGCAATAGTCTTGGGCGACGCCCTCATGATTCCAATTGCCGCCACCGCACGATGCTTATGGGTAATGTCAGCCAGCCGTTCTGCGAGGGCGACGTTGCCGTGATAACTCTTCCAACAGTTGGGTCAGCCTCAATCCAAACGGCGTCGCCCAAATAGGCCAGAACATGAGCTCCGCCGGAAGTGACCGCCAGGTCACCCGGTAGCAGCTGCGTTGCATCCAGTTCGTTGATACTACGCGCGGATAACACGAGCCTGGTCCGACCTCGATATCCGTTCCCCAACTCCCGGGCATTGCAGCGATTCCACCAGATGTACAGGCCCTCCCGAACGAGTTTGGGGTTGAACGCCCGCAGGCCGGAACCAACGTCGGCGCAAATCATCGCCCTTCTGACCAATCCAGAACAGTCAATCCCCAGCTCATTCTCCCCGCCCCAGATGTATCTCGTGCCTTCGTATCGGCGTAGCGCCTTCACGTAATCCCTACGCATCCCTGCTGGATCGACATCGCGCCCGGGCAGGATCCAGAACATCAAGACGACAATTGGAATCGTCAGAACCAGTATCCGTCCCAATTTCACGCGCCAAACCCGGACGCCCACACAAAACCACGTGCCACAAATGCCGACGAGCAAACAGACTCTGGTAAGTCTGATGTTAACAGGATATGCGGCGAGCAAGACCACCATCGACAGCGATACCAGCCAGGTTCGCTGCATCAAGCGCCACCAGAAGCCTCGCTGCATCTTTGGCGACACTTCGGCTGGCAAATCCTCAGTAATAGTTCACCCCTTGAAACTCACCCCACTCCGTAGAATCCTCGGTCCGTCCAAATCTGCACAGGTGTCCCGAGAAACTTCGGCCGCGTCCGCAGCACGTACAAGTCGAGGACAACCTTCACGCGCGCCAGCCATTCCCGAAACGCCGGCCATGTCGACACCCGCAACGACACCGGCCGCGCGTCGTACGCCACCGCGTCGATCCCGTAGTGCCGGCAAATGAACAGCGCGCGGTAGTTGTGGAACCGCTCGGAGACCACCATCAGACGCGTCTGTCCGAACACTTCCTTCGCGCGCACCACCGAGTCCAACGTCCGAAACCCGGCGTAGTCCAGCACGACGGCTTCCGCCGGCACACCGGCGGCCACCAGCGCGTCTCTCATATCACTGGGTTCGTCGTACCCGCGAACGTGATTGTCTCCGCTCACCAGCAAATGTTTCACTTTCCCCGTCCGATACAATTCCGCAGCCGCTTCGATCCGATTGGCAAAATGTGGATTCGCCCAGTGGCCGTCGGGTGTCGTCCGTCGCGCTCCCAACACCAGGGCAACGTCTCGCGCGGGAACAGCGGACGGGTCCTCGTAGACCCGAGCCCTGGTCGCGGAGATGACCCATGCGTTGCAAAACCACACGGCCGCGCAACACCCGGCCAATCCAGCCAGTCCGATGATCAATACTCTTCGCGTGATCGGCTTCATGATTTCGAAACCTCGCTCTCTGGAAAAGATTTCAACGCTTCCCGAATGTTCGAATACAGCACTCCGACCCACGCCGGCTCCGCCCCCGGACGCGGAAGATCGCGGCGGCGAAAGTCAACGGGACACAAGATGACGACAATGTTGTCGACGCCCGTCTTTGCGGCCAATACGAATAAATCTTCGGCGGTCGCGTCTCCCATCGCCAGGCAACCGCTCGATTCCCGCCCGCCATGGATCATGATGTCGCCACCCAGCTCCGTCCGACCGTCCCGTAGCGCCTGCCGCCGGTCAAAATCGTTTGGATAACCCACCCGTAGCGACAGGTGGCACAGGCTGTTTGGATTCAACAATTCAATCCGGTAAATGCCCTCAGGCACCTGCTCGTCGCCCTGCCGCAACTTCGGGCCTGCCTTCCCGCTCGCTCCGAGAATCGGGTAGGACTTGATGAACTGATACCGCCCGTCCCTATCCGTCGCCCACACCTCCAGCACCCGTTCGTCCTTGAATCCGAGCAGCGCCAGACGTCTTGGCGGATAAGGCAGGTTCCGCACCGCAAACACCGGTGCCAGGCGGCTATCGACCACCGCGCCGTACTGAGCGACGCGTTGCGAGATGGTCTTCTCGCTATCCTTCTTCGGAATGGCAAGGTCGACCGCAAGCGCCACCAAAGCTACCAGCGCCACGAGGATCAACCATCGTGCGGCGCGCATGTTTGCACAACTCCACGAGCAACGTTATCTCTTCAAGCTCACTGCCCGCCGCAGAAACGTCGGCACGTCCAAATCTTCGCCGTTGTACAACGTCGGCTCGCTCTTGTCGAATCGACCCCGGCTCACGCCCTCCAGCGGCAACGTCTCCTGTTTCGGTTTCGCCGGCGCTTTCTGGGCGACGACCGGCTCGGGCTTCGGCGCTTCTTCGACGGCCGTTTTCGCGACGGATGCCATGGCGACCGCCGGCGCGGGCACGGGAGCCACGGCGGATCGCGGCGCGGCGTGCGGCACTGTCGATTCGACGGCGCGATGCGGCAGCGGCGGCTTGGCCGCCGTCGATTGCGCGCCGAGGCGGCGCGGCAAAATGTTCGCCGCGGCGATCACCGTGACCATTACTTTGCCGCGGTAGGTCTCATCGATCGCTGCGCCCATGATCACGTGCGCCCGACCCGCCAGCCGCGAGATTGGCTCCACGGTTTTTTGCACGTCGGCCAGCGTCAAATCCGGTCCGCCCAAAATGCTCACGAGCACGCCCTCCGACTTGGCCAGCACGTCGCCGCTGTCCAGCAACGGATTATCGAGGAGCGCCTTCACGGCATCCCGCGCTTTGTTGTTCCCCTGCCCTTCGCCGTAACTGAACAGCCCGTCGCAATGCTTCGAGCCGAGGGTCGTCCGCAGATCGGCGAAATCGAGATTGATCAATCCCTTGCGCGACAGGAGCTGCCAGATCGCCTGCACGCCCACCATGATGATCTCGTCGGCGCGCTTGAACGCGTCCACCACGCTGGCCTCGGCGCCGGCGATGCGGAAGATTTTGTCGTTCGGAATGCAAATCACCGCGTCGGCCTGCGCCCGCAGTTGCTCCAGGCCCGACAACGCCTGTTGTTTGCGCCGCTCTCCTTCAAATGAAAATGGCAACGCGACAAACGCCAGCACCAGCGCGCCCTGCTCTTTCGCGATCCGCGCAATCGTCGGGCTTGCGCCCGCGCCCGTGCCGCCGCCGAGGCCCGCCGTCAGGAACACCACGTCCGCGCCCTGCGCCAGCGCTTCAATCCGCTCGGCGTCGTTCACTGCCGACCGCGCGCCAATCTCCGGTTCGCCGCCCGCGCCGAGACCGTGCGTCACCGCCCCGCCGATCTGCAACGTCTCCGCACCGCTAATTTCATTCAGCGCCTGCAGGTCGGTGTTGATCGCGATCAAATCAACCCCGTCCAGCGGATGTCCGCCCTGCGCGCGCGCGGCGGCAATCTGGCCGATCACGTGCCCGCCCGCGCCGCCCACCCCGAAGATTTTCAACCGAATTTTCTGCACCGGCCCTGATTTCTTTTCCATGTTGTCGCTGGATTCCTGTTGCGCCGCGGGTCCCGCGGCCGATTTGGAAACGGCTTTGCGTGGAAGCATCACGACGTTTCTCCGCCTTATAGAAACGCCCGCACTCTTTGCAGAATCGAATGAAGTCCCTGGCTCATGCGGCGCCACGGCGGCGGCGGCTGATGCTGATCGCGTTGCGAGCCGAGGGCGTAGCGCACCAGGCCGATCGCGGTCGAGTACTCGGGGCTTTCGATGGCCGAAGTCGGTCCGCCCACGGTTTGGCTGTACCCGATGTGCACGGGCAACCCAAAAATCTGCGTCGCCAGCGGCTCCAATCCCTTCAACCGCGCGCAGCCGCCCGTGATGAACACACCCGCGCCGAGGTAATCCATCAGCTTGTGCTTTTCCAATTCCTTCTTCACGAGCGTCAGCGTCTCCTCGACCCGCAGATTCATCGCGCGGCACAACTGCTGTTTCGAGACCTGGCGGTCGGGAAGGCCCACCTCACGCTTGAGCGAAATCATTTCGTCCTCAGCCGGAACTTCCAGCGTCCCGTGGTCCACCTTCAGCGTCTCGGCACGGTTCATCGGAATCCGCAACCCGATCGCCACGTCGTTCGTGATATGGTCGCCGCCCACCGCGAGCACGCCGCTGTGCTGGATCGTGCCTTCGCTGTAGACAATGTAATCGGTCGTGCCGCCGCCCATGTCGATGACCACCGCGCCCAATTGCTGGTGCTCCGAGGTCAGCACCGCCAGCGCCGACGCGAATCCGCTCACCGCGATGTTCGCCACGTCCAGCGGCACCTGCTTGATGCACTTGATCGTGTTCTGCAGCCGCGTCCGCACGCCGTAAATCACGTGTACATCCGCTTCGAGCTTCGCGCCGATCATGCCGGCGGGATTCTGGATTCCGTCGTGGCCGTCCACGAAAAAATGCTGGCGAATCGCGTGCACCACCACGTGGTCCATCGGGATATTGACCGCCTTGGCGTTGAGCAGAACGTTGCGCACATCCTCCTCGCTGATCTCGCGGTCCTCGCTCGTCACGGCCACGGTGCCGCGGTTGTTGAAGCTGCGGATGTGCCCGCCGCTGACGCTGGCGTAGACATTGTGGATCTCGACCCCGGCGCTTTCCTCGGCGTCGGCCACGGCAGCATGGATCGATTCCACCGCGGCATCGATGTGGATGATCTCGCCTTTGCGCACGCCCTCGCTGTTCGCCTGCCCCACCCCGATGACCATGATGTTGCCATCATCGAGCACCTCGCCGACCACGGCGCACACCTTGGAAGTGCCCACTTCCAGTCCGACGATGATCTTTTCCTTCGGTAACATGGCTTCAGCCAAACCTTTCTAGTTCATGAATGTCACGGGCACGCCGCGGTTGACGGTCAAATCGACCATCTGCACGGTTTTCTGCCGCTGCTGCGCCCATCGCAAAATCGCTCCCAGCCGCCGCAACTGCTGGGGAAAATCTTCCACGTCCACTTTCACCGTGGTGTGCTGCGTCGTGGTCAACACCAGTTGCCGCGGCTTCGACAAGTCGATCTGCTCGACTTCGATCATCGAGCCCGCCACGGCCTGGTCGAGCTTGTCCAACAACTCCAGCGCGCGATAAATCTGCTCCGATTCCACCTGCCGGCCCACTCGCGCGTCCGCCAGCGTCACGCCCGTCAGCACCGGCACCGGCCGCGGCGTCTGCGGCTGCAACACCGTTCCGTCGGGCATTCGGATGGCTTTCATCACGTACCCCGCGCGGTCGATGTAAAATGTCTCGTCGCCGAGCGCCCGCGTCGCGACGCGCAGTCGCGCTACCGCCGTACGCTCGGAGACACGAATGAACAACCGATCCGGCTGCATCCGCCGCACCTCCACCGCCCGCACCATCGGCAGCATCTCCAAATTGCCCCGCACGCGGTCCAGGTCGATGGACAAGAGATTCTGCCCGATGTGAACGCCGGCGAACTGCATCACCCGCTCCGGGTTCATCACGCCGTCGTCGTCCACCACGATCTGGCGAATCGCAAACCGCGGGTTGTCGTACACGAGCCGATGGATCGTCGTCGTCGCCAGCCAGCGGATTCCGTAGCCCATCAGCACGAGCAGACTCATTCCCACCAACAAGATCGTTCCCACCCGCATCCGCCGCAACGACCGTCCCCGCGTCTGGACTTTCACGTCCAGCAGGTATTCGGGCCGCTTCTTTCTTCGGTTTCCCAGTTTCATCGCGAAATGGTCACCGCCTTCTTGCCATTGCCACCGCGTCCGCCGTTGTGACCGTTCCGGGCCAGCGCCAGTTGCACCAATCGCGCGCAGAGCTCGGGAAATTCGATCCCTGCCGCGCGAGCCGCCTTCGGCAGCAGGCTCGTCTCCGTAAACCCGGGTATGGTGTTTACTTCGAGCACGAACAGTTCGCCCACCGCCGAGAGCATCAGATCCACTCGGGAATAATCGCGGCACCCCAGGCAATCGTGCGCGCGCAAGGCCATCGCTTTCGCCTGAGATTCGATGTTCCGGTCCAAGCTTGCCGGCGCGAGATATTCGGTCGCACCTTTCGTATACTTCGCCTGGTAGTTGTAAAATCCCTTTTTCGGGCGAATCTCCACCACCGGCAACGCCCGCCCATCCAAAATCCCAATTGTCAGCTCGCGGCCCGAAACAAATTGCTCCGCCAACAGCCGCGGATCATACCGCCCGGCCAACTCGCAGGCTGCGTCCAGACCATCCCCCTGCTCGACGATACTGATCCCCACGCTCGAGCCTTGCCGTGACGGTTTCACGACCAGTGGGAAGCCGAGCCGCGCCACACGCGACCGGGGCAATTGGCCCACCTCAAATACCTCATAGGCCGGCGTCGGCACTCCCGCCGCCACGAACGCTTGCTTTGCCGCAATCTTGTCGAACGCGCGGGCGCTCGCCTCGGGACCCGATCCCGTGTACACGATCCCGCGGTCGTCGAGAATTCGCTGGAGAGAGCCATCCTCCCCAAACGTCCCATGCAGCGCAAGAAACGCCACGTCCACATCCGCCGGGATTGTAAATGTCGCATCGCGAATATCCATGGGCACGACCCGCGCGCCGCCCGCCGCGAGCGCGTTCGCCACCGCCGTGCCGGACCGCAATGACACTTCCCGTTCCGCCGACGGACCGCCCATCAACACCGCGATCTTCAATTGCTTCATATGCGCTGCTCCCTACTGCTTCTCCGTTCCCAAAATCTTCACCTCGGGCTCGAGGTCGATCCCGCGCTCCTCACGCGCCCGTTGACGGATGGCGGCGATCAACTCCATCACGTCGCTGGCCTTCGCCTTCCCCTCGTTCACGATGAAATTCCCGTGCATCTCCGACACCCGCGCCCCGCCAACCGACATCCCCTTCAGCCCCAGTTCCTCAATCAGTTTGCCCGCGGGAATTGTCTTCGGGTTTTTGAAAATGCAGCCCGCGCTCGGTTTGCTCGGCTGCGAAGCCCATCGCCGCTGGGCAAAGGCCTTCAACCGCCCGTCGATGGCCTTGCGCTCGGTCTTCGTGCCGCGAAGAATCGCCGACAACGCAATGTGGTTCTCGAATACGGGGCAGCTCCGATAGCTAACCGGGATGCTCTTCGCCTCCGCGTCGTACATGTCGCCCGCGCAGCTGATATAGCGAACCCACTCGACGACGTCGAACATCTGCTTGCCCATCGCGCCGGCGTTCATACGCAGCGCGCCGCCCAGCGATCCGGGAATCCCTTCCAAGAATTCCAATCCGCCGATTTGGTGCCGCGCCGCCATCGTCACGATCGTCTTCAGTCTCGCGCCCGCGCTGGCGGTGATTTGTTCTCCGTCGGCCTCGACCTTCGTGAATTCGTCGCTGGCCAGGCTGATGACCACGCCGGCGATGCCCCCGTCCAACACCAGCAGGTTCGTTCCCCGCCCGATCACCGTCACCGGAATCTCGCGCACGTGGCAGTAATGCAGCAGCCGCGCCAGGTCCCGGACGTCCGCCGGCTCAACCCAAAACTCCGCCGGACCGCCCACGCGCATCGACGTATGCCGCGCCATCGGTTCGTTGCGCCGGATCTTCGACTTGTCCGAGAGCAGAATCTCCCAGTCCTCCTGTATCCGGTGCGACTGTTTTTCCGGATTGTGAATTTGCGGTCCGCGACTCCGGAGTTTTCGCGCCAGCGCTTCCGCCGCCTTGTACATGTCTCCCGCGCCCATCGTCAGGATCATATCGCCGGGTCGCGCTTCCGCAAACAGCCGCACCACCAGCATCTCCAGATCCGGCTCAAACATCGCGCCCGATTGCCCCGCCGACACCACCGTTTGGTGCAGGATGCGGCCGTTGATACCTTCGATCGGCTTCTCGCTCGCCGCGTAAATGTCCGTCAGAAACAACTTGTCCGCTCCGGCAAACGCCGAGCCGAATTCCTCCAGTAACGCCCGCGTTCGTGTGTACCGATGAGGTTGAAACGCCACGATCAGCCGGCGATAGCCGGCTCCATTGTCCTTCGCCAGCATCGTGCGGGCCGCGGCAATCGTCGCGCGAATTTCCGTCGGGTGATGCGCGTAGTCGTCCACCACCAGGATTCCCTCTTCGTCGTAGCGGCGATCGAACCGTCGCGTGGCACCGCTGAAATGATGGAGCGCGGCCGCGATCTTCTCGAACGGCACGCCCAGCTCATCCGCCACCGCGACCGCCGCCAGCGCGTTGCTGACGTTCTGCATTCCGGGGATGGTCAGCTCGATCACCCCGATCTGCTGGTCGCGACAGGAGACGGTAAACCGCGAGCCGCACTTCGTCTGTTCGACGTTCAACGCCCGGTAGTCCGCGTTTGCCGACAGCCCGAACGTGATCGCGCGCCGGCATTTCGGGGCCAACGCCAGGCAGTTCACGCAATCGGCGCACAGAAACACCGTCCGATGCGTGCTCGTGAAGAACGTTTCGAAGGTTTCGCGCAGCTTTTCCATCGAGCCGTAATGATCGAGATGTTCCGGCTCGATGTTCAGGCACACCGAATACTCGGGACTGAATCCGACCAGAGTGCCGTCGCTCTCGTCCGCTTCCGCCACGAAGTACTTGCCGCCGCCAATCTGCGCGTTCGCGCCGAGCACGGGCACGTGCGCCCCGACGCAGTAACTCGGCGCGCTGTCGCTCCGTGTCAGGACGTAGGCAATCATCGCCGTCGTCGTCGTCTTGCCGTGGGTCCCGGCCACCGCGATGTTGTTGGGGTGATTCATCAGCGCACTCAACAACAACCCGCGGCGCACCCGCGGGATATTCAGTCCCGCCGCCGCCTGAAGTTCGACGTTCTCGTTGCCCACCGCCGAGGTGTACACCACCAATTCCGTCCCCTCGCCGAGATTGTGGGCGGCATGGCCGCTGTGGATCCGCGCGCCGAGCTTCTGCAGCTCCTTCATACCGCCGTTGGGCGCCATGTCCGAGCCGGTCACGCGATGCCCCTGCTGCAACAACAGACGCGCCAACCCGCTCATCCCGCATCCGCTGATGCCGACGAAATGCACCGTCCGTGGCCGGCTGCCGAGAAACTCGATGAGCTGCTGTTTATCTCCCATATTGCTCCAAAAGGGTCGCGATCCGGTCCGCCGCATCGTCCACCGCCAGCGAACGCGCCGCGCGGGACATCTGGCTGCGGCCCGTGTCATCGTCGACCAAATCGCCAATGACCTTGGCGAATTGCCGGCCTCGCTCCGGGCCTACTCCGTTTGCGAGCGATTCCCCGCGAAGGCCTTCGCCTGGCTGCGGTTCTTCGATCAGCCGCGCCGCCCCGGCCCGCTCGAACACGCGCGCGTTGTACCACTGGTGATTGCCCGCCGCGTGCGGATAGGGAACCAGGATCGACGGCAGGCCGAACGCCGCGATCTCGGTCAGCGTCGACGCACCCGAGCGCGCCACGACCATGTCCGCCACGCTGTAGGCCAATTCCATCTGACTGCAAAAACTCATCACCGTTGCCTGAACTCCATTCTCTCGGTACGCCTCCCGTATAATTCGTTCGTCCTTTGACCCCGTCAAATGCACAAACTGTAGTGTGTCCGTCCGCGTCCTCAGCCACGGCAACGCCGCCGCGACACTCTCGTTGATCCCGTGAGCTCCCTGGCTGCCGCCCACGATCAACACCGTCATCCGCCCGGTCGTAAGCCCGAGCCGCTCAGGCGCGTCGGCCACTTTACCGCGGCGCAACGCCGCGCGAACCGGCGTGCCTGTCACGGTCACCGGCTTGTGCCCGAAATACCGGGCGCAATCCGCCAGGCCCACCGCCACGTGGTCCGCCACCCGGGCCGCCCAGCGGTTGGCCTTGCCGGGCACGGCATTGGATTCGTGAATCAACGCCGCCGTCCCGCGCTTGCGAAACCATCGCGCCCCCAACATCGCGGGCGCGGATGTGAATCCCCCCATCCCCAAGACGACGTCCGGACCAAATTCGTCATACGTCGCGACGCATCCGCGGGTCGCCCTTGCCAACCGCAGGCAAAACGGTATTAACCGCCCCGCCCCTTCGTATCCCACCGCTGGGAGCGCTTCCACTCCGATACCGTCCGAATGGCTGCAGCAAATGGTCGACGCTCCCAAGGCCGCTCGATCGATCGCCTTTTCGGAGACCAACAACCGGACTTCGTGGTGGCGTGCCTGGAGCGCCTCCGCGACCGCCACCCCCGGGAACAAATGGCCTCCCGTCCCCCCGCATGCGATCATGACTTTCATTCATGCAGCCGCAGGCGCGCCTCCTAGGTCAACGACGAGCGCCGTGCGAAAAATTCTTGCTCTTCACTCTCTGCCTCCGCCGAGCTATGCCGGTATATGTTCAACAGCAACCCGACGGCGACCATGTTCAGCACCAGATTCGATCCGCCAAAACTGATAAACGGCAGCGGCAGCCCTTTTGTCGGCAGCCACGCCGTGACCACGCCAATGTTGATCAGCGCCTGCATCGCCAGCAGCACCGCGATCCCCGTTCCCAGGTACTGTCCGAACAGATCCGCCGCGCGCAGGCTGATGATCACCGCGCAGACCATCAACGCCGCGAACGCCAAGAGGATCGCCAGTGTCCCCACCAACCCCAGTTCTTCGCCGATGATCGGAAAGATGAAATCGGTGTGCGCTTCGGGCAGGTAGAACATTTTCTGCAGGCTGTTGCCCAAGCCGACGCCGTTGAACCCGCCCGACCCGAATGCCAGGATCGCCTGCCAGACCTGATAGCCGGCCCCTTGCTTGTACTTTTCCAGATCCATGAACGCCATCAGCCGGGCCGCGCGCGTCGGATTGTGGATTACCAGCGCCGCAAATCCGGCCACGCCGCTGAGAATCGTCGGCCCGAGATACCGCAGCCGCACCCCGGCCACGTACATCATCGCGAAACTCACCGACGCCATCAGCGCCGTGGATCCAAAGTCCGGCTCGGCCAGGATCAGGAGCAACGTCACCCCGACCACACCCACCGGAATGGCAAACCCGCGACTAAATCGGTCGAGTCGCCGTTTCTCTTTCGCCAGCCAGTGCGCCAACCACACCACCAACGCCAGCTTGCCCAATTCCGAGGGCTGGAACCTCATGAAACCGAAGCCCAGCCAGCGCCGTGCCCCGCCCACCCTCAATCCGATGTGGGGAACGAGTACCAGCGCCAGCAGGATGCCCGCGGCCACCAGCACGCCCGTGCACACGCCACGCAGCTTCGGATAGGGAACGCTGGCGGCCATCACGCACCCAACCGCTCCGACGAGCATCCACGCCAGTTGCCGCTTCAGCAGATACCGCGGGTCGCCGTACCGATCCTTGGCGTACGCCGCGCTCGTGCTGAAGAGCATGACCACACCAATGGTCAATAACACCAGCATGATCGTCAACAATGTGATGGCAGCCTTGTTCACAGGCCTCCATTCCTCCGGTGAAACGACTCGATTGTGGTTCGCTCGTTATTGGGCCGTCGTCCGCGAGGCCGATACGACCGGTGCCGCCAACGCCGGTGTCGCCGGCGCCGTCGCCCCCGTTGTCATCGTGTTCACTGCCGCCGGGACCGGGTTGGCCGGGGACGTCGTGCTGGCCGCCGCCATCGTCGCCGGAGCTGTTGGGGCTGACGCCGCCGCGGCCGGTTGCTGCGACGGAATCACCAAGCGCTGGCCGTACCCAAGCTTCTTGGCGTCGGTGATGTTGTTCGCCTTCATCAGGTCATCTGTCTTGACGCCGTACTTCTTGGCAATCATCGACAGTGTTTCGTTGACGTCGACCACATGGATCGTCTGGCCGTTCTCCGTATAGGTGCCGGGCGCCTGCCATCCCGCCGACGTGGTGGCCGCAATGCCGGCGCTGGTCGTATTGCCCGCCGCGTCCGTCGTGGCCTTGGCTGTCGCTGCCGGGATGTGGAGCTTCTGGCCGACCTTGAGCGAATCACCGCTCAGATTGTTCGCCTGCTTGAGTGCCGCGACGGTGACATTCTGGTGCCGCGCGATCTTCCACAGGGAATCCCCGGATTTGACAACGTATGCGTTCCCGCCGTCGTCAGTCGCGGACGTCGGGGCCGCGGAGGCGGTCGCCGGGCTGCCGGCGTCCGTCGAGGTCGGCACCACCGAGGCGGTCGCGACGCTGGTCTTGTCCGTCTTCGCCGGCACGGTCAACTTCTGGCCCACCTTCAGGATGCTGGTTTTGGTCATGTTGTTGGCGCGGCTGAGCTCCCCGACGGTCACATTCTCCGCCTTGGCGATCTTCCACAGGGAATCACCCTTCTTCACAACATAGACGTGCGTGCTCGCCGGAACCGGCGCAGGTTGCGCAGTGGCGACTTGCGCGGGCGCCGGAGCCGGCGCGGGCGCTTCGTTGCCCGCCATGGACGCCGGAGGCACGAGTGAGTTCGCCGCGCCCGGACCTTGTGGATTCGGGACCGAGGCCACCTGGTTCGTGTCCGCCGTCTGTCCGGCCGGACTTTCGTTATCCGCGATGGGTGGCGTGTTACTCTTGACCCGGGAGCAGCCTTCAAAGACAACGATACCCCCGATCACGAGGACGTGTAGTGCGACGACGATGAGTACGACTTTCGAGACTTTCATTGGTTCCTTTCGTTCCGTATTCTTTGGTTTATCCGATTGTTGTTCTGCAAATTTCCTTTACGTTTCCTCACTGCAAATTGAAGACGTGCCGCTTGAACTCTTCACCGCGATGCTCATAATTCTCAAACATGTCGAAGCTGGCGCACGCCGGCGACAGCAACACCGTGTCGCCGCGGCAGGCATGACTGGCTGCCAGGCGCACCGCCTCCTCCAGCGACTGCGCCCGCACGCAGGCCGTCGCCCTGGACCAGGCCCGCCACATCTTCCCCTGCGCCTCGCCAATCAGCACCACCAGCTTGACTTTGTCGGCCACCACCTCCTTCAGAGACGTGAAATCCAGCCCCTTGTCCCGACCGCCGGCGATCAGCACGACGCGCCCCGGCAGGGAACGCAACGCCTTCTCCACGGCATCGACGTTGGTCGCTTTCGAATCGTTGATGTACGTCACGCCATCAACCTCCGCTACAAATTCACACCGATGCGGCTGCGGACAGTACGAGCAAATCGCCTCGCGCATCTGCGAGACGGGCAGCCCCATGGCCAGCCCGGTCGCCAGCGTCGCCAGCACGTTCTCGGCGTTGTGCACGCCGCGCAGGTTCGTCTCGCTCATCTTCAGGACGATCCCGCGGCATTCCGGCAGCCGGCACCAGACGGTTTCACCATCGAACCAGTCCAGCCAGATGTCCGCCTCGCGGCTGTAGGCGCTGAAGGTAATCGGGCGCGCCTTGATGGCGATGCCCATCCGCCGCAACGCCTGCAAGGCTTCCACACTGATCACCGCCGTGTCTTCTGCGTGCTGGTTCATGAAAATGAATGACTTGGCCGCCGCATACGCTTCCATGGACTCATATCGATCCAAGTGATCCGGCGTGATATTCAGCAGCACCGCCACGCTCGCGCGAAATCTCTCGATCTTCTCCAGTTGGAACGAGCTGACCTCCAGCACCACCGCGTCCAGGCCCGCGCTGGCTTCCACCGCGTCGGAAAACGCGTTGCCGATGTTGCCCGCCGCCACGGTCCGTTTCCCGCAACCGGTCAGCATCTGGGCGATCAATTCCGTCGTCGTCGTCTTCCCGTTCGTGCCCGTGATCGCGATGATCGGGCACAGGCAAAACCGATAGGCCAGTTCCAGTTCGCTCAGCAGCGGCGTGTTCTGCGTCAGCATCTCCCGCACGATCGGCCGCTCGGACGCAATGCCCGGGCTAACCACCGCGAGATCGAACCGCGTCGTGTGATCGAACTGGTTGCCCAGTTCCACCCGCACGCCCAGCCGACGCAGCCGCATGGCGCGCTCCTGCAGTTGGTCTCCCGCTTTTTCGTCGCGCACGACCACGCGAGCCCCGTCCCGCTGCAACAATGACGCGGCGGCCATCCCGCTCCGCCCCAACCCCAGCACCACCACGTCCTTCCCTTTCAATTCCAATGTCTGCATTTCTCGATTACCTCAGTCCTCAGCACGTCCCTGATTCAGTTTCAAAACCAACTCCGAAAGTTTTCTCTCGCGCCGCTCATTAGCACCGGCGTCCAGCATGTAGATGCCCAGCGCCAGGAACAACAACACTGCTGTCCCCACTTCGCACTGGACCCGCGGCTTCGTGCACTTGGTCAGACTCGCCAGAACAACCACGGCGACGAGCAAACTGGCCACGCCGACACCGCGAAGAAGCCACGTCCAACCGCCCCATGAGCGCATTGCCGTCTCGCACTCGCTGAGCATCTGCTTTTCTTTAGCGCTCAGTTCCACGACTTACCCCTTCAATTCCAATGTCTGCATGTATCGGTTACCCAAAGATTCCTGCCGTAGTTTCAGCACGAACTTCGCAAATCTTCTGTCCCGCCGTTCACGCGCCCCGGAATACAAAAAATAGAAGCCAAGCGCCGCGACAACGAAGGAACCCCTTGCGGGCTCAGGCGGAACTTCTGGTGTTCCGAAGTACGCCAAGCCCACCTGGCCAATAATCGCCATGCTCAACATTACCCACCCCATCACATCGAACAGCATGGCCCAACCCTTCCACGAGCGCATTGCCGTCTCGCACTCGCTGAGCATCTGCTTTTCTTTAGCGCTCAGTTCCACGTCTTACCTCATTTTCAACGTTGCCAAACCCAGCAACGCAAAGATGACGGACAACACCCAAAATCGCGTCGTGACCTTGGTCTCCGACCAGCCGCGCAACTCGAAATGATGATGCAGCGGCGCCATGGCGAAAATCCGTTTGCCGCGGAGCTTGAAGCTCGCGACCTGTAAAATCACCGAGGCCGCTTCCATCACGAAAATCCCCCCGACGATGACCAGCGCCAGTTCCTGCTTGATCATCACGGCAATCGCACCAATCAGCCCGCCGATCGCCAGCGACCCGGTATCGCCCATGAACACCTGCGCCGGATGGCAGTTGAACCAGAGAAATCCCAGGCTCGCGCCGATCAATCCCGCGCACACCACCGTCAGCTCGCTGGCCCCGGACACGAACGGCACCTGCAAGTAGTTGGCGAATCGGAAGTTGCCGGCCACGTAGCACATCACGGCGTAGGCCAGCGCGACCGTCAGCGCGCAGCCCGTCGCCAGGCCGTCCAGGCCGTCCGTCAGGTTCACTGCGTTGGACGCGCCGACGATCACCAGCACCACCGGCAGCAGCGCCCACCATCCCATGTTCGCAATTACCGGCCCCTTGAAAAAGGGCACCATCAGTTTCTTCGCGGTCACGCCCAGCATCGGATCGGTCAGGAGCAAGGCCCCCACAAACAACCCCAACCCGATCTGAAAGAGAAATTTCGTTTTCGCGCGGATTCCGGTCGACTTCTTCTCCTGCACCTTCGCCCAGTCGTCGAGGAAGCCGACGCCCCCCAGCCAGATCAGCGTCACGAGACAAATCAAGACGAGTTGGTTGGTGGGCCGGGCCCAAAGCAACGTCGCGTCGATCACCGCCCAGATGATCAGGATGCCGCCCATGGTCGGACACGCCTTCTTGCCGTGGGTCTGGGCCAGCTCCCGCAAATCGTCCTCGCCGCGAATCGGCTGCTGGAACTTCATCTCGACCAGACGGCGGATGAGCCACGGGCCGACGAGCACGCACAGCAGCAGCGCCGTGAGAGCGGCAAAGACCGCGCGGAACGTCACGTATTGAAACACCCGCAACGGTGAGAACCACTGCGTATACTCGCTCAAATAGTAAAACATCTCCTCCTCGGTCCTTCACTCCTCACACCGCAATTCCGCGCCGCGCGGGCGCGTTCCCCACACACAACGTTTTCCGCCTCACAGAGGCGCGACCATGTGGCTTCGATATTCCTCCACGATTCGTTCCAACTGCAACCGTCTCGAACCTTTCAGCAACACCATGTCCCCTTCATGAACCAGCGTCTGGATGGCCTCCCCCGCTTCCTCGGCCGTCCCCAGCGGCATCACCCGGTGCGTCTCCATCCCGGCTTCGAGCGCCGCCTGCGCGATCAGCCGCGCCGACTGGCCCACCGTGACGAGCAACGCCAGCCCGCAATTTGCCGCCATCGCCCCCACGTCCCCGTGCGCCGATTCGGTCCATTCGCCGAGCTCCAGCATGTCGCCCAGCACGGCGATCTTCCGCCGCGGACAGGGTGTCTCGCGAATCATCTGCAACGCCGCCTTCATCGACACCATGTTCGCGTTGTAGCAATCGTTGACAAACCGCACCCCGTCGATCATCACGGGCTCCATCCGCATCTGCGGGAACGTGGCGTTTTCCAGGCCGACACGAATCTCATCGAGGTCCAGCCCCGCGAAATAGCCGACAGCCGCCGCCTGCAGCGCGTTGTAAATCTGATGCCGCCCCAGCGCCTTGAGTCGGACAATCACATCCTCCCGCTTGCGGGCGATATTCAACCGGAATTTCACGTCGCCGTTGATCTTGATCTCGCTGGCGCGGATATCCGCGAAATTATCGATCCCGATCGTGACCACCGTGGAGTTGGTCCGCGTCCGCAACTCGTGGCACCACTTGTCATCGGCGTTGATGACCGCCAGCCCGTCGCCGTTGCGCGGCAACACCGCAAACAGCGCGCCCTTCTCCCGGGCCACGCCGGCCTCGTCCCCGAGCGCTTCGACGTGCCCCAGCCCGATGTTGGTGATGACGCCGATATCGGGTTTGACCATGTTCGCCAGCGTCGCGATCTCGCCCGGCCGATTGGTCCCCAACTCGAACACGCCATAATCATGCGCACGGTCCATCCGCAACAGATTCAACGGCACGCCAATTTGGTTGTTGTTGTTGCCGGCCGATTCCACGACGTTGAAGCGTTCGCCCAATACGGCGGCGACAAGCTGCTTGGTCGTCGTCTTCCCGCTCGAGCCGGTGACGGCGACGAGACGGGTGGTTGGGGGCATGAGCCGGCGGTAGTTCGTTGCGAGTTTGTGCAATGCGGTGAGGGTGTCTTGCACTTGGAGAAGCGCCAAGGCACTAGGCGAGTTCATTGCACGGGTAGGATCCGAGACTACCGCCGCCGATGCCCCCAACCGGGCGGCATCGGGTACGAAATCATGTCCGTCAAATCGCGGGCCGCGAAGCGCCACAAAGCAGTCGCCCCGGTTCAACGTGCGTGAATCGATGCTGACCCGACCGACAAGCCGTCCCGGCTCGCCGCGGATCAGCCGCGCTTCACAAAGTTCTGCCAACTGCTCTAAACGGAAGGTTTCCATCGTCGTCCACTCAATTGGAAATAGTCCTCCACGACCTGACGGTCGTGGAACGGCACGACCGTATCGGCAAATTCCTGGTACATCTCGTGGCCCTTGCCGGCAATCACCACCGCGTCGCCCGGGCGCGCAATATCCAGCGCCCGCTCGATGGCCTCGCGTCGATCCTCGATCATCTGGTAGCGGCCGCCATTGGTCTTCGTGAAGCCTTCCTCGATCTGCTTCAAAATCTCGCGCGGGTCCTCCGTCCGCGGATTGTCGGTCGTGAGGATTGAAAAATCGGCCAGTTCGCTCGCCGTCTGTCCCATCGCCTGGCGCTTGCCCTTGTCACGATCTCCGCCGCAACCGAACACCACGATGACCCGTCCGCGCGTGAGTTCCACAACCGTGATCAGCACGTTGCGGAGCGCGTCCGCCGTGTGCGCATAATCGATGAATACCTTGTACGCCTCCGGCACGGGCACGCTCTCGACGCGTCCCGGCACGGGGCGAAATTGCGCCAGCGCCGATTCGGCCGTCTGCAGGTCGATGCCGAGGGCAAGGCTGGCGCCGACGGCCGCCAGCGCGTTGGACACGTTGTAGCGACCAATCAAGGGAAGTGACATCGGGATACGGCCTTGGGGCGCGTCGATTACGAAGTAACTTCCCTCCGTCGACACGCGCACGTCCTCGGCGCGAATCATCGCCGCGCTTGATACGCCGTAAGTGATTACGGCGCGGTCCCCACCCAAGCGCTCGATCAATTCGCGCCCATACGCATTATCCGCGTTCACTACCGCGCGGCCGGCCTTTCGAACACTGCCCAACGCGCTGAACAGCCTCAGTTTCGACTCAAAATAGTCCTCCATCGTCCCGTGGTAATCGAGATGGTCTCGCGAGAGATTCGTAAATACCGCCACGTCGAAGTCCACTCCCTCCACGCGCAGTTGATCAATCGCGTGGGAGCTGACCTCCATTGACACGCCACCGCAACCGGCCCGCAGCATCTGGCTCATCATGTCCTGAATGTCCACGGACTCCGGCGTCGTCCGCGCCGCCGGGATCACCCGTTCGCCAATCTGGTATTGGACCGTGCCCAGCAAGCCGCAGGAGATTCCCGCCTTTTCGAGGATGGCCTGCGCCATGAACGCGGTCGTCGTCTTGCCGTTGGTGCCGGTGACTCCGACGACCTTCAATTGCTGCGAGGGATGATGGTAAAACTGCGCTGACGCCTGCGCCATCGACCGGCGGGCGTCGCTGACCTTGATCCGCGTGGCGCGGGGACTGAACCCCGTGTCGCGCTCCAAAACGACCGCCGCCGCCCCGCGGTCGATCGCCGCCTCGACGAAGCGATGGCCGTCGGTGTTCTCGCCGCGCATGGCCACAAACATGTGGCCCGGCATCACGCGCCGCGAATCGTAGGCGATCCCCGTGATTTCCTGGTCCAGCGGTCCCTCGATCGCCAGGGGTTTGAACGTTTTGACAATCTCAGCGAGTTTCATGACACCTTGGCTACCTCGGTCGGCGGAGTTTGTGGTTCCATCCCCAGATACTCCGCGACCTTCTCCGCTACCGCGCGGAACACCGGCCCCGCCACCGACCCGCCGTAGTACACGTTGCCCACCGGGTCATCCAGGGAAACCAGAATAGAAATCTGTGGATTCGATGCCGGGAAGAATCCCACGAATGACGAGTAGTACTTGCGGACGTACTGCCCGTTCTCGATCTTCTGCGCCGTCCCCGTCTTGCCCGCCACGTCGAATCCTCCCAGACCCGCTTTCGGCGCCGTGCCCTCCGGTCCGACCACTTTGCGCAACGCCGTCTTCATCAGCTCGCAGGTCCGCGCCGTGATCACCGGCCCGACTGCTTGCGGCCGATACTGCAACACGGGCGCGCCGTCTTCGGTGACCACGCTTTTGACGATCATCGGCTTCATCCGCACGCCGTTGTTGGCGATGGTATTCATCGCCATCAACATCTGCAGCGGCGTCACCGCGATCTCGTGCCCCATCGGGATGCGGGTAATCGACAAACTGTTCCAACGGGCCAACGGGTGGGCGATGCCGGAGACTTCGCCGGGCAAATCGATGCCTGTCTTGTGGCCGAAACCATATCGGCGGACATACTCGTACAGCCGCGACGGCCCCATCCGCAGGCCCACTTTCGCCGCCCCGATGTTGCTGGAATGGAACAAGATTTCCTCGACGCTCAGCACGCCGAACGGATGCGCATCGTGCAGCACCCGGCCCGCGTACAGGAATGCGCCGTTCTCACAGTCAAACTGGTCGGCCAGCGTCACGATGCCTTCATTCAGCGCGCCCGAGCACACGACAATCTTGAACGTCGAGCCCGGCTCCGCCACGTCGCTGATGCACCGATTGCGCCGCGCATCGGCGTCCGTGGCCGCCATGTCCGTCGGATCGAAGGTTGGCCGTGAACTCATCGCCAGGATTTCCCCTGTTGCCGGGCGCGAGACGATAATCACCCCGGCCTGCGGCCGGAATTCCTGCATCGCCTTGTCGAGTTCCTGCTCGGCGATGTGCTCGATCACTTGATTGACCGTCAGGACCACGTTCAGGCCATCCTGCGGCCCGATGTCCTCCGTGCGCAACGCCCTGATTTCACGGCCCTTGCGATCGCGCTCGACGACCTCGTAGCCGGCCTGTCCCTGCAAATAATCGTCCATCGACGCTTCGATGCCCTGCACCCCCTTTTGTTCGGCATCCACGAAACCGATCACGTGGCTGGCCAACGGACCGTTGGGATACGACCGGACGAATTGATCTTCGAAGTAGATGCCTTTCAATTTCATCGCCCGAATCTGTTGCACGGCATCTTCGTCGAGCTTGACCCGCGGATTGAGCCGAACGTACCGGGATTGGCCGCTCAGCTTCTGGGTCAGGCTTTCGACATCCATCTTCAGCGCCGGCGCGAGCTTTTCCGCAATCTCGGCCGCGTGCGGCGCCGTGATGGTCGCATCCGCGGTCACGATGTGCACCGACAAGCTGTTGGCGAGCAAGTTACCGCCAGCATCCAGGATCGAGCCGCGCCGACCCAGGCGGTGAACCACCTGCTCGCGGTTCGCTTGGGCCATGGCGCTCAGCTCCTTGTGCTGCAGCACATGCAGGTCAAACAGACGGAACGCCAGCGCCATGAATACCGACGCCAACGCGCCCACCACGATCAACGCCCTGCCATGTTGCGGTGCCAGTGTCATCTTTCCATCTATTGTGCCAGCGCCCTCGCTTGCGGATTTCGCAACTGTAGTTTCGCCTGTTGCTGTGCGGGGAGCCTCGACGGCAAAGGCGTGCTGGCCATCTGTACATCCCACTCCGGCCCAGGTTCATACAGTCGAACCACCTGGCTCTCCTTCGGCGCCACCAAGCTGAGGTTGTATTCCTGGCATTTCGTCTCCAGTTCCGACGGGGATTCCAAGTGCGCCAGTTGTGCGGCCAGCATCAGATTGCGCTTCTGGGCCGAGGACAACAGGGCCTCCCGCTTCTTGATCTCGTCGCCCAATCGATAGATGGCGTTCTTCTGCCAGACGTACCCCACCCCACTGATCGCCACGCAGGCGCAGATAACCAGCGACTTGGTCACCGTCCCCAACCTCAAAGGCTCGCGTTTACGATTCCGCTTCATTACGAAATTGGCCGGGGGTCGACCTCCTCGAACCGACCCCCCGGGGGTTCCCCACCCCAACCAAACTCCTTCTCTTAAATCTTCTCCGCGACGCGCAACTTCGCGCTTCGCGCTCGTGGGTTATTGCCCACCTCCACCTCGCCGGCCGTGATTGGCCGTTTTGTCACGATCCGCAATACGGGCTTGCGACCGCACGAGCACACCGGTGCCTCGGGCGGACAAATACAGCCAGTGCTCTTTTCCACGAAAAATTGTTTCACAATCCTGTCTTCGAGAGAATGGAACGAGATGACCGCGATCCTCGCGCCGGAACCCAGAAACCGCGTGGCCACCTCCAGCCCTTGACGGAGATTGTCGAGCTCGTTGTTTACGGCGATTCGCAGCGCCTGGAATACCCTCGTGGCCGGGTGAATGCCGCCCCGCTTCGGCCCCAGGACCCGCTCGACCAATTGCGCCAGTTCGGCGGTGGTCTCCAGGGGGGCCGTCTCGCGTTCGGTGACAATTTTACGGGCAACCGCTCGGGAACGCTTCTCTTCGCCGTTCACGTAGAAGATTCTGGCCAGTTCCTCCAGACTGGCGGTGCGAAGGATGTCCCGAGCGGTTGCCCCAAGCTGGCGACTCATCCGCATGTCCAACGGACCGTCCCGCAGGACACTGAAACCTCGCGTTGGCTCGTCGAACTGACGCGAACTCACTCCGAGGTCGAACAGAACCCCATCCACCACTGTCACTCCCAAACTCATCAACACTCTCTCCAAATCCACATAATTGGCGCGCACCAATTGTACGCGCGCCCCAAACTCACTCAGCCGTTCGCGACTCGCCGCGATGGCCTCGTCGTCCCAGTCCAGGCCGATCAACTGTCCCTCCGGCCCGCATGCGCGTAGAATCTCCCGCGCATGCCCGCCGCCGCCGACCGTGCAATCCACGTACGAACCGCCGCGGCGCGGCTGCAACTGGTTTACAACCTCCTGGAGCAACACAGGTGTGTGGTAGGTCATGCCGAGGCTCGGATCGGAAAGAAATCGACTACGTACGTTCGCCGATCCTGACCTCCTCTGCCATCCCCTCCCCCTGCTCACTCCCGGGAATACCCTTTCCCGTTGTCATCGTTTCACTCGACCGTGCCGCAGCCGGTCTGCTGTCCCCTCACAAACGCACGGCGCGATGACCGCCCAACATTCGTCCGACCAAATGACCGAAACCAACACGCGACCACGGGGCACCATCAGAACGCTCGCGCTTCACGTTCTCCACGGCGTAGCTGGCGGAACTGTCGATCACGTCGGTGGCCATTTCGGGCAAACATCCGAAACCACCTTCGATGATGACCGTGCCCCGCGCCACAGGGCGCGATGCCAACCGCTGCTCGCCGTCACTGCTCGTGGATCGAACGATCCGACCATCCAGCTTCGGAAATGGATTCATTCGCGGCAGACGGAACTGCCGCAGTTCACCGCCCTGGTTCGTCAGGCTGCGGTTCACACTCAAAAAATTCATGATGCCTTGCTGACTCATCTACGCCCTCACAATCCCACCTGCTTGGCGGCCTCCGAAAAATTCTGCATTCCGTTGCGGTCCACTTCGGCCCATCGCTGCGGGGACCAAATCTCAAACCGCGTCAACGTCCCCACAAGAATGGCTTCTTTCTCGATACCGGCATGCTGCAGGAGTTGGTCGGTCAACCCGATCCGTCCCTGGCTGTCGCATGGCGAACCGTGCGCCCGCGAGGCAATCACTCGCACCACGTCGCGCCGCTCGTATTCCCCGATCGAAATGTCGTCGGCCCGCTCGAGCATCTTCTCCATCGCGGATGCCGTCAGTACCACCAGGCAATTCTTCGGATCGGGCAGGACGTAAAACTCTTTCGAGCCTTTCGCGGCGGCCCGCCACTTCGCCGGTATCGCGACACGGTTCTTGTCGTCCACCGTGTGCCGAAACGTGCCAAAGAACACCGTCCTCGTTAGTGCTTTTACCATTGGGAGTCGTGGCTCCTCCTTGACAACCACCATTCCCCGCACAATCCATTCTTCCCCACAACGCCCCACATTTAGACACGACACCCAAAATGTGTCAACACCTTTTCGTGAAAATACAAAAAAAGTTCCGCGCGGTCTCGCTCGCCCGCCGGTCCCGCGTTTACCTGCCGTCCCGCCCGCTGCCGAACAGGAACACCAGCCCCCGCCACGCCCGCTCCCGCCAGCAGCGTTCGTTGTGCTCGCCGCCTTTGTCTTCGAAGTACATCAGGTCTTCTCGCTCATGCCACCCGCGCGACAAATACGCCTCATGAACCTGACGTGATTGACGCATTCCATCCTGCACCGTCCCGCAGTCGAGATAGATGCGAACATCCTGATGGTCGCGCTCGCGCAGGAATTCAAGGAATGATTTCTTCTGCCGGTCCCGCACTTGAAATGCGCCCGACATGCACGCGGCCCTGCTGAATGTCTCGGGAAGTTTGTGCGCCATCCACAACGTCACCAGTCCACCCAGCGACGAACCCATCAGCGCCGTGTGCGCGCGATCCTTCTTCGTCGGAAATCTCCGATCCACGTATCGCTTCACCACGTCCACCACGTAGTTCGCATACGGATGCGACAGAATGTCGTCGTACGTCTTGACCGGCGTGTATTCGCGGTAGCGCGCGTGGGTGTTGGGGATCCCCACCAGGATGATCGGCTCGATTCTCCCCTCGCGCGCCAGATCATCGGCAATCAGATTCAGACACCACCCGCCGTGCCCGAAGCAACAATGCGGATCGTCCCAGATGTTCTGCCCGTCGTGACAGTACAGCACCGGGAACCGGCGCCGGTGATCGTGCTCGGCCACTTCGGGCAGATACACGTACACGGGGCGCGGTGTGAGATGACCGAATCGCGGAAGAATCTTCGACTCGTCAACAATATGAAAGCGGGACGACTCGGGAAACCGGATCATGTGCGTTTCGGAAATAATGGCGCAACTTGCCCTATCTTCGTGCCCGCCGCAAGCCGTCCCCAGTTCACCTCGTCAGCCAATGGCCCGAGCTTGCTCTCCGCCCCGAGCTGCGTCCGAATCGCGTCGCTCGTCGTCGGCATGAACGGCGCGCTCAACACCGAAATCAATCTCACCGATTCCGCGAGATTGTACAGCACGCCGTCCAGTTGACGCGCCAGCGCCGGGTCCTTGGCGAGTTTCCATGGCGCACTCTCTTCCACATATTGATTCGAACGCACCACGAAGCCCCACAACGCTTCCAGCGCCCCGACAAAATCCAGCCGGTTCATCCCGTCGCGATACGTCGCCACCATCTTCTCCGCCTCGGCCCGCAGGGCCTTGTCGTTGGGCGCGGGCACCGCTCCGCTCCGATAACGCTGGATCATGGTCAACGTGCGATTGACCAGGTTCCCCAGCTTGTCGGCCAGCTCCGCGTTGTACACTTCGGTAAACCGGGCCTCGGCGAAATCGCTATCGTTGATTCCCAACGGACCATACCGCCCGAGAAAATAGCGAAATGCGTCCAGGCCGTAGTTCGCGACGCAGCGGTCGATCTTTTCGAGGTCAACGAAATTGCCCAGGCTCTTGCTCATCTTCTGCCCTTCGCTGATCCAGAAACTGTGCGCGTACACCTGCCGCGGGAGTTCGCGCTTCAACGCGAGGAGCATCGCCGGCCAGATCACCGCGTGGAACCACAGGATGTCCTTGGCGATCAAATGCACGTCCGCCGGCCAGAACTTCCGCCGCTCGTCTGTGTCGACCGTCGAGAGGTAATTGAGCAGCGCGTCGATCCACACGTAGATCACGTGCGCCGCGTCCCCGGGCACGCGAATGCCCCACTCGCTGGCCCCCGCTCGCGAAATCGGCGCGTCGTTGAGTCCCTCGAGAATCCGATTCCGCACTTCATTTCGTCGCACGTCGGGTTGGACAAACTCGGGTCGCTCCTCCAGTAGTTTCAGCAATGCGTCGCCATACTTGCTCAGGCGAAAGAAATAGTTCTTCTCCTTCTTCCGCACGAGCGGCTTGCCATTGAACGGCGACTTGAACTCGTACTCCTTCGCCTTGTTCTCGGGCAGATACTCTTCCTGTCCCGTGTCGTACCACCCCTCATAGTCGCCGAGGTAAACGTCGCCCGTCTTCAGCAACTCCCCAACGTATTCCTGGACTTTGGCCTTGTGGCGCTCCTGGCTCGTGCGGATGAAATCGTCATTGCTCATGCCCAGCTTGGCGAACGTATCCTGAAATGCTTTCGCATTCTGGTCGGCCCACTCTTGCGCCGTCACGCCGTGCTCCGCCGCCGAATCCACCACTTTCGCCGCGTGCTCGTCCGTCCCCGTCAGAAAGAACACCTCGTCACCACACAGCCGATGATAACGGGCCGCGATGTCCGCAATCGTGGTCGTATACACGTGACCGATGTGCGGGCGGTCGTTGACGTAGTAGATCGGCGTCGTGACGTAAAATTTCATGAGCGCGGAATCATCGCAGCTAACGGCAACCGAGTCAACCGTCTCACTTCCCGCCCATGCGCTCGAGCAAGGTCACGATGGCGAGGATGCAGAGGGCCTGGACGATGACCACCAGCGCCGCGGTCATCTGCGACCACAGCAGGATCGTCGCGCCGAGGCCAAGCGTGAGCGTGATCAGATAGATCAACGTCACCGCCCAGCTTTGCGGGAGCCCCAACCGCACCAGGCGGTGCGACAGATGGTTGACGTCACCCCGATACACCGGCTGGCCGCGCCGAATGCGGATCCACATTACCATCACGAGATCAAACAGCGGCACCGCCAGCACCAACAGGGGAATCAGCACGGGCAGCCACGTCGGCGTTTTCCCATGCCGGTAGAACGTGACGCAGATGGGCAACACCGCGAGCATATATCCCACGAAATGACTGCCGGCATCGCCGAGGAAGATGCTGGCCGGCTTGAAGTTGTGCGGCAGAAACCCCAGCAGCGCGCCGGCCATCGCCAGCGCCAGCAGGCACACGAAATACTCGTGCTGCATGCCGGCGACGAATCCAAACAGCAACGAGCAGACCAGCCCGATGCCCGAGCATAACCCATCCATGTTATCGAGAAAGTTCATGGCGTTGGTGATGGTCACGATCCATAGCACCGTCATCACGTAGTTGATGAATCGGATGTGGATGAACGCCGTGATGCGGATTCCGGCCAGCGCCACCAACAAGGCGATCACGACCTGCGCAATCAGTTTCGTCCGCGCACCCAACTCGTACTTGTCGTCGTACATCCCCAACGCCACCATCAGTCCGCCACCCACCACGATCACCAACAGCTTCGGCCAGACCGAGAACGCGCCCTCCAGGTACTTTGTCACGTCCGGCATGTCGATCAACGGCAAATCCACCCGGCTCCCCAGCGGCAGGATGAACATGTAGTTGAAGATCACGTTGAGCGCGAACGCGCAGAAAACCGCTGCGCCGCCCAGCAGGGGCATCGCCTCGGTGTGAATCTTCCGTTCCTGGTCGGGTACGTCGACGTAGTTCCATTGGAAGGATAGACGCTTGAACGCCGGCGTGAACATCAGCGCCAGCACAAAGCTGACATCGAACACGTACAGGTAGATGAGCAGCCAATGCATATCAGCGCCGCGCCGCCCACAGTCGTCGGTACAACTCGTCAAGTTGTTGCACCATTCGCGCCTCCGAAAACCGCTCCTGAACCAATTCCCTTCCCCGCGTACCCATTCTATGCGCCAACGCCGCGTCCTGCAACAACCGAATCACGGCTTCCGCCAGCGCGTTCGTGTCCCCCGCCCGAACGAGCAACCCCGTCTCGCCGTCAACGCAAACTTCACGCGCGCCATCAACGTCAAAGGCGACCACGGCCTTTCCACAGGCCAGCGCCTGCGGCAACGCCCGCGGCAATCCCTCGCGCAACGACAAGTGCGCCAGCACATCCATCAGGGCCACGTATCGCGGGATTTCCTGCGGCGGCACGAGACCGGTAAACACAAACCGATTCCGCAACCCCATCGTTGCCGCCAACCACTCAAAACGCTCACGATACACTCCGTCGCCGATCAACAGGAATTTCACATCCGGGACCGCCGCCACGATGCGCGGCGCGGCCTCGAAAAGAAACTCATGCCCCTTCAACCGGAACAGCCGCGCGATCTTCCCCACCACCCGGTCGCTCTTGGAAATGCCGAGCGATTCGCGGAGAGCATCGTCGCGGCGCGCGTTCAGAAACACGCCGATATCCATTCCGCTATGGATCGTGATGTACCGGTCGGGCGTCCCGATTCCCGCCGCGAGATACTGTTCCGTCATCGCGTCGGCGACGGACACGAACTGGGTCGTGCACGCGCCGGCCACTTGCTCAGCCCAGCGAAACGCCCAGTTCCCGATCGGATTCTGGTATCGGTAGAACGAAGGACCATGAATCGTATGGACGATGATCGGCACGCGGGCCGCCTTTGCCGCGATGCGTCCAATCAACCCGGCCTTGCCGCTATGCGTATGCACCAGGTCGTAGCGTTTCCCCCGAAACAGCCCGCGCAACGCCCGGCCCGCGCTCATGTCCAGCCACGGGTTCGGCGCCCGCCGCAATTCATCCACGACGGTGATCGGCACACCCGCTGCCTTCGCCTGATCGTAGAGCGAACCTTCCGGGCCAGTCTGCGGGCCGATGACCAGGTCCACTTCGTGGCCCAGCTTCCGCAGCCCGATGCAGGTGGACACGGTGTTTTCCTGTGCCCCGCCGATAATCAGCCGCGTGATGACGTGACAGATCCTCATCACTCATTTTTCCAGTTCATACACCACTTTCCCGTTGAAGGCGTGAATCACTTTGGCCAGTCGCTCTTCATCCAGCGCGCTTCGAATCAAAGTCCAGTTGGCATTCGCCATGTAATGATAGCCTTTCTGCAGGCGATTCAGTTCCGAAAAATTCACATACACGTGCGTGATACCGCGCGCGCGCAACGCCGCAATCAGTTCCTCGGGCGTCGTCGCCGCCTGCGACAGAGCTGTCAACGGATTCTCATCGAACGCCGTGCTGTAGACGACTGCTCGCGTTGCATAATACGCCCGCGCTTCCCCGACGTAGAGCACTTTGGCGTTGGCCGGCAGGTTCTCGTTCATCCAAACGATTGGCTCCAGCACTCCTCGCCCCACCTGCTCGATGAATTCGCTGCGGCTGAATTGACCGAGCGCGTATTGCGCAAAACTTATTTGCGGCGGCGTCTGGGTCGGGTCGCCCGCATCGATCAGGTCATTCAGTGCGAGCGACGCGATGCTGGCAGCCATTACCAGTCCGACGGAACAGCGCATCGCCACCCGCACCTTGGCATCCCGGCCGAGCCGTTCCATGGCAAAGGCGGCGACGATTGCTGCCATGCCGAACGACGGAAATAGAAACCGCCACGGTCGAAACGTGCAACAGAACCATCCGAGATACGCGCCCACAAACAGCCACCCCGCGCGTCTTGCGCCCGATTCCACCCGACGAACCAACAACAACAGCGGGGTTGTCATCAGCAACAGCGGCACTGCGCCCGGCTCGACGAACGAGTACGTCCACACCAGCCTGAAGAAATCGGCCCAACCGGTCCATCCAAACGACGGCGCGTGTCGTTCGGAAAACACCAGGGCTTGCGCTGAACTCCAATGTGGATTCGGAAACCACGAATAAAACAACGGGTACACCGGGTTGCCCGTCAGCAGCCAGTTCTTCACGAGCCAGGGCGCGGCCATGGCACAGACCACCAAACAATACCGGGCGAGCAGCCGAAGCTTTCGACGACACACCAATGCTGCCGCCACAGGAATCAATACCACGGCAACCGCCGGCCATTTCGTCGCCACCGCCCCGCCCGCGCCCAGAGCCGACAACCAGAGCAGGTCTCGCTTCTCGTCATCTTCCATCCATAGCACGAGCGCGCCAAACGCGAGCGTCGCGTAAAACGCCGTCGCCAGATCAATCCGCGCGGTTTGACCGAGGTCCTGCACGAATGGCGTGCAATAGAACAGTGCCGCCGCCGTAAGCCCCACCCCTCTCGACCAGAGCCGTTGTGCCACGCCATAAACGGCCGCCGCGGTCAGCAGGCCGAACAGCCAGTGCAATAGTTTCGCCGCGACGTCCGATGTCGTGGTCTTTGCCAGCAGATACAACATCTCCGTCAACTGCGGCATGTTGCTGTAGAAATTGTGCGGTAGAAACACGATGCGACCGGCGCGTTGGTAATCCGCCAGCGCGCCGAGATGGTATTCCAACTCGTCGTACTCGAACGGCGGCGTCAGCGCACCGGCCAGATTGAGCGTCGCCGCGAGAAGGATGCACGCGAACATCAGTTTCGCCCAACCATCAATCCGTTCCGTCGATACATGGAAATCGCCAACGAACTTCCACGGTGCTGGCGAGAACCAGCACACCAGCATAAGAAACAAGAATCTAACGTTCTCGACAGGAGCTTTATCGGTATATGCGGCCCCGATGATCAGCGTGAGTGCGGCAAGCAGCCAGAGCCCCGCTGCCAAAGCGAAGAGCATTCCGAGGATATCGCGTCGTGCGATGAGTCTACCGGCAACCGTTGCGCCAAGCCCCAACGCCGTCGCCATGATGGCGACAACGCAGCCAAAATCATACATCCGCGCCGTCCAGAACTCGCGGAAATGCGGGCCCGCGTGAAGAACGGGAATCGACGCGCCGACCGTATCCCCCAATTGCGGGAGAACGGCCCAACCCTGATACCGGACCAAATAGACAAGCGCCAGCCCGACAACCCAAAGAATGGCAAGAAGCCGGGCAAATTCCGGGCGGAGCCACGTGGACGCGCCACGATCCGAAGCGGTCTGCATTGCGCGCCATTGTACCTACACCCGCCCCATGCGCAAGCTGACTGGTTACGCCATGCGCCCAGACGAAAACCACCCTACCCCATCATGAACCCCGGTTCCGTCGGATGCCCTCTCAAGAACGCTTCGGCATTCATCCGTTTGCCGTTGGCGGGCTGGAGTTCGAGGATGCAGAGGCCGTCATGGCCGGTGGCGACGACGAAATTGGTCAATACTTCACCGGGATTCCCACTCGCGCCCTCGACGACCTCGGCTTTCCAAATCTTCAACATCAGGCCGCCAAGTTGGGTGTAGGCGCTCGGCCAGGGATTGAACGCGCGGATTCGCCGTTCGATTTCAACCGCGGGACGCGTCCAGTCGATCCGCCCATCCTCCTTGGTAATCTTCTTCGCGTACGTGGCTTTGGTCTCGTCCTGTTTCGTGCGTGGGGCTTTGCCTTCCGCAATCAGCGCAACCGTCTCCGCCAGCAACTCAGCGCCGAGTTTCGCCAAGCGGTCATGCAACGTGGCGCTGGTGTCGTCAGCATGAATGAGCTGTGCGCGCTGCAGAATGATATCGCCTGTGTCCATGTGTTCATCCATATACATCGTGGTGACGCCCGTTTCGCGATCCTCGTGAAGAATCGCGTACTGGATCGGCGCCGCCCCACGCCAGCGCGGCAGCAACGAGGTGTGGACGTTCACGCATCCGAACCGGGGGATTTCCAAAACGGATTTCGGAAGAATCTGACCGTAGGCGACGACAATGATCAAATCCGGCCGCGCGGCACGCAACACCTCGATCGCGGCCGGTTCGCGGATCTTCAACGGCTGCTGGACGGGAATCCCAAGGCGCCCGGCAACAACTTTCACGGGTGGCGGCGCCGGCCTGAGATCGCGGCCCTTTGGACGATCGGGCTGCGTGACGACTGCCACGACTTCGTGGCCGGGCATTTTGGCCACGGCCTCGAGGCATGGCGCGGCCAGTTCGGCGGTTCCCATGAATACAGTGCGCATGGTTGCTGGCGACAGCACTAGCAGACGTGGCAGCCGAAAACAAGCGCAGGCACAAAAAGCAAAACGGACAGGCGCTCGCGCGCGCGCTGTCCGTCTTGCGCAAACTGAAACTGTTTCAGCGACTAGTTCGACAGAAGGATCCGCTTCATCGTGAACTTCCCGTCAGGCATCAGGAATGTGTTCGTCGATGTGCTCGTCGGGCCAACCAGGACGATGACGTTGGCAACACCGATCATGTGCGCCTCTCCGGAGATGGTCTTGTCCTTGCTCCCTTTGACATCCGAGTCCTTGACGTTGGTGTCGGCACAAACCTTGTCGTGCCCCTTGTCGGTATCAATCAACACGGTGGCCGGGCAACCGTTGCTCGGGGTCAGGTAGAGCCGGCCGGCGATGGTGAAGGAGCCGCCCACCAGGAAGCCATTGGTATTAACCCCCATCTGGATAACAAATCGCTCATGGTTGGGGCCCGCTGCATCTGGATTGTCCTGCCCGGTCAGCACGGTCATGCTCGTGCTTTGGGCGATTGTGAGAATGTTGCTGGACGCCGCCCGGTCGAAGATCACCATCTGGGCCGCTGTTGAACCACACGTGATGTCCATCGCCAGCAGTTCATTCGTGCGCACTGTCGCCAACGGCGTCCCCAATGCCAGGTTGACAATGTCATGTCCCGCGAGCGTTTCGAAACCCAGGATTGCCGTGCTCGGCGCCAACGGATTCGGGTACTGGTATACAGCGGTGATCGACGCCGTCGTTCGCACCGTGCGCGATTGCGGTATCACGGCCCGCGTTGTCAACACGGCGGCTGTCGTAACAATTAATCCTCCTACGATCCATTTCTTCGCCTTCATCGTCGTCCTTATTTACTCCTTGCTCGGCTGATTCATTTTGACGGGTGCCGCGCCAAGCAATGTTTACCCCAGCCTTCCCATTGAGGTAGCGGCCCGTCGTGCAGTTAAAGACCCACTCATTATTCAGCACCGGTCGTGCCAAAACGTGTGAATGCCTGTCTCGGAAGTTGCTCACGTCGCTTCTCCTATGCAACACCGCGTCGCTGGCCCGGTTGCGGATTGGCTCCGGACATTATTGAACGCCAAGACGCGGCGGCAATCGAACACGCTGAGCCAAGTTGGAACGCTATTCTGTGTTCGCAACCGGAGACGGCCCAATCACATGCAACTCCTGAGTACGATCCAGGAGCGCGCTCAGAATATCGTGGGCGACCTCAATCGGGGACTGAAGCGCGTCCACGTCGACCCGAAGAGACTTCGGATAATACTCCAGAACCGGCCGCGATTCGTTCTCGTAGACTTCGAGCCGATGGGCGATGGTTTTTTCATTCGCGTCGTCGAGGCGGTTCTCTTTCAACGCGCGAGATTTCAACCGGCGAACCATCTCGTCCCGATCGTGGATCGCGCGAAGACAAATCAACTTCACGACTTCAATATATGGATCGAGCATCCTGGCCTGGTGGACGTTGCGCGGTATGCCGTCGAGCGCCAGCACCGTGCTCTCGGGACGAAACGCGCCGGTGTGGATAAGCTTGTCGAGGTGGTCCCTCCACAGGCGCACCGTAAAGTCGTCGGGAACAAGTTCTCCCTTGCTCGAATACTGCAAAAACACCTTGCCAATCTCACTGTTCAGGTCGATGGAACGAAATACGTCCCCGCAGGCGAGGTGACGATACCCCGGCAAGGTCCCCAGCATCTTGCCCTGCGTGCCCTTCCCGCTGCCCGGCGCCCCGAACAACAGAACCGTTTTGATCTTGTCCATCTGAAACTCCTCCTTCTAGTTCAACAATTGATACCAGTTGTTGCGCCGATGCGGCTCGTACCCGAGTTCGCGAATCAAACGCTGCATCGTCCCCTCGTCGATGCGAAACGCGGCCCCGGCCTGCGAGACGACGTTTTCCTCCATCATCACGCTGCCGAAATCATTCGCGCCAAACTTCAGCGCGATCTGGCCGATTTGCGGGCCCTGCGTCACCCAACTCGATTGCACATTGTCGAAATTGTCCAGAACGATGCGCGCCAAGGCTTGCGTCCGCAGGTATTCGTGCGAACCAACCGACGGCACTTTTAGCCGCGTGTTCTCCCGCTGGAACGTCCAGCAAATGAACGCCGTGAAGCCGTGTGTCCGGTCTTGCAGATCGCGCAATCGGTGCAGGTGTTCGACGCGGTCCTCGATCGTTTCGACGTGCCCAAACATCATCGTCGCCGAGGAATGCAGCCCCATCCCGTGAGCGATCTCCATCACGCGCAGCCATTCGTCGCTCGTGCATTTGAGCGGCGAAATGCGCTGACGTACCTTGTCCACCAGAATCTCGCCCCCGCCGCCGGGAATCGAGCCGAGTCCTGCCTCCTTGAACCGGCGAATGACTTCTTCCACGGGCATCCGAAACACTCCGGCAAAATGGTTGAACTCCGGCGGCGAAAACCCGTGGATGTTCACCTGCGGAAAGTTGCGACGAATGTACTGCAGCAGGTTCACGTAATAGTCGATGCCGAGTTTGGGATGGTGACCGCCCTGCATGAGGATTTGTACGCCCCCGATCGCAACAAGCTCCTGGATCTTCGCCCCCACCTGCTCGGGCGTCAGCACGTACGAATCGTCATCCCGCTCCTCGCGCATGAATGCGCAAAATGTGCAATACACGTCGCAGACGTTTGTGTAATTGATGTTGCGATCAATGATGTAGGTGACTCTCCGCTCGGGATGTTTCCGCTCCCGTACGGTGTCCGCCAGCGCACCGAGTTCCGGCAGTGTTAGCGCACGATACAACTGCACGGCCTCTTCCGCGGTAATCCGCACGCCGTCCAGCACCTTGCCCTGAATTGTGTCAAGCGACGTATCGTAAATCATGACTACCAGGCACCAACCCCAATTGTTTCAGGTACTGCTGGAACCGCCGGATCCCCTGCCTCTCGGCATCGCCGAGGTCGTACCATACACATTTCGAGTAATACTCACGGAGGAACTCCGGCGTGGCTTCCGTGGCGTTCTCCACAATCTGCTCGATGTGGGCCAGACCGTCAGCTTTGGCCCCGCGCAGCAACGCCGCCAGCCCCTGTTTCTCCGCGTCGCGCTGAAACGCCCACGCCGCAAACACGAACGGCAGCCCCGTCATCTCGACCCAAGCGGCCCCGAGATCCCAGATCGGCTGCTTCCCGCTCCGCAGGGCGTACCAAATGGCTTCATCGCCGATCAGTAACATCGCCTCGTGCTCGCTCAACTTCGCTCCCGGCGGCCGCGGATAAAACTCGGGCTCGATGTGGTACCCGACCTTCAAGAGCACGCGCAACAGCCACACCGACGTTCGCGACGCGGGCGTCACCGCCACGCGCTGAATTTTCTCCAGCGGCACGCGGTGGGTCAGGAACACGCTGCGCACCGGGCCGCGCGCCGCGATCGCGATCCCATCGAGCACGTCGTACTGGTCGTGCAACAGCACCTCGGCGATGGGCACAATTCCCACATCGAACTGCTTCCGAAACATCAGGTCCGCCAACCGCGACGGCTCCGTGTAGGACACCTGATCCTCGATTCCGTAAACAAGCGGCCGCACGTTGAGATAGGAAATTCCGCCAATTCGTGGCGTCGTGGTCATGCTGTTCCTCCTTCATTGCTCGCGCCTGCAAAAGATGCTTCGACAGTTCGGGCTGGCCCCAGCCCGCCGCATTCGTCCGGGGGCGTGGCGCGGCCACCGCGCTCCACCACGGATTCAATCGGTCGATACAGACTGTCCCGCTGGACGGGTTCGCGCCCCGCCTCGCGAATCGCTTTGACCAGTTCTTCCCGCGCGACCGCTTGCGGCGTTGTCGCGCCAGCCATGTGGTAAATCTTTTCCTCGATAATGGTGCCGTCGAGATCGTCCACGCCGTAACTCAGCGACACCTGCGCCAGTTTCATGCCCATGAGAATCCAGTACGCCTTGATGTGGTCGATGTTGTCGAGGTAGATCCGGGCGATAGCCAGCGTCTTGAGCATGTCGTAGCCGCTCGGCCCGGGCAAATTGGACAGCTTGGTGTTCTCGGGGTGGAACGCCAGCGTCACGAACGCGGTGAACCCGCCGGTCTCATCCTGCAACTTGCGCAATCGCCGCAGATGATCCACGCGATGATGGTCTTTCTCGACGTGACCGATCAACATCGTGCAGGTTGAGCGTCCGCCCATCTTGTGCCACGTGCGGTGAACGTCCGCCCATTCCTCGGCCGTCTCCTTCGCGTGGCAAATCGCGTCGCGCACTTCAGGATCAAAGATCTCCGCCCCGCCACCGGTCAATGATCCCAGCCCTGCTTCCCGCAAGGTCGCCAGTGTTTCCGGCACACTCCGTTTGCCCACCCATGACAAGTGCAGAATCTCGATCGCCGTGAATGCCTTCAAGTGCAGATTCGGGTCCAGCGCCTTCAGCGACCGCAGCATCTCAATGTAGTAGTCCCACTTGAACGACGGGTGCAGGCCGCCGACGATGTGGATCTCCGTGATGCCCTGCTTCAGCGCCTCGCGCGCCTTCTCGATCATCTGCGGCAGGTTGTACTCGTATGCCCCCACGTCGCGCCGCCGCCGATAGAACGCGCAAAAATCGCAGTCGAGAATGCAAATGTTGGAGTAATTGATGTGGCGATTGAGGATGTAGTAGGCGACGTTCCCGTTCTTGCGCTCGCGCACCGTGTTCGCCATCGCCCCGATGGCCGCCAGATCGTGCGAGCGATACAGCTGCAGGCAATCGTCCTCGGTGATGCGCCGACCCGCCACCACCTTCTCGAACACGTCTCGCAACTCCGACCGCTCGATCAATTTGTTCATCGTGAAATCACATCGACCGCGACGCCGGCAAGAAACACGGCGCTGATGACCGCATTCATCCGAAAAAATGCCACGTTCAGGCTCACCGGATCCTGTTTTCTCGCCAGTCCATGCTGCGCAACGAGACAAATCAGGATGATCACCAACCCGAGGTAGTATGGCACGCCAAGATGCGAAATCAACCCGAAAGCCAGCAACAATGCCGCAGTCAATCCGTGCGCCACCCGCGCCACGCCCAGACTCCCCGCGACACCAAGCCGTACCGGCATCGACCGCAAACCCTGCGTTCTGTCGAATTCAAAATCCTGCGTCGCATAGATGATATCGAATCCCACCAGCCAGAACACGACCGCCGCCGCCAGCACACCTGGCGGCCAGTCGAACCGGCCACGCACCGCCAGCCACGCGCCCAGCGGCGCGATCCCCAGCGCCAACCCGAGAAAGACGTGCGAAAAATCCGTGAATCGCTTCGTAAAGGAATAAAAGCATACGACCAGCAGCGCTATGGGCGACAGGTAGAAACAGAGCGGATTGAGCAGCCGACTGACGCCTACCAATCCCGCCGCACTCAGGCACACCAACACCCAGGCGCTTGTTAACTGGATTTCTCCCCGGGGCAAATGCCGCTGCGCCGTCCGCGGATTCAGCGCGTCGAAGTTCCGGTCCACGATCCGGTTGAATCCCATCGCCGCCGTCCGCGCACACGCCATCGCCGCCAGGATCAGCAGAAACGTCCGCGCTCCCGGCCAGCCACGCTCGGCCCGCGCCGCCACGGCCATGCTCGCCAACGCAAATGGCAACGCAAACACCGTGTGCGAAAACCGCACAAATTCAAAGTATTTCCGCGGACTCACCAGCCCTTCTTCTAGCACAAGCCCGCGAAGACGTAGAAGTAAGAACTCTGATTTGGTACACTCAGTCAGATGCGACGCAGCTACGCGATCATCGGCACGGGGGCGCTCGGCGGATTTTACGGCGCACGGCTCCAACACGCGGGGTGCGACGTTCATTTCCTGCTGCACAGCGACTACGAACACGTCCGCCAGCAGGGCTTGATTTGCGAGTCGAAGGACGGTGATTTCACCCTTCCACGAGTGAACGCCTACCGTGATGCGCGCGACATGCCGAAATGCGCCGTGGTGTGCCTGTGCCTGAAAACGACACAGAATCATCTCCTCCCGCAGTTGCTGCCGCCCGTCGTGAAAGACGATGGCGCTGTGCTCGTGATGCAGAACGGCCTCGGGATTGAGGAGCAGGTCGCCGACATCGTCGGCGCGAAACGCGTGATGGGCGGCCTGTGTTTCCTCTGCTCGAACAAGATCGGTCCCGGCCACATCCGCCATCTCGATTACGGGCATGTCGGCCTCGGCGAATTTGCCACGCGCGCCATCACCGACCGCTTGCGCGCGGTCGCGGAAGACCTGAATCGCGCCGGCATCGCCACGGAATTGCACGATGATCTCCGCGTGGCCCGTTGGCAAAAGCTCGTCTGGAACATTCCCTACAACGGTCTCTCCGTCGTGCTGAACGCTACCACGGACGAGCTGATGAAGAACCCGCACACGCGCCGTCTCGTGGAACGGCTCATGTGGGAGGTCGTGGTCGACGCCCACGCTTGCGGCGTCACCCTGCCCGAGGGAATCGTCACCAAGATGCTCTCCTACACCGACAACATGATCCCGTACCGCACCAGCATGAAGATCGACTACGACGAACATCATCCAATGGAAGTCGAAGCCATTTTCGGCAACCCGTTGCGCGCCGCGCAACAGGCCGGCGTCAGATCCCCGTTGCTGGACGAACTCTTTTGCCAGCTCAAGTTCCTGGATGCCAGAAACGCGGCACCGGCGCGGTGAATCATCGCCTCGTCACTTCTTTGGATGTCGCATGAAGAAATCCCACATCAGATCCGTCGCGGAAATCTCTTTCGTCGGCTCCGTCCCGAGCAGATACGCCCGGCCTCCGGGCCACGCGTGGCCGCCACCGTTGACAGTGTACAGCACAACCTCGGCTCCATCCTTCCCGCCGCCGTAGATCTCGGTCCGAATACTCCCCTTGTCGCTGCGTTTCGGAGTCTCGGAGCAGCCGTCGTGTTTCACCCAGAACGACACCGCGTACGCAACTGATTTGTCCACGCGAAAATGTCGGTCGGCCTTTCGAATCGGCTCGCCGCCGTTGTACAACACGCGCTCATCGGCGGTGCCGTGGAAGATAATCACCGAGACGGGATTGGCGGGCTGACAGTTTTCCACGTCCAGCGCCCCCGCCACGGGCGCGATGGCGGCGATCTTATCCGACAATTCACACCCGAGCCGGTGCGTCATCATCCCGCCGTTGGACATGCCGGTCACATAGACCCGTTTCGGGTCGACCGCCCGCGTCTTCACCAGCTCATCAATCAGTGCCCGGATGAACCCGACGTCGTCCACGCCGTTGTCCAGGGCATAACCGCAGCAGTTGCCGGAATTCCACGTGAGCAACCGCGTCTTCAAACGCCCCGAGCCGTTCGGATAGGCAACAACGAAGCCCTCTTTGTCCGCTTTTTCGCTGAAACCGGTCATTCCGACCGCGCCCGTTGCATTCCCGCCACCGCCGTGCAACACAATCACCAGCGGCCACAACCGCTTCCCGTTGTACCCGGGAGGCAGATGCAGCAGGCAAGTGCGCTCGCGCTCACCCGCCATGAGCGCCAAGTCGTGGTCGCCGGGCCCCAACTCCTCCGCCTGACCCGGCATCGCCAGACAAAGGAAGGCACAAATCGCCGCCGCTGTTCTCACGCAATCCCATGGTCGCCCACTGGGTAGTCTCATACTGGGGCAGACGGATCGGCGCAGCGCAAGGTTACACCCGCTACTCGGCGCTCTGCCATCGCCTGACAAGCTTGTGTTCAATGCCGAGATGGTCGAGCACACGCGCGATAATCGAGTCGACAACTTCCGTCACCGTCTTCGGCTTGTTGTAGAAGGACGGATTGGCGGGAATAATGGTCGCGCCCGCCTCGACCAGCGTGGCCATGTTGCGCAAGTGGATCAGGTTGAATGGCGACTCGCGCGGGACAAAAATCAGCTTCCGCCGCTCCTTGAGAAACACATCCGCCGCCCGCGCGATCGTTGTGTCCGACACGCCATTCGCCACCCGCCCGATTGTCCCCATCGACGCGGGGATCACCACCATCGCGTCCAACTTGGCCGACCCGCTCACGAACGGGACAAACATCGACCCGCTCTCGTCGTACTGGATCACCGTCGGCGCAATCTTCAGCTCGCCCTTCGGCAATTCAAGCTGGCCGACCTCGCGGGCGTGTTTCGTGGATATGAAATGAATCTCGTGCGCTTTCGGGTCGAGATTGTCCAGCAACCGCTGCGTGTAGATCGCGCCGCTCGCACCCGTCATCGCCACAACAATCTTCACAGTGTCTTCACTGCCTCCGTCGCCGCGCGCAACGTTCGCTCGATGTCCTCTTCGGTGTGCGCCAGCGACACAAACCCAACCTCGAATTGCGACGGCGCGAGATACACGCCCCGCTCCAGCATCGCGTGGAAGAACCGACCGTATCGCTTCGTATCGCTTGTCTTCGCGCTGGCGTAGTCCACCACCTCGCGATTGGTAAAGAACGTGCAGAACAACGAGCCGATTCGCGCTTGATGCCCCTTCACAATCTTGCTCCATTCAGTGCACAGCGCGTGCGCGCGCTGCTCCAGTTTCTGGTAGGCGCCGGCCTGCGACAGCTCTTCCAACGTGGCAATCCCCGCCGCCATCGCCAGCGGATTCCCCGAAAGCGTGCCGGCCTGATACACGGAACCGTTCGGCGCGAGTAAATCCATCACCTCCGCCCGCCCGCCAAACGCGCCCACCGGCAGCCCCCCGCCAATGATCTTGCCAAGGGTTGTGAGATCAGCCTGGACTCCGTACAATTCCTGCGCGCCACCGCGGGCGACACGAAAGCCGCTGATGACCTCGTCCAAGATCAACAGCGCGCCACTGTCGCGAGTCACCTTGCGCAGTTTCTCCAAGAACCCGGCTTTCAGCGGGATCAATCCCATATTCGCTGGAATCGGCTCGATGATCACACACGCGATCTCTCGCCAATCGACAGCATCGACTGCTGCGAAATCGTTCAGGGGCAGTGTGATGGTGTTCCGCGCGAAATCCGCTGGCACGCCCGCGCTGTCCGGCACGTCAAAGGTCGCCCCGCCCGACCCCGCTTTCACCAGCAGCGCGTCGGCGTGGCCGTGGTAGCAGCCCTCGAACTTCACGATCTTGTCCCGCTTCGTGAACCCACGCGCCAACCGAATCGCCGACATCGTTGCTTCGGTCCCCGAATTCACAAACCGGACCTTCTGAATCGATGGGAATGCTTCGCACACCAACTGTGCCAGCCGCACCTCGCGCGGATTGGGTGTGCCGAAGCTCGTGCCGTCGCGTGCCGCTTCCTGCACCGCCCGCACCACCTTCGGGTGCGCGTGCCCCAGGATCATCGGCCCCCACGAGCACACGTAGTCGATGTACTCCTTGCCGTCCACGTCCCACAACCGCGAACCTTTGGCCCGCTGTGTAAAAAACGGCGTGCCGCCCACGCCGCGAAACGCGCGCACGGGCGAGTTTACTCCACCGGGAAGATACCGCAGGGCTTCCTGCCAGAGTTTCTCTGAATAGTCGCGGGATGAACTCATATCCGCGAAAACTTAGCAGGTTTCCGAGCTGATGCCAGACGAAACCCGACGCCGGCTGGTTCTGGTGCCGGCCTATTTCTGGCGCATCGCGTTCGACAGGAGTTCAGGCGCGAAGCCGGGCGGCGCCACTTGGTTGTAGGCGAACAAATAGACCGCCGTCTGGAAGATGCTCTGGAGCGCCGATTGCACCAGCGATAGCGCGATCAGATAGACCACCGCCATGATGATCGAAAGCAACAGCAGCCAGCCGTTCCCCAGAAATGCAGCCAGGAAGATAAGCGCGATGGCGGGAAGGCTCAGCACCATGAACACCAAGCCAAAACTGAAATTGCCGACAAGTTGCTCGCCCCAGGTGCGGCGCAGCATCCCGCTGGATTCCTTCAACGCCGCGAACGGCCCCTTCCGCTCGCCGACGATGACCGGCACGACCAGAAAGCTCATCACGGTCCACGCCATTCCCAACAAGCCGGCCACGATCCGGCCAACCTTCTCCGAGCGGTCCTCGATAATCCGCAGGATCAATCCAATCGTCGCCGACAACAGAGCCCAACCGGCGATCTGTGGCAGGCGCGACGCCGCTTCGCGGAAACCGTCTCCTACCGTTGCATTGTGACCGGCCATCCGCAACATCGCGCAGGAGACAATCGCGGTATTGAAAAACGTGATGACGAAATAATTCGCGATGTAGAACAGAAACAGAATGCCATAGTACACGACCACGCTCGCCTGGCTCGAACCGTGGGCCGGCGGTTCCCACGCACCCGTCAAAAAAATCGGCAGAGCGAACGAGAGCAGTACGATAATGCAGCACACACCCGACAACAATGGGAACAACAACAGCGTCTTGTCCGTCTTCAGAATGTTCCACGAGGCCCGCATCAGACCCCACGTGTAAGAAATCTTCGTAAGCATGGCGACCTCCGTCTTGTTGGCGGATACGTTAAGCCCGCAACCTCACCAAAACAAGCAAAAACGCGGCTCCGGCTACCGCCACTCGTGTTTCGGGTACTTCCGCTGCAGCTCCTGTTTCAGCTTGGGATACGTCTCCCGCCAAAACGTGGCGAGGTTCTCGGTCACCTGCACCGGCCGCTGATTCGGCGCCAGCACTTCGATTCGCACTGGCACGCGCCGCTTCGCAATCCACAGTCCTTCTTTCACCCCGTACAAATCCTGGATCCGCGCCGCCAAGGTCGGGGGCCCATCCATTTTGTAGGTGACCTTTGCCCTTCGCCCGCCGGGCAACTCGATTCGTTCCGGCGCGTACTCCTCAATCCACGCTTGTTGTTGTCCCGACAACCAGGCCTTCACCACCGGCCACACCGCTTTGTCCTTGATCTCCTTGTAGCTGACTGCGCCGTGGCAGATTTGTTCGACAAGCGCGCGCCGGTCCTCCTCGCTGATCGCGGGAATTCCCAGTTCCGGCATCCATTCATGCAGCCAGTTCACCCGTAGAATCCATTGATCCACCGCCTCATCCCAGTTCTTCAGCACGCATCGGCCCGCGACAACCTCGTCGGCCAGAATCCGCGCGGCGTCATCCGCGGGAACCTCGTCCGTCTGTCCCGCCTCCAGGACCAGATCGCGAAACTGTGTCCGCCGCTCCGCAAAGACCCGCCGTTGCGTGGCGTCATACACGACAGCCGTCGCCTCCGTGAAATCGCCGGGGAACAGTTCCCGTAACCATTCCTTCTGGACCGCCGTGGCGATCGTCAACAGCACGTTCAACTCCTTGTCCTTGCCCGTGCCGCTCTGGATTTCGTGCACTTCGGTCACCACCAGCAAGGGCGAATTCTGCACCACGCTTTCGCGTCCGAGCACACCGCGCCGTCCGTGAACCAATTCGCACCGCAACGTTCCCGCGTCGAGCCGGCGCGCCACGTGATCGGAGAACCCGAGCAGAATGCAGCGCTGGATCGCATCCGACGCCGCGCGTCGTTCGCTTACGTCAAGACCCTCCCGCTTGGCAATGCCGAGGAACTGCTCGAACAACGGGCCGACCTGACGCGCCGACTGCGCGTGAATGCCCAACCGGCGGCACCGGTCCACGTTGTAGCCGTTGCGGTCCGCGTAACGCCACGCGCGCATCAGCACGAAGAAATCCGATTGCGTCTCGCCGCCGAACAAATCGTCCCGCGCATCCTCGACCTGACGGCCCTGCCGCCGCACGAGCAGGTCGCGTCCCTGTGTGAGCGCGGCGATCAGGGCCACCTGCCGCACGCAACCATACTCCTGCGCCGCCAACAGCATCCGCGAGTACCGCGGATGCAACGGAAACGCCAACATTCGCCGTCCCAGTTCCGTGATCGCGCCGCTATCGGCGTGCAGCGCGCCCAGGTCTTTCAGCAAAAGCACGGCCCGTTCCAACGACTGGCGGCCAGGCGGTTCCAGCCAACGGAACGCGTGCACATCTTCCACCCCGCTGGCTTTGAGCGTCAGAACAACTTCCGAGAGGTCCAGACGCTTGATCTCCGGCAATTCCTGCGCGGGCCGCTGCTCGTGCTCGTGCCGCGTCCACAATCTCAGACAGACACCCGGCGCGGTGCGGCCGGCCCGGCCCGCCCGTTGGTCCGCCGACGCGCGGCTGATCTTCTCGACCAGCAGTGTGTTGATGCCGCGATACGGATCGTAGCGCGGGATGCGCGCCAAACCGCTGTCGATCACGACCCGCACGCCGTCGATCGTCAGCGATGTCTCAGCAACGTTGGTGGAAACGACGACTTTGCGCCGATCGTACTGCGCAACGGCGGCGTCCTGATCGTTGGTCGGCAAATCACCGTGCAACGGCAGGACGATGAATTTGCTTCCCAGCGCATCCTGTACCGCTTGCACCGTGCGACTGATCTCGTACGCCCCCGGCATGAACACCAGCACGTCGCCTTCGTGTTGCGCGACGAGACGCTCCAATTCCTTGACTGCGGCCTCCCAGATCGGCCACTCGCCCACGGGCTTGGCAAGGTATTCGATCTCGACCGGAAACGTGCGGCCTTGCGACGAAAGCAGTTCGCAAGGTTCCAAATATTTCCGCAATGGTCCGACATCCAGTGTCGCCGACATCACCATGATGATAAGGTCCGGTCGCGTTGTTTCCTGAATCTGCAACGCCCGCGCGAGCGTGATATCGCCGTAGAGGTGCCGCTCGTGAAACTCGTCGAAGATGATGGCGCTGACACCGTGCAACTGCGGGTTCGCGAGCATCTGGCGCAACAAGACGCCTTCGGTGACATAGCGGATTCGCGTCGCGCACGAGGTCACGTCGTCGAACCGGATCTGGTAGCCCACCTCTTCCCCGAGCTTCACGCCGCGGTCTTTCGCCACCCACGCCGCCAGCATGCGTGCTGGCAACCGCCGCGGCTGCAGAATGACCACCTGCCCGTCCGCAAGCAGTCCACCATCGAGCAACATCTGCGGCACCTGCGTGGACTTGCCCGACCCCGTCGGCGCGGTCAGGATCAGCCGCCGCTGTTTCGCCAGCGCCGATAATAACGGCTCCCGCAATTCCAAGATTGGCAGACTGCGCGTGCTCATTCCGATTTGACGGAGTCTATCACAGAGGCAGTTGGTGTCCCAAGTCCGGGCTGGTTGGCGGATTTGCTCTTGCTTCGCGGGACGACCGCCCTGCACAATCAGGGCATTTGGCGCGTTGTCGCTCTTGCCAACAATGCTCAACTCTCAGTCAGGCGTAACAATGAAGACCGGTGACGAAGCGCTCCGATTGACGCGATGGACTGTCTTGGGAGCCGTGTGCGCCATGGTCGTCGTCGCATATGCGCGCCTGGCACACTCCGTCGGTCTGCTGTCTTCCTCCGCGGACTCGGCTAACCAGTACTACAATTTGCTGGTGCAGGGCTTTCGATCTGGTGAGTTGGCCCTGAAGCGCGAACCCCCGCCCGCGCTCGCACAGCTTCCCGACCCTTACCACGCGAATCTCGACGCTCTCGGTCAACCCGACGCCAGCAGGATCATGGACACGAGTTATTACAAGGGCCGGCTATACCTGTATTTTGGCGTCACGCCGGCCGTGCTGTTGTTCTGGCCGTTCTCCACGGTGACCGGCCACTACGTTTCTCACGGGCAGGCGGTCGCCATCTTCTGTGCCGTGGGTTTTCTCGCTGGTGCCACCCTGTTGCTGGCAATGTGGCGGAGATATTTTGCCGATATGAGCGTCGGGGTGGTCGCCGTTTGTATTCTGGCATTCGGCCTGGCGACGGGCGTGCCTGCGATTCTACCGCAGTGCGATGTTTATGAAGTGGCGATCAATTGTGGCTACATGTTGTCCATGCTGGCCCTCGGGGCGGTCTGGTGTGCGCTCCATGACTCGGAGCGGAGAACTCTATGGCTGGCAACCGCAAGCGCGGTCTGCGGGCTGGCGATGGGGGCACGGCCCTGGTTGGCGTTGGCCGCACTCATTCTCGCGATCCCCGTAGCCGAAGCTTGGAGAGAACGCCGCCCGATCTGGCCTCTTTTGCTGGCCGTGGCGGGACCATTGGCAGTCATCGGCGCGGGTTTGATGGTCTACAATGCCCTCCGGTTCGACAATCCGTTCGAATTCGGCTGGCACTACCAATTGGCCGGCCCTCACACCGATCGCCACTTCGGTTGGAGTTATCTGTGGTTCAATCTGCGAGTTTATTTCCTGAAATCGGTGGGATGGAGCCGCCATTTTCCCTTCGTGCAGGACATGCCGGTACCACCGACGCCATCCGGGCATGGCAATTCGCAAAAGACCTTTGGCATTCTTACGAACATTCCGCTGGTGTGGATGGCTCTGGCAATGCCACTGGCCTGGGCCAAACGGTCCGCGGAAACAACTTCGACGATGCGCTGGTTTCTAGCGGCTGTAACCATTCTCTTTGCCGCCGGCGCGTCGGTTTTCTGCTTCTACTACTACAGCGCCCGGCGCTTCGAGATCGAGTTCCTGCCTGCGTTGGTGTTGCTCTCCGCCGTCGGCGTTTTCGGTTTGGAGCGGGCACTGGCCAACCACCCCGCTTGGAAATGCGCCGCGCGTTGTGGCTGGGGTGCGCTCGTCCTGTTTTCCGTGGGATTTAATCTGTGTGCGGGTGTTGAGAGCTATGCCGTATCCCAGTACAACGTCGCAGGCGCCTTGTGGCGCACGGGCAAATCCCAAGAGGCAATTCAACGCTACGAATATGCGCTGCGGATCAAGCCTGACTTTGCGCAGGCCCACTGCGATCTGGGAACTGTCCTGCTCGCGCAAGGACACACTGCGGACGCGATTGGACATTTCGAACAAGCTCTGCGACTCCGACCCGACCGAGCCATCCTGCATTACGATTTGGCCGATGCCCTGATGCGTGACGGCCGGGCGCCCGAGGCCATCCACCAGTGGGAACAGGCTCTTGAACTTAAACCCGATTTCGCCGAGGCTCATTTCAACCTGGGAATTGCTCTGGAACAAGCCGGTCGACTCGACGAGGCAATCGGTCACTTCGAACAGGCCCTGCGGATCCGGCCCGACTTTGCCAACGCGCGAACCGAGCTGGCCCGGCTGCGGAGCACTCACTGACCCTCCGCCTGCGCTCTTGCGGCGACGCCTTACGCGTCTATACTGACGTTGACCGTGGCAGAACAATTTCACCATCACGTCTACGTCGTGCTTCTCGACGAGGAAGTCCTGAAGGAACGCAAAGTCCTCACGGCGAATCCCAAGCGCAATCCGAATAAGCCGTGCGTCTACGTCGGCATGACAGGGATTCCGCCCATCGAGCGTTTCCAGAACCACAAAGACGGCTACAAAGCGTCGCACTACGTTCAGAAGTACGGCGTGCGATTATTGCCCGAATTGTACGAGTACCTGAATCCGATGCCGTACGAGGCGGCCTGTCAGATGGAACAGGATCTTGCGGAAGATCTGCGCGGACAGGGCTACACGGTCTGCGGCGGAACGTGAAACTCAGTCCCTCACGCGGGCAATGGCGAGGCCGTCGACACCTTCCCGCGTCACCGTTACGACAATCGACTCGAGCTTCGGGTGCGCTGCGAGCTTCTTATTGAACTCCTGGATTCCCTGCAGGATCTTGTCGCCCTCGGCGTCATGCGCCACTTTCCCGTCGCGAATGACGTTGTCGGCAAGGATCAGACTGCCCGGATGTGTCAGTTTCAACGCGTACTCCAGATACAGCGGATAACTCGGCTTATCCGCATCGATGAAGACCAGGTCAAACGACGGCTCCTGTGTTTCCACCATGCGTTTGAGCGTGATCGCCGCCTCGCCATGGCGGATCTCTACCCGCGGTAGCAACCCGGACCGGTCCAGGTTCTTGCGGGCCACGCGAACGCATTTTTCGTCGACTTCCAATGTCACCAGCCGCCCCTCGGGACCGATCGCCCGAGCCAACCACATCGCGCTGTATCCGCCCAACATGCCAATTTCCAGTACGCGTTTTGCGCGCGCGATCCGCGCGAGCACGTACAGCAGCTTGCCCTCGTTTGCCGAGACATTCTTCTTGGGCAGACCCGCTTCGGTCGCGTCCCGTAGCGCCTGCAGGAAGGCAAAGTCGCGCGGCACGAATAATCGCTCGATATACTGGTCGATTTCCAACAGTGCGCGGCGCTGCTCGTCTGGCGGTTTGGGCATCATGATTGGATCCGTTATTTCCTCTGTAGAAGCTGATCCGTTTTCGCGGCAAAAATGAAATCGCTCTCGGTCAGCCCGTCAATCTTGTGCGTCCAAATGGTGATCTTGACCCTGCCCCACGCGAGATGGATGTCGGGATGATGGTCCTGCAATTCGGCCATCTCGCCGACCCGATTGGTGAAATCCAGCGCGTGGCGGAAATCCTCGAATTTGTACTCCTTCTCCAGGTGATGCTCACCAACGACCTGCCAGCCATTGTTGACCGCCGCCAATAATTCCCGCAGCGCCTTGCCGTTCAACGGTGGAATACCGCCCTGGCACGGCACACACTTTTTCTTTGCCAGTTCTTCCGCCCTCATCGCGCTTTCTCCCATACCCCAAACTTACCCTTGTTTCAATACCATGCAAGCCCATCCGGTTCGTCGGTCATCGCTGGGGCAAGCCCCCACCGCCAGATTCGGTCGCTGGCCGAAATCGGGGCGCTTCGGCGGGTTCGTCCGCAGGAGTTTCCCGATCTCCTGAATCGCCCGCGCCAGTTGCGGGTCGCGTCCCGCCACAAAATCCTGCGGCCGCATCTCCACTTCGATGTCCGGATCCGTGCCGTAATTCTCGACTTTCCACCCCACATCTTTGAACCAAAATGAAAACTCCGGTTGCGTCGTGATGCTGCCGTCCACGAGCGCGTGGCGCGGCCAAATCCCGATCACACCGCCCCACGTGCGCTTGCCAATCAGCGGACCCAGTTTGAGCAGCTTGAATCCGTGCGAGAAAATATCGCCGTCGGACCCCGCGTATTCATTGGTGAGCGCCGCCATCGGCCCGGCGGCCGAGTCGACCGGATACGGCTGGACGTTCATCCAGCGGGACTGATTGTAGGCGATGCGGCGACGCGCCAGTTTCTCCAGAATCAACTCCGACACGTGCCCGCCGCCATTGAACCGCACGTCCACGATCAGCCCCTCGCGGTCGATCTCGCTGAGAAAATACCGGTGGAACTCCGAATACCCATGCGGCCCCATGTTGGGAATGTGAACGTAGCCAACCCGCCCACTGGTCCGCTCGTGTACCGCGCGACGATTGGTCTCGACCCATTCGCGATACCGCGCCGGCATGTCATTCGTCAGCGTCTTTACGTTCACAGTGCGCGGCGATTTGCCCTTGCCGTCCCCAACCGTAATCAACACCTCCGCGCCCGCCTGATTTACCAGCAATGAATTCGGATGCGTCCCCGCCTCCACGCGCCGACCGCCGATTCCCAGCAGCGTGTCCCCCTCACGAACGTTGACCGCCGGTGCCGCCAGCGGTGACCGGGCCCGTTCATTCCACGGGTCTCCTCGAACGATGCGGGTGATCCGCCATGCCTTCGCCGGTTCGTCATACGCGAAATCCGCGCCGAGCAGCCCCACGTCATACCGCGGCGGCTGGCGGTGGTCGCCACCAAATTCATACGCGTGCGACGTGCCCAGTTCGCCCTGCATCTCCCACATCAAATCGGAAAACTCTCCGCGCGTGGCGACACGGTCAACAAGAGGCAGATAGCGGTCATACACCGCCTGCCAGTCGATCTTGGACATGTCTTCGGTCCAGAAATGGTCGCGTTGCAGCCGCCACGCCTCCCGATACATCTGCCGCCACTCCGATGACGGCTTCACGGACACCTTCACCCGCCCCAGGTCGATCCATCCGCTCTTCTTGCCGGGCGATTCCTTCGCCAGATTCTCGTCCGATTTCTCGCCCGCCTTCAGCACGCGCAGCCGGCTCCCCGCGCGATAAACCAACGTCTTGCGATCTGCGGACAACGCAAAATACGACACGCTGCTGACCAGTGTCTCGGACTTCTGCGAGTCGAAATCGTACGCTTCCAGCGTCGCCTTGGCGGGCGGCTCAGGCGACGGCGGCCAGTTGTCGCCGCTGAGACTGCCTTCGACCGGCCACGACGTAAACAACACCTTCCCGCGAATTCCGGCGATTTGCTGGTACCGACCATCCGACACGGGAAACGCCAAAACGCGAGACTCGATTCCGTCGACGTCGATCTCGACGACCGAATCCTTCTTCGCCCCCGCTTTCTTGCCGTTCGGTTCCTCCTTCTTCTCGTCGGCGGGTTTCGGCACTGGAACGAACGGCGATGGAATATCCCTACGCAACGTGATCAGGTACGGCCTGACGCCACGCGGAAAACCCAGGTCAAAGTGGAGATTGTCGTAGACCGGATCGAATTCGCGATACGAGAGGAAATAGAGGAACTTGCCATCGGGATCAAAGGCTGGCGCGACGTCCTGCAGCACCGGTTGCGTGACCGGATGCACCTTCCCTGTTCGGACCTCGCACAGGCGAATGGCCGATGTGTGCTGGCTTTGCGCGCAACTGTAGGCGATCCACCGGCCATCGGGTGACCAGTCGAACCCCGCGATTTGCGCCCAGTCGCTCTTGTCCAGCACCCGTCTCTTCCGCGATTTCAAGTCCACCAACACCAGTTCGTTTCGGTGGTTGGTCAGCGCAACCTGATCGTTCTTCGGGCTGACGCGCAGGTCGATAACCCGACCAATGTCGAGTTTGCCGATGCGAACGACCGATTCGAAATTGTCGATGCTGTGAATCTCCAGCGCCTCTTCGCCATCCGCGTCGCTCACCAGCACGATTCGCTTGCCGTCATTCAGCCAGTGCGGCAGACGATGCCGCACGCCCTCGACCTCGGTTCGTGACAGGACCGGCCCATCCCAGTTGCCCATGGTGAAACATTTCCCCCGCGCGCCGAGGGCCAACAGATGCCCGTGCGGGTGTGGTTCGAAACTGTCCAGATACTTGGCGGCCTCGACGAATTTCCGCTGACGCTGCGTGCGCGGGCCGTCGTACTCAATCTCAATCCTGTTTGCTGTGCCGGTTGCGGGATCGAACACAAACAGGTCGGCACCGGCATGGTATACGATACGTCGTCCGTCGGTTGACGGATTCCGCGCGTAGAAATCCTTGTGATGCGTGTGGCGCTGCAAATCCTTTCCGGTCGTCATGCAGGAATACAGGTTCCCCACCGACTCATGGTCGGACAAGAAGTACACTCGTGAGCCGATCCAGAGGGGGTGCGAGGGATTGCCCTTTAAGGCAATCAGCCGGCGGAACTGGCCTTTGCCCGTCGGGTCGATCCACAGGTCGCCCGATGTGCCGCCCCGATAACGCTTCCAGCGCGCGGGATCCAACGCGTTGCGTCCGATGACGCAGCCGCCGCGCGGGCCGAACGAGATGAACTGCGCCGGGCCGGTCGGCAACAGCTCTGCGGCGGCGCCGCCGGTACTGATCGTCCATAAACGCGGCGGTCCGCCAAACGGCTGCTGCGCGTTGCTGCTGAAAATGATTCGCCCATCGATTGTCCAGCCAACGACCAGCGTATTCGCTCCCAGATACGTCAGGCGGCGCGCTTCGCCTCCGCGGGCCGGCATGACGTAGACCTCCAAGCTGCCCTCGTCGCGCCCGCTGAACGCCAGCCACTGGCCATCGTTCGAGAGAGACGGATGACTGGCTGCCCCCAGCCCCGATGTGAGCCGCCGTGCGATCCCGCCGTCGGTCGATACCGTCCACAGATCGTCCTCGCTCACAAAGACAACCGTGTCCTGATTAATGGTTGGAAAGCGATAGTAGCCTGGCGTCTTCATCTGTTTGGTTGGCGTCGAGTTATACGGAGGGCGAATTCGTTGTGAAAGCACAAACTCTCTAGCCGCAAGCCCCCAGTTCACGAATCAGCTCCGCGCTCATCACTATTCCGCGATAGAAATTGTCGAGATCCATCTTCTCATTCGGCGAATGCCAGTTGTCATCGGGCAACCCAAGCCCGACCAGAATCACCTCACCACGCAGATGGCGCCGGAAACCTTCCAAGATGGGCAGCGTACCGCCCTCGCGTGTGCAAACGGGTTCGCGACCGAACGCCTTCCGCAGCGCGGCCAGCGCGGCCCTGGCGCCCGGCCCATCGGGCGGCGCGAAGAACCACGGATTGAAACCACTGGTGATGCCCAGACGGACGGACTTCGGACATTGCCGCCGTAGATGCTGCTCCACGGCCTTGAGCAGATGAACGGGATTCTGATTCGGCACGGTCCGGCAGGAAATCTTCGCCGATGCCCAGGCTGGCACGATGGTCTTGCCGCCGGGCCCCTGATAGCCGCTGGTGAGCCCGTTGATCTCGAACGTCGGACGTGCCCAGCGCCGTTCCAGCGTTGTGAATCCCTTTTCACCCGCCAACGCGGGCGCACCAAGGAAGCGGCGATAAGCTTCGGGATTGAATGGCAGCCGCCGCCACATCCGTCGCTCCCAGGCTGCCACCGGAAGCACGCCGTCATAAAAACCGGGGATCGTGATCCGTCCGTCCGCGTTGACGCAACTCGCCAGCAGCCGCGACAACACGACCGCCGGGTTGGCCACGCTGCCGCCAAACACACCCGAGTGCAGGTCGCGCGACGGGCCGTCGATCCGCACTTCCAACCCGAGTGTCCCGCGAGTAGCGTAGGTAAGTGTCGGTAGGCCCTTGGCGAACATGCTGGAATCCGAGACAACGACGTAGTCGGCCCGCAATTCCCTGGAATGATTCTTCACGAACCACACCAGATTGTCGCTGCCCACTTCCTCCTCGCCCTCAATAAGAAACGTCAGATTCACGGGAAGCGGAGTGCCCGTCTTCAGATATGCCTCGGCCGCCTTGACATGGGCAAAAAACTGGCCCTTGTTGTCGGATGCGCCCCGACCGAAGAGTTTGCCGCCGCGCACGACGGGCTCGAACGGCGGCGTGTCCCACAAATCGAACGGCTCGGGCGGCTGCACGTCGTAATGACCGTAGACCAGCACGCGCGGAGCATCGGGGCTAGATGCCCGGGGAGCACGGGCCACGAGAATCGGATTTCCCCGAGTCGGGTGCGATTTGACTTTCAGCCCGAAACTGCGAAAATGTCCAGCCAACCAGTCCGCGCACGCGAGGATGTCCCGCCGATGCGCGGGTTGCGCCGACACGCTGGGAAACCGCACCAGGCATTTAAGTTGCTCAAGGAACTCCTGCCGGTGTCGCGATAGATATTCCGGGATCATGACTACGGGAACCGACGGTAACCGATTACGGCTTCGAGTCACAGCATAATTGAATAGCTTTGGCCCCACCATCTGTGCTATGGTTCGTGGCCTCTGATTCAGACTTTCATGACAGACAGCGATCCACCAGTTGCAAATCCGCCACCGGCCGAGCCTCAAGACCTGCCTCTTGAGGAATTGGAGCTGACTCCCGAGTGGGTCAAATCCTCAGGCAAGTCCTATGCCGATCATGAAGGCGGAGATCGTGAACCGAGGCGTGAAGGCCGTGGCCCAAATCGCCGCCGCGATCGGGACCGTGGTGAGAATCGGGATCGCGACCGCCGCCCGCGTCCGCCACGACCTCCGGAGTCGGGAGATCGCAAAGGGCCGCGCCCGGGTCCCGACCGCCGTCGCGGTGGACCGCCGCAACGCGACCGGGATCGAGACCGCGGACCGTCCAAACCGGCCGCACCGCCCGTCCTGCCCATCGAGGTGACGTTTCAGCCCGACGAAAAGGGGTTCGCGGCGATGATCGACGCGATGAAGCTGACGCAACGAGCGTATGCGCTGTTCGACATTGCCAAGCTGGTGCTCAACAAGCCCGAACGACATCTGGTGAGATTCGCGGGTAAGGCGGGAGCCGATGGCAAGCCCGCCCAGTTGTTTGTGGTGACGCCGGGCGAAACCGTCTTTCTGCGCCAGGATGACGCCGTGCGATTCGTGCTGCGGCATCATGCCGAGAAGATCTATCGAGAGAAGAAGACGCCCATCGATCCGCCGAAAGGCAATTTCACGTTCGTGAATCGGTGCGGGTTCACGGGCGTCTGGCTCGGCCCGCCGAATTATCATGAATACCAGAGCCGATTGGTACGCCACCATCAGCAACGGTTGCGGCATATTCCGTTCGACGAATTCAAGTCCCGCATCCAAACGGTGAAGGATCCCGAGGCCGTCAAAGCGTGGGTCGAATCCATGAGCACCAAGTCGGAGTACGAGTGCATTCTCGACGCTGAGCCGAAGACATTTGCCTCACGCGACGAACTCGAGAGACATTTCGTAGAAACGCACCTGGCGCAGTTCATCACCTCCGCTCCCGAAGCGCGTATCAGCGGACCGGCCAGCCGCCAGCTTCAGAATCCCGCCCTCTTGGAAACGGTGCGGCTGACCTGGATGCAAGAGCGCCGGTTCCCGCTGAAAACAGCGAATGAAATGCGCGGCAAACTTCGTCACGAGGGATTCCACTTCTTCAAGGATCCGAAGGGCGTCACGTACATCGGGCGCATCAAACCGCAACGGTTCGAATCCATCGCGCATCTCACGGACCAAATTCAGAGAATCGTTCTCTATCTTCGCGAACATTTTGGGTGCACCCGCAAACAGTTGATTGCGCACTTCGTTCCGCGTCCACCCGCTGCGACCGCACCGGCGCCCGAACCGGCCGTTGCGCCTCCTTCGCCTGCCCCTGATCCGGCGCCTGTGTCGCCTGCGCCCGTCCCGGCAGAAGCCGAGACGCCGGTTCTCACGACGGAAGCGGAATCCGCATCTCTTACGGCTCCGGCGCCGCCGGTGCCCGAGCCGTCGGCGGAAGATCGCGTGCTTGCCGATTTGCACTGGCTGATTCAGGACGGGTTTGTCGTGGAGTTTTCCAATGGCCGGCTTTGGGCGCTCGCCGACAAACCGCCTCAACCGCCGCCGAAAGCATCCGCGCCACCCGCGACGATCGGGTCGCCGGAGAATGCGGCGGAGCCGGCAATAGATTCCCTGACGGAGGACGTTGCCACGACTTCGACCGCGGCAGTGGCTGATCCCCCCTCGCTCCCTGACCCGGCGCCGGTCCCGCCCGAAAGTGGCGAACCGAATCCGCCCGCTCCAGCATCTCCTTAGCTGGACGGTAGGCATGCGCACGGTTGAGACCCTTGTCGACGTACAACATCTCCGCAAAGAATTCGACGGCACGGTGGCTGTCGCCGACGTGTCGTTTGCGGTGGGCCGCGGAGAAATCGTCGGCGTCCTCGGCGCGAACGGCGCGGGAAAAACCACGACCATCCAGATTCTGCTCGGATTGATCAAACCGACAAGTGGCGCCGTTCATGTTTTCGGCAAAGACCTCGAGCGCCACCGCGTCGAGATCCTTCAGCGGGCCAACTTCTCGTCGGCGTACACGGGCCTGCCGTCGAACCTGAGGGTGTGGGAGAACATGCTCATCTTCTCGATGATTTATGGAGTGAACAATCATCGAGAGAAGACGAAGGAGTTGCTGGATATGTTCGAGATCGCGCACTTGCGCAACAAGATCACCGGCCACCTGTCTTCGGGCGAATCAACGCGGGTGAACCTGTGCAAGTCGTTGCTGAACGATCCCGAGTTGTTGATGCTGGACGAACCCACGGCGAGCCTCGATCCGGACATTGCTGACAAGGTGCGCAAGCTGTTACGGCGCATCCAGAGCGAACGCCAGATCACGATGGTCTACACGTCGCACAACATGCGCGACGTGGAAGAGGTCTGCGACCGCGTATTGTTCATGCACAAAGGCCGGATCATCGCCGAGGGCACGCCGCAACAGGTCAAGGACCGATTCAACCAGAAGTCGTTGGAGGACGTGTTTATCAGCGTGGCCCGTGGCGGTGACGTGCTGGCGGCGGGCGAACCGGAGGGTGCATGAGCTGGGGACATATCCGCGCGCTCGTGCTGCGCTATACGTTCCTCTATACGCGTAGCGTACCGCGTGTGGCGGAGATGTTCTTCTGGCCTGTCATGGACCTGCTGGTCTGGGGATTTATTACCGTGTATTTGCAGCGCTTACAGCACCAGGTGCCGGCCGCGGTCACGTTCCTGCTCGGCTCGATGATCTTCTGGGACATCCTCTACCGCGCTCAGCAGTCGGTGACGATTTCGTTCCTCGAAGACATCTGGGCGCGCAACCTCCTCAATATCTTCGTCGCGCCCATTCGCGTCAGCGAGTTCATCGCCGCGACGTACATCGTCGGTTTTGTGAAAATCCTCGTGACCGTCGGGATTCTTGCAGGACTGGCGCTGTGGTTCTATCACTGGAATCTGTTTCAAATGGGATTGCCGTTGATTCCTCTGTTCGCCAACCTGTTGCTGATGGGCTGGGCGGTGGGTTTGGTCACCACGGCGTTGATCATGCGCTGGGGCCAGTCCGCCGAAGCGCTGGCGTGGGGAATCCCGTTTCTGATCCAGCCGGTGGCCGCGGTGTTTTACCCGCTCAGCGTATTGCCGCAATGGCTCCAACCGATCGCCCGCGGGATCCCTGCCACCTATGTGTTTGAAGGAATGCGGCAGGTCCTGCGCGGCGAGGGCCTGTCGAGCTATCACCTTGGCTGGGCCTTCGGCCTGAACGTCCTCTACCTGATCGCAGCGGGGTTCTTTTTCAATTACATGTTCGGCGTGGCCCGCGAGAAGGGCTTGCTCGCCAAACTCGGCACGCAGTGATTCCCTGGCTTATCCCGCGGAACCGACGCGCAGGAAATGCTCGACGCGCTGCAAGGGCGAATTGTTGCCAGCCTGAAGGTTCTTGCTGGTAGGTCGATGGAAGTCCTTCTCCAGGAGATACAAGTACAGGATCGCCATGGCATCAGAAGGCGTGGACGTGATGTTGTCATACTCGGCGCGAAGTTCGTAGTGGTGCGCCGGCGCGATGAGGACGCCGCCCTCCGATTGAAATTCGCCCATTCGTGCCACCCCGACCTTGTCGCGATAATCCTCGGCGTCGATTCTCAGCACGCTCTGTTGCGCCGTGAGATCGTACAACTCCAGCGATTCGCCGTAGGGATGCAGGTGCGCGGTCGCGTAGTGCAGCGTCGTCGGCTCAGCGAGGTTCAACTGGCCGGCCACGACCTTCGAGCGGTAAATATGGTGACCCGGCGGGACCATCCAATGATACGTCACGTCATTGCCGAATTGCGCCTGGACGCCGTCCTTCGTGCTGGTCACTGAGCCGGCCACATTCGTGGTCATCGGGTCGATACAGCCCTCGCCCGGGTGAGACATGGATGCGCACATTTTCATATGCTCCACCCCAGAGCCAGCCAGTGGCTGCACGACATAAAGCGCCCGGCGGAAAAGCGGTTTCATGGGCATGGTTGCGTCCACATCGCGAACAAAATCAATCGTCGTCTTGAACCGTACTTTGACCGTGCAATCGGTGACGTTGAGATTCAGCGACATTGAGAAGAAGTCCAACGGCGTATCGGAGAGCACCGGCATGCCGTAGCCGGGCGGCAACGACACGTGCAATCGCCCCGGAACGAGCGTGAAAAAGCGCCAATCCATGTGCGTGGAATGATCAAACTCGGCGTTGTGCCGCTCGGGCGAGATCCGTTGCGGGTCGAACGTCAGGTTCGCATGGCAACAAAACTCCGGCGAAATGGCCTGCCGGTTCTCCGCGTCGAGGACCTCGGTCTGCAGTCCGGTGAGCCAGACCAATTGCGGCTTCTCGTGCGGCAACAGACAGTCCACGGGGTGATTTCCGGCCGGGCCGGTCATCGACATGTAAATCCGGTCGAGCGTGTACGGCTGCGAGATGACCTCGACGCGGTCGCGACCGTTGGCGTAGGTCTCGTTCCGCGGTCCACGGGAGAATGACCAGCCGTTCTGACGGGCCAACAAAACAACCACCGTGGCCGCCAGCAGCGCGATCGTCACCTTTCGCCAGCACTGCATGCTGGAGATTATTCTACTGCATTTCCCGCGCCAGCTCAATCCTCGACGCTGCCGGCGAAAGCTACCCTCCCCATGCGACTTGCCTTTTGGAGGAAGAACGACTATTTTGGAGGAAATCAGGCGATGCAATGGCGAAGACGTACGATCAGCATTTACACGAGAGTTTTGCGTATTTGAGCTTGCCCACGCCGGCGTCCCACAGCACTTGGTCGCCCAACACGGATGTCTTCGAAACCCCGGAGAGTCTCGTGGTGAAGATGGAAATCGCCGGAATCAGCAAGGACGACCTCGAAATCACATTGAACGACCGCGTGTTGCTCGTGCGCGGGCACCGCAAGGATCCGTGCCGCCAGCGACGCTGTTCGTTCCGCCAGATGGAAATCGACTACGGCCCCTTTGAACGGCGCATCGTCATCCCCCGTTCGGTGGATGGAGGCCACGTTCGAGCCCAGTTCAATAATGGCTTTCTCCAGATCGAACTGCCCAAGTCCCAGCAGTCCGAGCACACGACGGTTACCGTGATCATCGAACAAGCGGGCTAGTCGCCCGCCCGCGATGTTTGGCGGAAGTGGAAACCGGGAGGTGGGAGCGCAGCCCGGGGAGATGGCGCGACGACACGCGGAACAGCACTGGCACAAAAGGCGTCATAATAATAGACAGATGGCTGAGGTCACAGAAAATCCGCAACTGCAAGATGCCACGAAGGCCGTGACATCGGCGCCGGATCTGCCCTCTCAGTTGCCCATTCTGCCGATGAGCGATGTCGTGGTGTTTCCGCACATGGTAGCCCCCCTGCTGGTGTCCAACACACAATCGATCCGCCTCATCGACGATGTGGTCGCGGGCCACCGATTGCTGGGCGTCACCTGGCAGACAGACCCCGACGCCGACGAGCCGCGGCCCGACCAACTCCATCCCTTCGGTTGCATCGTCCGCGTCGTACGCATGCTGAAATTCCCGGATGAGAGCGTGCGTGTGCTGATCCAGGGCATGCGACGGATGCGGATCGTCCGCGTCGAGACCACGACGCCGTATCTGCAGGCGAAGGTTGCTCCCGTCGATGACGAATTGGAGTCCACTCTGGAAATCTCCGCACTCGCCCGTAATGCCGCGAATCAGTTCCAGGAGATCATCGGCCTTTCGCCGTCGCTGCCCGACGAGTTGCGGGTGGCCCTGGTCAACATCGATGATCCGGGCAAGCTGGCCGATGTCATCGCGGCCAATCTGAACATTTCGCTGCACGAGAAGCAGCAGCTGCTGGAAGCCGTGCGCGTGAAAACCCGGCTGACGCTGTTGACCAGCCTGCTGAACCGTGAAATCGAGGTGCTGCATCTCGGCAGCGAAATCCAGAACAAGGTCAACTCGGCACTGTCGAAGAGCCAGCGCGAGTATTTCCTCCGCGAACAACTCAAGGCCATTCAGAAGGAGCTCGGGGAAACGGGCGAGCAGGGCTCCGAAATCAAGGAGTTGCGCGACAAAATCGACAAGGCGCAAATGCCCGCCGATGTGAAGAAGGTCGCCATCAAAGAGGCGGATCGGCTGGTGACCATGACACCCGCCGCGGCGGAGTACACGGTTTCACGGTCCTACCTGGACTGGCTCATCGCGTTGCCCTGGTCAAAATCGACCGACGACAAGCTCGATATCGTCCAGGCCAAGCACATTCTCGATGCCGACCATTACGATCTGGAGCCGGTCAAGAAGCGCATTCTGGAGTACCTGAGCGTGCTGAAGCTCCGCAGCAACGGTTCGACTGCCGCCGTCGTCGGAAAGGGACCCATCTTGTGTTTCGTCGGGCCGCCGGGTGTCGGCAAGACCTCCTTGGGGCGCAGCATCGCTCGCGCGCTCGGACGCAAATTCATCCGCATCTCACTCGGCGGCGTGCGCGACGAGGCGGAAATCCGCGGACATCGTCGCACCTATATCGGGGCGTTGCCGGGGCGCGTGATTCAGGGACTCCGTCGCGCCGAGAGTAACAACCCGGTGTTCATGCTCGACGAAATCGATAAAGTCGGCACGGATTTTCGCGGCGACCCCAGTTCGGCGCTACTGGAAGTGCTTGACCCGCAACAGAATAACGCGTTCTCGGATCACTACCTCGAAGTCCCATTCGATTTGTCGCGGGTAATGTTCATCACCACCGCCAACCAGCTCGAGCCGATTCCTCCCGCGCTGCGCGACCGCATGGAGGTCATTGAACTGCCGGGCTACACCGAGCAGGAAAAGATTCACATCGCGACGAAATATCTGGTGCCGCGCCAGCTTGAGGAGCACGGGCTGAAGAAAATGCAACTGTTGCTCAGCAAGGAAGCGCTGGCAGCCATCATCCGCGACCACACCCGCGAAGCCGGCGTCCGCAATCTCGAGCGGCAGATCGCCACGATTTGCCGGAGCACCGCACGCCGGATCGTCGAGCGCAAAACCAAAATGGTGAACGTCACACCGCAGAATCTGAAAGACTTTCTCGGCCCGGCCGAGTTTTTCCATGACGTGGCCGAGCGGACCACCGAACCCGGCGTGGCCATTGGGCTGGCCTGGACCCCGGCCGGCGGCGACATTCTCTTCATTGAAGCCACGCAAATGCCCGGCCGCGGCAGCCTGATCCTCACCGGCTCGCTGGGCGACGTCATGCGGGAGAGCGCCCAGGCTGCACTCAGTTACCTCCGCTCGCGCGCCCGGCAAATCCGGATTGATCCGAAGAATTTCGAGAAATCCGACATTCATATCCACGTCCCGGCGGGTGCGATCCCCAAGGACGGGCCGTCGGCGGGCATAACCATGGCCGTCGCGCTGGCTTCGCTGCTGTTGCGCAAGCCCGTCCGGCCCACGCTCGCCATGACAGGTGAGATCACCCTCCGCGGAAAAATCCTGCCCGTGGGAGGCATCAAAGAGAAGGTGTTGGCCGCCGCCCGCTCCGGCGTGCGGACAGTCATCCTGCCCGAGCAGAACCGCAAAGACCTGCCGCAAGTGCCACCGGAGATTCGCAAGAAGCTTCAGTTTCGATTCGCCAGGACAATCGAGGCGGCACTGCGGGTCGCGCTCTAGTTTTTCGACCAGCCGCGCGAACTTTGTTCACTTCCGCCGAACAATCGTCTCGTGTTGCTGCCGCAATTTGACGATACTGTCCGCCGGGCAAACACCGCGCCACAGCACGTTCGGATAGAGGATCGAGTTTCGCCCGATGATCGACCCCGGATTCAACACACAGTTGCACCCGATGTCGCTGCCGTCGCCGATCACCGCCCCAAACTTGCGCAGCCCCGTGTCGATGTCGTGTCCGTATCGCACCGTCACGTTGCCCTTGATCGATTTGACGTTCGAGAGAATCACGCCCGCGCCGAGATGCGCCTTGTAGCCGAGGATCGAATCCCCCACGTAACTGAAGTGCGGCACCTGCGCGCCGTTGAACAGCACCGCATCCTTGAATTCGCTCGCGTTGCCCAGCACGCAGTCGTTCCCGACAATCACGTCCTCGCGGATGTACGCGCTCGACCGGATCTGGCAGTTCTCGCCGATGATCGCCGGCCCCTTGATTGTCGCCCCGTGCTCGATCACCGTCCCCCGACCAATGGACACTTTCTCGCCGATGAATGGCGTGCCCACGCTCGTGCCGAATCGCGCCGGCTGGAAATGCGTCTGAATGAACTCGGGCAACCGCTTCAGCGCATCCCACACGTTCTCGACCCCGTCGAACAACTCGGGATACGCGAACTGTTTCAGATCCAGAAAATCTCCCACCTCGAACATGCGCGCATCCTAGCCGTGCGCCCGCCCCGCCGCAAGCAGTTCCGCACCCAACACGGTGGTTAAACTCGCATCCCACCCAAAATGCGTGTACATGTCACTCCATGAGTCCGCTGACTTTGGAAGGCAGTTCGTTGTCGCCGCTGGAGTATTACAACGTCATTCGCTCGCGCATCGAACACGAGGACAACCTCGTCGTCCAGCGTCTCTCCTGGCTCGTCGCGTCGCAATCCTTCCTCTTCACCGCGTATGCCATCGTCACCAACGGCCTGGCTAGTCAACCCGCCCTGCAGCCGGGATGCGCGCGGTTCCTGACGCAATTGCAGCTTCTCTATCAATTGATCCCGGTTGTCGGCACGTTGACCTCCATCCTCATCTACATCAGCATCCTCGCCGCCGTCGTGTCCATGCGCCAACTTCGAAAGTCGTACCACTCCCGTTTTCCCGACGATGAGAAGGGAATACCGTCAATCATGACCCACGCGCCGATCCGCCTGTTCGGCCACACCGCCGCTGTCCTTCTCCCCCTCGTTTTCATCACCATCTGGCTCGTCCTCTGGATGCACGGCCTGAGTTGAATGGTGGAACGGGCATCCCGCCCGTTCGGCTTTGTTCCGGTCTTCGTTGGACTGGCGGCAGAGATCTGGTATATGCTGCTAGCACCCGCCCACAAGGAGGAGGTTCGATTGAAGTCAAAGTTCGTTCGCGTAACCGCCATCATTTGGCTGCTCGGCGTCGGCACCGGTTCAGCCGATAATGCTAAGTGGGAACCTGCGTACGACGAAAGTCAGTTGGAATTCATCAACAAGAGCCTCGACACTTGGAAGCCAAGCGAGAAACACACAACGGTACGCGACATATTCCCCCAAAAGCAGTATCAGCCGCCGAGCGATAAGCTCACTCTATGGCCTTCGGAAGCGTCTCCGGATTCATTTCCAAGCCAGCAGCAAGCCATCCGGGAGGGTTGCCGATGCGACTTCATTAAGAACCTCGAGCACAAGACATGTCTTCTGAAAACCACGGGATGCCAAGGCGCGTGGTTATTCGTGTATGACCGTGACAATTCCGGCAAATATGTCAGGAACCAAATCATCTCCGTGCCCACTTGGTACGATCTTGCCGACGTAGATTTCGTGGACGTCTTTGGCGACGGCCAGAAGTTCCTACGTATCGAATATGTGGGGGATCACGGAACCGCGTGTTACGAAAAGATTCATTGGATACTCGGGTGGCATGAGGGCGCGTTCCACACAGTATTCTGGGAGCCAGTATACTATCAACTCGGGGAGACGCACTACCGGACAGAATATGACATCCAGAAGGGAATGCGGCCTCGTATCGTCCTGAAGCATCATTACGACACCGTGCTTACGGGTGCGGAGCCCTACGACAACCACTCAGAGTGGACGGAATGGCTTTTCTGGAACGCAACGGCATTCTCGCTTTACGATGCGAAGATCGCGGACACCAATATCCAAAACGGAAAATGGACACAGGGCCTTGACGGCTTACGAATGAATATCGAACGGGGGCGTGAAGAGGTTCTCAAGCTGCCCCCCTTGCCGAGTACCGTAACGAACTGGCAAGCACCAGTGGACATCCATGCCCAGTGGTGAGCCGGGCGACCATCCAGAGAACTTCTCCGTTATCATTTCCCACCCAGCATCTCGCCGAACTTCCTCACATCACTTGTCGGCAACTGGCAGGCGTAATTGACGCAGACGTAGGCCGTGGCTTTGCCATCGATTGGTTTGATGCTCTCCAAAAACGGCAACAGCTTCGTGAGCATCTTCTGAGACTCAGCGCCATCGGCAAGAATAACAATTGCGTTCGGCAAATAGCGTTCGCGGACCGCTCGCAGCATCGCTTCTGCATCCGCCGTGCCGGGTTTGCCCGCGATCACAATCTGTTTCGGTTTGCTCAGGTAAAAATCCAACGCGCACGCCATCTGCGGCACCGTGCTCGGCGCTTTGCGCAGGTGATCGCCAAAAAGCTGGAGCGTCTTCTCCGCCGCGTCGCGGTAATTCGCCCGGTCGGCGAACTGCGCCAACCTCAATAACAACATTGCCGCCATCGAGTTCCCGCTCGGTTCTGCGCCGTCATAGTCTTCCTTGGCGCGGACGATGACACTCGCATCGTGCCCGTCCGTCTGGAAGAACCCGCCAGCCTTCGCGTCGTAGAACTGCGCGAGCATCGTGTCGGCGAGCTTTGTCGCCGTCACCAACCACTGCGGATCGAAATCCGTCTCATACAAATCCACCAGCCCGTTGCCGAGAAATGCATAGTCCTCGACCATCGCCGGCACCGTTGCGGTCCGGGTAAGTCTTCCATCCTTGAGCCGATTCGCCACCAGATATCGCGCGGCGCGCCGAGCCGCTTCGAGATAAGCATTGCTGTGGCCCGCGGCGAGTCCGCCGAAGCCTTTGGCGAAGGCTGGATCCGCCGCTTCGCGATACTCCGGGTCATCCAGCGCCTGCGCTGCGCGCGCCAGTGCGGAAATCATCAACCCGTTCCATGCCGTCAGAATCTTCTCGTCCCGATGCGGACGCACCCGCTTCTCGCGAATCGCGAACAGTTTGGCGCGCTCGTTTGTAAACTTCGCCGCGTCGGGCGAGGCCACGTGCAATACGTTCGAACCACCCTCCCAATTTCCGTCCGCGGTCACGCCGTAGGCGCGACAAAACGCATCGGCCTGTTTTCCCAGCGCCTTCTCGATCTCCTGCCGGGTCCACACATAAAACTTTCCCTCCACGCCCTCGCTGTCGGCATCCTCGGCGGAATAGAACCCGCCCTCGGGACTGGTCATATCGCGCAGCACGTAATCACACGTCCGCCGCGCGATGTCCGCATAGAACGGATCGCGCGTGATCTGATACGCATCGACGTAACTGCTCACGAGCTGCGCCTGGTCGTAGAGCATCTTCTCGAAGTGCGACACCAGCCAGTGGTCGTCCACGCTATACCGATGAAATCCGCCGCCCAGTTGGTCAAACATCCCGCCTTCACCCATTGCCCGCAAGGTATGCACCGCCATGTCGCGCGCGGCAACATCGTTGGTCCGCGCAAAATACCGAAACAGGAGATTCAGCGCCACCGGCCGCGGGAATTTTGGCGCGCCCCCGAACCCGCCGTTCACCTCATCATAACTGGAACGGAATTGCTCGAAGGCGAGCGGCAATGCCGCGTCATCCAGGGCGCGCTCGCCCGACCCCTCCCTGCCCATCGTCGCATACCGCCCAACCGCTTCGGCAATCTGTCCCGCCTGCGCCACCACCGCGTCGTGGTTCGTCTCCCACACGTCGTGCACACGCTCGAGCAGTTCCTTGAACCCCGGCCGACCATACCGCGCATCGGGCGGGAAATATGTTCCGCAAAAGAACGGTTTCAAATCTGGCGTGAGCCACACGCTCATCGGCCAACCACCCGAGCCCGTCGTCGCCTGCACGGCGGCCATGTAAATATGGTCGATGTCGGGCCGCTCTTCGCGGTCGACCTTGATGCAGACGAAATACCGGTTCATCACCGCCGCGATGTCGTCGTTCTCGAACGACTCGTGCTCCATCACGTGGCACCAGTGACAGGTCGAATAGCCAATCGACAAAAAGATCGGCTTGTTCTCTTTCCGCGCCCGCGCGAAAGCCTCCTCGCCCCACGGATACCAGTCCACGGGGTTATAGGCGTGCTGCAACAAATACGGACTCGTCTCATGAATCAGACGGTTCGGTTTGCGCGCCGTGGTTTCGCCAGCCATTGTCCCGCAACATACCACAGCCGCGACGCCAACGACGAGCCACGCCCGTTGGAAATGTCCAGCCACCTTGTTGTCCAGTATACACGTTGCCCGTGAAACGTGCTGCACGCGAATCGTTCCCTCCCACCTCCGCATCGATATTAATGTGAATAGTTGTTGCATGTCGATTAGCTCGGGACTTGCCGAACTCGCTGCTTGGTGCGATGATAATAAGCCAGAGGCTCGTACCAGGGTCATGGCTGCTCCCATATCGAAGACGGACACGCGTATCGACGACGCCCAGTTGGTCGCGCGGCTCAAACAGCGCGATCGGTCGGCGCTGGGCGAGCTCGTCCAGATTCACGGCGCCAAGATGTACGGCGTCGCCCTCCAGTTTATGCGCAACGAACACGACGCCCATGAGGTCATGCAGGACGCGCTCGTGTCCATCTGGAACAAGATCGGCTCGTTCGAGGGCAAGTCGGCGTTCACCTCGTGGATCTACCGCGTCACCGCAAACGCCGGCCTGATGGCCCTGCGCAAACGCAAACGCCGCGAAAACGACGTCTCTCTCGATGCCGCCACATCCGATGACGAGGACGCGCCGTTACCGTCATTGCAACTGAGCGACAAGGCCCCGCTTCCAGACCGGGTCGCGATGACGGGTGAACTCGGCGAACAGGTCCGCGCCGCCATCGATCGCCTTCCCGAGCCCTACCGTGTCGTAGTCCTGCTCCGCGATGTGGAGGAATTGCCCATGGAGGACGTGATGGAAGCCACGGGCCTCAGCGAACCCGCCCTGAAAAGCCGCTTGCATCGGGCACGATTGGCGCTCCGTGAGGCGCTGCTGCCATACCTGAAGGGGCAGGACATTCAGTCATGAGCAAGAAAACATTTGCCGGGTTCTTCAAATGCCTGCTTCATCCGCACGAGTGCCAGCGGACGAAGAAGTTGCTCTATGAATACGTCGAAAGCGAACTGGACCAAGAAACCCAGCACAAGCTGGAGAAGCACCTGGGAGATTGCCCCGCCTGCTTGGAATACGTGAAAAGCTACCGGCAGATCATCGAGCTGACCCACAAACATTGCCTGCCCGAAACACAGATGCCCCCCGCGCTCAAACAGAAGCTCCGTGAGTTCATCGAACAGAATCCAGATTTGAAGTGAATGGGGGGATGCCGCCCGCTTCTCCGCTTCGCTCGGGGGACGGGAACAGGACGAAAGGCGCCGGCAAATGCCGTCGCGTTACCGCACTTTGGACGCCGTCATTTCCGTGCCGACCGCCTGCAGGGCGTTGTTGACCTGCCGCAGCAGTCCATCCGCAGGCTGCTTGAACACAATTTCGATTTCCTGGCGCGCGGGATTCGTCCGCACCCGCAACACGCTCGGCAGTTGAAGAATCTGCTCGGCGGCGCGGCCCAAGAAATCCGTGTCTCCGTCTTCTCGCAACGTAAACCTCATCATACCTACCTCGGATCCTTGCATCATATTGTTCATGTTCCCACCCGCCTCCTCATGAAGAAGACTTGCACCCGCGCGCAACAGCCGCGTGACAGCCAGTTGCCAAGTGTGTAACATACACAGGGGAAGGGTGTTGAGCGATCGGGGGCTTGATTAGCAACCCGTAACGTGCTTCCTTACCTCCAACCGCAGTTCGCCAAGCATATGGAGGCCATTATGAATGTGACCGAAATCGCTTTTGTCGGATATCCCGTGACCGACCTGAAACGGGCGCGCCGATTCTACGAGAACACACTGGGACTAGAAGTCAGCCGCACGTTCGGAGACGACAAGGCGGCTTGGATCGAATATGACATCGGCCCGGGCACCCTGGCCATCACCAACATGGCGCCCGACTGGAAGGCTTCGGCGGGAGGCGGCTGCGCAGGCTTGGAGGTGGGTGACTTCCCCGCGGCGATCAAGCGTCTTAAAGACAACCACGTCAGGTTCGTGTTCGAGCCCATGGAAACGCCCGTATGCCACATGGCCGGCATCTCCGACCCCGACGGCAACTCGATCACGATCCACAAACGGAAGTGACCGCGAAACTCGCGCCGGGTCATCTGGACAACTCGACCGCGTCGCGCACGAACGCGTCCACGTCTTCCGCCGTCGAATCCCACGAACACATCAGGCGCGCGCCGCCCGGGCCGACGTGCGAGTAGAAACGCCAGCCGTGCTCGCGGAGGCCATCGATCACACGCTTCGGCATCTCGACAAATACCGCGTTGACCTGCCGAGGATAGAGAATCTTCACGCCGGGCAGACCGCGCAGCTTCGTTTCCAACAGCGCCGCCGCGTCGTTGGCGTTCTTCGCATTGCGCAGCCAGACGCCGTCCTGCAATGAACCAATCCATTGGGCGGCTAGGAATCGCATTTTCGACGCCAGTTGGCCCGACTGTTTCCAGCGGTGATGGAACCTCTGCGAGAAGGTCTTGTTGAAGAAGACGACCACCTCGCCGAACGCCATGCCATTCTTTGTCCCGCCAAAACTCAGCACGTCGACGCCGACCTCCCACGAGATTTCGCGCGGTTTGACGCCGAGACTGGCGACCGCGTTCGCGAAGCGGGCGCCATCGACATGCACCAGAAGCCCGTGCTTGCGCGCCGTTTCGGAAATGGCGGCCAACTCGTCGCGCGTGTATACCGTGCCCAACTCGGTCGCCTGGGTGAGGCTGACGACTCGCGGCATGGACGTGTGCACGTCGCGGTGCGCCTTCGCGACCGGCTCAATCACTTCGGGCGTGATCTTCCCATTCACGCCTTTGACAGGATGCAGCTTTACACCGGGTGCAAAGAACCCCGGCGCGTTGCATTCGGCGGTCTCGACGTGTGAGTAGTCGAATGCGATTACGCTGTGATACGAATCGCACAGGCTCGCCAACGCCAGGGCGTTCGCCGCGGTGCCGTTGAAGACGAGGAACACGTCGCAGTCCGTCTCGAACAACTCCCCGATGAGCCGTTTCGCCTTCTCCGTCCACGGATCATCGCCGTAGCCGGTCACGTGGCCGGTATTTGCCTCCTGCAACGCCGCCAACACTTCGGGGCAGATTCCCGAATTGTTGTCGCTGGCAAAATGGCGCAATCGCCTGGCTTCGTACATGAGCGGCTACTCTGCCTGAACTGTCCCCCGCATTCCAGCGAAAGCCGCGCGAAATCGTGTCCCCTTTTTGCATTGGCGGGGATTGATAGGTAAAGGACAATGCGCACCATGGACGATTGGGAGCTGGTCCAGACCTACGCGAAGAATCGCTCGGACGCCGCGTTCGCCGAATTGGTCCACCGCCATCTCAACTGGGTGTACTCCGCCGCCCTGCGCCAGGTCGGTGATCCACATCTGGCACAGGACGTAGCCCAAGCCGTGTTCGTCCTGTTGGCCCACAAAGCAAGCCGGCTTCGCCGCGGCACCATCCTCAACGGCTGGCTCTTCCGCACCACCCGATTCGTCGCCGCCCACGCCGTCCGCTCGGAACAACGCCGCAGAGTCCGCGAGGCCACCGCATCCGCCATGAGCACCATCAACTCCCCCGGCGAAAATGAACTCCTCTGGAATCAACTCACGCCCCACCTCGACCGCGCTGTCGCCGCTCTCTCCCAGACCGACCGCTCCGCGATCCTCCTCCGCTTCTATGAGCAAAAATCCCTGCGCGAAGTCGGCCAACAACTCGGCCTCAGCGAGGACGCCGCCAAGAAACGCGTCACCCGCGCCATTGAGAAAATGCGCAAGGCTCTGACCCGCCGCGGCGTGGTGCTGGGTGGCGCGGGACTCATCGCCGTTCTGGCCGAGCAAACGGTGCAAGCCGCGCCGGCCAATCTCGCCATTGGTATGGTAAAGGCCGTCACCGCCACCGCATCCGCTTCTGCGACGTTGCCGCACCTGGTCCGCGAAACCCTTCAGGCCTGGCGGTTGGCGAAAGTGAAGCTGGTCGCAGGCATCGCAGCGGCCACGGTAAGTCTTGCGGCTCTCGCGGTCAGCATGAACCCCGGGCGTGGGTCAGCATCGACGCTGTCGTCAGTGGCCAACCAATCCCTCGCCGCGACGGCGCCAGGAGTCGCCGCCACGCGGCAACCAACGAATGCCGAAGCAGCCAGCACGGGACTCTCGTCTGACCGAACCATCAATATCCATGTGGTTCAGGCGCAGATGAACACGCCCATCGCGGGAGCCACGATCACCGTCTGGGAAGGCGAACAGAAAACAACCGGCCCCACGGACGAGCAGGGGCGCTACCAACTACAACTTCCCGAGACGGATCCTCGACATCTTCGCGTCCGCGCGCGCAAGGAGGGCTACGTGCCCATGCAGGTGAGCTGGGACGCACGCCGGGAAACGTTCCGACTTCCTCGTGAATTCACGTTCGCACTTGAGCCTGGCGTTCCCATCGGCGGATCGGTGCAAGATGAACAAGGCCAGCCAATCTCCGGCGTCTCTGTCTCCGTCGCCACGATACGACAACAACCGCAAGACATGCGGGTCGAAGAAATCGCGGGTGTCGATCAAGACCTGTCCCCGAGCGTCAATGAGACTGTGGCAACCGACGCCCAAGGGCGCTGGCGATGCGAGTCGGTGCCGGCCAGTTTGAACTGCGTGGAGCTTCTGTTAGCTCATCCGGACTACGTGAGCGATTTACACTGGGAGGCACCTGTGGAGCCCGACAAGTTGCAGGCCATGACCAGCATTCGGATCTTGAAAAAGGGGGCAACGGTCCCCGGCACGGTGCTGGATGAGAACAATCGCCCGCTGGCAGAAGTGAGAGTTATGCCCTGGTACGGCGTTTGTACACAAGCCGGGTACATGGCCGGGACGGATTATCCGGTTCATCCCGCAACCACGGATGCCGACGGTCACTTCCAACTGCAACATCTGCCCCCGGAGCTTACCATGCTGACGTTCAGAGCAGAAGGTTACTCGCCCGAGCAGAAGACCATCGAAGCCGCCAGTCAAACCGAGCCGGTGGAAGTCCATCTTGCCAAAGGAAATACCATCCGTGGCATCGTCGCGGATACCGCGGGTAAACCCGTCGACGGAGCAACGATCTCCACCGGTCTGTGGCGGGATCACATGCTGCTCCCATGGGAAACCAAAACGGATGCCGAAGGCAGGTTTAGCTGGACCAGTGCGCCGCCGGACGAGGTCGAGTTCTTGGTCCGAACAAGTAGTCTCAGGAAACACACGCAGAGCCTGCACCCGTCCCCAGAAGAGCAGGTAATTACGCTGCCGTCCAACGTTCAGGTGCATGGTCTCGTGCGGGATGCGGATACGGGAGAACCAATCCTCAATTTTAAGGCGACCCCGGGCTCGCTGATCCACGGTACCCGGGTTTTTTGGTGGAACGGGTATGGAGCTGTGAACTTCACCGATGGCAACTACCTCATGACCTTGGACACCCTCTCATCCACGAACGCGCTCCGCGTCGAAGCCGAAGGGTATGAGCCCACCAACTCGCGACCGTTCACCGCCGACGAAGGCGACGTCTCCTATGACTTCGTCCTCCATAAACGCGCTTGGCCGTCCGGCGTGGTCCGAACTCCCGATGGCCAGCCGGCCACGAATGTCCACGTGTTCGCTGTCACGAGTGATCAGGCTCTCCAGGTTCGCAATGGCCGTCCGGGGGGTGCGACACAACTCGATGCGGCCTCTATTCACACTCGCACAGCAACTGATGGCAGCTTCCGCCTGTCGCTCCCGACCGGCCACTTTCTGCTTGTGGCTCTCAGTGACCTGGGCTTCACCGAACTGCCCGGCGACACAACAGTTTTTCCCGTCAATATCACCCTCAAGCCATGGGGACGCGTGGAAGGCACGCTGCTGGTTGGAACCAATGCGGCGGCAGGCCGGACGGTCCGACTTATCGCCAACGACAGGTCCCGGAACTTTACACAGCCGTTCGTCAGCGCCACTTACGACGACGCGCAAACGGACGACACCGGTCACTTCGTCTTCGAACACGTCCGGCCCGGCCAGGTCCTCATTGAACCTTCTTACATGCCCCTCCATGTCAACCCCGGGGAAACCACCTACGCCAATTTGGGAGGCACGGGCCGGCCCGTCGTTGGCCATATTCTGCTGCCACCGAATACCACAAGCACGGTGGATGTTTCCAACGCCTACGCGGTTCTCGAAACCAGGCAGTTTGGAGAACGCGACATAGTTCAACAAGCGGCTAACGAGGGACTCGACGAGCCGGCCAGAACCGAGCGGCTGCGTCAATGGCTGGAAACCGATGCCGGGAAGTCTTATGAGCAGGCACGTCGGATATTCCGGCTCCGCGTAGAACGTGATGGTTCCTTCCGCGCGGATGAAGTCCCGCCCGGCTCCTACAATCTGCACATCGATCTCAGCGAGACGCACATCATGCAAAGCGATACGCCCGATAGGCGGGTCATCTACAACGTTTCTCGTCCCGTCGGCTCGATCGAACGTGGCGTCGTTATCCCCGAGGTGCCGGGCGGTTATACGAACGACCCGCTCGATCTTGGCCAACTGGAATTGAAGCCCCTCCCGTCTCAGCCATAGCGCGCAGCCGCTCGAAATCGTGTCCCATTTGCGCGTTGGCGGCAATCTACAAATAGGAGACAATGCGCATGATGGGCGATTGGGAATTGCTGCAAGCCTACGTCAAGCACCGCTCCGACGCCGTGTTTGCCGAACTCGTCCGCCGGCATCTCGATTGGGTGTACTCCGCGGCCCTCCGCCAGACCCGTGATCCGCACCTCGCCGAGGACGTGGCCCAATCCGTGTTTGTGTTGTTGGCCCGCAAGGCTGACAAGCTCCGCCCCGGCACCATCGTCTCGGGCTGGCTTTTCCGAACAACCCTGTTCGTTGCCGCCAGCGCCATTCGCGCCGAACGACGCCGCAAAATCCGCGAAGAAAAGGCAGTCGCCATGGCCCCTTTGACAACGTCCTGTCCCGAAGACGATATTCCTTGGAATCAACTCACCCCGCACCTTGATCAATCGGTGGCCGCCCTCTCCAAAACCGACCGTTCCGCGATCCTCCTCCGCTTCTATGAGCAAAAATCCCTGCGCGAAGTCGGCCAACAACTCGGCCTCAGCGAGGACGCCGCCAAGAAACGCGTCACCCGCGCGATCGAGAAACTGCGCAAGTCTCTGACCCGCCGCGGAGCGGTGCTGAGCGCGACGGCCCTAGCTGTGGAGATGGCGGAACACAGCGTGCAAGCCGTTCCCACGTCCTTCGCGACGACCGTGCTCCAGACCGCTACCGCCAGCACCTCCGCCTCCGCCGTCCTGCCTCAGCTGGCCCGCGAAACCCTCCGTGCGTGGCGCATTGCGAAACTATCACTGGCCAGTGGTATCGCCGTTGTCGCACTAACGGGCGCATTTCTGGCGGTCAACGCGACCCGTCCGCCCGGAACGGCAGGAGACCGGCTTCCGCAAGCGGAACAATCTGACATGACCACGGCCCCTGTCGCAAACACACCACGAACCCCCGGCAACGTGGCCGTGACGAGCCTGATCGCATCCAATCGGGCCATCGAAATCACCGTAATCGACGCGCGCTCAAAGACCCCACTGGCGGGAGCCGCCGTGACCATCTGGAAACAGCGACAGAAGACAACTGGCTTCACTGATGGACGCGGACGCTATCAAATCGAACTCCCGGAGAATGATCCGCCGCACCTTTCGGTCGCAGCCCATCGATACGGCTTCGTGCCGATGCGGGTGGACTGGAACACGCTTGGCGGGACGTTTCATCTGCCGACGGAATTCACGTTCACCCTTGAACCAGCGACTTCCATCGGGGGAGTCGTTGAAGACGAACAGGGACAGCCCATCGCCGGGGCATCGGTCTTCGTCTTGTTGCGCGGCTCCAGCATGGACAGCGCGAGCGAGGAGTTGTTTGTCGACGTTAACGACTACAAGGTCGTGACCGACGCCCAGGGAAGATGGCGTTTCGATCAAGCCCCGGGCGACTTGAGCGATCTGTCGATTCGTTTGGCCCACCCCGATTACATCAGCGACGCTTATCACAACGACACACCCGTACCCCCGGTCGAGAAGTTGCGCGACATGACGGCCGTGATGGTGATGAAAAAAGGATTGTCGCTGACGGGCATCGTCGTGGATTCTCAAGGAGAACCGATCCCAAATGCCTCGGTGGCGCAAGGGTCCGACCGCAACGGAACGACATTTCCCAAGACGAAAACCGATGCCCAGGGACATTTTGCGTTCGGAAACGTCAAACCCGGCCAGGTCGTGCTGACGGTCCGAGCGGAAGGATACGCGCCCGAGTTGAAGATGACGGAAGCGGACTCCCAGACCCAACCCCTGGAAATTCGCCTCACCAAGGGGTTTGTGATTCGTGGTCGCGTTGTCGATCGCGACGGCAAGCCGATCTCAGGGGCCGGGGTTGCGGCCGACACATGGCGCACTCATCGGTCGCTCACGTGGCGGACCGAAACCGATGGCGCCGGGCGATTCGTTTGGAGCAATGCACCGCCAGACGAAGTCCAGTTCGATGTGTTTAAAGACGGTTATTCGCGTAATGATCTCCACGGCTTGACGCCATCCGACGAAGAACAGATCATCACATTGCTGCCCCTGCTTCGCATCCACGGGACAGTCGTGGACGCTGATACGGGCCAGCCAATTACGAACTTCGACGTTGTTCCGGGCAACTTGTTCGACGATGCCGGCAGCGCCACCTGGAATACGTACGGCACGATCCATTCCACGAACGGCCAGTACGAGATTGCTCTCGATGGCGCGCCGAACCAACACGAACAAAGTATCACCGTGCCCCGCGCCGACGGCGAGTTGGTGACTACCACCAACACTGTCAGCGGTGCCCGGCTTATCCACGTCGAAGCTGAAGGTTACCTGCCGGCGACTTCGCGGGAGTTTGTAAGCGGCGAGACCACAGCCGCAGCCGATTTTAAACTGGTGCGGTCCGCATGGATTCAAGGCGTCGTCCGCACCGCTGATGGCCAACCGGCCGCGAACGTCGAAGTCTTTCTGGTCACGCCCGGTCTGCCACTCGTTGTCGAGAACGGGCACAGAGGAAGCGGCCAGGCCGCCACGAGCGTTCTCACAGGCGATGATGGCCGCTTCGAATTCTCTCCGCCGGGCAAACCGTTTCTCGTCGTCGCCTTGCACGACAAAGGATATGCCCAGGCGGCTTCTGAACATCCTGGCACGCTGCCCGACTTGGTCCTCAGACCCTGGGCACGTATCGACGGCGCCATGTATATCGGCAGCCGGGCCGCTGCGAGACAAAAGGTGAGCTTGGGGATGGATTGGGCGCGGCAATCCGACGATCAGCCGAGCGTCTTATTCGAGGCAAACACCATGACCGACGATACCGGCCACTTTCTACTCGATCACGTGCCGGCCGGTGACGTGATTGTCGTCCGCTGGATTTGCTCTAATGAGCGTTTTCAGACGTTTGAAGCGACTCGCAGCGTTCGTCTTCATACCGATTTCGGCCAAACGGCGCAGGTGACCATTGGCGGCACAGGACGGCCGGTTGTCGGCCAACTCGTCGTTGCCGCTGGGTTCGAGAGGAAAGTCGACTGGAGCGCGTGTGATTCCAGCGTTCTGCTCACACTGCCCGAACTCCCCAAACCCACGTTGCCAAACGATTGGGCCGGCATGACCGAGGAGCGCAAACAAGCCTGGTACAAGCAATGGAGAAACTCGTGGAACACTTCCGACGAGGGCCGAGCGTACTGGAAGACGTTCCGCGCGTACCCTTTTGCCGTTCGCCCGGATGGCTCGTTCCGAGTCGAGGACGTGGAACCCGGTATCTACCATTTCGACGTTATCCTGCGCGGCGAACCCCGCACCAATGGCGCAGCCATCGTCCGACAACCCATCGCCTGGCTGAAACACGAATTCACCGTGCCGGAAATGCCCGAGGAACGCAGCGACGAGCCACTCGATCTCGGCGATTTGGAATTGCAGCCTGTTCCTCAACAGCACTGAGCCGCTTGGCAGCTTGAATCGAGTGGAGCCCGTCGGTACACTCCGCTGCTTGTGACCACGAGCACTTCCGAACGACCGTGGCGGCGCGGTTTCTGGAGTTTGATCGTCACCCAGTTCCAGGGCGCGTTCAGTGACAACGCGCTGAAGCAACTGGCCATCTTCGTCGGCATCAGCCTCGGTCTGGCCCAGGCCGAGCGCGACAAACTCGTCTCCGTGGCGACGGCGCTACTGACCCTGCCGTTCATCTTCTTCTCGATGGCGGGCGGATGGCTGGCCAACCATTACAGCAAACGCACCGTCACCATCGGCGTCAAAATCTTCGAGATCTTCGTGATGTTGCTGGCGACCGCCGGACTGGTGCTCGGCAATCTCACGTTGGTGCTTACGTGCGTGTTCTTCATGGGCGTGCACAGCGCCATTTTTGGACCGTCCAAGTACGGTTCCCTGCCCGAATTGGTTCCCGAGAAGCGCCTCTCGTGGGGCAACGGCATCCTTGAGCTCGGCACGTTCCTCGCCATCATTCTCGGCACGGTCGCCGGCGGTTGGCTCTCACAGACATTTGTCCATCAACCCATGTGGGCTGGCACCGTGCTGGTCGTGCTCGCCGGGGCCGGTCTCCTCGCGAGCCTGGGGATTACGCGCGTGCCGGCGGCGGACCCGGCAAGACCGTTCCGTTGGAATTTCCTCGGCGACCTCGGCGCGCAATGGAAGGTCATCCGCCAGGATTACGTGCTGACGATGGCCGTGATCGGCAACACGTACTTCTGGTTTCTGGGCGCGCTGCTCCTGCAAAACATCCTTGTCTACGGCCTCGATGTGTTGCGCGTCGACCAGACCCACACGAGCTATCTACAGGCCGCGCTGGCCATCGGGATCGGCGTCGGCAGCTTCGCGGCGGGATATCTCTCGGGCGGCAAGATCGAGTACGGACTCATTCCCCTCGGCTCCATCGGGATCACCATCACCAGCGGGTTGCTGGCACGGCGCGGTCTGACGTTCCACGGCACCGCAGTTTACCTCGGACTACTCGGCTTTTCGGCGGGTTTCTTCGCGGTGCCGGTTAACGCGCTCATGCAACATCGTCCCCGCGAGCAGGACAAGGCGGGCGTGCTCGCCGCACAAAACCTGATCTCCAGCGCCGCCGTTGTCCTTGCGGCCGGCGTATTCTACCTGCTGCAAACCTGGTGGCCGCGCGATCCGTCGCAGATCTTCCTCACCTGCGGCGTCATTACGCTGGCGGGAACGCTGTACGTCGTCTGGCTCGTGCCCGATTCGCTCCTGCGGTTGTTTGTGTGGGGGTTTACGCATTCCGTCTATCGGCTGCGCATCGAAGGCCGCGACAACATTCCCGAGAAAGGCGGCGCGTTGTTCGTCTGCAATCACGTCTCGTTCGTGGACGCGCTGTTCATCATCGGTTCCACCGATCGGATGATTCGCGCGATCATGTTCCAGGGCATTTACGACATGCCGCTCGTGAAACCGTTCGCCAAAGCCATGAAGGCGATCCCCATCTCATCGCAATTGCGGCCGCGGGAGATGATCAAATCCCTGCGCACCGCCAGCGACGCCATCCGCAGCGGTGATGTTGTCTGCATTTTCGCCGAGGGACAAATCACGCGCATTGGCCAGATGCTCCCGTTCCGACGCGGCTTCGAGCGGGTGATGAAAGACGTGGACGCGCCGATCATCCCTGTGTGCCTCGACCACGTCTGGGGCAGCATCTTCAGCTACGAGAAGGGCCGATTTCTCTGGAAGATGCCGCGCTATATCCCCTACCCCGTCACCGTCAGCTTCGGCAAGCCGTTGCCCCCAACCTCGACCCCGTTCGAGGTGCGCCAAGGGGTGCAAGACCTGAATACCGAGGCGTGGAAGAACCGGCGGAAACTGATGATGCCGATTCATCGCACGTTTGTGCGCAAGGCGCGCCATCATCCGCAGAGGTTCTTCATGGCCGATGGCCGCGTCCCGAAACTGCGCCTCGGCCCGGCTCTTACCCGGACCATCTTTCTCGCCCGGCGCCTCCGTCCGATCTGGGCAGGCCAGGAAATGGTCGGCATTCTCCTGCCGCCGTCCGTCGGCGGCGCGTTGGTCAATTACGCGGCGCTGTTGATGGGCAAAGTTCCCGTGAACCTGAATTACACCGCCAACGACGAGGTCATCGCCTCGTGCGCGCGACAGTGCGGGATCCAAACCGTGATCACGTCGAAGGCGTTCCTCGACAAAATGAAAGTCGCCGTGCCCGGCAAAGCCATTCTGCTCGAAGACCTTGCCGACAAACCGCGGCTCGGCGAGAAACTCACCGCGGCCTTGCTAACATGGACGTTTCCCGCGGCGCTCCTGGAGAAGGCGGTCGGGCGCGACAAGGCCGGAACGCTCGATGACCTGGCCACGATCATTTTCTCCAGCGGCAGCACCGGCGACCCGAAGGGCGTGATGCTCACGCACTACAACATCATCTCCAACGCCGAACAGTTGGGACAGACCTTTGCCTTCAGCGGGCGCGACCGCATTCTCGGCATCCTGCCGTTCTTCCATTCGTTTGGGTTCACGGGAACACTTGTCGTCCCCGCGACGTTGGGCATCGGCGTGGTGTACCACGTCAGCCCGCTCGATGCGAAAGTGGTTGGCGCGCTGGTGAGCCAGTACCGCGTCACGTTTCTGCTGGCCACGCCGACCTTCCTGCAAGTGTACATTCGTGGCTGCGAGCCCGAGGACTTCGGCAGCCTGCAATTCGTCATGACCGGCGCGGAGAAGCTGCCCGACCGCATCGCGCAGGCGTTCGAGGACCGGTTCGGCATTCGCCCGCTCGAAGGCTACGGTCTCACTGAGTGTTCACCCGCCGTCACGGTCAATACGCGGGACTTCCGCGCCGCGGGGTTCCGTCAGGTCGGCGCCAAGCGCGGCAAGATCGGCCATCCGTTGCCGGGGGTCAGCACCCGCGTGGTCGATCCCGAGACATTTCAGGCGTTGCCTGTCGGCCAGGCCGGCTTGCTTCTCGTTCGCGGGCCAAATGTGATGAAAGGGTATCTCGGCAAACCCGAGAAGACCGCCGAGGTCCTCCGCGACGGCTGGTACGTGACCGGCGACATCGCCGCGCTCGACGAGGACGGTTTCCTGACGATTACCGACCGCCTCACGCGCTTCAGCAAGATCGGCGGCGAGATGGTTCCGCACATCAAGGTCGAAGACAAACTGCATGAGCTGGCCGGCGCCACCGAACAATGCTTCGCCGTCACCGGCGTGCCCGACGAGAAGAAAGGCGAACGGCTCGTCGTCCTTCATACGCTCGACGCCGCCAAACTGGCTCCCGTGCTCGAGAAACTCGCCGCGAGCGACCTGCCGAACCTCTGGAAGCCGCGTCCCGACCAATTCTTCCACGTCGACGCGCTGCCCTATCTCGGCACGGGGAAATTGGACTTGCGACGAATACGGGAGATGGCGATGAACCCGCTGGTTGGCAAACCTGCGACCGGACAGTCGTGATTCTCTCGCCGAGTATGAGACGATTCGTCTTTCCAAGCGTCGCAACGCTGTTACTGGGGATCACCTGTGCTCTGCATTTCTGGAACATCGGACTCATGCCTTCGGGCCTTTACGGTGACGAGTGCTCCATCGCCTACAACGCCTATTGCATCGCCGAGACGGGAGCCGATGAGTACGGGGTCCGTTATCCTGTGTTCTTCCGCGGCTTTGACAACTACCACGATCCGGTGATGGTGTACTGCCTCGCTCCGGCGATCAAGGTATTCGGGTTGCAGCAAACCGTGGTGCGGTTGCCGAGCGCCATTTTTCACATTCTCGCGTCGGTGATGTTCGCTCTGCTCGTGCAGGAATACTGCCGTAGCCGGTGGATCTCGCTCGCGAGTGGGTTTTTATTCTCGGTGATTCCCTGGGCGTTTCCCGTCAGCCGTACAGTTTCCGCGGGCTACTCGCCGATGCTTTTCGGCATGGCGGCCGGCTGGTTGTGGTTGGTGAAAGCGTTCAGGAAGAAGTCTTACGGCTACGCTATCGCCGCCGGCATGGCCTGGGCTTTCGCGATGTACGCGCACAACATCGGCAGGCCCATGACCGCTCTATTGCTCCTGAGTTTCGTGGTTGGTTACAACCGTGCCCTGTTGTCCCGCTGGAGAATCGGCATGGGGTTTGTCGCCAGCTACGTGGCGACATTGCTGCCCATGATTGTCTGGGTCTTGGGCATGCCGCGTTCGATTACGACCCGGTTTGAAACTCTCAGTATCTTGCAGGATCATCCGACCATTCCGGTGCTCCTTCAACGATTCGGTTCACGGTTCATGGAGTATTTCACTCCTCGATTCCTGCTACTGCACGGCGACCCAATCATCCGGCACAATACCTCTTTCGGAGGCGAGTTGTTTCGGTTCCTCGCTCCTCTGATCCTTGCCGGACTGTTTGTGACGGTGCGGTTCTTCCGCCCGCGGCCACACTACCGCTTCCTGGCCATCGGGACGCTGATCTATCCAACGGCCGCGTCGCTGACGACGGACCACATGCACAGTATGCGCTGCATCAACGGAGTGATCTGTTGGACTCTACTGGCAGCAGTCGGGGCGCGACTACTCTGGCAAAAACGAGGGATTTGGCGAATGGTCCTGTTGTCGGCAACAGCGGCCGGAATACTCGAAAGCGGGTTCTATCTGCACGACTATTTCGGCGCGTACCAGGCCCAGTGTCGCTTCGCCTTTCAGAGTGAACTGGCCGATGCGCTCACGTACTGTTTCCAGCATCTCCGCGCCCGCGAAGTGCTGTCAATCTGTCCATCCACCTGGACCGCGTACAAGTCCACGGTCGACGAGCATTTGAAACCCGGCCTTTACGTGTATGTTCTCTTTTACGGCAAGGTCAACCCGCGGGACTACCAGCGAACCGGTTTTCCGACGGAAAGCATTCGGTTGTACGACAGCAACGCCCCGCGACGAGGATTGTTGCTTCGATGCAACTACTTCCTCACCTGGAATGGGGATGTCGCCGGGTACGCTATGCCCAACACGACGGCGGTGCCCGGCAATTCCATCGCGCTCAGGATCATTCCCTTTCCCACCTCGCGCGTTGACGGCAATCCTGTTCAGTATGAGATTCTTGAGATCCCCTGAGACGCGGCCACGTCTCGCAGCCTGATTCCGACCTCACGACAACATCACACAGACGGGGGCGCTTTGGGGACCATCCGCACGATAACGAGCAGCAGCACCGCTGCGACCACGACGAGCACGACCCAGAAGAGCCAGGCATACGGTGACGTCATCTGACCAGCGGGACGAAGCAACCGCTCCTCTCCATCCAACGAAGCGTCGGTCTGCGTAGCGGCGCGAAGTTGCGGTGCGACCAATCCCACGTCGTAGCTCGGCGGGCCCGCTTCCGAATTGCCGTAATAGAGGAATGTATCGGCGGTGGTCGAACCGACAAACAGGAGTTGAACCGCCGCGAACTCACACTGGAAGTCTTCCAGCGCGATGCCGGGATTGTCGCCATTGTCCATCTCCAGCGTCAGGACGGCCGTTGCGGGGCGACCCGACAACGGTAGGACCAGCGGTTTCGCAGGCTCATTGGGTGTGCGCGACCAGTGCGCCGAGCCCAGGAATCGGCGCCCGTCGTCCGTTGCTTCCGATAGCGTGACCTGACGATCGAACCATGGCGCGCGAGTCTGGCAAAGCAGCCGCGTCACCGGCGCGCCCTCGGCCGGCAAATGAATCTTCCAGACCCCCATTGTGGGACGCTTCGCATCCGCAACGGTATCGACAATCGGCACGTAGCTGTGCGGCTCGGCCGGTCGCTCGACCACATATGGGTACTGTTGCCTCTCGCGGACGACCCGTAAATCGCGCAAATCATCAGTGGCACGGGCCAGTGTTTCCAAGTCGAGGTCGAGCCGTTGGACGCCGTCGTTCTTGATCTCGACCTTCCTGCGGTAGCTCCAGCCTGCCAATGAAATCGGCGCGCCATCCGTCGGCAACTCTTCGGCCACCGGCCGCGCCCAGAGGCTGGTTGCCACAAGAACTCCGGCCACGATGAGTCTGTTCATTGCGCCTTCGCCTCGACCGTGACGAATTTCTGGTACAGGAACGACGCGACCAACAGCACGATGGCCACGCCGACAAACGCGCCGATGCGGTAGAGCTGATTCAGGTGCGCGAGGTCGCTGAGGAACAGTTTCAGCAGGGTGACGCATAACAGGGCCAGGGCCGCGTACCGTGGGGCCCGCAATTTGTAGACGATTCCAGCCACGAGCATAATCAGCGCGTACAGCGCCCAGGCGATCGAATAGGTCATGTCGCGAGCGAAGTTCCCAAAGAAGCTGAACGTCAGCACCCGCGTCCCCGGTTCCGTGAATTTGTCGGCGATCTCGATGTTCAGCAACAGGAACGCCAGGATCGTGCCCAGCGTCGCCAACAGGGCGGGCACGTTAATGTTCAGAACCAGATTCCGCGGCGGTGCTAGCAGCTTCATGCCGACGAACAACGACACCGTCACCAACCCGTATGAATACAGGTACCAGTTGAAAATGGGCATCGAACTGCGGGCATGATATTCCAGCACGGCCGGGTTCAGGGATAATCGGATAAACGCCACGCACAGCAGCCCCACACCGACCAGCCGCAGTCCGGGATGGGGGATGCGATAAAACAGCCACAACAACGCGGCGCCTTCCAGGGCCCACGAGATCGTCAACCATTGGCGCTCGAACTGAATCGGGAAAATCAACGTGATGAAAAACAGCGCGGCACCGCCAAACCACGCCAGCAGCCCCAACCGGTGCGGATTGTCGTAGGGAATCCGTCGTCGCAGCATCGCCAACCCGGCCAACGGCGGGAATGCGAATACGGCGGGCACGATACCGATGCCCGGCGCCAACTCCGGCCAACCCGCCTTGACGAGGCCGTATAGCGGCGTGAACAGGATCGGTCCGGCCAGCGCGGCCACAGCCCACGGCCACGGCCGCGACTGCATTCGTTTGAGAAAACAGAATGGGAAAACGGTGAACGCCGCGTAGAACGCTACGAACCACAACAACGGAATCGTCGCGCCATCCTGGGCGTGGAACCGCTCCTGTTGCCAGATGCATTCCAGACAGGCGGTGCACACGAGTGCCACCGCACCGGCCAGGTCCATCTCCGTGAGCCGGACCACCGCGAGTAGCATCGCCACCAGCAACAGGGCCAGCGCAAACACGGGAGATGGATTGGGCGTGGGCAGCCGCCAGGTCGCGAGCATCAACAGGACAAACGGCAGGATGGCACCCAGCGCGGGCAACTGCGCCTGCGCCTCCAGCGGAACGGCGAGCCCCCCGAACTCGATGGCGACCTTCGGCAACCGCTTGGTCGCGATCAGGCTCATGACGAAGAAGAACACCGCGAACCCGCCGATTATCCACAACATCTCCGGCGGGAGCGGCGCCTGCACGGGCACGCGGAACAGCCAGAGCCCGGCCAGCAGCAGGGTCAACACAATCGCCCCGGCCATCGCCAGCACCGCCGCGGTAAGAATCGCCAACATGAACAATACCGCATCGAGCAACAACACACACAGCCACACCGCCCACGACAATTCCGGCAGCCGCAGAATCGGAATCACTATCAGCCCGATTGAAATCAGCGGGAACGCCTGCCACCACCGCGTCGCCACGGCGTCCGGACGCAGCCGCTTGAGCACGATCGGGAACACCGCGTGCAGGATGCTGAAGAAGAGAATCACGCCGAGCGCCCAGAACAGCCGCGCGTCGGTCAGGAAGTGCATCAGCCATTCCATCAACACAAAGAACACCGCTCCGCCCCCCGCCACTTGCGCGGATGCAAGGGCGGGCTGGCGCACCGCAAGCACCGCAAACACCAGGTCCGCCAACAACAGATATCCAAAATACAGCGATGGTTGTCCCGCCGCGATGCCGCTGAACTGCTGCAGGTGCAGCGCGAACCACACCGGCACAAACGCCATGGTGACCGCGGTGTACGTCACCCACGTGTTGGCGCGCTCCCGGCGCAAGGCCAGCAGAAAGAACGCAGCAAACAAGGCGTCGAACCCGAGGAAGATCGTCATTGCCGCCGCCGCGCGTTCCGGGGCGAGCGCCTGGAATGCCCACGCCAATTCCAAGGTCGCCGTGCCGGCCGCCGCCAGCGCCGCCAGCACACCCCAGCGCGAGCGCCATGCGACGCACAGCAACCCGGCGTCTGCCGCCAGAGCGAAGGAGAAGTACAGCCAGATCCGTTGCGCCACGTCGCCGTGCTGCAGCAGATAGAGCGCGAACCAGAACGGCGTGAGCGCCATCGCGGTCGCCCCCGACGTGGTCCATTCATCGGCTTCTCCATGCCGGTCCCGCAACGCGAACACGATCAGGAACATCGCTTCGAACCCCAGCACGACGGCGATGGTCTGCCAGAGCTTCGGGCCGGAGTAGAAGCAGAGAATCCACGCCGCCTGGATGATCAGCGTGATCACCGCGCCCAGGAGAACGAGCGGATGCCAGCGGGTTTGGCGGACCATCACCAGCAAGCCGATGTTGATCGCGAGGACAAATGTGAAGAACAGGCTGGTCTGCTCCGCCACGGACCGGACACCGAACAGATACACCACGAACCACAACGGCAACAGCGTGGCGGCAACACCGCCTGCTTTGAGCCAATCGTTGTCGTCGCCTCGTTTCCGAGCGAACGTGAACGCGACTACGAACAGCGCCTCGAACCCGGCAAACACCGCGAGCGCCGTATACGCCTTGGCTGGCGTGAAGAATTCCATGACCCAGGCCATCTGCATCAATGCCGTACCGGCCACGCCGAAGGCGATCAGGTAATGCCAGCGTTTGCGCAGCGCGACGAGGATCAGCCCTATGTCGAGCAGCCCGATGTAACTGAAGAGTCCCAGCGGGTTGTCTTTGCCGGTCGGCAGCATCACGGGCGTGAGGAACCCGCCGAGCATCCCGAGGATGGCGACAACCTGGGCATCCAGTTGCACGGCGAGCACGAACGCCGCCGCGGTAATCAACACCATCACGGCGAAGGCCGGGACGATGTCAATCAAGTGGTAGTACACGTGCCCCGCAAACGTGATGGCGTACAGCGCGACGATGCTGGTGGCACACAAAGTTTGCGACAGAACGGTCATCCCCGGCTTCTTCGAGAACCACAATCCGCCCCCCAGCAGCGCCAGCCCGATGATGTACTCGCCCGCCATTTGCATCTCGAAGCTGACGAGGTGGTTTTCGAACGCGTACTTGAGGAAAAAGACCAGCCCGAGGAACAGCGCGAAACCACCAATCCAGGCAAACAGCTTCACTCCCATGAACTGTTCCCAATCGATCGCCGGGAATTGTGGCCCGGACGGCGGAAGAACAGGTTCGGGTTCGGGCGGAGCGAGTGGCGGCGGCAAAACCGGCGGAGGCGGCGGTTCAGGTTCTGGTGGTTCGGTGGACGCGGTAGCGGGCACCGGTTCCGGCGTCGGCTCGGGCGCCTGGGCTGCCACCGGCGGCGCTACTACCGGTCTTGCAACGGGCGGCGGCAAGACCCACGGAGTCGACGGAGCCGCCGGCGGGGCAGTTGGCCTGACGAGTGAAATCTTGCGTTCGGGGTGTGGCGGCGGTGGGGGTTCCGCGGGAGGAGGTTCCGCCGGTTTGGCCCTGAGTTGCTCTCGAAGTTGCGCGACCTCGTTTTCAAGGCTTTCCAGGCGGGCGTGCAAACGTTCGAAAACTCCGAGCGCGGCCAGGGCGGTGCGATGCGCGTCGGTGGCTTTGACGGCGAGCCAGATGATTACCCCAATCGGGACGGCAAGAACGAGCAACACCAGCAGGATTATTCCGTCCATCCAGCACCTCTCCACATCGAGGTTGACGATTCCAGCGAATCGGAGCGCATATACCCAAACCTCACTCGGGGTGTGTCCGCGGAAACGACTTGGAGCGAGCGAAGGGATTCGAACCCTCGACATTCACCTTGGCAAGGTGACGCTCTACCAGACTGAGCTACGCTCGCACCAGTGGTACTGCTGCGTCTTATACTAGCAAATCCCCGTCGGCGTGCAACTCCGAAAATTCCCACCGAAAAGTGGTGCGCGAGAGAGGAGTCGAACCTCCACGGGTTTCCCCACAGGATCCTAAGTCCTGCGCGTCTGCCAGTTCCGCCACTCGCGCAACAACGTCTTGATGCCGAGTCTGTGACGTAATGACTCTTGCACAGGACGCGCGTCCACGCCAGCCAAAACCAGCCGCGTGGTGGCCCGTTCAACCAGTTCGCGGCGACTGAATCTGCGAGTCCGTGGCCTGGCACCGACAACTGACAAACAGTCCTCCGCAATCCACGCCCGCTTCCTACGGGCTTGACAAGTATCACACCGCAGGCGTTGAATTTGGTGACTCGTCGGCGGTTCGTCGGACGAAATGGGCCAGAGCTGTCACGCGGCATTGCCCGACGGGGAAATGATCAGACTGGTGGGGCTGGAGAAACCGTGCAGACAAATATCCAGGGTCGGGATTCGCAACAGGAGACCGTTTCCAGCGCCTATCTGGTCGCGGTCGTTGCCGCGTTGGGGCTGGCTGTCTGTTGTTTGGCCATCGACAATCAGAGCTATTGGGCGGACGAGGTGGCCGCTGTCACGATGGCCAAGCAGCCCACGTTGGCGCTATGGTGGGTTTATGTTTCACATCGCGGGGCCGACGTGCTGATGCCGCTTTACCTTCTGTTCGCCTGGGCGTGGGAAAAGGTGGTGGGACACAGTGAATTTGCCATGCGTGCCGGCAATCTGCTGTGGTTCTTGCCCGGCTCGACCGCCGTGTTCTATGCGCTCGCAGGGAAGCCGCTGCTTCGCTGGAGTTTCTTGATCGTGCTCTTGAGCTGCCCATTTGCCTGGTACTATCTCAATGAGGCCCGTCCTTATGCGATGCAGATTGCCCTGAGTCTTGTCGTCTTCGCTGCGCTGTTCCAGGTTGGTTCAAACCAGCAAGATCGAAAACAGGAACGGGTTTGGGTAACGATTCTCTGCCTTGGGTCATTACTTCTCGCCGCCGTCACGATGTTGGCGATGCTTTGGCTGGCGGCCTATCTCGGTGCCGCAATTGCCAGTGCTCCGCAAGATCACCGGCGCAGGCTCTTGCGGGCATATCGCATGCATTGGGTGGTGACCCTGACACTGCTGTTTATCCTGGGGCTGTATTATCTCCGGATGCTGGGCGGCGGCGCGCGCGGCACTTCGGGAAGCACGGACATTCGGAATGTTGCGTTCGTGGCCTATGAGTTGTTCGGATTCAGCGGGCTGGGCCCCGGACGACTGGAGATCAACAACGGCGGCCTGAGCGTATTCCGGCCCTGGTTGCCGTGGCTGGCGGTTTATGGTGTGGTGCTCCTCATCGTGTTGACCCAGGGTTGGAGGCAGATTGCGACGTTCACTTCGGGGCGCACACGAATCTGCTGGATCGTCGCGCTCGTGAGTGCGGCCGGACTCGTTCTCGCCGCTGGCGCGGCGTTTCGGTGGCGGACGGTCGGACGGCATTGCATTTCGATGGTGGTCCCCATTTTGTTCATGGTGGGGGCCGGCGTGGCGAGGTTGCTGAGCCGAAAGAACTGGACGGGCGAGATCGTGGCGACCGCGTTCGTCGGATTGAGCCTGGTTTCTGATATGAACCTGCGCTTCAGCCAGCGCCATGCAAAAGAGGATTGCCGCACGGCCGCCGCCATCGCCTTGGCAGCCGCCAATCGCGGTGAGCGCGTGTGGTGGTGCGCGGATCAAGCTTCGGGCTATTACTACGGCGCCAAACCGTATACCAACTCCGCTCCGGGATATGTGTGGCTGGTAAAAAATCTCGGGGAGCACGGGCTGCGTGGCCAGCCTCTGCCGGAATTGGTTGTTTTATCATCCAAGCTGGGTGCGTGGGATCAGGGAAACCAGGTCCGCGCATTCTTGGAGCATAACCACTACCACCTTGTACGGGTCCTGCCCGGCTTCACTATCTGGTCCGTGTGAGATCGTCGGCCCGGTCCGGTTGGGCTCGCCGGGATCCGCCGCTGCTTCAAGCGCGAGGATACGCGCGGTCGCTCGTTTACGGGCGCTTGCGATCGGCGGCGGTCTTACCAGTAGCCCGTTTACCGGAAGGCACCGACGATGCCGACAACCGCCGCTTCGGACGGACCAGCCTCGCCACAGCGATATCGACAGCCAAATGCAGTTGCTCCAGAGCGAGCCCGGTCAACTTGTCCGGATGTTCGACTTCCTGACGACAGAGCCCATGGAGGAATTCCAACTGGCTCCACAGCTTCGTGCCAATCGTCCACTGCCGATACGCTGCCAGGGATGGACCGTACCCTTCACACCGCGGCGCGGTGCGCCAAATCCAAACGAGAAGGTCGGACACGCCATCAGCCTCGTCCGTCCAGCCGCTCGCGCAATCGGGGTCAAACACCAAGAAGTCGCCCGGACTAAGAGCCTTCTGACGCCCGTGAAGCACCAAGGTCGGGTTGCCCCGATTGACCAGGACATATTGCCAGCCCGGGTGACGCGACACAGGGATCGGCGTTTGCCCATACTGTCGACGCCCCCACGCCAAATAGAGCAGGTCCAACTGCGCCGCTTTTGGGCAAACCCAGCGCGGGTTGCCGGGCGGCGGCACGTGCAATGCCTTCGGAAGCTGAGTTGCAGACGATCGGATTCGTCCGATGACTTTCGCGCCGCCGCCGGGCTCGAAACCAGCCTGGGACGCGAGCCCGACTCCGGCCGAACAACCTTCCGGCAATTCGCTGGCCTGTGACATCGACGTTTGCACGGGTGCGATTACGGATGGCTCCTGATCCGAAAGAACTCGAACTCGGCGTGGCCGTTCGAGCTCGAAGCATTTGACGTTGTGCAATAGATGCCGACCTTCGCGCCGATCCAGTGGCCGGCCGACGCCTGAAACGCTGGCCCCAAGATGTAGAAGCGCCCGTCGGCACGGACCACGCCGAACCGACATGTCCCGCCGTCCCCGATCGTCACGCGCAGGCGCAGCCTGACTGACCTGCATGCGTAATCCCCGCTCGGCCCCGTTTTGGTGATGAGACTCGCCCGATAGCCCTGCGAGTCGCGGGTAACGTCCAAGGCGGCGTATTCCTGCCCCATCACGACAAGGCCCGCATGTACATGCGCCTGCCCTGCCGGCAGTTCCAATTCGGTGTCGACCGTGAACTCACGGGCCGGGAATTTCTGCAGCAGTAGATTGCCGGCTTGACTGAAGTCGCTCAGCGGGAAGTATCGAGGATACAGCCGCAAAAACCCCGGACGGTCGGAAAGCGAAAACCAGTTCTTCTCGTGGTTGGAATGCCATTGCCACTGGAGACCCAGGTGTGGCTGATCGAATTCATCGGAGGTCTGGGGCATCACGGCGCCGTTCCCGCCGTCCACCATCGGCTTCGGATGATTCCCCACCGGGCACCCGACGCCGTTGGCATCCTGGTCCACGCCAATCACCGGCCAGTCGTCTTCCCAGCGCACCGGCTGAAGATGGACGACGCGTCCGTACACACCCGTGTCCTGATAATGCACGAACCACCATTCCCCCGACGGGGTGTCGACCAGCGCGCCTTGGTGCGGACCGTTGATCGGCGTGCCGCGCTGGGCGAGCACCACCTTCTCTTCATACGGGCCGTAGACGTTGCGGGAACGCAGGATGATCTGCCACCCCGTCGCCACGCCTCCTGATGCTGCCGAGATGTAATACCACCCGTTCCGTTTGTGAAACTTCGGGCCTTCCAAGGCGGGAAGGTGTTCGGCGATTTCACTGACAATCGCACCCTCGCCGGTCAACTGTGTGGCGTCAAGCGTCATCGGGCGGACACGAAGCTTGTTTCGGATGCCGGCGCGCGACCCCGCATACGCATGCACGAGATACGCCCGCCCGTCATCATCCCACAACGGACACGGATCGATCAGGCCCTTGCCGGCCGTGAGCAGATGCGGCTCGGACCATTGGCCAGCCGGGTCGGTCGCGGTCGTCACGTAGATGCCTTCATCAGGCGTGGGAAACACGATCCAGAATTTTTCGGCGTGATAGCGAATCGCCGGCGCCCAAATTCCACAGCCGGGCTGGACTTTATTGTACCGTGGATGAGGGAGATTCTTTACCGCGTAATTGATGATCACCCAGTTGACCAGATCGCGCGAATGCAGGATCGGCAGGCCCGGGGTGCAATTGAAGCTGGAGGAGGTCAGATAGAAATCGTCGCCGACCCGGACCACATCCGGGTCGGAGTAATCCGCATAGAGAATCGGGTTGCAAAACGTGCCGTCACCCCGGTCCGGGTTCCAAGGATACCCGATTCGAGCTGACCGTGCCCGGCGCATCCGTTTCCGGAATTGTTTTGCCGACCCACGTCCACCAAGTGTGTCGCGAGCATATAGCGTACTCGATTGCATTAGCTCATTTTCTGTCCCCAGGTGTGATTTCGACCTGGGCGTTGGTGACGGACAGTTTGTTCACGCCTCCGGGTGTTACGATCTTGCAGTCAACCAACCGGACGGCTTGTGCGTTGTAGATGCCGAACGGTTTGTCGGCGGTGATGTCGACCTGCTGCAACAGGACGTTACTCACCGCGGCCTCCGGCAAACCCCAGATAAGTCCGGCACGGTGACCGGATTCCACCGTGGCCGTGATATTGCTGAAAACAATGTCGCGGTACATCGGCGTACGGTCGGCAACGGGCGCCGCCGGATAAGTCGCCGCGATTTCGGCGGTGAGTTCCTGCAACGCACGAAACTTCCGGTCGGCAGCCGCGTACTGTTCATAGATCAGGATCGGGATGCCAACATCGGTCATGCGGAGATTGCGGTAGCTCAAATTGCGGATCAAGCCGCCGCGGTCCCGGTCGGATTTGATGCGAATGCCGCACTCGGTGCCGCGGAACGTGCAGTCCACAACCGTGATGTTCGCCACGCCACCGTGCGTGGGGCTGCCGATGGAAACGCCGTGGCCGGTGCCATAGGTGCAGTTGGTGATCACGATGTCCGACGTCCCGCCGCCGCAGGTGAAGTTGTCATCGCCTGTGCTGATGTCGCAGTCTTGGATCAGGGCGTTGTGGCCGCTGATGTCGCAGGCGTCGGTGTTGTGACTGGGTTGCACCGGATCCGTCGAGGCCGGCGCGCGCACGGTCACACCGCGGACGGTGATGTTGGAAGAGTTGCCGGAGATGGCAATGTGAAACATCGGCGAATTCTTCAGGGTGACTTCCTCGATGAGCACGCGGCTGCAGCCGGACAGCGCGATCATCCGCGGACGCCTCGCTCCCCTGGTCTTGGCGAACGGCCACCATGGCGCGCCTTGTCCGTCAATCATCCCGGGGCCGGTGATGGCGATGTCGTGCAACTTGGAGCCGCTGATGAAACTCTCCGGGTCGCTTGTTCCACCGGGGTATTTCTCCAGCGGCAGCATCCGCAACACCGCTCCGCGCTCCAGCCGCAGGTTGATCCCGTTCGCCAGGTGGATCGGCCCGCTCAAGAAGACTCCGGACGGCACTTCCACGATGCCGCCACCTTTGGCACTGGCGGCGTCGATTGCGGCTTGAATAGCCGTCGTGTTCGCGGTCGCACCGTCACCGATTGCATTGTAATTGGTGATATTGAACGCGGCATCGGGAATGACTGGCAATGGGGGGTTCGCTGCGCCGGCGACTCTGGCAATCGCAAACCACAAGCTCACGATGATCGTGAACCGGAATCGGCAAACGCTCTGAGTCGTCATCCACAAGGTTTGCATGGTTTGCTATGGCACCAGATGGACCCGGTAATAGCGGGACGGCAGGTTCGTCGCCCCGCCCGCATCCGTGTAGTTTGTCGTTGTGTCTCCGGTAACGCCGACGATGATCGGCCCGCTAACATCGGTAAATCCGTTGGTGTTGTAGCTGCCATCGAGCGCGCCCGAGGTGGCCTGTACCTTGTTCGTACGAATGCCGGCTGTCTTCCAGACAACGATCACATCCGTCGTGTTCCGGGCCGTCGAAATGATCTGGAATAACGATGCGGGGTTCGTCGGGTCGAGACCCGCAAGAAACTGATTGGTGTTGCCCATCCCTTTCCCGAAGGGATCCGCGCCTCCCGCGGCCTGCGGGCAAATCGCCAAATTGGTGCAGCCGAAATACTGAAGTTGCCACGCGATGTAAGGATCCAGCGGTGGCGCAACGATGCCGACAGTAAGGTTCACCTGGTTGGGCGTCGAGATGTCGACCGTGTACGTCTTGTTCGGATCCGGAACGTTGCCGATGGCTAGGATGGCGGCCGAACCATTGGTGGTCAACGTGCCTGCGTATCGAAACAACGTGTACGTCGCGTTCGTAAGGCCCCCGGCATCAGTGATGTTGAGCGTCCCGTCCAGAGTCAGATTCCCGCTTACCACCACAAGGTCGCTATTCGTCCCCAATTGATACTGAAGCACCGCCCCGCTGTCCAGCACGAGGTTATTGCTGACGGTCAACGGGCCGGGGCTGTTGCCCGGGGCCAACGTGCCATCCACCGTGACCGGCCCGCCAATCACGCCGGTTCCGCCCAGCGTACCATTGCTCGCAACGATAACGGCTCCCGTGCCCGTGCCGCTACCTGTCGTATTGTTGACCAGTAACGTCCCGTTGCTGATGGTTGTCCCGCCGCTATAAGTGTTCGCGCCGGAAAGCGTGAGCGTTCCGGCGCCGGTCTCCACCAACACGACGACATGCGGCGAGGAACTTCCCGTGCCGTCCGCGAGCGTGCCGGCAAACACCGTGTTGGAATTCAGGTTTCCGATCACGTAGGTATCCAACCCCGGACCGCCCTGATCGCTTCCACGCAATTTCGCTCCCGAGCCGCCAGACAAGGCTCCCAAGAGAATGTTGATGCTGCCCGGTGCGCCGTTGTTGATGGTCCCCGATGAACCGGCGCTGAAGACCGCGTTGGATCCGCCCCAAGTGTTTGCGCCCTGACTGAAACGCGCCGCGCCGGTGTTGGTGAGAATAACCGTAAGCGGTCCGGGCCCGGTCAGTGCGCCGCCGAGAGTATCGGTTCCGTTGGACAAAATGAGAGTACTGGCGCTGACGGCATTGATGTTGTTGGAGAACGTCACCGCGCCCTGGCTGAATGCGAGCGTGCCACCGCCCAGGGTGATCGGACCCGCGCCCAATTCGTTCGTATCGGTGATCAAGGCCGGTCCATTGAAAAACGCCAACACGTTATTCGTCGGCGGCAGGGCCAGACCGCCAATGCTCACGCGATTGGCGCTTGGCGCGCTATTGGTGACCGTAAGCTGGGCGTTGTAGAGCACGAACGTGTTCGTGTTGCTGGGAAGGGTAAGCTGTGAATCGAGGAACCGGATGGCGGTGGCGTTATAAATCTCACCGTTATTCGCTCCGGTAATCCTCACCTGATCCAGCGTCACATTGGAGATCAACATTTCGGGCAAACCCCAGATCATGATGGGCGGACGTCCGCTGGTCGTGGTGGCCGTCACATTGCTGAACGTCACATTCCGCCAGATGGGAGTTGTACCAGTCACCGTTTGCACCACGTCGGTAGAGGCCATATATGGATACGCACTTTCGAGGGTCCCAACGCCGTAGGCGTAATAGCTGTAGATGAGAACAGGCCACTGCACGTTGGTCATACTGAGATTCAGGTACGTCAGGCTCTGGACCGTTCCACCCCGGCCGCGCTCCGACTTCAACCGAATTCCGTTTTCGGATCCGGTCCACCAGCAGCCGACGACCAGGAGGTTGCTCAGCCCGCCGGTGGTGTAGCTGCCAATCGACACGCCATGTCCCGTACCGAATGTGCAGTTGGTCACCACGATATTCGCATTAAACGCGCTGCTGTCGCCCATTGCGATGTGGTCGTCACCGTCGCTGATGTAACTGGCAATGACAAGCGCGTTCAAGACGGACATATCCATTCCGTCGGTGTTGGGCGTGCCATCCGGTGTATTGATTGTGATGTTGGTCACTGTAACGTCGCTGCACGGGACATGATTGCTGGAACGAAACGAAATATGCGTGTTGGGCGGATTCTGCAAGGTGATCTTCTGAACCAGAACCCCTTGGCACGCGGTTGGCGCGAACATGGCCTTGGGGCGAGGGGTCAATTTGTTGTTATTGTACGCCGTCCACCATGCCGAGCCCTGCCCGTCAATCGTCCCCGACCCGCTCAACTCGATGTCGTGCAGACTCGAGGCGCTGATGAAATCCGGTGTCGAACCATTCGTCGGATAACTGGAGATGGGGAGCATCTGCAACTTCGCTCCAGCGTCGATCTGCAGATTGATGCTGCTCTTCAGGCTGATCGGACCGCACAGGTACGTGCTCAGTGTTCCGTTGGCGGGAATTTCGACGGTACCGCCCGTCAGCGCGGCGGTGGCGATGCAGCTCTGAATCGCCGCGGCATTGTTGGAGTTGCCATCACCATATGCCCCAAAGCTCAGCACGCTGTATACGTTTGTTGGAATGTTTGGCAACGCTGGCACTCCGGCATGGGCGAGCGCACCCGTCCCCAGTAATACCAAGGCGAACATTGCAGCCCTCATCGCGGACGGCAGCCTCGCCATCCCAACCATGTCCGAATTGATTTTCATTCTTCACTTCGCATCTCGACCAAGCCGATGGCCCGACGCCAACCGCATTGTCATATCATTATATCATTTTTTCCGCAACCGGCGCGCTCTCTTAGGGCAACAGCACGCGCACGCGGTAGTACCGCGACGGAACGTTGGTCGCGCCGCCGGCATCCGTGAAGTTCGTGACCGCGCCGAGGCCTGTGCCTCCACCGAGGATGATGTCGGATACGCCGGGCACCGCCGTGAAGGCATTGTTGTAGCTGCCATCCGCCGCGCCGGTGCTGTACTCCAGCCGGTTCGTACGCGACGCCACTCCCGGCACGTAGGTGCTGTCACCGCTGGCGCCCAGGAAGATCACATTGATATCCGTGCCATTCGTCGCGACAACACTGATGACGTGCAGGTACGCCGCGGTGTTGGTGGGGTTGAAGCCCGCCAGGAACTGATTGCTGTTGATCATCCCCTTGCCGTACGGATCCGCATCAGGCTGCGCCTGCGGACAGATCGTGCAGCCGAAGTAATTCGACTGCCACACCGAGTACGCCGTGATCACGTTGATCAGGTTATTCGACACCAGCGTGCTGACCGGCCCAAACGCGTTGCTGGCCGTCAACGTCACGGTGTACCTGCCCGCTGCATAGGTATGCACAAAGCTCGCGCCGCCCGCGTTGGTGGCCTGGCTGCCGTCGCCGAGGTCCCAGAACAGGGTAATATTCGGCGAGCCGCTGGATGTATCCGTGAAGGTCACAGCCAACGGTTCCAAGCCCGAGGTCGGGCTGGCGGTGAAGCTGGCCGTCGGAGCGGTGCCGACAACCGTCAACGTGGCCGTGTCGCTATTGACCACGCCCGCGCTGTTGGAAACAATCACGTAGTAGGCCCCGGCGTCGCCGGCCAGCGCGTTGGAGATGACCAGCGTTGCACTGTTGGCAGTGGCGTTGATGACGTTCGTGCCATTCAGCAGCCATTGATAGGACGGATCGGGGACACCCGTAGCCGAGACATAGAACGAAGCCATCGTGCCCGCCGTGACCGTCATGCTGACCGGGTTGGTCAGGATATTCGGCGCCAATTGCGGCTGCCAACCGTTGAGCCAGCAGGACACGTTCTGGACACACGTCACGTTCGGGTCACCGTTGGTCAGGTCGGTCGGGAACGTTCGCGCGGCGGTGGCGTTGATGTTGCTGTTCCCGTACGTCCAATACCGGGAAATGGACGCATCGGTGCCGTTCCAGCCGTTGCTGATGATGTGGTCGTCGATCAGGCAAAAGGCGACAAACGCGTTGCCGTTGCTGATGCTGATGGCCCGCCCCAGGTCGCAATTCACCACCGCATTACTCGATCGGGTGAGCCGGCAGTTCAGGACCGCGATGCCATTGCTGCCCGCATCGGTGCGGGACTGCGTACAATGGCTGCCACTGAGCCGGCAACGGATTTCGCAGTTGGTGAAAAACGCGTTCATGCCACCCCAAATGAAATCGGTTTGGCCTTCGATCAAACTGTTGTTGAAATACGCCTGCGTGCCGCTGGTGTTGCCGAGCATCGTATCCTGGAAACTGCTCATGGCGGAATTGTTGAAGATGAATCGTTTGATGTTGGTCTCCAACATCAGCGCCTGTGCCGGCGACGCGCCGTAGCCCGACGTGTCGTTCAAGGTGACGCCATCGATGGCAATATCGTTGCCGTTGACCGTGACAACGTTCTCCTGATGCGTGCTGGCATTGACGTGCCCGTTGTTGGCGTAGGCGATCACTGTTCCGGCCCGGCTTTGTCCGCGAAGCGTAAGGTTATTCTTCGAGCGGATGTTGATGACTTCCGTATAGGTGCCGTTACGGATGTTGATCAATGTGTGGATGGTATTGTTATTGGGCACGAAGTCAATCGCGCCCTGCACGGTCAGAAAGTCGCCACTGCCGTCGGCCGCCACCACAATATTGGTCGGATTGGCAGGCCCGGTGGGCTTGGTGGCAAACTGCCATACATTCGTGCCGGTAATACCGACAAACAACGCGCCATTGGTGTCGGTGAAAACGCCCGGATCGACCGTTACGTAGTACGTCTGATTGGAGGTCAACAAGTCCAGGTGCGGATAAATGGCCGCCGTATCGCCGGCGATGATTACCGGGAATGTACTGAATGTCGTGCCGCCAATGGTCCTGGCCTGGATATTGGCCGCATACACCGGGTCATTGGTGAAGTTCTGGCTCATGTCGAGCGTGTCGATCGGCGATGCCGGATTCGTCGTGTCGTAGATGCGAATCATACCGAGATCTCGCAGCAGCGGCGGCTGGTCAAAGGTGATGTACAACGGCGTGTCGTAGCAGACGCCGGTCGCGCCATTGGTTGGCGACAGGGATAGCGCCGTCATCATGGAATCGACCGTCAACGTCGCGCCGATACTGGTCGCCCCTCCCACCGAGTTGGACGCGACGACGTAGTACGTGCCCATGTTTGTCGCCACGGCGCTGGCGATGCAGAATGTCGAACTGGTGGCGCCGCTGATTAGGGCATTGTTGAAATACCACTGGAACGTCGCCGCCGGCACCCCATCGGTGGACACAACCGAGAAGCACGCGCCCTGGGTATTCGTGATTACCAGGCTCTGGGGCTGCGCAGAAATGGTCGGCGGCACCAGAACATACAAAACCGCGCTGTTGGAGGCCGAACCCGCCTCGTTGGTGGCAATGATCGAGTACGTATGCCCGTTCTGGGTCAGGTATTGCACGTTCGTCAGGATCAGGGATTCACCGGTGGCACCGGGGATTGGTACACCGTTGTCGTACCATTGTTGGGTGGGCGTGGGCAAGCCGCTGACCGACGCGCTGAACGTGGCGGTATTGCCCTGGACAGTGGTTTGGTCTGTTGGCCCGACGATGCCCGGCGGCACGCTGTTGCCGGAAACCGTCAGGTTCATACAACTCGTCACCACCCCGGCCGCATTACTGGCGATCAGGCAATAGCTGCCGCTGTCAGCCGCCTGGGCGTCTGTGATCGTCAACGTGCTGCTCGTGCTGCCAGTTATCGTGGACCCATTGCCGGTGGCGCCATCCACCAGATTCGTGCCGCCCAACTGCCATTGCAGGCTCGGCGCCGGCACGCCGCTGATCGATGGGCTGATGACGACCGTGTCGCCAATGCTGGCGGTCTGATTGGTCAGATTACCGATCCCGGGCATTACGATGACCGTCAGCATCATGCTGTTTGTCGCCGCGCCCACGATGTTGCTGGCGACCAACGAATAGACAAAATTGCTCTGCGAGGCCTGGACGTTTGTCAGGATCAACGAAGAGCCTGTCGCGCCGGCAATGTTCGTTCCGTTTGCCTGCCATTGCAGGGCGGGCGCAGGCAGGCCAGAGACCGAAGCGCTGATGGTCGCGTTGTTGCCGGCAACAATGGTCTGGTTCGTCGGCCCGGTGAGCCCCGGGGCTGACAATGCTACAAGCTGGAAACCGCTCAGGTACGCCGCGCTGCTGAGACCGTTGAACAATATCCCGAAATTGCCGGACGCATCGGCCTGGCCATAGAGAACACCCCAGGTCGACCCTTGCGGCAGCAGTTGAAAGCCGCCGGACACGCTGTTCGTCGTCCACAGGCTTCCGTACGCGCCGTTGCTGTTGGCCGTGGTATTGGCCGTGGTGACGTTGGTGGGATTCCCGCTGGCGACGGCATAGTAGTTGGCGTTGGACAACGCCACTCCCACGCCCTGGCCGGAGGTTGTCGTGCCGCCCTCGATGTAGATCCCATAGAGCGCTGACGGCGTCAGATTTGCAAATGAGAAGATGAAGAAATTACCGCTGGCATTGTAGTAGTTTCGCCACGACTGCTGCATCACGCCGCCCGGTTGGATGGTATTCTCACCCGAACTGTTCGACGGCTGCACCCGCGTGCCGGTTGTCACTTTCGAGAAGTACGACACCGTGAGGGTCGGCGTAATGCTCGTGCCCGTGCAATCCTTCAGCGGGAGATTGGTATAGACAATGACGGTCGAACCGACCGTGGTATTCAGTGGAACCGTGGCGCTCTCGCCGACGGTGTTCCAGTTGTTTCCGCCCACCGGCGCCGCCGCGCTGTAACTGTAGCCCGACGGCGGTGCGATGTTGCTGCTGGTGACCGGCGCCGCCGTACCGGTCAGCAGGTCAACAAAGATATTCTGGGCTCTCGCGCGGCTACCGCCAGCAAGAAGCACGGCGAAAAATATCGTCACCAGCCTGGTACGCATGACACGTTTCATGGTCAATCTCCCGTTCAGAGCGATCATTGTTTTGCTTACCGGTCATGGCTTCCCGGGCGGACGACCGCCCGACAACTCCACCCCTTTACTGGAGGAGGAAATACGGATTCCCGGGGGCCTTGCTGCAGTTGATGCCGTCGATTTGCTGGAGCTGGGGAAGCGTAAGCGATTCCGCGTGAAAATCACCGAAGAGCGTGCTAATGAGGGCCACATGGCGCTGGATGGGCGGAAGCATATCGGCATCGCCGGATGACGGTTTCGTCGTTATGCTCACCAGGCCACCGCAAGTGACCGAGTGGCCGGTCGACTCGATGATCACGATATACTGGGCCGGCTTGGGCAGTCCAATGAGCCTCGGGTAATAGGTGTTATTCACCTCGAATGGCGTGCCCGGTTGGTTCGCCTCGACCATTGTGCTCCCCGATTGGTACCAGCCAATCGGCATTGAGTAGCTGTGAGCATTGGCCACGACCTCCGGATGGCCGCGCCGCGCCGGGCAGATTCGCATCGTGCGGATTCTGGCACTCAGGTTGCCGCTCTTGCCGATGAGGTACGCTGCGTAAGGGTTCGCATTGCCCCCGACGTCGTCCCAATTGGCGCCCCCGGTGCTGTTGTAGTAATACCATCCACTGTGCTCGTCGGCGTACAGCGAGATGGCCACACCCCACTGCTTGATGTTCGCGATACACGCTGCCTGGTACCCCTTCTGCCGCGCCTTGTTGAGCGCCGGTAACAACATGGCCGCCAGGATTCCAATGATGGCGATGACGACCAACAGTTCAATGAGCGTGAACGCCTGCTTCCTGATCTGACGCGACATCATTCTCATCCTTTCTTCGTAGCCGAGGGGTTTGGCTTGCCCCACCTGTGGCAATCGACCGGCTTCCTGTTCATCAAACAACCGACGTTACGCAGCCGGGCCTTTACGGAAGCGCCGCACGGCGACGACCAGACCCAGTCCACTGAGCGCCAGCATGATCGTGGATGGCTCGGGGACATTCGTGATCACAGTCAGGGAACTCACATCCATGGCGGAACCGGGATCGCCACTCGAACCCTTGTACAGCCAACCAAAAGCCAAACCATCGAACGCATTCACCGGGACGCTATTGGTCGTCGAAGCCAGACTGAACAGGATCGCGCTACTACTGGCATCGATCAGGATATTGCTGACCGTGGTACCGCCCGAGGCGTTCAACATCACCTTGAACTCCTCGGTCAATTGCTGGCCGTTGGTGAGGACCAGCGTTGACGATCCCTGACCGCTCAACTGATAGCCCCGGGGGTTGGCATAGGTGCTGCCACTACTCGCATTGTTGCCGAGCAGATCCTGGTCGCCAGCCGCCGCGGTTTGGGTTGCCCGAAAGTAGGTCTTTGCCGTGTTGCCGCTACCGGGAAGTTGGATGTGGTAGCCCTGCCAGCCCTGGGTTCCACCGGCCGCATTCGTCGAGAGCCCGCTGTTCTGGAGATTCGTCAACGGAGCCGACGTGTAGGAATCGAAGAGCCCGACCCAAAGCTGTGAACTCGACTTTCCCGATATGAGAATGTTGGAGCTATCCGTGAACGTGTAGGTCAGTTGAATGTAATCCCCCGGGTTGGAGAGCATGATCGGCGTGCTGGCAAACAGCGCTTGAGCTTCCACGAGACCCGAGCTTGTTGACGGCAACAAAATGCTCAGGTCCCCGCTGCCAATCGCGCTGCCGGCGGCCTTGCTCGAAGCAATGTCATAGCTGGTCGAATTCGCCGTGGGACTACTCACCCCATTGAGCGTGCTCGAGCCGAATGTATCGCTGAACACCGTTACTTGCGCAAACGACGGACGGCTGCCGACCGCCAATCCGCACACGAGTGCCACCACGGCGATAAGCCTGGAGGCGCAACCTTCTTGCCCAATTACCCGCAACTGATGCATCCTTTTCATCGTCCCATCCCTTCTGATAGTCACCTGTTTCGAACTCTTCACTTCTTGCCGCCGCCGCGCTCGGCTCGCCCAGCGCTTCGTGGCGGCAACCCAAATCTCGTAACCTCTGACTCTCTGAAAGCGGAAAGCGCAGCCGCCGGAAGTTCACCGAGTCGTGAACGAAGGCACTTGTTGTTACGTTTCATACCTTCTGCCGCTCGGCTGCGCTCCCTGTTCATTGTTTCCACCTATGGCAACAGCACCCGCACGCGGTAGTACCGTGTGGAGCCGCTGGCGGCGCCGTTGGTATCAATAAAGCTCGTGACCTGGCCAAACCCGGTCCCGCCAGAGAGAGCATTGGTCTGGCCGGTGCTGACGAAGTTATTGGTGTAACTACCGTTGGCAGTGCCGGTGGTGAACTCCAGGACATTGGTGCGCGAGGCAATGCCTGGCGACCAGGAATTGTCACCACTGGCGCCCAAGTACGTGACGACAACGTTCGTGCTTTGCTTGGCGACGCTGATGATGTGCAGGTACGCGGGGCCATTGGTCGGATTGAATCCAGCCAGGAACTTGTTGGTATTGTTCATGCCGTCGCCGGTCGGATTGGCCGTGCCCAGAGAATTCGGGCCATCACTCGGGAAGTAATGCTGCTGCCAAGTTGTGTACGGATCGGTGACCACAGCCGATACGACCAGCAGCACCCGCGGCGTATTCGGCACATCATTGGAAATGATCGCGGTTAATCCCGCAGGCAGGCTGCCGGTGTCGACGGTCAGTGTGCCCGCTGGAGCCGTCACCGTGTTTGTATGGGTGAACAACACATACGTCCCCACGCCGAACCCGCCCGAATTGCTCACTTCGAGGATGCCGCCCAGCGTCAGGTCGCCGTTGACCGTCACCGAATCGCTGCTCGTACCCAGGTCATAGTACAGCGCGGCCGAACTGCCAAAGGTGAGATCGTTGCTGGCGTAGATCGAGCCGACCGAACCCGAGAAGCCGGGGACGAAAGATCCCAGGATGGTGGCGTTGCCGCACAGCGTGCCGTTGCCGCTCAGCACGGCGCCGTTGGTGATCACCACGCCGCTGTTGAAGTTGTGATAGCCGCTGCCGGTGCCCGTCATATTGTAGTACGCCGCGCCGACGCCATCGCCGAGGACCGACGCCGTGCCGTTGTTGGCCAGCGAGTCCACCGTGGCCGCCCCGGCGTTGATCGTTCCGGAGCTGAAGGTCAAGGTATTGGTCGATCGGACGCGCATGAAGTCGAAGCTCATCGTGGCACCCTCCAAAACCAGCAGGTTGTTCGTCGCTCCGCTGTTGCCGACGTTGAGCGTGCCGGTGTTTACGGTGGCATTCGTAATCGTCAGCGTATTGCCGTAGGTCCCGCTGGCGCCGCCCACGTTGAGCGAACCAATGTTGACGATCGTCACCGCGGGTCCGACACCGCCAAAGACGACCGTGTTGTATACGCCCGTGGCGTTATTGGCGATGCTCAGGGTGCCGTTGTTGTACAGGGTGGCGCCATTTCGGATTACGAAGTAGTTGTTGCTGCCGCCGCCTCCCGCGCCGATCGTAAACCCGTTCGTCGGCGAACTCGCCAGCACCGAGACATTCGACCACACCGTGCCCACTCCGTCCACGATGCCGGTGTGATTCCCGATGCCACCGCCGAAGAGAACCTGCTCCGTGAGCAGTTTGCCTCTGTTGGTAAGGGTCAGTATGTCGCCGTAGCTGATGCTCCCATCACCAAACACGAACTGGGTGGAGTTGCTGCCCGTCGCCGCGATGAGCGTGCCGGAGTTGATTGTCAGATAACTGCCGCCGCCCGCCGAGTAATCCACAACATTGGTCGTTATTGCCGGCGGTTTGACGAGTGACGGGTCATTGGTAACCACCAGACTTCCCCCGGCCAGGATGACCGCCGCCTGGCCGTTCGAGCCATTGACGCTGAGTTGCCCCGTGCTGAGCACCGCGTTGGTCACATAGGCCACGCAGTACATCGCGCTGCTGCCAGCTCGGACACAAGCGACGTAACCTGTGCTCATGGCGCCGGTCCCGCCGAAATGGATCGTGTTGGTGAGACCCACGGCGTTACCGTAGGCCAAGGTCCCGCCGGAGTCGTCGAAGAAGCCGCCGTTATAAACCAGAAAATCGTTGTTGGTTGAGCCGGCACTGCTGGTGCCCACGATGAAGTTGAGCGTGCCCCCTCCCTGACTGATCAACCTCGACCCGGCACCGCAGACGATGCCCGTGTTCATCGATGTACCGCCGCCAATCGTGCCGCCATTCATGGTGAACAGCGTGGCGCCGTTGCTGACGATCAAGGTGCTGGCGGAGTTGACAATGATGCCCCCGACCGTGTTCGAGAAGAGGCTCGTCGGCCCGGAAATAAGCGTCAACGCGTTCGAGCCATCCCCGAGCCGGCTGTAGCCGGTCACAAACAGCTTGCCGCCATTGGTGATGATGAGCTGGCAGTTCGCCCCGAGCGAGAACGTGCCATAGCTGGACACGCCGTTGACGCCGTTCGTGACCACGCCGGGCGCCGTGATGACGAGTTTGCCGCTGCCGCCGCCCAATTGAAGCCCTCGCTTGCTCGTCCCGTAGTTGCCCGCGGCATCAAATATCACCACTCCATTGGTGACGAAAAACGCGGCCGTGGCGCTGGAACCGCCCGCAATCCGTGTCTGAGCCTGACCCCCGTTCTCGCAGTCGAGCGTGCCGCCCGCCCAGTAAACTGCCGCCGTCATGGTCGAGTCGCCGACTTGAAACTGGCCCGTGACGGTCAGCGTGTTGCCGCTGGCGTCGAGCGTGACCACTCCCGTCGTGTTGGAGCGGAAACTGACATCGCTCACGGTCGTCGGCGTGTTGATCGTTACGGTGTAAGTGCTGCTGTTTGTGAAATAGGCGTGGTCATCTCCGCCAGGGTAACCGCCCGTGCCACCAATGCAGGCGGTCGTGTTGGAAAGAGTATACCCCCCGGCCACGCAGGTGACATTGGTCAAACCGTTTGTGTCAATGCCGCTAAACACGTTCGTCGTCCACGCCGTCGTGCTGGTCCAGACGTCGTCGCCATTGGTCCAGGTCAGCCCGACGCCTTGGGCGACGCCGGTGAATCCCAGCAGCGCGCTCACGGCAATCAATCCACACAGCACGTCCGTGGCAAACCGCAATCGATGATTGATCTTCATAGTCCCTCGCCCGCTTCCTTTATGGTGCCTCATGATCCTCTGCCCTCACGGTTTGAGATCACTCTGTTTCTATTCGTAGCAACCCGTTCGGCTCGTCATTCACGAATGCTGCCGTGGCAACGCCGGCAACAGATCCCCCGACCCGCCAAGGTCACCGGTGAGAAATCTGAAGGTCTTCCCGTCTCGCATCACAGCATTCTTCCGTGCGCACCATTACATACCTTCCTCTGGGACCGGTCAATTTGGCCACTGTCCAAAATCGAATGAAAAAAGTCCGTCCGCGCCCGTTCCCCGGCTCGGGCGAATCCCACGAGCCAGGCTGATGGCTATGACCTTGTGGTGTTTTCCCGGACGGGATCACAAGCAGGGCGCGCGACCGGGCATGTCCCCCCTGCCAGCAGGCGGGCATCAGGCGGCGATTCGATCAACTCTCAACGGAGAAAGGTCTTGCGGTACTGATGGGGGGACAAGCCGGTGGATTTCTTGAATGCAACCCAGAAGCTGTTCGCGCTCTGGTACCCGCACATTTCCGCGACGACTTCCATCTTCCGATTGCTCTCCGATAGCAGCCGTTTGGCCTGCTCAATCCGCACCCGATGAAGCTCGTGTCCCGGGGACCGTCCGACCTGTTCCAGAAACGCCTGGTGGAGCCCGCTCCGCGACATGGCGCTGATCTTCATCAAATCCTGGATGCCGATCGACTCGTGGTAGTGCTCCCAAATGAAATGCAGGCTCCGGGCGATGCCGGAATGCTTGACGGCCATCAGGTCGCTGCTCTTCCGCGCAATCAGCCCTGCCGGCGGAATCCGTACCGGCTGTTTGGGAACCGGCCGGCCGGCCATCAGATCATCCAACAATTCCGCTCCGCGGTACCCCACCAGCTCCAGGTTCCCGTCCACGCTCGAGATCGGCGTTTGCATCGCCTCGACGGCCAACAACGAATTTCCCGCGCCAATAATGGCGACTTCTTCGGGAACCGCGATGCCGAGACGCTCGCATGTTTCCAGCACATCCAGCGCCAACCCATCAACGGCGGTGAACAACCCCAGCGGTTTGGGGGCGTGTCGCAGTTGCGCGGCCAGCCAATCCCGCTTCCGTTGCCACGCCTTTCGGTCACTCCGCGCGTTGCGGGATGAAGGCGATTGATACCAGCGAATCCACGTGCACTCGCGCCCGGCTTGCTTGAGCGCCCGGGCAAACGCCTGCCCCCGTTCCTCATGCACCCAATTGTCAACGTCGCTGTAAAAGGAAAGATTCCGCAGGCCCCGGGTCAGAAAGTGGTCGGCCACCAGTTGGGCCGCCATGGCGTGATCCTCCAGGACGCGCGCAAACGGCAGATGTGACCGCCGGAAACTGAAATCGACCGTCGGCTTGCCGGTGTGCACCACGAAATCCGCCAGGTCGTCGTCACCCGCCAACCACGCGAGGATGCCGTCTCCATCCCACCCCCACGGGATCACCTTTTCCCTCGCCAAATCCTCCGACAGATGCCACCCGTGTTCTTGCGCGTACTTCTCGATTCCCCGGTGGAGACGGTAATCGTACCAACCGAGCGCGATGAGGACCCGTTTTTGCTTCTTTCCCATGGTCAGGCTCAACTCATGGAAACAACCGATTGACTCTCCCGGCCCCTGGGGCATTCCATGGCCGAGGGGCTCGCATCATCACTGGTTGCTTCGGTCCCGTTGATGTGGGGCAAACAGGTAATCATGACGTCGTGGTCTCTCCCCGTCGTCCCGCCACCGTAACCCAATACCGCCAACTGACTGTGCGGTCAATCTGCCCAGTGTATAGAATACATTGAAAAAAATCCACTCACCTCCCGCTACGTCCGTGGCGGTTAAGGTCCATCATCCGCGATCGGCTACGTCAAAACCACTGAATGCAGCCCCAAGGCCGAAAATCGGTTAACCGCTTGGGCTCATGGCCAACCGGCTCATCTTGAGGCGCTTGCAATCTCCTGCCCCACCCCCTTCTCTCGGACTAAAATCTTGACATAACCACCCCTTGGGGCGATAAACAAGGAATGTGGGTGAGCATTTAGATCATGTAATGAAGGTCGCGGTTCTGCCGGAAGGGAAATGATGTTTGGGAAACACGCCGTTTGCAACTCGTTGATATCCAATATCTTAAAAGCCATGCTGGGCGCATTGTCGCTGTTCATCAGCACACACCAAGCCACCGCCATTATCGATTCGACCCTGCAGATGCAACTCGGGAATCCCAGTGGCGCCAGTGCCGACCCCACTAATCACGCCCATTACCTGATTCAACGTACGGTCGAGGCCATCGACTACAGTGACCAATTTGGTGAACCCAATTGGGTGAGCTGGGATCTCACAGCGAGCGACGTCGGCTCCTCCGGGCGCTCCTCCAGCTTTTACCCGGACACCACCCTGCCGCCGGGATTTTACGAGGTGAGCCCATCCGACTACTCGGGTTCCGGCTGGACTCGCGGTCACATGTGCCCGTCGGAAGACCGCACCGACAACACGACCGACAACAAACTGGTTTTCTACATGTCCAACATCATCCCCCAGGACTCGAATGAAAACGGCGGCGTGTGGGGATCTCTGGAAAGCTATTGTCACTCGTTGCTCTCGTCCTACGAATTGTTGATCACCTGCGGCCCGAGCGGTTTCGGTTCCACGACGATTGCGAACGGTCATGTCTATGTTCCGTCGAACACCTGGAAGGTCGTCGTATGCGTACCGTTGGGCAGCGGTACCGCCTTCGACCGCGTTGCCAACGCTGATCCGAGCACGATCCGCGTCATCGCCGTCGAGATTCCCAATGCCCCACAGGTGAATCCGTGGACGAGCTTCGTGACCTCCACCAGGCAACTGCAAATCGATACCGGTTTCTCATTCTTCACGGCGCTGCCCACAAACCTGGCCTGGGTACTGCGCAGCAAAGTGGACGGTCAGTCACCCGCCGCTCCCGGTGCCATCAGTTTCTCTCCTTTGAGCGGCGCCACAGGCACCAATATTACGATCACCGGCTCGAATCTCGATTCCGCCACCAACGTTTTGTTCAACGGCATTGCCGCCTCGTTCACCATCAACTCGCCCCAGCAGATTATCGCCACGGTCCCGACCAACGTCACCACCGGCCCCATCTCGGTCTTTACACTCGGCGGCATATCCACCAGTCCCGGTAATTTCACCGTTGCCGCGGCGAACGGCCCGGACCTGGCCCTCACCAAAACTCATACGGGCTATTTCGTTCAGGGCGACGTTGGCGATACCTATACGATTCAGGTCGCCAACGTTGGCACACAACCATCGAGCGGATTGGTCACCGTCAACGACACTCTACCCGTTGGTCTGACCGCTACCGCCATCAGTGGCGACGGGTGGGCAACAGACCTCAACACGCTGACCGGCACGCGTTCTGACGCGCTGGCTCCCGGCAGCAGCTACCCGCCCATTACCGTTACCGTAAACGTCTCAGCCGGCGCCCCATCGGCCGTCACCAACAATGCCTCTGTCTCCGGCATCGACAGCAACGCGCTCAACAACGCCGTCAGCGATCCCACGACAATCATCCCGCCCGGCCCGGCCCAACTCGGCGTGATCCCTTCATCCGGGTTCACCTCCAGCGGATACATGGGAGGCCCGTTCTCCCCATCGATCCAGGTCTACTCCCTGACGAACAGCGGAGCCGCACCAGTGAATTGGACCGCCAACGAAATCGTCGACTGGCTGACCTTGTCCGCCACGAACGGCACCCTGGCGCCGGGAGTAGGAACCACGGTGACGGTCACGATCAACCCCAACGCGAACAGCCTCCTTCCCGGAAGCTACTTCGACGGTATCGGCTTTACCAATGTCACCAATGGCGCGGGTAATTCCGTGCTACCCGTCAGCCTCTATGTTGCCGCTCTCGCCCCGGTATTGCAGCCCAGTGGAGCCGCGCTGGTCGCCGAAGGGTGCTCGCCGACCAACGGTGTCATCGATCCAGGCGAAACGGTGACGGTGGCGTTCTCGCTCGTGAACGTCGGTAACGGTGCGACCGAGAACCTGGTCGCCACATTGCTGGCGGCCAACGGCGTGACCAGTCCAACCGACCCGCAAACGTACGGAGCCATCGCCGCCGGCGGATCCGCGTCCCAGCAGTTTACGTTCACCGCCTCCGGCAACTGCGGCGGCTACATCCAGGCAACGCTCCAGCTCCAGGATGGCACGAACAACCTCGGGACGGTCCTGTACACATTGCCGCTGGGCGTTAGCACCAATTCGTTCGTCGAGAACTTTGACGGCGTTACCGCCCCAGTGTTGCCGTCCGGCTGGGCAACGTCGGCCTCGGGCGCGCAATCCAACTGGATCACGTCTGCCACCCTCGCGGACACGGCCCCCAATGCGGCGTTCTCGCCGGACCCGACCAATGCCGGGCTGAACGAGTTGGATTCGCCGGTCTTTGCCGTCAACAGTTCCGCAGCGCAGTTGAGTTTCCGACACAGTTACAGCCTGACCGCGAACCTCACCAACAACGCCCTCGGCTACGACGGTGGCGTGTTGGAAATCCGCATTGGATCAGGTTCCTACACCGACATTCTGGCGGCTGGTGGATCGTTCGTCAGCGGCGACTACAACCGAACGCTCAGCACAAGCTACGCGAATCCGCTGGCGGGCCGCGCGGTGTGGAGCGGCAGTTCGGCAGCGTACACAACCACCGTGGTCAATTTGCCCGCCACGGCGTCTGGCCAGAACGTGCAGTTGCGTTGGCTCTGCGCCACGGGCAATCTCCCGCCAGTTTCTCCCGTGACCAACAACGGCACGCTGGCGTTTTACAGCTTCAACGCGCCCGCGGCCACCCCCGACATCACGGGTTCAAATGTCACCGCCTCCGCGGTAACGGATGCAAATGCCGGCTCGATCACGTACTACAGCGGCAATCCAGGAGAAGCCATCGCGTCCGCGAGCTTCACGCAGACCGCAGGCCCGCCCACCACGAGCTTCAGTTATTTCACGTTCTCGTTGACCGTGTCCACCGGGTACCTGGCCAGTCTGTCCCGGATCAGCTTCGACGATCAGGCTTCGAAGACCGGCCCGACCAAGTTCGATGTGCAGATCAGCACGAATGCCTCGTTCTCGTCAACGATCTATGACAGCGGGGAGAAGAGCGCCCATACCGCGTTTTCCACAACGCCCATGAACGCGCTCAGCCTCAGCCTCTCCAACCTGACGGGCACCATCTACTTCAGGATCTACGCGTACGCCGCCGGTGGATCGGGCGGCACCTGGCGGATTGACAATCTGAATGTTCAAGGTAACACCAACCCCACCGCCGGCGCCCAGGCTGGCACCGGCTGGTACGTCGACTCGGTGACCGTGCAGGATGCCCTCTGCTGCGTGCCAACTCCGCCCGTCGCCAGCTTCACCGCGGCGCCGACCAACGGCACGGCGCCGCTGACAGTGGATTTCACCGACACCTCGACGGGCACAATCACAAATTGGTTCTGGGACTTCGGCGACGGCGCTCAACTTGACGCGACCACCGGCGCGGTGAGCCACGTGTATGCTGCGGGCGCCTACAACGTGACGCTCATCGTCAGCGGCCCCAACGGGAGCTCGACAAACATGCAGCCCAATTACGTCACGGCCTACGGCCCCTGGCAGGCGTGGCAGATGCAGTACTTCGGCTGCACCGCCTGCCCGCAAGCGCAGCCCGACGCGGATCCGTTCGGAAAAGGAATCAGCAATACCAACCAGTTCCTGGCCGGGCTCAATCCAACCAACCCGGCCTCGGTATTCCGCATCATCTCCGTGGCGACCGACACTAACAAGAATATCACCATCACCTGGTCCGCCGGAGGAATGCAGACCAACGCCGTGCAAGCGGTCTCGGTCACGGCGGATGGCAGTTTCACCACCAACTATGTGGATATCACCACGGCACCGCACATCATCCTGCCCAACAGCGGCGATGTGACCACCAACTATCTCGATATCGGCGGCGCAACCAACACGCCGGCCCGCTACTACCGGATTCGGCTGGTGCCGTGAGATGACGCTGTCGAAGCGCGGCCGCGAGGAACGCGGCGGAAAGACAAACAACGACGCTCGTTCACGACTCGGTGAACAGACCCGCGGTTGCGCTTCTTCCTTACCGGACCAAGCCGGCCATCGCTAGCTCTCGCTCCGCCCCGCGCTCCCCAGAATTGCGGCCAGCGCCATCCCCGCAAAGAATCCCGCCACGTGCGCCAGGTTATCCACCCGCGGCTCCAATCCCCCGATTGTAAAATCCGCCGCAACCATCAGCGTCAACACCAACAGCAGCCTCCGTCGCAGCGCAAAGTACATCGGCGACCGCAATCGCCACACGCCCGCTGCAAACGCGCCGATCACGGCGAAAATTCCTCCGCTCGCGCCGATCGCCACGTCGTAATGCGCCACCGACGCGCTCGCCAGATTCCCCAGCGCCCCGCCCACCAGAAATACCGCCAGCATCCGCCACCGCCCGAGCGTCTTTTCCACCGCCGACCCGAACAGCCACAGGCCGGCGCCGTTCATCGCCAGATGGAGCAGGTTCGCGTGCAGAAATAACGCCGTAAACACCCGCCACCAGTCTCCGTTCCTGATCGTGTCGGCGCTGTTCCCCGCCCACAGCAAGACTTTCTCTTGCATCTCCTCGTTCAGGAATAGATCGAACACCAGATACACGGTCGCCATCGCCAGCAACAGCGACAGCGTCACCCGCTCGGGTCGTCCCATGTGCATCAGCGCGCGCCAGCCCGCCGAATCTTTCTCGGCCCGCCGCACCAATTCCTGCCCGTGTGCATACAGCGGGCTCAACGCCGCGTACTCCGCGTCACCGCCATCTCTCCTCTCCCCTAGAGGGAAAGGATTGAGGCGAGAGGGACTTCCGTATTCCGCCCGCCTCAGTTGTTCCTGGATCGCGTCGCCCCACAACCGGTTCCGCGGACGCGTCCATTCGGATGCCTGCGTCAGCATCCGCACCGCTTCTTCCCGTTCGCCCCGCGCCAGCGCGCACCGCCCGCGCCAGTACGCGGCAAATCTCGCATACCGCCGATGCCGCCGCACGTAGTCACCTCGGTTCAACAAATCTTCCAGCGTCTCGCGGTCCCCGGCCAGCGACGCCACCGCCACGCGCGTCGCCCACAATTGCGCCTGTCTCACGCCGACCGTCCGCGGCGACAGCAGGGCAAACTGCAAACTGCGCACAGCGCGGTCAAATAGTCCGACCTCGGCCTGTGCCCGTGCCGCCAGGAGCCGCGCCTGCGTCGCCAGCCCCAGCGTGCCCCAGTCGTATACGCTCTCATAAAACGCCAGCGCCTGCTCCCATCTCCGCAGCGTCAGCAGCAGCGACAGTTTCCAAATGTGCACCAACCCGAACACAGCCGGCGGCATCGGCCGCCGCCCCGGCTTCGACTCGATCGGGATCAGTTCATCCAGCGCTGCGAGCGCGTCGTCACGACGATCCCGCTCCATCAACCGCAAGGCCGCGCCGTGCCGACGATACAGCCGGCCCGTCTGCCCCCACGCGAACCAACTCGCCACCCACCACAGGGTTGCCCCGCCGCGCCACTGCCCGCGTTGTTCCCGCCCCGTTGCCGCGGAAACCAGCAGCGGCGGCGCAGCAACGAACATCACGAACAACGCGGCCGCCGCAGCCACCCACACCATGTCATACTGGTAAAAAGATGGTTCGTAGCTGAAGTACAACCCGCCGAGGCAGGCCAGCAGAATCACGCCCAGTTGGCCGATCTGCGCTGCATGCCAGCGCCGGTCATTCCGCAGCAGCGGCACCAGTTGCATCACCGCAATAAACAGGATCGGATAGATGAAATAGCGCTGGTTCATGGGAAAACGCTACAATCGCGCCACGGTTCCACCGTCTCTCACGGCACGACCACCACTTCGTCGCCGATCTCCATCAAGTCGTACAACCGCTCGATCTGCTCGACACTCATCGCGATGCACCCGTGCGTCCAGGTCACGTTCGGACACGGCCCGTGCAACCCAACCTCACCGCCCAGCGCCGTCTTCCACGGCGGACACTTCTTTCCCGCGATCGCCTCGCGAATCTGTTCATACTCGGCTTGAGTGATGAACTTCTCGCGCAGCCCGCGCTCCGCATCCTCAATGTTCGGATAGCTCAAGCCGAGAAATCGATGGTACTGGCTCTCGGGGTTCTTGTAGCAGATGTAGAACTCGCCCTCGGGCGTCGCCCAATCGCCCTCGCGTTGTTTGTCGCCGGGATTCTTGCCGAGCACCACCGGAACACGCAGCACCTCCTCCTCGCCGTCGTATACCGCCAGCGTCTTCGTGTGTTTCGTAATCACCAGCCGCCGCGCGCTCATTTCGGGAAATCTACTTCAAAAGACAAGCCGTTTCGCCTCGCCGCCCACCGGCCATCACATGCGGTTGGGCAAAGGTGGAGGAGGCGGCGCTTTCGGGCTCGCAAACACGATGACGATTGTGAATATGATCGAGGCCGGCAGCGCCAGGATCACCCCCAGCACCAATCCCGACAGCATGCACACAATCAGACCTGCAATCCCCAGCGTGGATTGCCCTTTCTTCCTTCCCACAAAAAACGGAATCAACCCGCAGAGCGTGCCCACCACAAGGCCGCCCGCCAATACTCCAATCCAGTATGCCGTTGTCTTCGCGTCCATTTCGTGCTCCTCCGGTTGAGTCGTTGCGCTCGCTTGGGGGCGCCCTGCTCTGCCGCGCACTATGCGGGATTGCCCATGGCCCGTAAAGGCCGAAAAACACCCGATTTCCATTGACCGGCTTTTATCCCAGAACTATGCTCTCTAGCGTTGATCAGGCGCCGACACATGAGCGCTACTCCACAGGACGAAAATGTTATTCCCGATGCCGGCAAGAACATTGTCTGCCTCGGTTGCGCTCGCCTTGTGCCGGCAAACGCCGATTTCTGTCCGCATTGCGGCGCGCCGCTCTCGTCGACAAGCACCATCGACCCGTACAAGAGCATCTTCGCGGAAGGCCAGATGTACTGGCGACTGACTCACGCCCCTTTGAGCCCGATGGCTGTCGCTGGCTTGTCGGTCATGCTTTGTTTCTCGATCCTGAGCGCAGTGGGCGCGACCGTTGAAGCGATCCGGGACACAAACAAAGACGTGGGCGAAAGAGCCCTCTACTTCGTCTACGGCGTAGTTGGGGCCGCGATTTCCGTCGCGCTTTGGGTTCGCATTTGTCAGAACTTTCGCCGGCAGCGGACGCCGACGCACGGTCAACACGAGAGACCTCGGACATAGCCACTCGTCTGCCTTCTGCCGCCGCCGTTGACATTTCAGCGAGGCGTTCCTATATTGCCCCAGAAACAAGACAATCTGACTCCGATTTAACACATGCAAGTCACCCGCGCAGGCGAATACGCGATCATTGGACTCCTCTACCTGGCCAAACAGGCTGCGGGGCGCACGGTCATGATTGACGAGATCAGCGAGGCGGAAGGCGTCCCGAAGAGCTTCCTCGCCAAGATTTTCCAGTCCCTCGCCAAGGGCGGATTCGTCCGTTCCCATCGCGGTGCGGGCGGCGGATTCAGTCTCGCCAAACCGGCTCCCGAAATCACCGTGCTGCAGGTCCTCAATTGCGTCGAAGGCGCCTTCGCCCTCCAGAAATGCGTCACTGACGACCCGGAATGCGTTGTCTCGATCACACGGATGAGCAACTGCACGCTTTGCGCTGTGTTCACCGAGGCGCAGAATCGCGTCAACGAAGTCTTCGCCCGCACCACGCTCGCCGATCTCCTCCAGCCCAAGCCGTCCGCTGTTCAACCCGCCAAACCGACTGCGGCGGTGAATTGAGGCGGCATGGCTGGTCGCGTCGAGCATCCGTTGAACGAGGAACAGGTCCGCGAGATCCTCAAGGGCGTCAAGTTTCCCGGCTTCAGCCGCGACATTGTCAGCTTCGGTATTGTCCGTGGCGTCACCGTGGCGGACAACAATGACGTGAGCGTTGCGTTGCACGTCATGACTCGCGACCTCGATGTGCCCCGGCAAATCCAGCGCGAAGTCGAGGCTGCTCTCCGCGGTCATGGTGGCATCGGCAAGGTCGATGTTCAAATGACCGCGCAGCAGCCGCCGCAACAGGGCCAGATGCCGATGGCCGGCGCGGGCGGCGCGCCGGCGCGTCCGCAAATTGACGGCGTGAAACACATCATCGCGGTCGGCAGCGGCAAGGGTGGCGTGGGTAAGTCCACCGTCGCGGTCAACCTGGCGTGCGCGTTGGCCAGGCTCGAACAGCGCATCGGCATCATGGACGCCGATATCTACGGCCCGAGCGTGCCGAAAATGATGGGCGCGGTCCGTCGCCCGACCATTACCGACGAGAAGCTCGACCCCGTCGAGAACTTCGGCCTGAAAATGATGAGCATGGCGCTGCTGCTCGACAACGATGCCCCCGTGATCTGGCGCGGCCCAATGATCATGAAGGCCATTCAGCAGTTCAGCCTCGCCGTCAATTGGGGCGAGCTTGACGTGCTCCTCGTCGACCTCCCGCCCGGCACCGGCGACGCGCAGCTTTCCCTCGCCCAGACCATCGCGCTCGATGGCGGCGTGATCGTCACCACGCCGCAGGACGTGGCGCTTGAAGTTGCCCGACGCGGCATCGCGATGTTCGAGAAGGTCAACGTGAAGATTCTCGGCATCATCGAGAACATGAGCTACTACGTCTGCCCGCACTGCGGCCAGCACGACGATGTCTTCGGCCACGGCGGCGGCAAACAGGAAGCGGCCCGACTTGAGGTCCCGTTCCTCGGCGAAGTCCCGCTGTTCTCGGATATCCGCATCTGCGGCGATAAAGGCGTCCCGATCGTCGTCGCCGAACCGAACAGCGAACCCGCGAAGGCCTTTGTTCGCTGTGCCGAATCCGTCGTCCGGCAATTGGGTTGATGGCCGTCTCGCGCGCTCAAGCAGGGTTCGGCTCGATATTTTGGTCAACAATCGAATCGCCCGCCACTGTGCTCTTCTCCCTGCACGCACCAACAGGAGGTTCCCCTCTCCCTTTTTAAGGGAGAGGGTCAGGGTGAGGGTTCCGTCTAAAGCCTCCAACTGCACCCCTTGAGCACGCGAGATTGACAGATGCCCGATCCGCCACTACACCATAGGCATGCTCGTGACCGAGGAACAACTGCTCGCGAAGCTGAAGGAGTGTTACGACCCGGAGATTCCGTGCAATATCGTCGATCTCGGCTTGGTCTATGATGTCCGGTGTGAACCCGTCGAAGGCACCTCCGACGCGCGCGTCGACGTGAAAATGACGCTCACGTCGCCGGGCTGCCCGCTGGCGGGTCAGATTTCCGCCCAGGTCCAGCGCAAACTGCTCGAGCTGCCCGGCGTCGGCGAAGCCAATGTCGAAGTCGTTACCGATCCGCCCTGGTCGCTCTCCCGCGTGACGCCCGAGGGCAAACGAATCCTCGGCCTGCCGTAACCCGTGTCACCACGCTTGGCCAGATGTACCAATGCGGGTCGTGCCACACGAATGCTCTTGACGCGGCCCTTGCGCGGCAGTTGAATCACCCCCGTAGTCCACACCGTTTGGGGCCGCTCCCCGGCCCACATAGGCGCCCTGTCTGCTCGAAGTTCACAACGATGGCACGGCTGGTTTTCCTCGCCAGTTCGTCCATTTGGATAGATCGCCGCTCGCGCCAGCAGTTGGCCGAACTGGCTCGCAAAGCGAAACTGTCATGAATACAGGTCCGACCCTGACTGTGGTGCTGGGCTCCGAACAGCTCTGGCGGCGTGTGAAACACATCTTGTCGGGCAAGAGCGGACAGGACGAGCGCCGCTGGTAGCAGCGGGAAGACGGGCGCGCCCAACGCCAACGCCTGCACCAACGGCTGGCGGACGAACCCGCCCCCCGGGTGCGGATCTGGGCGCGCATGCGGGTCGGAGGCGAGCGGCGCGTGGATGTGGCCCGCGCGTGCGGTTATCGCGACGGCAGCGGCATAACGCACCTGATCAATCGCTTGGAGGCCGAAGCCGCTCACAACCCATCCCTGGCCCGAAAACTGGAGAATCTGTCATGTGTCAAGAGTTGA